>NZ_JBFUFX010000007.1:0-309891 GCF_056403215.1 Mesorhizobium sp. P2_H9 | reverse complement strand
AAGTGGCAAAGAGTGGCGTGACAGTCAATGCCGTGGCCCCCGGCTGGATCGAAACGGGCTCGTCGAGCGCAATGGAGCGGCAAGCTGCCCTGCACACGCCACCGGCGCGGGCTGGGCGACCGGACGAGGTTGCCGCAGCGGTGGTGTTCCTGGCATCGGAAGGTGCGAGCTACGTCAACGGCGCCCTGCTGGTGGTCGACGGCGGCAACAGCCTTCAGGAGCGCAAGGGCTGAATCCGAAACGACCGGCAGCCGAAGTCCGGCCGCCAAGAATATCTGGAGAACTCGTCAACCGCTACGTCTGGGGCGAAAAGCCGATTCGTATTGCTTGAGGGCGACGGGATAACATCCCGGCCGCCCCGGAATTGGTTTGCGCAAGACCCTGTCCGACGACAAGGTTTTGCCTCGCGCTGCCCCTCAATCACCTCGCTCTTGCCTTCAAACAGCCGTCACGGAACTCGTATAAGACGGCTTCTGTGGCGGGTGAAAAGGAAGGAGGCGAACCGATATGCAGCACGAACGCGAGATCGACGCCCTGCTCTCATCCGGCGAGGCCGGATCGATCATCGATCGGCTGATGGCGCTGCCGAGGCCGACCGACGATGTGAAGAACGAATGGGATCGCGCTGTCAGCAGCCGGTTCGAAGTGCGGCTGGCGAGGCAGATGCGCTCGCAGATGGACACCGGCGGCGATCGACAGAACGCCGCTTGATTCCTCGGAACTGACCTAGCCCCGGCGCAACCTGACCGGGGCTTCGCCGAAAGCTCTTGAAAACGCTCTGGAAAACGCCGCGGCGGACGAAAATCCGGTCCGCCCGGCAATGTCGGCCATGGCCACCCTTGTGTCGACCACCAGCCGGCGCGCCGCTCCGAGCCGCAGCCTGAGATAATAGGCGCCCGGCGTCTCGCCGATCGATTTGCGAAAGATGCTTTCCAGTGTTCGCGCCGTCACCCCGGCGCGTTTGGCCACCGCGGCGATGGTCAGCGGCTGGTCGACATGGGCTTCCATCAGCCGGATCGCTTGCGCCAGCCGCGGGTCGTAGCCGTCGAGCCGGCCGAGCGAGACCAGCGGCTGCGCGTCGGTCGCGGCGCGTGCCTGGTCATAGATGAAGACGCTGGCGACATCGAGCGCCACGGCCATGCCGAGCCGGGTGCGAATCAGATGCAGCATCAGGTCGAAGGTCGGCGACGCCCCGCCCGAAGTGAAGACCGGCCCGTCGATGACGTAGCGATCGGGGCGCACGTCGACACCGGGAAAGGCCGACGAAAAATCCTCCATATCCTCCCAATGGGTGGTGGCGCTACGCCCTTCCAGCAGGCCGGCGCGGGCCACCAGCCAAGTGCCGGCCTCGACGCCGCCGCAGGCGCGCGCCGTCCGCGCCGCGCGGCGCAGGCCGGCAAGCAGGGCCGATGTGGTGTAATTCTGGGTGCCAAAGCCGGCGACGACGACCAGCATATCGGTCGGCTCCGCCGCATCGAAGCGGCCGCTGACCGCCACCGGCAGGCCGCATGTGGTGACCGGTGCCTCGCCGGTGACCGAGACCAATTTGAAATCGAACAAGGTCTCGCCGGCGATGCGGTTGGCGGCGCGCAGCGGATCGACAGCGGAGGCCACGCACATGATCGAGGCGCCGGAAAACACCAGCAGCGTCACCTTGAGCGGCGAGCGCTCGGCGCGAAAGATCGTTGGTTTTTCGCTTTTGATCATGAGGCTTTCGTAAAACGCAAAACAGTTTCCTGCAAGTAGCGCAATGTTGTGGTCTGTTTCGATTGGGAGGAAGTTCCATGCCGCTCGCGATGAACCGTGAGGTTTTCATTACCTGTGCCGTGACCGGGTCCGGCGGCTCGCAGGACCGCTCGCCGCATGTGCCGCGTTCGCCCAAGCAGATCGCAGATTCGGCGATCGATGCTGCCAAGGCCGGCGCGGCCATCGTCCACTGCCATGTGCGCGACCCCGAAACCGGCAAGCCTAGGCGCGATGTCCATCTCTACCGCGAAGTGACCGAGCGTATCCGCGCGGCAGACGTCGACGTGATCCTGAACCTCACCGCCGGGATGGGCGGCGATATGGTGTTCGGCTCGCCGGAAGCGCCATTGCCGCTCAATGAAAAAGGCACCGACATGGGCAGCGCCACCAACCGCATGGAACATGTGCGCCAGTGCCTGCCGGAGATCTGCACGCTGGATTGCGGCACCATGAATTTCGCCGAAGCCGACTATGTCATGACCAACACGCCCGGCATGCTGCGCGCCATGGGCGGCATGATGACGGCGCTCGGCGTCAAGCCGGAGATCGAAGCCTTCGACACTGGCCATCTGTGGTTCGCCAAGCAATTGGTCGAGGAAAAGGTGCTCAACGCCGATGCATTGGTGCAGCTTTGCATGGGCGTGCCGTGGGGCGCGCCGGACGACCTCAACACCTTCATGGCCATGGTCAACAATGTGCCGTCGACCTGGAACTGGTCGGCCTTTGCCATCGGCCGCAACCAGATGGCCTATGCCGCCGCTGCCGTTCTCGCTGGCGGCAATGTCCGCGTCGGGCTTGAAGACAATCTCTGGCTCGACAAGGGTGTGCTGGCGACCAATGCGCAGCTGGTCGAGCGTGCTGCCAGCATCGTCACCAATCTCGGCGCCAGGATTCTTGGGCCGGAGGAAGTGCGCAAGAAGCTGAACCTGACCAAGCGGGCGCCCATCGCCGCGTGATTTGAGGGGTGCGGAGATGACAACCGTCAAATTCACCGCGATGAAGGATGGCGACCGGGACGACTACGAATTCCTGACCGCGCATGAGATCGACTATGCGGCCAGGATCGGCGAGCGGCTGCTCGATGCGCTGGTGCAGCTCGACGAGGGCCTGTCCGGCTACAAGATCACCCGGCTCGGTCATTCGCTGCAGGCGGCGACGCGGGCCTGGCGAGACGGCGCCGATACCGACTGGATCGCCTGCGCCCTGCTGCACGACATTGGCGACATCTACGCGCCCTACAATCACGACGAATATGCCGCTTCGATCCTGAAACCCTTCGTGCG
Organism: Mesorhizobium sp. P2_H9; assembly: GCF_056403215.1. Lineage (NCBI taxonomy): Bacteria > Pseudomonadati > Pseudomonadota > Alphaproteobacteria > Hyphomicrobiales > Phyllobacteriaceae > Mesorhizobium > Mesorhizobium sp. P2_H9. The sequence continues at coordinate 306,862 of NZ_JBFUFX010000007.1, read as the reverse complement.
CGAGCAATGCACCTGGGTGGTGGAAAAGCATGGCGACTTCCAGCGCCTCTATTATGCCCACCATCTCGGCGGCAACCGCCATGCCCGCGACCGCTTCGCCGGCCATGTCTATTTCGACGATTGCGACCAGTTCTGCGAACGCTGGGACCAGTCGAGCTTCGACCCCGACTACGACACGCTGCCGATCGACTTCTTCCGGCCCTTCGTGCTCGAAGTCTTTGCCCGCAAGGCCTACGACGCCTCGGTAATCCGCGCCGGCGAGCGCGTGCCCCTCATCGATCCCCAAACAGCCAAGACAAGAACCGGAGCTTCCGCATGAGCATCATCAACAAGGCAGCCGCCATTGGCGGCGGTGTCATCGGCGCCGGTTGGGTGGCGCGGCTGCTGCTCAACGGCATCGACGTGTCGATCTTCGATCCAGATCCCGAGGCCTCGCGCAAGGTCTCGGAAGTGATGAAGGGAGCGCGACGCGCCTACAAGCAGATGGTTCCCGGCGGCTTGCCCAAGGAGGGCAAGCTGACCTTTGCCAAGACGATTGCCGAAGCTGTCGCCGATGCCGATTTCATCCAGGAAAGCGTGCCTGAGAGACTCGACCTCAAGCACCGCGTGCTGGCCGAGATCGACAGCCACGCTCCGGCTAATGCCATCGTCGGCTCGTCGACCTCCGGCATCAAGCCGACCGACATGCAGGTGGCGATGAAGAAGCATCCGGAGCGGCTGGTCGTCGGCCATCCCTTCAACCCGGTCTATCTCCTGCCGCTGGTCGAGATCGTCGGCGGCGAGCAGACCTTTCCCGAGGCGATCGAGGTCGCCAAGGAGATGTATGCCTCGATCGGCATGAAGCCGGTGGTGATCCGCAAGGAGATCGAAGCCTTCGTCGGCGACCGCCTGCTCGAAGCAGCATGGCGCGAGGCGCTGTGGCTGATCAAGGACGGCATCTGCACGGTCGAGGAACTCGACGACATCATGCGCTATGGCTTCGGCCTGCGCTGGGCGCAGATGGGCATGTTCCAGGTCTATCGCGTCGCCGGCGGCGAGGCCGGCATGCGCCACTTCATGGCGCAGTTCGGACCGTGCCTGAAATGGCCGTGGACCAAACTGATGGACGTGCCGGAATTCAACGACGAGCTGGTCGATCTGATCGCCATGCAGTCGGATGACCAGGCGCACGGCCTGTCGATCCGCGAGCTGGAAAAGATCCGCGACGACAATCTGGTCGCCATCATGGACGCGCTGTCGAAGCAGAACAAAGGCAAGGGCTGGGGTGCCGGCGCCTTGCACAAGGACTATACCAAGCAGCTGGCCAAGCTGGCGGCGAAGAAGCCGACCGCGTCCAAGTCGGCCGAAAAGGCCAAGGCGTTGAAGCCGGTGAAGAAGGCCGAGAAGCCGAAGAAAAAGAAGAAGGGCTGACCCCATGGATTTCGGTCTGTCGGAGGAACAGAAGCTCATCGTCGAGACGACGCGGGCTTTTGTCGAGAATGAGCTTTACCCGCATGAGCGCGAGGTCGAGCGCACCGGCGTGCTGCGCCGTGAGCTGATCGAGGAGATCAAGGTCAAGGCGATCGAAGCCGGGCTTTATGCCGCCAATATGCCGGCCGATGTCGGCGGGGCCGGCCTCGATACGGTGACCTGGCTGCTCTATGAGAAGGAACTCGGCCGCGCCAACTACGCGCTGCACTGGACCTGCGTCGCACGCCCTTCCAACATCCTTTTGGCCGGCACGCCGGAGCAGCGCGAAAAGTACCTATTCCCCTGCATTCGCGGCGAGAAATGGGATTGCCTGGCGATGACCGAGCCGGGCGCCGGCTCCGATCTGCGCGGCATGAAGGCCACCGCGGTGCAGGATGGCGACGACTGGGTGCTGAACGGCACCAAGCATTTCATCAGCCACGCCGACCTCGCCGATTTCGCCATTTGTTTCATGGCTTCGGGCGAGGAAGAAACTGCGCGCGGCAAGCGCAAGAAGATCACCGCCTTCTTTGTCGACAAGGGCACCAAGGGTTTCACGGTGCGCGACGGCTACCGCAACGTCTCGCATCGCGGCTACACCAACGCCATCCTCGAATTCGACGACTGCCGGCTCCCAGAAAGCCAGGTCCTTGGTGAAGTGCACAAGGGCTTCGAGGTCGCCAATTCATGGCTGGGCGCCACCCGCCTGCAGGTCGGCGCCACTTGCCTCGGCCGCGCCGAGCGGGCGCTTGGCCATGCCATCGAATATTCCGCGCAGCGCCAGCAGTTCGGCCAGCAGATCGGCAAGTTCCAGGGCGTCTCGTTCAAGCTCGCCGACATGGCGACCGAATTGAAGGCGGCCGACCTGATGGTGTTCGAAGCCGGCTGGAAGTACGATCAAGGCACCGTCACCGAACAGGACATGGCCATGGCCAAGCTGAAGGCCACCGAAATGCTTGCCTTTGTTGCCGACGAAGCGATCCAGATCCATGGCGGCATGGGGCTGATGGATGATCTGCCGCTGGAGCGCATCTGGCGCGACGCCCGTGTCGAACGCATCTGGGAAGGCACTTCGGAGATTCAGCGACATATTATTTCGCGGGCGCTGCTGCGTCCGTTCGGCGCTTAGAGCATGATGGCCACCAAACCGGGTTCCGGTTTTGGGGATAAGATCATGTTCAAACGAAAAGATGGCCATGCATAAACTCGAACGTCTCCTGCGCCCGAAGTCGATTGCCGTGTTCGGCGGGGCGCAAGCCGCCGCCGTCGTCGCACAGTCGATCAAGATGGGCTTTGCCGGCGAAATCTGGCCTGTGCACCCGACCAAGGACGAGGTCGCCGGTCGCAAGGCCTATCGCTCCGTCGCCGATCTTCCCGGCGCGCCCGATGCCGCCTTTGTCGGTGTAAACCGGCATCTTTCCATCGAGGTGGTCAAGGCGCTGGCCGAGCGCGGCGCCGGCGGCGCCGTCTGCTTTGCCGCCGGCTTCCTCGAAACCGAGGCCTATGACGCGGATGGCGAGCGGCTGCAGGCCGAACTGGTCGCTGCCGCGGGCGAAATGCCGATCATCGGGCCGAACTGCTACGGCCTGATCAACTACGCCGACGGCGCGCTGCTATGGCCCGACCAGCATGGCGGCATCAGGCTGCCCGAGGGCGGCCGTGGCGTCGCCATCATCACGCAGTCCTCCAACATCGCCATCAACATGACGATGCAGAAGCGCGGACTGCCGATCGCTTTCCTGATGACCGCCGGCAACCAGGCACAGACCGGCCTTTCCGAAATGGCGCTCGGGCTGATCGAGGACGACCGCGTCACCTCGCTCGGCCTGCACATCGAGGCCTTCGATTCGGTAGCCGGCTTCGAGCGGCTGGCGGCGCGGGCGCGCGAATTGAAGAAGCCGATCATCGCCATGAAGGTCGGCCGCTCCGAACAGGCACGGCAAGCGACCGTCTCACACACCGCCTCGCTGGCCGGCTCGGATGCTGCCTCCGGCGCCTTCCTGAGGCGGCTCGGCATTGCGCGCGTCGATTCCATCCCCGCCTTCATCGAGGCGCTGAAGCTGCTGCATATCACCGGGCCGCTGCCCGGCTACCGGCTGTCATCGATGAGCTGCTCGGGCGGCGAGGCATCGGTGATGGCCGACAGCGCCGAAGGCCGCTGGGTCAATTTCCCTGTACTGACCGACCAGCACCGGCGGCATGTCAAATCGACGCTCGGGCCGCTGGTCGCTGTCGCCAACCCGCTGGACTACCACACCTTCATCTGGAACAATGAGCCGGCGATGACCGCCACCTTCACCGCCATGGTGTCGGGCGGCTTCGACCTCAACATGCTGGTGCTCGACTTCCCGCGTCCCGACCGCTGTTCGGACACCGACTGGTGGGCGACTTTGCGCGCCTTCGAATCGGCGCTGAAGACCAATTCGGCGCAAGGTGCGATCGTCTCCTCGCTGCCGGAGAACCTGCCGGAGGAATACACGGCCGGACTGATGGCGCGCGGCATGGTGCCGTTGTTCGGCATTTCCGAGGCCATGGACGCGGCGCAGGCGGCTGCTTTCATCGGCTGGGCATGGAGCGAGCCCGAGGCACTGCCGATCGACACTTCGGCTTCCGGCGCGCCGGCCGGCGACCATGTCACGCCTGACGAGGCCGAAGCCAAATCGCGGTTGATCAAGGCCGGCCTGTCCGTGCCAAAGGGCGAACGCGCCGGCAATGCCGTCGAGGCGGTCATTTCATCGATGGCGCTTGGCTTTCCGGTGGCGCTGAAGGCGTTGGGCGTCACCCACAAATCCGAGCTCGGTGCGGTCACGCTCAACCTCAAGGACGCCGAATCCGTCAGCACGGCCGCCCATGATCTCTTGCCGCTCGGCACCGGCCTTTATGTCGAACGCATGGTGCGCGACGGTGTCGCCGAACTGATCGTCGGCTTCACTCGCGACCCGATGTTCGGCGCGGTGATGACGTTGGGCAGCGGCGGCGTGCTGGTTGAGTTGTTGCGCGACAGCGTCACGCTGATGCTGCCTGCAACCCGCGACGACATCGAGGCGGCGTTGCGCGGCCTCAAACTGTTCCCGCTGCTCGAGGGCTATCGCGGCCGGCCGAAAGCCGATGTCCAGGCTGCCATCGACGCCATCTCGGGCATCGCCGCCTTCGTGCAGCAGAATGCCGGCGAGATCGAGGAACTCGACATCAACCCGCTGATCGTCTGCACCGAGGGCAAGGGCGCCTGGATCGCCGACGCGCTGCTGGTGCTGGGAGAGAAGAAGAATGCCTGACGTCATTTCGACCCGCCGTGAGGGCACTATCCTCGAGGTCACGCTCGACCGGCCGAAGGCGAATGCCATCGACCTCAAGACGTCGCGCTTGATGGGTGAGACGTTCAAGGCATTCCGCGACGATCCGGAGCTTCGCGTCGCCATCGTCAAGACCGCCGGCGACAAGTTCTTCTGCGCCGGCTGGGACCTGAAGGCGGCGGCCAGCGGCGATGCGGTCGACGGCGACTATGGCGTCGGCGGGTTTGCAGGGCTGCAGGAACTGCGCGACCTCAACAAGCCGGTCATCGCCTGCGTCAACGGCATGGCGGTGGGCGGCGGCTTCGAGCTGGCACTGTCCTGCGACCTCATCTACGCCTCCGACCATTCCTCCTTCGCGCTGCCGGAAATCCGCGCCGGCACGCTGGCGGATGCGGCGACGATCAAGCTGCCGAAGCGAATTCCCTACCACGTCGCCATGGACCTTTTGCTGACCGGCCGCTGGATGGATGTCGCGGAGGCGCATCGCTGGGGCCTGGTCAACGAGGTGCTGCCCAAGGACAAGCTCGAGGACCGCGTCTGGGAGATCGCCCGGCTGCTAGCCAGCGGCCCGCCGCTGGTCTTTGCCGCAATCAAGGAAACGGCAAGGGTGGCGGAATCACTGACCTTCCAGGAGGCGATGAACAAGGTGACGCGCCGCCAGTTGCCGACGGTCGATGTGCTCTACGGCTCCGAAGACGGTATGGAGGGTTTTCGTGCCTTCGCCGAAAAGCGCGAGCCGGTGTGGAAGGGGAAGTGAGCCACTTTACCCTCCCCTCGATGGGGAGGGTCGGACCGAAGGTCCGGGGTGGGGTGACGCGCCGCTACCCCCACATCGCGGGACCTCCCCCATCATGGGGGAGGTAAAGGAGTCCCATGACCGACTACACAAAACTGATCGACGCCGAGACCTGGGCCTTCATCGAGCGCACCAATTCCTATTATCCACCGGATACGATCGACTACACGATCGCTGAGCAGCGCGGCATCTACGACCGCCTTTGTCGCGAGTTCTTTGCCGGCTATCCCGAAAGCGTGACGGCGCAGACCACTGTCACTGCCACACCGTCGCACGACATCCCGATCCGCATCTATCGGACGGCGGCGCCGCAGTCGGCGGCGATGGTGCTTTACTTCCATGGCGGCGGTTTCATCCTCGGCGGGCTCGACAGCCATGACGATGTCTGCGCCGAGCTTTGCGCCCGCACCGGCTATGAGGTGGTTTCGGTCGACTACCGACTGGCGCCCGAGCATCGTCACCCCGCCGCTTTCAATGACGTCATCAGCGCCTTCGAATGGGCAGCGACCAGTTACAAGCACCCAATCCTGCTGTGCGGCGACAGCGCCGGCGGCAATCTCGCCGCTGCCGTCAGCCACGCGACGCGCGGTCACCCGCGCAAACCGATCGGCCAGGTGCTGGTCTATCCCGGCCTTGGCGGCGACCGCTCTGGCGCCTCCTATACGGCTCACGCCGAGGCGCCGATGCTGACGCTGCGCGACCTCGACTTCTACAAGGATATCCGCAGCGGCGGTGGCGACCGCAGCGATGACGCAACGCTGGCCCCGCTTGCCGACACCGATTTCTCCGATCTGCCGCCGACAGTGCTGATCACCGCAGAGTGCGATCCGCTGTCATCCGACGGCGAGGCCTATCGCGACCGCATCGTTGCGGCCGGCGGGCGCGCCATCTGGCTCGAGGAGCCGGGGCTGGTGCATGGCTATCTCAGGGCCAGGCACACGGTCGGCCGGGCGCGTGCCAGCTTTACCCGCATCACGGACGCAGTGTCGGCGCTCGGCAAGGGCGAATGGGTCTGGTGACAGCCCGCCTCAGCCGCGGACAAACCTTATCAGCGCCGCTCCCATGCGGTCGTTGAATTCCTGGCGAAAGCGGTTCTGCTTTAGCCAGTCGGGGTTGGAGCCGACGGTCTTGTTGGCGTCGACGACGATGCCCTTGCCGTCGACGATGAAATAGTCGATCGCGCCAAAATCGAGCCCGAGCCGCTGCCTCACCGCCAGCACCTCCGGCGGAACAGGGCCGCCCTCTTCGTTGCTGAGGATTTTCGACCCGGCGCACAGCACGTCGTTGTAGACCTGCCGCATATTGACCTCGGCATCGAGCAGGAACATGTAGCGATGCTTGACGATCGGCAGGTCGAGGTTGTGAAAGGCGAATTTCTCGACCATCAGCCGATCGTCTGACCAGACCCCCGCCGGAACCTGTCCCATGGTCTCGTAGACGCGATAGGGCGGACACAGGCGTTGCTTGTAGCCGGGCTCGAAGGTCTTGCGGACGAAATGCGCCGTCCGTGTCCAACGATTGCGGTACTGCCGCCAGCGCAGTTCGGGCCGGCCCTTGCTGTTGAGCACTGTCTTGACGACGACCGGACCGGAATGGCTGTCGCCTGCCTTCAGCCTCAGCGTCGAATAGAGGTGCCGGTGGATGGACAGCGCACGGCCGTTGATGGTGCGGTCGTAGAGCTCAGGGATGTCGTGGTAGAGTTGCGGCACTTCGGTCAGGTCGATGTGCAGCAGGGCCGCCGGCGCCCTATCAGCACGCGCCGGCCTGTCGAACACGCGCACCGTCATGCCAGCCTGCTGCAGATAGGGCAGCAGCGACTGGACGGAATACTCCTCGCCTGAGCGAAAATTGCCCAGGCTCTCCACATAGACATCAAGATCCGCGCGCATTGCCAGAGCGCTAGAGCCCGTTCCATCCCGACAGAATCGGGATGGGGGCTCTATCTCTTTGTTTGAGCATGATCTTTTCCAAAAAACGGATTCCACTTTTCGGGATGATGCCTAGTCCTGGATGTCGACACTCGAGAAGTCGTGATGATCGAACGGGTCCATCACGTAGCCCTTGACGCGTTCGCGCATCGGTACCGACACAACCGAATGGGCGATCACCACCCATGGCGTCTGCTCCCTGAAAATCTGCTGCGCCTGCGCATAGAGTTTTGCGCGGGCATCGGGATCGACGATCCCAGCTGCCTGCTTGAGCAAGTCGTCGAAAGCGGGAAAACACCAATTGGCACGATTGGTGGCGCCGACACCGGCGCAGCCGAGCGGCACGGAAAGGAAATTGTCGGGATCGCCATTGTCGCCGGTGAAGCCGAACAGCATGGCGCCGTCGCGGTCGAGTGCCTTTGAGCGAGCGAGGTATTCGACCCATTCATAGGTGACGACCTCCACGGTGACGCCAATCTTTGCCAGATCCGACTGGATCATTTCGGCCATGCGCTGCGCATTCGGGTTGTACGGACGCTGCACCGGCATCGCCCAGACCTTCATATGCAGATCCTTTACGCCGGCGGCAGCGAGCGCCTGCCGGGCAGCTGCAGGATCGAAAACAGCGTCAAGGGTCGACGCGTCATAGGCCCAGGACGTCGGCGGAAGCGGGTTGCGCGCGACCTTGCCGGTGCCGCGGAACACCGCGTCGACAAGCGCCTGCTTGTCGATCGCCATGTCGATGGCCTTTCTGACGCGGGGATCGTCGAAGGGCTTCTGCAAGGTGTTGAAAGCGAGATAGCCGGTGTTCAGGCCTTCCTGCTGCATCACCTCGATGCCAGGCGTCGCCTTGATCGCCTCGAGATCGGCTGGATTGGGATAAGGCATGACATCGCACTCGCCGGCGCGCAGCTTCTCCATGCGGACGTTGGCGTCGGTGGAGATGGCGAAGACGAGGTCATCGATCTTTGGCCGGCCGCGCCAGTAGTCGGGATTGGCCTTGTAGCGGATGACCGCATCCTGCTGGTAATCGACGAGCTGGAACGGGCCCGTTCCGACCGGCTTCACCGCCAGATCGAGCGGCCGTTTTTCGGCCAGCAGCCTGTCGGCATATTCCTTTGAAACGATCGAGGCAAAATCCATCGCCAGACTGGCAAGCATCGGCGCATTCGGCGCCTTGAGCGTCATGACGACGGTATAGTCGTCGAGCTTGCGCCATCCGTCCACGAGGCGCGGCATGCCCATACCGTCAAAGTAGGTGTAGGGGCGGTTGGCATAGTTGTGGAACGGATTCTGCGCATTTTCCTGACGGTCCAGGGTGAACAGGACGTCGTCGGCGTTGAAGTCGCGGCTCGGCGTAAAGCCGTCGATGGTGTGAAACTTGACGCCATGGCGCAGATGGAACGTGTAGGTGAGGCCGTCGTCGGAAACCTCCCATTTTTCCGCCAGGCCGGGGCGCACTTTGGTGGTGCCCGGCTCGAACTCGACGATGCGGTTGTAGAGCGTGGTGGCGGAGGCGTCGCGGGTGCCGGAAGCGAGCGCCGGATCGAACGTATCGGGACTGGCCTCGGTGCAATAGACCAGGGTCTTGGCCAAGGATTGATGGGCCGGCAACGCGACCAGAAGAAGCGTCGTCGCGAACAAAACAAAGCGCTTGCTTGTCATGATACCCCCCCAGGGTTGGATGACGCTAGCAGAAGCCGGCACTGACGGTAAGTAAGCCTGCCAGTGTTTCGCGCCGAGCTGATTTCCATCCTGAGTTGCCTGACACAAGGAATTAGTCGCCGCTTCTGTGAAATGGCAAACAGACCCAGCCGCCGCTTGCATGAACCTTTCCGCTCCAGCCTGCGACTGACGACCAGGTGCCGCATGGTGCGGCCCGGAAAGGAAAGTCCGCCATGACCAGAAACCCAGAGACTCCACGGTCTCCGGGAACAACAGGAGCTCAGCGCGATCACCGCCTTCGGGAACGGGTGGACGCGCTGGGCTTCTCGCTGATTCCGTTGACCCTGCGGAAGAGCAGGCGTATCGTGAATGTGAGGAAAGCTGACAATTCGATCGGGGACGAACGAGCCGGAACGCCGCGCCTATCCCTGATTCGCGCGGCAAAGCTGGGCGTTTCTCCCGTAGGCTACGGGGGTAGTTTCATGTCTGGCAACCACGGCTCGTTCGTGTCCAACACTGCTGGCCGCTGGCGCCACGCAATCCAAATATCCAGTGGTCTCGTGGCACTGGCGCTGGCCGCCAGTCTTTGGCTCGGCAGCCCTGCCCAGGCGCAGGATCAGCAAACCCAGATCATCTATCCCGGCTCGATGGCGGTGACCGGATTTTCCGGCACCATCATTCCCGGTTTCGAGGAAGGCCTGCCGCCGGGTGTCGATCCGGTCGACGAAACCTTTATCGACACGACGCGCGCAACCTTGCGCATTTTCGACGTTTCGGCGCTGGGCGGGCCGGCCTCCGGGCAGCTCGTCAACACACCGCCGCCCTTCGAGGTGACGGCCGAGCAGATCGGCCAGGTGTTCGGCATCACCTATGATGACGGCGTGCGCGACGGTGTCCCCTCCGGCATTCCAAACCTCTATGCCGGCGCCACTTCGCTGCACGGCATCCGCATCGTCACCCCTGACGAAGACGCGGACGGCCGCCCGGAGCGGCAGCGCCGCGGCACCCCAGGCGCCACCTTCATGGACGGCCAGTTCGGCACCGAAAACGGCGGCGGACCGGGCACGATCTGGAAGATCGACGGTATATCAGGCGCCGTTTCGAAATTCTCCGACATCGACACCAACAGCGGTCCCGGCATTGGCGACGTCAGCTTCGACAGCATCCATCGCCAGTTCTTTGCGTCGGACCTCGACACCGGCCTCATCCACCGCATCGACGCCAACGGCACCCTGATCGACACGTTCGATCACGGTGTTGACGGACGCCCGGCGCACGGGCTCGCCCCGCTCGCCGACGATGGCTCGGTGATGGACATACAGGGGGCTGCCTTCGATTCGGAAGACCCTGACACATGGGGCTATACGCAGGACGAGCGCCGTGTCTGGTCCGTCGCCTATCATGGCGGCCGGCTCTATTATTCGGTCGGCGAAAAGGCCGAGATCTGGTCGGTGGGCATTGCCCGCGACGGCAGCTTTGCCGGCGACCCGCGCTGGGAACTGACGGTCAGTGCCGACAAGGACTATGCAGTCACCGATATTGCCTTCGACAATAACGGCTTCATGTACCTGGCCCAGCGCGGCCCTGTGGAAAACCGCTACGACTACAGCCAGTTCGCCGATTCCGGCAAAGGCGAGGTCATCCGTTACTGGCTCGAAAATCCGGACGATCCGGCGACGGAATCGGTCTGGGTGGAAGTGCCGCAGGAATATGCGGTCGGCTTCCCGCAAGGCAACCGGCAGTCGGCCGGCGGCCTCGACCTGCAATATGGCTATGATGCCGACGGCAATCTCGACACCGGTGTGTGCACGCAGACGCTGGTCAACACCGGCGACAAGCTGCGCGACAACCCGGCACTTGCCGAACAGCTCGCCGCCGGCGGGCCTCTGGCCGTGCACGGCGTGCAGATCACGCCGAAGGAACTGGTCAAGCCGGCTAACGTGCCGCCGTTCGGCTCGTGGTTCGTCGACTTCGACGGCTATTTCGAAGACCCCGAGGTCGAAGGCCATGTCGGCGACGTCGAGGTCTGGCACCCCTGCGAGGGCCGTGCCGGCTACTATGAGGAAATACCGGGCGGCTATCTGCCACCTTTCTATCCGCCGGACTTCCCGCCCCCCGGCGACCTGCCTCCTTGCCTCGATATCGACGACGTCCAGTACTACTGCACGCCGTCGGGCCTCGAGGCCGACCTCTATCTCCATGACCATGCCGGCTTTGGCGGCGATTCGATCAAGGCTCAGTCGAGGACACCAGGCGTCGGGGTGACATCATCCCAATCGCACGTTCCCGGCGCGCCCTACACGGTCAACATCACCGGCCATTACCCTGGTGACACTGTCGATGTCGGGCTCTGCTTCTACAGGCAGTCCGACCGGGACAAGGGTGGCTACTACCCTTGCTGCAAGATGACCGTGCCGCTCAGAACGCCAGCAATCAGCTGTGAACGTTGAGGAGGGGAAGATGAACATTTCAATCCTCTCCCCGCTCGCAAACAGCAATCAATCAACCGTCATGGAGACGATCATGAAACCCCTGTCATACGCCAGGCGCGGCGCGCGCTGGCTGATGGCGGCCGGTATCGCGGTCGCTCTCGCGCCCGCCCTACCGGCTGTCGCCGCCCAGAACATCCAGGCGACCAGCCCGGATGTCCAACTCCAGCTCGACAATCCGCGCGTCGTCAATCCGAGGCCGGACCGGGTTATCCCTTTCTTCACGAAGAAAGGCACTCAAAGAGGCTGTGACTACGTCGTCTATTCGCTGAGCTTCGGCTTGCGCGGCGGCCCGGAGAGTTTTGCCGACCCAAGCTTCGTGGCCCGGCTAAAGAAACTCCAGCTCGACTTCAAGGACCAGCTTCCGCACGGCCTTGCGATCGTCAATGTCAACGTGTCCGGCGACGGCACGGATGCGTCCGGCGGACCGCTGCCGGGTGCAACGATCAGCACCTCGGCTAGCCCGAACGATACGGCGACAGTTTCCGATTTCCGGATTTCCGCCACCCATCTCGACGGCGCTGGCGCACCCAACGAGCGCGTCATCAACTTCAGGATCACCGCCAAGATCGACCATGCGGCGTTTCCCTCGCCGACGATCGTCGACAACCAGGGTATGATCAAGGTAACCAATGGGGTCGGCACCGGGATCATCATCCCATCGCAGGATCCGAACAAGCCTGACGACGGCGACTATCTCACCGGTGAAAAGACCTCGATCAAGATCGACGTCACCAAATGCGAACCACCGCCACCACCTCCCGGCAAGGAATGCTTCAAGGTGGAACGCGGCACGGTCGATTGCGTGCCCGGTGGCGGCGCCTTCATCTACCACATGCCGGTCGGCCCGGAGATGGGCGGCAAGTGGGTGCAGGTTTCGACGACGACACCCGGCATCACCATCATCCCCGACACGCAGTTGGTGCCGGCAGGCGGCGGTGTGCTCAACTGGAAGATCGTCGGCGCATCGCCCGGCGACGTCATCCACCTCATCGTCACCGGCATCGAAACCTATGCCGGCCCGAAGGAGGGCTGGGGCCTGTGCTGCACGCAGACGATCGAAATCGTCATTCCGCGTGACCTCAGATGCCCGCCCGGCAAGGAGCCGGACCTCAAGGTCGAGAAGCGCGCCGACGTGACGCGTTGCACGATGGGCGGTGGCTGCGACTTCACCATCCGGGTCACCAATGTCGGCACAGGCCCTTATCACGGCAAGATCGTGCTCGACGAAGTGACGCTGCCGGCCGGCTCCACCCTCGATTCGGGGCCGAACCCGCCCTGGGTCTGCGTGCCCGGAACCACGCCGATGATTTGCACCTATCCGGTGACCACGCTCAACCCGGGGGCCTTCGTCGACCTCAAGCTCGGCTTCAAGCCGGCCGGAGGCTGGCAAGGCAAGGTGTTACGCAACTGCGCCACCTACAATTATCCGGCCAGCGGCAAGCCGCTGTTCGGCAGCCAGCAAAACGACAGGGGCTGCGCCTCGATCCCGATCTGCCGGCGTGGCGATCGCGACCGCGACTGCCAGCCGCCGGTCGAGAAGAAGGTCGACCTGATCCTGAAGAAGCGTGCCCGCATCCCGGTCTGTACGGCCGACGGCATCTGCTACTTCGTGATCGACATCCTCAATAACGGCAGCGTCCCCTATGTCGGGCCGCTGACGGTTGTCGACACCTACCCGGGCGGCGCGCCGGCATCCTCGACGTTCGGCCCGAGCCCGCCCTGGGCCTGCGGACCGAACGGCCCCGGCCAGTTCCGCTGCGACAATGCCGGCATCGTGCTGCTGCCGGGCGCCTCGACGGCGATCGTCGTCAAGGCGGTGATGCCGGCCGGCTACCAGTCGGACACGGTGGAGAACTGCGCCGCGGTGAAGCCCATCCCCGGTGAGGTCGACCTCACCAACAACAAGGCCTGCGCCAAGGAACGCTTCCGTCATCCCAATGGCGGCAAGCCGACCCTGCGCATCACCAAGGTGTGCAACGGCTCGCTGGCCGGTGCGGCGGTCATCTCTTGCCGCATCACCGTCATCAGCCTTGGCACCGCAGCCCCCACCGGTCCGGTGCGGGTCAACGATGCCGCCAAGCTGGTGGCCGGCGGAGCGCCCGTCCAGATCCAGACCGTCACCCCTGACGGCGCGGAATGGGCGTGCGGACCGGTTCCGGCCAATGCGCTGTCGTGCCAGATTCCCGGCGCCGTGATGACGCCCGGAACCAGCCGCCACTTCGACGTGACGGTCTCGGCCAATGGCGAGTTCGAGAACTGCGCACGCGGCTCCTATGGCCCGGCTCCGGGAGACGACATCGTCTATCCGATTGGCCAGGCCTGCGCCAAGGGCGGCGGTGCCTCGACGATCCGCGTCGAAAAGACCGGCGACAGCGAATGCAAGCCCGGTCAACCCTGCTCGTTCGAGATCACCATCACGAATGACGGGACGAGCCCCTTCTCCGGTCCGGTTCGCATCGGTGATGCGATCGGCGTGGAAGGCCTCGGCAGGCTGGAAGGCGTTGAGATCACCTCGATCGACCCGCCCTTCGGCTGCTCGCCGGAGCCGACAACCTTGCCGTTGTCCTGCATTGCCAACCTGACGCTCGGCGCCGGGGAAAGCCACGTCCACACGATGACCGTGGTTATTCCCGACGACGGCCGCCTGGCCAATCCGCAAGGCAGCGTCAATGGCCGGAACTGCGTCGGCGTGCTGTCTCCCGACACCAAGGTGCAAGGCGGTGGCGACGTGCTGCCGCGCGATGCGACCAACGTGCAGGGCGACCGCGGCAAGGCCTATGCCTGCCACCCCTTCAGCATCAAGAACGAGGTGAAGAAGGAGTGCTCGGCGGGCTTCGTCATGAACGATGCCGGCAGGTGCGTCTGCCCGAAAGGCACGACGTTCCGCAACGGCCAGTGCTCGCCCGACGGCGGCGTCATCGTCGAGCCGAAGCCAAAGCCCTGCGTACTGCTCAAGGGCCAGATCCGCACCGAGGACGGACGCTGTGTCTGTCCGCGCGGAACCGAGCTCGAGAACGGCGCCTGCGTCAGGATCGACAAACCGGAGCAGTGCACCATTCGCGGCCAGATCCACGACGCCAATGGCGATTGTGTCTGCCCGCGGGGTACGGAAGTGCGCGACGGCGCCTGCCGCAAGAAGCGGCCCGAGGTGGAGCAGTGCACCATCCGTGGTCAGATCCACGACGCCAACGGCGATTGCGTCTGCCCGAGAGGTACGGAAGTGATCGACGGCGCCTGCCGCAAGAAGAGGCCCGAGGTGGAGCAGTGCACCATCCGTGGCCAGATCCACGACGCCAACGGCAATTGCGTTTGCCCGAGGGGTACGGAAGTGAGCGACGGCGCCTGCCGCAAGAAGAGGCCCGAGGTGGAGCAGTGCACCATCCGTGGCCAGGTCCACGACGCCAACGGCAATTGTGTTTGCCCGCGGGGTACGGAAGTGAGCGACGGCGCCTGCCGGCGCAAGCAGCCTGTCGTGGAGCAATGCCAGATACGCGGCCAGGTCCACAACAAGCGCGGCGAGTGTGTCTGTCCGCGTGGCACCCAGGTGATCGACGGCGCCTGCCGCAAGCCACAGGCGGAATGCGCGCCGGGCTCGCATATGGTCGGCGGACAGTGCGAGCCGATCATCACAATTCGGCGCTGCCCGGAGGGGACCATTGGACGGTTCCCGAACTGCAAGCCGATCCGCAGGACGCTGGGGGTCGATCCGACCCAACTGCTGAACCCGAATGTCCTGCAGCAGCTCCTGCCGACGCGCAAGCCGCAGGTGGATCTGCAGCAAGACCCGGCAAGCAATAACATCCAGACCTTCAAGCCGTAATCTTGCGCACCAAGACCAGAACCCCGCCGGAGCAGTCCGGCGGGGTTTTTCTTGGGCCTCGGCGCCTGGAAGGGAACCTGCACTCTTCGCGCTTGTTTGCATACCGGCACACTCGACAAGTCAGCTCCGGAACATTAGGCAGTCGATCAGGTGCCTCGAAACAAGGGCTCGGAAAGGCCTCATCATGAGCAAGAAGACCCTGATCGCGCCATCGGTGCTGGCGTCGGATTTTTCGAAACTCGGCGACGAGGTAGAGGCGGTGGTGGCGGCCGGCGCCGACTGGGTCCATCTCGACGTCATGGACGGGCACTTCGTGCCCAACATCACCTTCGGTCCGCCGGTGATCAAGGCGATCCGCAACCGCACCAAGGCCTTCTTCGACTGCCATTTGATGATCGCGCCGGCCGACCCTTATCTGGCGGCCTTCGCCGAGGCCGGCTGCGACGGCATCACCGTGCATGCCGAGGCCGGACCGCATCTCGATCGCTCGCTGCAGACGATCCGCAATCTCGGCAAGAAAGCCGGTGTTTCGCTCAACCCGGCAACGCCGGAAGCGATGATCGAATATGTGCTCGACCGGCTCGATCTGATCCTGATCATGACCGTCAACCCCGGTTTCGGCGGCCAGGCCTTCATTCCCGGCATCGTCGACAAGGTGAAGCGGGTGAAGGCGCTGATCGGCAATCGGCCGATCCGCATCGAGATCGACGGCGGCGTTTCGCCTGAAACCGCGCCCCTCGTCACCGCCGCCGGCGCCGACGTGCTGGTGGCGGGTGCCGCCATCTTCAAGGGCGGCAGCGTCGAGGCCTATCGGGCAAACATCGAGGCGATCAGAGCAGCAGCGGACCAGGCTGTCGGCTGAGCTTTGGGTCGAGAATAAATCACGAACAATTATGAATTCGCTGCCGGGTATCGTGGCACCCGACGCGCGGCTGTACAAAGTTTCTTGTGAAGAACATGATTTTCACCACAGTCGTTACTTGGCAGAGCCTGACAGGGCGACCCTTCCTCTTAAAGTACAATATCGTGATCTTTCGCTTGGGTGCGGAAGCCTGACACGGTATAGTACATGTACGGGGATTCGGAATGCTTCGCGGCTGGGAACCGTCGGAGCCACTGCAAACGACAGGAGGCACATTGACGTACGGAACCGCCGATCCGGGAGACGAAGGCACAGGGTCTAAGGGCACACTTGCCAGCGCCGTCTACAATCAGCTTCGCGACGACCTCCTGCGTGGTGTGCTCGAGAGTGAAAGCAAGCTGCGGGTCGAATGGGTGGTTTCCCGATATGGCGCCGGTGCCTCGCCCGTTCGCGAGGCCCTCAACCGGCTTGCTTCGGAAGGTCTTCTGGGCCGGCACGACCAGCGCGGCTTCTTCCTCATGCCGGTCAGCGCGGAGGAATTGGAGGAGCTGACGCGCACCCGCTGCTGGATGGAAGAGCGGGCGCTTCGCGAATCCATCGCCCGCCGCACCGGCGAATGGGAAGAACAGCTGGTGCTGGCGCTGCATCGACTGGCGCGCGCGCAACGCCGCTTGTCCGAGGATTCCACGTCGAACGATCCGGAATGGGAGAAACTGCATCGTGCCTTCCACCGCGCGCTGATTTCGGCTTGCCGGTCGCACTGGCTGATTGGTTTCTGCGACCAGCTTTCCGACCAGGCCTCGCGCTACAGGCTGATCTCGCAGGACAACAGCAATCGCGACGAAATCGGCGAGCACCGCCTGATCGCGGAACGCGCCCTGGACGGCGATGCCGACGGCGCGGTTGAAGCCTTGCTCAACCACTACCGGCTGACGGCGGCCATGTGCATGGAGCGCTTCAGCCAGAGCGGCGATCCAAGGGCAAGCGCCACCAAGGCGCTGCGTGCCCGGAAGTAGCTGCCGGAGCAAGATCGTTTTTGCGACGCATGCCCCTGAAGTCAGGATTCCCCTTTTCGGGATCATGGTCTAGGGAAGATCATGAGCAATCACCTGTTTGACGTATTTCGCGCCCGCATACCCGCGCCCGAGCGGCTCCTCATGGAGACGGATGACGGGCGATCGATCAGCTATGGCGATATGCTGGCGTGGTCGGCGCAACTGGCGCAGGCGCTGACGCTATTGGGCGTCAAGGCGGGCGACCGCGTTGCCGTGCAGGTCGAGAAAAGCCCGGAGGCCCTCTTTCTCTACCTCGCCTGCCTGCGCGCCGGCGCCGTCTTCCTGCCGCTGAACACCGCCTACACGCTGGCGGAACTCGGCTATTTCTTCGGCGATGCCGAGCCGCGGCTGGTCGTCTGCGATCCAGCACGGGCAGCCGAGATCGGGCCGTTAGCCGAGGCATCGGGCGCCATCGCGGTGACGCTCGGCCGCAACGGCGAAGGTTCGCTGACCGATCGCGCCGCGCAACAGCCGGCGGACTTCCGCGATGTGGCGCGCGGACCGAATGATCTTGCGGCGATCCTCTACACGTCGGGGACGACCGGCCGCTCGAAAGGCGCCATGCTCAGCCATGAGAATCTCGCCTCCAACGCGCGGGTGCTGGTCGAGCAATGGCGCTTCACCGGCGCTGATGTGCTGATCCACGCACTGCCGATCTTCCATACGCACGGCCTGTTCGTCGCCACCAATGTCATCCTGACGGCGGGCGGCGCGATGCTGTTCGAAAGCAAGTTCGACCCGGCCCGGATTGTCTCGCTTTTGCCGCGCGCCACCGCGCTGATGGGCGTGCCGACCTTCTATGTCCGGCTGCTGCAGCAGGACGGTTTGAACCGGCAAGCGGCGAAAAATATCCGCCTGTTCATCTCCGGGTCGGCGCCGCTGCTGGCCGAGACGCATGCGGCGTGGCGCGAGCGCACCGGCCATGCCATCCTCGAGCGTTACGGCATGACCGAGACCAACATGAACACGTCGAACCCCTATGAGGGCGAGCGGCGCGCCGGCACGGTCGGCTTTCCCTTGCCCGGTGTCGCGCTTCGCATTGCCGATCCCGACAGCGGCGAAACGCTTGCCCAGGGCGAGATCGGCATGATCGAGGTGAAAGGCCCGAATGTGTTCTCCGGCTACTGGCGCATGCCGGAAAAGACCAAGGCGGAGTTCCGCGACGACGGCTTCTTCATATCAGGCGATCTCGGGCTGATCGATGCCGACGGCTATGTGCACATTGTCGGCCGGGGCAAGGACCTGATCATCTCAGGCGGCTACAACATCTATCCGAAGGAAGTCGAAAGCGAGATCGACGCGCTTGCCGGTGTCAGCGAGAGTGCCGTGATTGGTGTCGCCCATCCGGATTTCGGCGAAGGCGTCACCGCAATCGTGGTGCGGGCGCCGGCCTCGACCATCGGCGCGGCCGAGATCCTCAGTGCCATCGCCGGGCGGATCGCCAAATACAAGCACCCGAAGCGGGTGATTTTCGTCGACGAATTGCCACGCAACACGATGGGCAAGGTGCAGAAGAACCTGTTGCGCGACACCTACAGGGATCTCTACGCTTCCGAAAAAGCCGGCTAGCTATCTGAGCTGACATCACGACCGAGTTGGCAGCCACCAACCCTGGTTGTCCGACACTGGGTCAGCTCGGATACAAAATTTCGCAGACATGGTCGGCAATAGCCAGGCTCGACGTCAGTCCCGGGCTCTCGATGCCGAACAGATTGACGATCTGGCCGGCGCCATGGTCGGCCGGCCCCTGCAGCATGAAGTCGGCGGCCGGCTGGCCCGGGCCGGACAGCTTCGGCCTGACGCCGGCATAGGCCGGTTGCAGCGCGCTATCCGCAAGGCCCGGCCAATAGCGCCGGATCTCATCGTAGAAGACGTCGCCGCGGCCGGGATCGACGGTGTAGTCGACGCGGTCGATCCATTCGACGTCAGGGCCAAAGCGGGCACTGCCGCCGAGGTCGAGCGTCAGATGGACGCCGAGGCCGCCATCGACCGGGACCGGGTAGATCAGCCGCGAGAAGGGCGACCGGCCCGACAGGGCAAAATAATTGCCACGCGCCAGCCACAGCGGCGGGATCTTGCCTTGCGGAAAACCCTCGATGCGGCCGGCCAAGGCCTGCGCGTCGAGGCCGGTCGCGTTAACGAAAGCACCGGCCTCCAGTTCGAAGACTTCACCGTCGGCACCCTGGGTCAGGATTTCCACCCCGGCGGCCGAAACCGCCGCACCCGTGACAGTGGTCAGGAAGGCGAAGGAGGCGCCGGCGGCTTCCGCATCACCGCGCAGCGACAGCATCAGCGCCTGGCTGTCGACAATGCCGGTCGACGGCGACAGAAGCGCGCCGGCGCAATGCAGCGCCGGTTCGAGGCTCTCGGCCTCAGCGCGCGTCAAAAGGTCGAGATCGGCAACGCCGCAGCGTTCGGCATTGGCCTGAATCGCCCGCAGCCGATCGAGTTGGGCGGGTTCGACAGCGACGATCAACTTGCCTGTACGCGCATGGCCGATGTCGCGGTCGCGGCAATAGGCATAGAGGCGCTGGCGGCCTTCGACGCAGAGGCGGGATTTCAGGCTGCCCGGCGCATAGTAGATCCCGGAATGGATGACTTCCGAATTGCGCGAACTGGTCGCGGTGCCGATGGCATCGGCCTTTTCGACCACCAGCACCTCGCGCCCCGACAAGGCAATCGCCCGCGCGATGGCGAGGCCCACGACACCTGCCCCGGCGACAACGCAATCGACAGCCTGCATAGCTCCGCCTCAGTGCAAAGTGCCGGCGGCGGCTCCAAAAACCTTGTCGCCACCGATCCATACGTCCCTGACATCCAGATCATCGGACAGCGCGACAATATCGGCTGCGGTGCCGTTGGCAAAGCGGCCAAGCCGGTGCGACTGGCCGATGGCTTGCGCCGGATAGAGCGAGGCCATGCGCAACGCTTCCGCCAGGTCCAGTCCAACCACGCGGTGGACGTATCGAACAGCGGAGATCATGTCGAGATCGGCCCCCGCCAGTGTTCCGTCGGCAAGCCGCAGGCTGCCGTCCTTGCGGTAGATGATGCGGCCGTTGAGCGTAAACGAGGTCATGTCGGTGCCGATCGTGGCCATGGCGTCGGTGACCAGCACGATCTTGCCCGGACCCTGCTTGGCGCGCAGCGCGATCACCATTGTGGCCGGGTCGACATGGATGCCGTCGGCGATGATACCGGCGAAAAGCGTGCCGATGTCGATGGCAGCGCCCGCCAGCCCCGGCTCGCGGTTGCCGATCTGACTCATGGCGTTGAACAGATGCGTGACCACCGAGGCACCCGCCTCGGCGAAGGCGCGGGCATTGGCGTAACCGGTGTCGGAATGACCGAGGCTGACAACGACGCCGGCCTTGGTCAGCGCCGAAACGCGCGCGGGCTCGACCGATTCAGGCGCGATCGTCGTCAGCAGCACCGGCAGTTTCTTCCGTGCCGCGATCAGTGCCGCCTGGTCGGCGTCGAGCATCGGCCGGATCAGCGCCGGGTCGTGCGCACCCTTGCGGGCAACCGACAGATGCGGACCTTCGAGATGCAGGCCCAAAAAACCCGGCAGCTTTTGCCGCGCAGCCTCCGCGCCGGCGGCAATTGCCGCGGCGGTGATTGCAGGCGTGTCGGTGATCAGCGTCGGCAGCAGCGCCGTGGTGCCGAACGGCGCGTGCGCGCGGCAGATGGTCTCGATCGAGGCGACATCGGGATGGTCGTTGAGCATGACGCCACCGCCGCCATTGACCTGCAGGTCGACGAAACCCGGCGCCAGCATGCCGCCGCCGGTCTCGACCTTGCGAATGCCGGACGGAATGGCGCCGGCGGCAACGATGGCTTCGACCAGACCGTCGCGCACGACAAGGGCGGCATTGTCGTGCCAGTCATCGCCATCGAATATGCGGGCGCCAGTCAGGGCAAAACGGTCGCTCATACGGTTTCCGTCACCTTGCGAAGATTGGGCGGGGTGTCGGGATCAAGGCCGCGATGACGGGCAAACGCCTCGACGAAGCCATAGAAGGACACGATCAGCGTCAGCGGGTCGGTCAGCGGGTGGCCGGTTGCGACATGCGGCAGGCGCGCAGCACTTTTAGCCTTGTCCGAGGTGACGAAGACGGCCGCGCCCTTGCCCGCCAGGCTGTCGGCGGCTTCGGCAACCGACGGCTCCGAGGCATCGCGGGCGGCGAGCGCCAGCACCGGAAAGCCTGGCCCGACCAGTGCCAGCGGGCCGTGCATAACCTCGGCGGCACTATAGGCCTCGGCATGCATGGCGCAGGTTTCCTTGAATTTCAGCGCCGCCTCGTTGGCGATTGCCGAGGACGGGCCGCGGCCGAGGATGAACAGCGATTTCGGCATCTCCAGTGCGCCAGCCAGCGCCATCCAGTCGCAAGCGATGGCCTTGCTGAAATGCTCGGGCAAGCGGGCAAGTGCCGCCACAAGCGCATCGTCGCCGGTGCAGTGCGCCATCAGCGCGAGGCCGGCGACCGCCGAATTGACGAAGGTTTTCGTCGCCGCAACGCTGCGCTCCGGTCCGGCCAGAATGTCGATGGCATAATCCGAGGCGCGCGCCAGCGGCGAATCGGCGGTGTTGGTGATGGCGACGGTCAGCGAACCGCCGTCCTTGGCGGCTTGCGCCATGGCAACGATGTCCGGGCTTTTGCCCGACTGCGAGATGGCCAGGCAAGCGGAGCCGCCTAGCCTGAGTTTTGCGCCGTAGATTGAGGCGATGGACGGGCCGACCGAAGCGACGGCCAGGCCGGCGGTCAGCTCAACCGCATATTTCATGAAGGTCGCGGCATGATCGGACGAGCCACGCGCCACGGTGACGATAAAATGCGGATTGCGTTCGCGAATGCCGCGCCCGGCCTCGGCCAGCACGGCGGCCGAGCCATCAAGCAAGCGGGCGACGGCCTCCGGAATCTCCTCGATCTCGCGCCGCATATGGGTGGTGGTTGTGCTCATGGCCGACCCTCTTCGCCCGGCCCACTCAGCCGGAGTTCGGCGACGAAATCATAGGCGTCGCCCCTGTAGATGGAGCGAGTGAATTCGATCACCTTGCCGCTCGCCAGATAGGAAATGCGTTCGATGTGCAGGCCGGCAATGCCGGGCGGCACTTCGAGCAGGTGCGCATCGCTGTCGCCGAGATTGGCGGCGGAAATGCGCTGCACCGCGCGTACCGGCCGATTGCCGGTCATCTCCAGCGCCGCGTAGAGCGAGGAGCCGATTGCCGCCGGATCCGGCAGCACGCTGGCCGACAGCGAGGCGCGTTCGATCGCCAGCGGTGTGTCGTTGGCGATGCGCAGGCGCGCCACGCGCGCCACCAGTTCGTTCGACGACAGGCCGAGCACCATCATCTCGTCGGGAGACGGCGCATAGAGGCCACGGTCGAGCCAGGCGGAACGCACATCCATGCCGCGCCGCGCCATGTCCTCGGTAAAGGACGTCAGCCGCGACAGCGACTGCTCGACGCGTTCCATGCGCGGCGCCACAAAAGTGCCGGAGCCGTGGCGCTGGACTAGGATGCCGCCCTTGACCAGATCCTGCACCGCCTTGCGCACGGTGACGCGCGAAATGTCGGCCTTGGTAGCGATGTCGCGCTCCGACGGCAGCGCATCGCCAGGCCCGATCAGGCCGCGATTGACCGCGTCCTCGATGCTTTTCCTGAGCTGCAGATAGAGCGGCGCACCGCTTTGCGACGACTGTCTCAGCGAGGCGAAAATCTGGTCGGCGGCCTCGCTCATCGCGCTGCCTCCGACGCTTTGGCGAAAATGCGAACCGCCATCTGCACCGCACCACCCAGCGCATCGTCGAGCGGCGGCTTGAGCAGCGCCCGATAGCGCGCAGACAGACGCGGCGCATAGAGCGGCGCCAACCCACCGAGCAGGCAGAGCGGGGCGTCGCCGGAGAGATCGAGTGCGCCAAGCGCGGCCGCGACATCGGCGACCGCTTTGTCGAGGATCCAGTTGGCGACGCTGTCGCCCTTTTCGGCATGATCGAAGACTTTGGGCGCGAAGCCACCGAAATCGCCGGGCTTGGCGTTGGTGGTGAACTCGACCACGTCTTCGGGATTGTTGCGGAAGATGGCGAGCATGGCTTGCGTCAGCGGCGATCCCTCGCGAATGCCGTCATGGGCAAGCAGCGTCTGCTCGAGCAAGTCGCGGCCGATGCGGGCGCCGCTGCCCTGGTCGCCGACCTGGAAACCCCAGCCGCCGATGGCGCGCGACTTGCCGTTCTTGCGCGCCATATAGGCGGTGCCGGTGCCGAGGATGGCCATGGCGCCGTCGCCGGAGCCGACAGCACCTTCCAGCGCGATCTCGGCATCGGTCTCGACGCGGCTCATGCTGAAGGGCAGGATGGCTTCGAGCTGCTGCCGGTAGGTGCCGACATTGGCGCCGGCGAGGCCGAGAATGGCGGGGGTTTGCGGGATCAGTCCGGGATCCTGGCCGGCGGCGACAAAGGCCTGCCGTGCCGCATCGACGATGTTGGCCCTGGCGCCGGTGAGATCGGTGCGGATGTTGGCGGCGCCGCTCTTGGCGCGGCCGACAACGATGCCGTCTGCCGTCGCAAGGGCTGCCCTGCAGCTGGTGCCGCCGCCATCGATACCGAGCACGAAATTCACGCGATTTCTCCTCCGGGCGGATAATACCAATAAAATACCAATAGCCAAGGATTAATTTCCGTTTCAAAAAGATTAAGCCGTATTTTATTGAAAAATCAGCGCATTTTGTCGTGAGGTCGACTCCGACGCAACGAATTCGTTAATGCGTGTAGACAAGTGGTATTTTTTTGGTATTGTTCCCCAATCGGAGGAAACGGGATGGCCGACACGCGCACCGAAGCGCTTCACAGGAATGCCGAGGGACTGGACATCCAGGCCCCGGACGCCATCCTTTCCTATCTGGCCAATGCGCAGATCGAGGCCGCCAAGGCCGTGCGCGGCGCCATTCCCGCCATCGCCAAGGCAGCAGAGATCATCGCCAGCCGTTTGAACGGCGGCGGCAAGCTCGCTTATGCGGCAGCTGGCAGTTCGGGCCTGATGGCGCTGGCCGATGCGCTGGAGCTGCCGGGCACTTTCGGCATCCAGCGCGAGCGCATCGCCATCCTGATCGCCGGCGGCGACGCGGCCTTGAAGACGCTGGCCGGCGGACCGGAGGACGACATCGACGAAGCCTCGGCGGCGATTGCCAATGCCGGCATCGGCAAGGGCGACTGCCTGATCGCCATCTCGGCCAGCGGCTCGACACCCTATGCTGTCATGGCGCTGGAAGAGGCCAGGCGCCTGGGTGCCGCGACCATCGCCATCGCCAACAACAAGGACACGCCGCTGCTGCGGCTGGCCGATGTCGCCATATTGCTCGAAACGCCGCCGGAGCTGATTGCCGGCTCGACGCGGATGGGCGCCGGCACCGCCCAGAAGATCGCCCTCAACATGCTGTCGACGCTGGCCGCCATCCATCTCGGCCATGTCCATGACGGCTATATGGTCAATCTCACCGCCGACAACATCAAGCTGCGCGACCGCGCGGCGCGCATCGTCGCCGCCATCAGCGGGCGCGGCAAGGACGATGCCGCGCGCCTGCTCGAAAAGAGCGGCGGCGTTGTCAAGACTGCCATTCTGCTCGCCGCCGGTGCTGCCAACGCCGATGCGGCCGAGAAGATACTGGAAGGGACCGGCCAGAAGCTACGGCCGGCGCTTTCCGCGATCGAGGGGAACAAGGGTGCGAAGGCCCCTGTTCTCAAAACCGAACCTGAAAAAGGTCAACAGGGAGACTAAGCATGACAACGAAGCTACTGACGGCACTGCTGCTCGGCACCAGCATTCTCGGCACCGCCGGGTTGGCTCACGCCGATGACGTAACGCTCAACATCGAAAGCTGGCGCGGCGACGATCTTGCCATCTGGAAGGACAAGCTGATCCCGGCTTTCGAAGCCAAGAACCCGGGCATCAAGGTGGTGTTCGCACCG
This sequence comes from Mesorhizobium sp. P2_H9, assembly GCF_056403215.1. Taxonomy (NCBI): domain Bacteria; kingdom Pseudomonadati; phylum Pseudomonadota; class Alphaproteobacteria; order Hyphomicrobiales; family Phyllobacteriaceae; genus Mesorhizobium; species Mesorhizobium sp. P2_H9. The sequence continues at coordinate 281,540 of NZ_JBFUFX010000007.1, read as the reverse complement.
TCGGCGCCGACCGAGTATGACGCCGCCCTCGGCGCCAAGCTGGCCGCCGGCTCGGCAGGCGACCTGATCACCTGCCGCCCGTTCGACAAGTCGCTTGAACTCTACAAGAAGGGCAACCTCGCCGACCTGTCGGCGCTGCCCGGCATGGAGAACTTCTCGCCCGTGGCCAAGGCGGCCTGGCAAACCGACGACGGCAAGGCGAGCTTCTGCGTGCCGATGGCCTCGGTCATCCACGGCTTCATCTACAATAAGGACGCCTTCGACAAGCTCGGCATCAAGATTCCGACGACCAATGAGGAGTTCTACGCCGCGCTCGACAAGATCAAAGCCGACGGCACCTACATCCCGATGGCGATGGGCACGAAGGATCTCTGGGAAGCCGCGACCATGGGCTACCAGAACATCGGCCCGAACTACTGGAAGGGTGAGGAAGGCCGCGCTGCCCTGATCAAGGGCGAGCAGAAGCTGACCGACGCCGACTGGGTCGCGCCCTATGCCGAACTCGCCAAGTGGAAGCCTTATCTCGGCGACGGTTTCGAAGCCCAGACCTATCCGGACAGCCAGAACCTGTTCACGCTCGGCCGTGCCGCCATCTACCCGGCCGGCTCGTGGGAGATCGGCCTGTTCAACACGCAGGCGCAGTTCAAGATGGGCGCCTTCCCGCCGCCGGTGCAGAAGGCCGGCGACACCTGCTACATCTCCGACCATACCGATATCGGCATGGGTCTGAATGCAGCGTCGAAGAATGCTGATGCGGCCAAGACCTTCCTGTCCTGGGTCGCCTCGCCGGACTTCGCCACCATCTACGCCAACGCACTGCCGGGCTTCTTCAGCCTGAATTCCACCCCGGTGAAGATGGCGGACCCGCTGGCGCAGGAATTCGTCTCCTGGCGCGACAAGTGCAAATCGACGATCCGCTCGACCTACCAGATCCTGTCGCGCGGCACGCCGAACCTCGAGAACGAGACGTGGGTCGAATCGGCCAACGTCATCAACGGCACCGATACGCCGGAAGCTGCCGCCAAGAAGCTGCAGGACGGCCTCGACAGCTGGTACAAGCCGGCGAAGTAAGAGCTCAGGCAACGGACCGGCCGGGCATATGCCCGGCCGGCTTTCAGATTTCAGATAGCGATTGTCGGCACCGCCTCTCGGCCCTACCCTGCTCAGCGTGGGAAAGGCTGGCTGACCTGTCGCAAGCCTTTGTCCTTCCCGTCCGGGCAAGGACATTCGGGCCGTGCATCGAGGCATCATCTAGCATCGCACCCTTTGGAACCGAGAGACGGCGGGGACCGAACTCATGGCCGCAGACACACGACCGAAACGACCCTTTCGCTGGCATATCGGCGTCTTCCTGGCGCCGGCGCTGCTGGTCTATACGGCGATCATGATCCTGCCGCTGGCCGGCACGCTGCAGCTGTCGCTGTTTCGCAACATCGAGCAGAACCAGGTCTTTGTCGGGCTGCAGAATTTCCGCACGCTGTTCGGCGATCCCAACTGGTCGGTGAATTTCTGGAACGCGCTCAGGAACAACACCTGGTTCTTCATCATCCACATGCTGGTGCAGAACCCGATCGGCGTGCTTCTGGCTGCGTTGCTGTCCAGCCCGAGGCTGAGATTCGCCGCCTTCTACCGCACGGCGATCTTCGTACCGACGATCCTGTCCTTCGTCATCGTCGGCTTCGCCTGGAAGCTGATCCTGTCGCCGCTGTGGGGCGTGGCGCCGCATCTGATGGACCTGGTCGGCTTGAAGAGCCTGTTCACGCCATGGCTCGGCAAGGAACAATACGCATTGACCGCGCTCAGCCTGATCTCGGTGTGGCAGTTCGTCGGCATTCCGATGATGCTGATCTATGCCGCTCTGCTGTCGATCCCTGAGGAGGTCATCGAAGCCGCTGAATGCGACGGCATCACCGGCATGTCGCAGTTCTGGAAGATCAAGCTGCCGCTGATCCTGCCGTCGATCGGCATCATCTCGATCCTGACCTTCGTCGGCAATTTCAACGCCTTCGACCTGATCTACACCGCGCAAGGGGCACTCGCCGGGCCGAACTATTCGACCGATATCCTCGGCACCTTCCTCTACCGCGCCTTCTTCGGCTTCCAGTTGCAGGTCGGTGATCCCAATATGGGCGCTGCGATTGCCACGATGATGTTCCTGATCATCCTTGGCGGCGTCTGCGTCTACCTGTTCCTCGTGCAGACGCGCCTGCGTCGCTACCAGTTCTGAGGGGCGCAAGATGAGCACCGCCACCCGTTCCCTGCCCCGCACCATCGGCGCCCACGCGATCCTGTTGACCTACACGGCGATCGCGTTGTCCCCGGTGATCCTGGTGATCATGAATTCGTTCAAATCGCGCGCCGGCATCTTCAGCGAGCCGCTGACGCCACCGACGCCAAAAACCTTTGACCTGATCGGCTATACCACCGTGATCGGCCAGGGCGACTTCATCCACTATTTCCAGAACAGCCTCGTCGTCACCGTCGCCTCGCTGTTTTTCGTGCTGCTGTTCGGCGCCATGGCCGCGTTTGCGCTGTCGGAGTATCGCTTCCGCGGCAACACGATGATGGGACTTTACCTGGCGCTCGGCATCATGATCCCGATCCGGCTAGGTACCGTCGCCATCCTGCAGTTGATGGTTGCGAGCGGGCTGGTCAATACGCTGACGTCGCTGATCCTGGTCTACACCGCGCAGGGCCTGCCACTGGCCGTGTTCATCCTGTCGGAATTCATGAAGCAGGTGTCCGACGATTTGAAGAATGCCGGCCGCATCGACGGGCTGTCGGAATACACCATCTTCTTCCGGCTGGTGCTGCCGCTGGTCAGGCCATCGATGGCAACGGTCGCCGTCTTCACCATGATCCCGATCTGGAACGATCTGTGGTTCCCGCTGATCCTGGCGCCGTCGGAGGAGACCAAGACGGTGACGCTGGGCGCGCAGCTCTTCCTCGGCCAGTTCGTCACCAACTGGAACGCGATCCTGGCCGCCCTGTCGCTGGCGATCATGCCGGTGCTGATCCTCTACGTCATCTTCTCGCGGCAGCTGATCCGCGGCATTACTTCCGGAGCCGTCAAGTGAGTTTCGAAAAGCCTCTTCGCGTCGTCGTCGCCGGCCTCGGCAATATGGGCCGCAGTCATGCGCTGGCCTATCACAACAATCCGGGCTTTGAGATTGCCGCACTCATCAACCGCTCGGACGTGCCGTTGCCGGATGGGCTTTCCGGCTATGGCATCAGGCGCTCCTTCGACGAGGTGCTGCGCGACGAAAAGCCCGATGTCGCCTGCATCGCCACCTATTCGGACAGCCATGCCGACTATGCGGTGAAGGCGTTCGAGGCCGGCTGCCATGTCTTCGTCGAAAAGCCGCTGGCGACAACGGTGGCGGACGCCAAGCGCGTCGTCGCGGCGGCCAAGGCCAATGGCAAGAAGCTGGTGATCGGCTACATCCTGCGCCATCACCCGTCCTGGGTCAGGCTGATCGTCGAGGCGCGCAAACTTGGCGGCCCTTACGTGTTCCGCATGAACCTCAACCAGCAATCCTCGGGCCATACCTGGGACACGCACAAGCAATTGATGCAGACGACGTCGCCGATCGTCGACTGCGGTGTGCACTATCTCGACGTGATGCTGCAGATCACCGACGCCAGGCCGGTCGAGGTGCGGGGCATGGGGCTGCGGCTGACCGAGGAGGTCGCGCCCTCGATGTACAATTATGGCCACCTGCAGGTGCTGTTCGACGACGGGTCGGTCGGCTGGTACGAGGCCGGCTGGGGTCCGATGATTTCGGAGACGGCTTTCTTCGTGAAGGACGTCATCTCGCCGAATGGCTGCGTGTCGATCGTCATGAAGGAGGGCGTCAAGTCCGACGACATCGACACCCACACCAAGACCTCGACCATCCGCCTGCACAGCGCGGCGACCGGGCCGGATGGCAAGTTCGTCAGGCAAGACGAGATGCTGTCGATGCAGGGCGAACCCGGCCACCAGGACCTTTGTGACCTCGAACAGGCCTTCGTGCTGAAGGCGGTCCGCGAGGATCTCGACCTGACCCGCCATATGGACGACGCGGTGAAATCGCTCGCCGTCTGCCTTGCCGCCGACGAGAGCGTGCGCAGCGGCGCAGCCGTCAAACTCTAACGATAGGAACGACGCCGTGGGCTCGCTGATAATCGAGAATGTGAAGAAGGCCTTCGGGCCGGTCGAGGTGCTGAAAGGCATCAACCTCGAAGTGAATGACGGCGAATTCGTCGTCTTCGTCGGTCCTTCCGGCTGCGGAAAATCGACGCTGCTTCGGGTCATCGCCGGGCTGGAGGATTCGACCTCCGGCCGGGTGGTGATCGACGGCGCGGATGTCTCCGCCACGCCGCCGGCCAAACGCGGCATCGCCATGGTGTTCCAGACCTATGCGCTCTATCCGCATCTGACGGTGAAGAACAATATGGGCCTTGGCCTGAAGCAGGCGGGTACGCCGGCGGCAGAGATCGAGCGGCGCATCGGCATCGCCTCGTCGATGCTGTCGCTGGAACCCTATCTCGAAAGGCGGCCGGCCGAACTCTCCGGCGGCCAGCGCCAGCGTGTCGCCATCGGCCGCGCGGTGGTGCGCGAACCAAAACTGTTTCTCTTCGACGAGCCGCTGTCCAACCTCGATGCGGCGCTGCGCGTCAACACGCGGCTGGAGATCGCGCAGCTGCATCGCCGCCTGAAGGCAACGATGATCTATGTCACCCATGACCAGGTCGAAGCGATGACGCTGGCCGACAAGATCGTGGTGCTGAACGCCGGCAAGATCGAGCAGATCGGCGGGCCGATGGAGCTCTACAATTCGCCGGCGAACGAATTTGTTGCCGGCTTCATCGGCTCACCGAAAATGAATTTCGTCGACGGTGCCAGGCTTGGCGAGACGGCCAAGACCATCGGCGTGCGACCAGAGCACCTGACCGTCGATCCGAAATCCGGGGCGTGGAAGGGCACGGTCGTCCATGCCGAGCATCTCGGCGCCGACACCAACCTCTATCTCGACTGCGAAAAGGCCGGGCTTATTACCGTGCGTATTTTCGGCGTCTATAATGCCGAACCGGGTTCCACGCTGTACGCGACGCCGGATCCGGCGAGGACGTATCGGTTTGGAGCCGACGGCAGGACGATCAAGTAGATATTTCGGCGCTTCTCTTCCTCTCCCTCCGGAGGGGGGAGAGGAAGGGCGCGAAACCGCCTCCTCCTCCCCTTTTTGAGGCCCACAAGGAGAGAACGGAGAAGTCGCCCCTACACGTCCGCCTTGAAGGTCTGCTTCTGCTGGCCGAGCCCTTCGATGCCGAGCTCCACCACGTCACCAGCCTTCAAAAACACCGGCGGCTTCATGCCGAGCCCGACGCCGGGCGGTGTGCCTGTCGAAATAATGTCGCCGGGGTGCAGCGACATGAACTGGCTGAGATAGGAAACCAGATAGGCAACGCCATAGACCATGGTCTTGGTCGAGCCGTTCTGCATCGTCTTGCCGTTGACCGTCAGCCACATTTTGAGGTTCTGCGGATCGGCAACCTCGTCCTTGGTGACCAGCCACGGGCCAGTCGGCCCAAAAGTGTCGCAGCTCTTGCCCTTGGTCCACTGGCCCTGGCGCTCGGCCTGGAAGGCGCGCTCGGACACGTCGTGGGCGACGCAGTAGCCGGCAACATAATCCAGCGCCTCAGCCTCGCTGACATATTTTGCTTTTCTGCCGATGACCACGGCGAGTTCGACCTCCCAATCGGTCTTCTCCGAGCCGCGCGGGATCAGCACGTCGTCGTCCGGGCCGACAATGGCCGAGCTTGCCTTCATGAAGATGATCGGCTCCGGCGGCACGGTGGCGCCGGTTTCGGCGGCGTGGTCGGAATAGTTGAGGCCGATGCAGATGAACTTGCCGGTGCCGGCGACGCAGGCGCCGAGGCGCGGCTTGCCGGAAACTGCCGGCAGCGACTTCGGATCGAGCTTCGCCAGCGCGGCGAGCGATGCCGGATCAAGCGCCTTGCCGGCAATGTCGACGACATGAGCCGAGAGATCGCGGATCGTTCCATCGGCGTCGAGCAGGCCGGGGCGTTCGCTCCCGATCTCGCCATAGCGCAGCAGTTTCATCTAAATCATTCTCCCTACTTGCGGCCTCATGGCCGTTTGCAAACTCTCCGCCGAAGCGATGGCTCCTCTGAGGAACCGGGCGGACCGTACCCATCAACCTGATCCCGGCAAGCGCGGCTAGGCGGCGAGCGAGATTTTCAGACTGCTCGATCTCCCATAAACGCCGGAACGGGAACCGATCTTCCTGTTCGCCCACGATCTTTTCCGAAACCCGTGATCAGATCGACCAGCCACCGTCGATATTATAGGCCTGTCCAGACGTATAAGTCGCACCGGCCAGGTAGACGGCGAGATCGGCGATCTCCTCGGGCGTGCCGAGGCGGCCCATTGGCTGGCGGGCGATGAAGGCCGCACGCGCTGCATCATAGTCGCCTTGCGCGTGCATGCGGTCCTGCAGCGACGGGCTTTCGACCGTGCCGGGGCAGATGGCGTTGCAGCGAATGCCCTTGCCGACATAGTCGGCAGCGATCGCCTTGGTCAGGCCGATGACCGCCGCCTTGGTGACGCCATAGGCGAAACGGTTTGGCACGCCTTTGCCGGCGCCGGCGACCGAAGACATGTTGATGATCGAGCCGTCACCACGCGCCAGCATGCCGGGCAGTACAGCGCGGATGGTGCGGATCATGGCGCGGACATTGAGATTGAAGGCGAAATCGAGATCGGAATCCTTCATTTCGAGGATCGAGCCGGAATGAACGAAGCCGGCGCAATTGAACAGCACGTCGACCGGGCCGATCGCGGCAAATCCCGATGTCACCGCCTCGTCGTTCAGCACATCGAGCTTGCGGGTCTTGATGCCAGAGGTCTTGCCGAGTTCGGCGAGCAGCGCTTCGTTAATGTCGGTGGCATGGACGACGGCGCCCGCCTTGGCGAAGGCCAGCGCGCTCGCCCGGCCGATGCCTTGCGCCGCAGCCGTGACGACAACGGTTTTGCCGGTCAGATCCGCCATTCGTCTTCTCCTCGTCCGTTTGCGATCAGCCGGGTTCTACCGGCGGATGGGCAAGACGCATTGTGCCAGGCAAGCACTATTGTGCCGCCTGCGCTCGACCGAAAAATGTTTTTTCTCGGTAAAGAACATTATTTGGTGCGTCAAGCCCGAACGCCTGCTCCAGACAGGGAGTGCGACGCTCAGTCGCCGTAGGGCACCCAGACGTTCTTGACCTCGATGGCACGGCGCAGGAAAGCATCGCCGGCGGCCTCATTCGACGCCCAGTCGAGGCTGCGACCATGGCCGGTCCAGACCCGCTTGAGGTTGCCGATGGACTCGGCTTCGGCCTTGGCGCAGGTCTCGGCATCGGCGAAGACCCAGAGCCCGTCGACATCGTCATGCTTGGCCAGCACGCCGGCGAGTTCGGCGGTGCGCCCGGTGACGATGTTGATGGCGCCGGCCGGAACGTCGGAATATTCGATCACCTGATAGAGATCGGTGGCGAGCAGCGGGTATTTTTCCGACGGCACCGCAACCACGGCGTTGCCCATGGCAAGCGCCGGGGCCACCAGCGAGATCAGGCCAAGCAAGGGCGCATTGTCCGGTGCGACGATGCCGACGACGCCGACCGGCTCATGCAGCGCCAGCGTGACGGCGCGCGCCGGCGGCTGATGCACCCGGCCCTCGAACTTGTCGGCGAGGCCGGCATAGAGAAACAGCCGCTCGATCGACTGCTCTACCTCTTCCCTTGCGGCCTTGGCCGTTGCGCCGGTGAGTTCTGTGAGGCGCGCGGCAAATTCGTCGGCACGGCCGGAGAGGTTTTCGGCGAGGTAGTAGAGGACCTGGCTGCGGTTGTAGGCGGTCGCCTCCGGCCATGCCTTGCAGGCGCGAGCCGCCGAGACGGCGTCACGGATATCCTTGCGGCTGCCGAGACCGACCTCGCCGGCAAGCTTGCCCTTGGCAGTGGCGACAGGAATCGAGTAATTGCCGTCCGGCCGCACCTGCTTGCCGCCGATGAACAGCTTTGCCGTGCGGTCGATGGCCTCGCCTTCGGACTGCTCGACGGCCTGGGCCGAAGCGATTGCCGGCTTGATGACCGGACCGAGCGGGAGTTTTGCCACGAGATATTCGAACATGCCTTCGCGCCCGCCTTCGCGGCCAAAACCGCTCTCGCGGTAGCCGCCGAAGCCGCAGGCGGCGTCGAACATGTTGGTGCCGTTGACCCAGACGACGCCGGCCTTCAATTGCGGCGCAACGTGCAGCGCGAGGTTGACGTTTTCGCTCCACACCGAAGCGGCCAGCCCGTAGCGGGTGTTGTTGGCGAGCTCGATCGCTTCCTCGGTGTTGCGGAAGGTCATGGTGGCCAGCACCGGCCCGAACACTTCCTCCTGCGCAAGAATGTTAGCCGGCGCAACACCTGTAGCCAGCGTCGGCAAATGGTAATAGCCGGAAGACGGCAGCGCCACATCCGGTTGCCAGCAGACGGCGCCCTGCTTGGCGCCTTCGGCGACCAGACCCTTGACGCGGTCAAGCTGGGTCACGTCGACCAGCGGGCCGATATCGGTGTTCTTGTCGAGCGGGCTGCCGACGCGCAGCCGGCTCATCCGCGTCTTGACCTTGGCGATGAAGGCATCGGCAATGCCCTCCTGGACCAGAAGGCGCGAGCCGGCACAGCAGACCTGACCCTGGTTGAACCAGATGCCGTCGACCAGCCCTTCGACGGCGCTGTCGAGATCGGCATCCTCGAAGACGATGAAGGCCGATTTGCCGCCGAGCTCCAGCGACAGTTTCTTGCCCGAGCCGGCGGTGGCCTTGCGGATGATCTTGCCGACCTCGGACGAGCCGGTGAAGGCAATCTTCTGGACACCGGGATGGTTGACTATTGCCGCGCCTGCCTCAGGCCCGCCCTGGACGATGTTGACGACGCCCTTCGGCACGCCGGCGCGTTCGCAGATCTCGCCAAACAGGATGGCGGTGAGCGGCGTGAACTCGGCCGGCTTCAGCACCACCGTGCAGCCGGCGGCAAGCGCCGGCGCGATCTTCCAGGCCAGCATCAGCAGCGGAAAATTCCACGGGATGATCTGGCCAACGACACCGACGCCCTTGTGGCCGGGAAAATCCTTGTCCAGCGCCTGCGCCCAGCCGGCATGGTGGATGAAATGGCGGATGGCCAGCGGCACGTCGATGTCGCGGCTTTCACGGATCGGCTTGCCGTTGTCGATTGTCTCAAGCACCGCGAACAAGCGCTGGTGGCGCTGCATGGCGCGGCCTATGGCGTAAAGCACCTTGGCGCGTTGATAGCCTGACGAAGCGGACCACTTCGGCAGCGCCTTGGTGGCAGCCGTAACCGCGGCATCGACGTCGGCGGCGCCGGCATCCGACACCTTGGCCAGCAATTTGCCCGAGGACGGCTCGCTGGTGTCAAAAGTCTTGCCGCCCGTGGCTGCCTTCCAGCCGCCGCCGATGAACAGCGCCTTGCCGAAATCGCGCGCAGCCAACCACGCGTCGGCCTCGTTGCGGGCTTCCGGCGCCGGGCCGTACTCCATGGCGTGATAGCGTTCGAGAATGTTCATGTGGTGCCTCCTTCACCCTCCTCCTTGTGGGGAGGGTCGATCGGCAACGCCGATCGGGGTGGGGGTTTCACGCCATCGCGTGGCGGTGATTGGCCGAATAATGCCCGGTCAGATGATGCTCAAGCTGGCGCTCGATGTCGGTCAACAGGCTCGACGCACCGAAGCGGAACAGCTCGGGCTCCAGCCATGGACGGCCGAGCTCCTCCTTCATCAGCACCAGCCAGTCGAGCGAGACTTTTGCGGTGGAGATGCCGCCGGCAGGCTTGAAGCCGATGAGGTAGCCGGTCTCTTCGAAATAGGCCCTGATAGCGCGCACCATGGCCAGGCCAACGGGCAACGTCGCGTTGACGCTCTCCTTGCCGGTCGAGGTCTTTATGAAATCCGCACCCGCCATCATCGCCACCATCGAGGCCAGCATGACATTGCGCAGCGTGGCGAGGTCGCCAGTGCCGAGGATGACCTTCAGATGCGCATCGCCGCAAGCGGCACGCATCGAGACGATCTCATTGTAAAGCTCCCGCCACTTGGCGCCGAACACCAAGCCACGTGGAATGACGACGTCGATCTCGTCGGCGCCATCCCTGACCGAGGCTTCAATCTCCTGCAGGCGCGTCGAAAGCGGGGCAAGGCCATGCGGAAAAGCAGTGGACACGGCAGCAACGTGAATGCCGGTGCCGCGCACGGCGTCGACGGCGGTGGCGACGAAGGGATGATAGACGCAGACCGCCGCCGGGCGGATCTTTTCACCCACTATGCCGAGGCCTTCGACGATGTCGCGGCGGAACGGATTGATCGCCTTGGCGCAGAGCCGGCGCACACGCTCCTCGGTGTCGTTGGAATTCAGCGTCGTCAGGTCCATGCAGGCAACGGCGCGCAGCAGCCAGGCCGCCTGATTGTCGGCCTTGATCGAGCGCCGTTTGGTCAGGCTGGCGACGCGGCGTTCGAGTGCCGAACGGTTGACGCTACGCACCGATTCCATGAAGCCGAGATCGAGCTTCATGCCGGGGTTGCGGGCGATGCGATGGTCGAGCGGGACAGGCGTGTTGGCGGCGGCGCGCGCCGGCAACGGCGTCACCTTGGGCGAGCCAAGATCGGCTTCGCGGATTGTGCTGCTCATCTCCTGCCCTTTCATTCAACGACTTGCGCCGAAGATAGCTCGTGAATTGATGCTTCACGAGTCTTTCAAAGGGTCATAGCTGAAAAAGGCCGCGGAAACAGCTGATTTTTGACCGCGTGGTCAAAAGTGCTGGTTTTGAGATGCCTGGGTCTGGTCAGCCGACGAAGGCGCGCTCGACGACGAAGGTCGCGGGGTGATGCAGCGAGCCTTCCTGGAAGCCCAGGCTTTCGGCCAGTTCCTTGACGTCCTTGAGCATATGCATCGAGCCGCAGATCATGATGCGGTCGGTCTCCGGATTGAGCTTGTCGATACCGAGATCGGCATAGAACTTCCCGGAGCCGATCAGCGCAGTGATGCGGCCCATACGCTCGGACTCTTCGCGCGTCGTCGAATTGTAAAGAGTGACGCGGCCGCCGGTCAGTTCGCCGATCAGCGGGTCGCTTTCAAGCGCCGCCACCAGTTCCTGGCCGTAGGTCAGTTCGGCGGTATCGCGGCAGGTGTGGGTCAGGATGAGCTGGTCGAACTTTTCATAGGTATCGGGATCGCGCAGCAGGCTGGCGAAAGGCGCGATGCCGGTGCCGGTCGAGATCATGAACAGGCGCTTGGCCGGGGTCAGAGCGTCGACCACCAGCGTGCCGGTCGACTTCTGGCGCATGATGACGGTGTCGCCAACCTGGATCTTCTGCAACTCCGAGGTCAACGGGCCGTCCGGCACCTTGATCGAGAAGAATTCCAGCTCTTCGTCCCAGGCCGGGCTGGCGATGGAATAGGCGCGGAACACCGGCTTCTCGGCATTGGGCAGGCCGATCATGACGAACTCGCCGGAGCGGAAGCGCAGCGACTGCGGGCGGGTGATGCGGAACGAAAACAGGCGGTCGGTATAGTGCTTCACCGAGACAACGGTCTCGGCATAGACGTTGGCCGGAATCGGGAATTGCAGCGGACGGGCGCCGGCGGTGTTGAGAGCGGATGTGGTGTTCATCAAATCCAACTTTCTGGCCCGACTCAGGATGCGGGCGCCGAACTTTCACCTGCGCGCCCGAACCATTCAGGTTCTGGCGTGCCGTTTGCACACTGCCAAGCGGTAAGCTCTTGTGTCCGGAATTTATTAGTATACAAACGATATTTGCGTCAAGACGCCAGTGTGAAACAGCTTTCCAAACTGAGACATATCCGTAGTCCTGATATTTCGGGTTTCGACAATGAAAGAGAATTTTTCGGCGCAGGCGCACGATTCCCTTGGCAAAGTCGTCGCTGGCATCGATGTCGGCGGGACCTTTACGGACCTGCTTCTGATCGACGGACGCGACGGCGGACGGGTGCATATCGCCAAGACCCCGACCACGGTCGACAACCAGGCATTCGGTGTCGTTTCAGCACTCGGGGCCACCGGATTTCCGATCGACGGCATCGACCTGATCGTGCACGGCACGACCACCACCACCAACGCCGTGCTGGAGCGCCGGCTGGCGAAAACCGGCATGATCACCACGCGCGGCTTTCGCGACGTGATCGAGCTTGGCCGTCGCACGCGGCCGCAAGCTTACGGCATGACCGGCACTTTCGTGCCGATCATTCCGCGCAATCTGCGGCTCGAAGTGTCCGAGCGTGTCGAAGCGTCCGGAGCGGTGCGCATTCCGCTCGACGAGGCCGAGATGCGGGCGGCACTTTCGCAGTTGATCGCCGACGGCTGTGAGTCCCTGGTCATCCATTTCCTCCATTCCTACGCCAATCCCAGGCATGAGCGGCGCGCGGCGGAAATCGCCGCCGAACTCTGGCCAAACGGCTACATCACCACCGGCCATGCACTGCTTTCGGAAGCGCGCGAATTCGAGCGCGGCGTGACCGCCTCGGTCAACGCTTCGGTGCAGCCGATCCTCGAGCGCTATGTCGAGCGGCTGCGCAAGGAATTGGGCGCAAAAGGCTACGCCCGCGACTTCCTGATCATGAACGGCAATGGCGGCATGATCTCGGCTCGCTTCGTCACCCGCGAATCGGCAAAGACCGTGATGTCCGGGCCGGCCTCAGGCGTCATCGCCGCCGCCTATACGGGAAAACGCGCCGGCTTCGAAAACCTGGTGACCTACGACATGGGCGGCACCTCGACCGACGTGGCGCTGATCCGCAATGCCGAGCCGGCAGTGTCCAACGAGATCGAGATCGAATATGCGATGCCGATCCATGTGCCGATGGTGGCCGTGCATACGGTCGGCGCCGGTGGCGGCTCGATCGCCCGCGTCGATGCGGCAGGGCTCATCCAGATCGGCCCGGAAAGCGCCGGCGCCAATCCCGGCCCGATCTGCTATGGGCGCGGAGGCCTGGAGCCGACCATCACCGACGCCAATCTGGTGCTCGGCCGGCTGGCGCCGAAGAAATTGCTGGCGGTCGAAAATCCGGTCACCGTCGAACGCGTCACCGGCATTTTCGAGAACAAGATTGGCCGCGCAACCGGCCTTTCCGGCGTCGAGGCGGCGGGTGCGGTGCTGCGGCTCGGCAACATGAAGATGGCCGGCGCCATCCGCATGGTCTCGGTGTCGCGCGGCCACGATCCGCGCGATTTCGCGCTGTTCGCCTTTGGCGGCGCCGGGCCGCTGCATGCGACTGCGTTGGCGCGCGAGCTCGGCCTGCCGAAAGTGCTGGTGCCGGCGCGTCCGGGCATCACCAACGCACTCGGCTGCGTCGTCGCCGACCTGCGCCACGATTTCGTCAACACGATCAACCAGCCGGTCGCCATGCTCGACGAAGCGAAGCTTCGCGAGGTATTGGAACGGCACCGAAACGAAGGCGAGGATCTGATCGGCAAGGAGGCGGTGACGCCAGAGACGATCCGCGTCACCCACTCCGCCGACATGCAGTTCGTTGGCCAGACCCACATAATCAACGTGCCGCTGCCGTCGTCGTCGGTGACCCGCGCAACGTTGCAGCAGCTTTTCGAAAAAGCCTATTTCGCCCGCTTCAAGGTCGAGCTGCCGGAGATCCGCGCCAATCTGGTCAACCTCAACACTTCGGTCACCGGCGTGCGGCCGGCGATCGATCTGTCGCGACTGATCGACCCGGCGGGGCGCGCCAAAACGCTTGACGAAGCGCGGCGCGAGATACGGCCGGTCTGGTACGCCGGAACCTGGTACGAGACGCCGGTGTATGCGCGCGAAAAACTGCCGCTCGACGCTATCATCGAAGGACCGGCGATCCTCGAACAGATGGACGCGACCACCGTGCTCGAACCCGGCGACCGCGCGCGCTCGGACGCCGACGGCAACATCATCATCGAGATCGGCGAGGCCTGAGATGCAAAAGCTCGACGCCATCACGCTTTCGGTCCTCCAGGCGGCCCTGCAGCAGGTCTGCGACGAGATGGACCTGACCTTTTCCCGCGCCGCCTTCTCGCCTGTCATCGCCGAAGCCAATGACCGCTCTGACGGCATCTATTCCGCCGTCGATGGTTCGCTGATCGCGCAAGGCAGCCAGGGCCTGCCGGTATTCGTCGGCGTCATGCAGTATTCGACCAAAACGGTGATCGAAATGATCGCCGACGGACGCTGCCTGCCGCCGGAACCGGGCGACATTTACATCGTCAACGATCCCTATCTCGGCGGCACGCATCTGATGGATGTGCGCTTCGCCATGCCGGTCTACCGGAACGGCAAGATATTTTGCTGGCTGTCGAACACCGGCCACTGGCCCGACATTGGCGGCTCGGTGCCGGGCGGCTTCTCGGCTTCGGCGACGGCGGTCGAGCAGGAAGGGCTGCGGCTGCCGCCGGTCAAGCTGTTCAAGAAGGGCGTGCTCGATCCCGAGATCTACGCGATCATCTGCTCGAACATCCGCGTCGCCGACCAACGCATTGGCGATATCCGTGCGCAGGCGGCGGCGCTGCTGATCGGCCAGGACAGGCTCAATGGAATCCTGGACCGTTACGGTGACGAAACGGTTGTCGAAGCGATCGCCGAACTGCGCCGCCGCGCCGCCGAACAGATGCGCGCCAACATCTCAGCCATTCCCGACGGCACTTACCATTCCAAGGCATTCGTCGATTCCGACGGGGTGGTGAACGAGCCGCTGACCATCGCGCTGGCGATCGAAAAGCGGGGCGACACGCTGAGCTTCGATTTCACCGGCTCGTCAAAGCCTTGCGCCGGGCCGATGAACAGCGTGCTGGCGACGACCTTATCCTCGGTCTATCTCGCCATGCGTCATATTTTCCCCGACGTGCCGATCAGCGCCGGCGCTTTCGAGCCGCTGATCGTCAAGCGGCCGGAAGGCACGTTCCTCGATGCCAAATATCCGCGCCCCGTA
This sequence comes from Mesorhizobium sp. P2_H9, assembly GCF_056403215.1. Taxonomy (NCBI): domain Bacteria; kingdom Pseudomonadati; phylum Pseudomonadota; class Alphaproteobacteria; order Hyphomicrobiales; family Phyllobacteriaceae; genus Mesorhizobium; species Mesorhizobium sp. P2_H9. Next base: position 266,520 of record NZ_JBFUFX010000007.1, on the reverse strand, counting down.
TCCGGCTGTGCGGCCGAGGTTTCGCAGCGCATCGCCGAGGCGGTGTTCGCGGCCATGGTGCAAGCGCTGCCGGACAAGGTGACGGCGGCACCCGCCGGCTCCAGCGGCAATTTCGCGCTCGGCGGCAACGACCCAGCGCGCGGCCGCGATTATGTGATGTACCAGATCTCCGGCGGCGGCTATGGCGGCAATGCCGGCCATGACGGCCTGACCAATGGCTGCTCGACCATCGGCATTTCCAAGTCGCCGCCGGTCGAGATCATGGAGCAGGCGTTTCCGGTGCTCTATCGCCACTACGCCTTGCGCGAAGGTTCCGGCGGCGCCGGCAAGCATCGCGGCGGTTTTGGTCTCGCATATGAGGTGGAGATCCTGCGCGGTGACGCCCGCGCCTCCTTCGTCATGGATCACGGCCGTTTCGGCCCGCAAGGCGCGCTCGGCGGCAAGGATGGCGCGGTCAACACGGTGACCGTGTTCCGTGGCGGCGAGGAACATGTACCGCCGCATCTCTCCAAGGAACAGGACATCGCGCTGAAGGCCGGCGACCGGGTGCGCGTCGGCACGCCAGGTGGCGGCGGTTATGGCGACCCGTTCGAACGCGACGCCGATCTGGTGCTGCGGGATGTGGCCCTGGGTTACTATACGGTCGAGCAGGCTACGAAGATGTTCGGGTGGTCACCGACGCACAAAGGGTAGACGCGCGACGAACGCAGTCCTTGCGAGCCAGGACCGAGCGCCGCCGGGCAAAGCTGACGGCCGCACCTACAAATTCGCCTTCAGAGCGTCAGCAAATTTCTGCGCGATCTTCTTGAACCCTGCTGGACCCGGATGAAGCTCGTTGGCCCAGTCGGCTGGTTTCAGCGTTCCTTGTGTATCGACCAGATGGAATTTGTTGCGAGGCTCATCCGCAAGGCGTTTCACGAGATTCCGGAACGCCGCCAGCGTGTCATGGACGATGACCGTGCCTTGCGCGACCGACCAGTTGCAGAAATCGAGCGACGGTTTCAGCCACGGACCGACACAAGACGGATGCGACCCATTCGGGATCGGAAAGTCGTAGCAATGGCCGAAGATCGGCACGCCAGGCGCCACCCGGTCGCGCAATGCGAAGAGATCGAGATAGCAGGCCTCGACCATGCCGAGCGCCTTGGTGAACCGGTCCTTGTTGAGCCCGGCGGCATGGCCGTCATTGAAGTCGAGGAAAATGCAGAACTGGTCGCCGGCAATGTCGTTGCCGCCGGCCGAGAACAGGATGGCGTCGGGCTTGCCGTCCAGCCAGTTCGCCTTGTTGCGCAAGGCTGAAATCATCCGTTGCTGCTTGGGCAGCGAGATCTCGTCGGTCGCCGCATCGCCATGATGCGCAAGGTTCAGGATCGTCGGCGGCATCGAGCCGATCCGACGCAGTTGCGCGATCACATCGGTGTCGACAAGCGGAAATCCGTTTCCGGTCAACGGGTAGTCAAACCAGGAATCGCCCTGCGCCAGCATCACCAGCGGGCGGTTGGAGACGGCGGCCGCGAGATTGCCGGCGCTTTCCCTTGCGGTTGCCAGCCGCTCGATGTTGGCCTGGTGGACGCGGATGCGCTTGGCGATGTCTTCATCGATGCGCCGCTGCGCGGCTTCCTGCACGAATTCCTGCTGGTCCATCCCAAGTCCCTCCCACGACCGTCTGCGACAGGCCCAGCATCTGCCGATGCACATGATCGATCTGTAATTTAGATTACGTTGAGATTTGCTGCGCCGGGATCGCCGCAGAGCATGTCGTTTCCGTCTCCGTGGAGCCCGTAAAAGACCATAGACTTCTCCGCTCAACGGAGATTCAGGAACATGCGTCTTTTCGGTCGTTTCGCGCTTGCCGCTTCCGCCGCCCTGGCTGTCGCCACGGGTGCAGCTTGCGCCCAAGACAATGAGCTCAAGCTCGGCACCGAAGGCGCCTATCCGCCCTTCAACTACGCCAATGCCGACGGCACGCTGGGTGGCTTCGACATCGACCTCGGCAAGGCATTGTGCGCCGAAATGAAGACCGAATGTGAATTCGTCGTGCAGGATTTCGATGGCTCGATCCCGGCACTGCAGGCCGGCAAGTTCGACGCGATCATCAACATCACCATCACGCCGGAACGCGCCGAGAAGGTGGATTTCACCCACAAGTATTACCAGACGCCGCCGGCCATCGCCGTGCCGAAGGATTCGACCATCGCCGGCACGTCGCCGGACGATCTGAAAGGCAAGGTGCTGGGCGTGCAGAGCGCGACCATCCACCAGAATTTCGCCGAGCAGAAGTACAGCGGCTCGACGATCAAGGCCTACCCGACCGGCGACGACGCCCGCGCCGACATGGTCAATGGCCGCCTCGACGCGGTGATGGACGGCTCGATCATCCTGACCGAATGGCTGAAGAAGCCCGATGGCGCCTGCTGCAAATTGCTCGGCACCTTGAGCCCGGACCCAGCCATCCATGGTCCCGGCGTCGGCATCGCGCTGCAGAAGGGCAACAAGGAGCTGACCGACAAGCTCAATGCCGCGATCGACGCGCTGCGCGCCAACGGCAAATACAAGGAAATCAACGACAAATATTTTTCGTTCGACGTCTACGGGGGTTAATCCCTTCACCGATCCGACATCGGCAGTGCCGCCCGGCGCTGCCGATTTTTCATGAATGATGGAGAACTTTCTTGGCCGAGCGACGCTCTCCTTTCTACAACAGCATCGTCGGGCTCGGCGCCACCATGGGCCGGGTCGGCGGCGATTTCGTCTCGGCCAAATATTATTCTGGCATTGCCGACGAGCACCTGAACACGCGGAAAAATGTCGGCGTCCAGGATCTCAGCACCATGGGCAAGATGGACATCAAGGGGCCGGAGGCCGAGGCGCTGGTCAATCATGTCATCGTCAACGACGCCGCCGCGATGAAGCCGGGACAGGTGCGCTATTCCACCGTGTGCCGCGACGATGGCGGAATCATGGACGACCTCACCGTGTTCCGGCTGGCGCCCGAACATTTCATGCTGGTGACCGGCTCGGTCAATCGACTGAAGATGCTGCCCTGGTTGCTGCATCATGCGGAGCGCCGCAAGGCCTACGTGACCGACATCACTGCGGCCATCGCCTTCCCGACGATCCAGGGGCCGCGCTCGCGGGCGTTGCTGAAGGCGCTGGTGCAGGACGCCGACCTGGACGGGCTGAAACGCTGGGCGTTCACATCAGGGCGCATCGGCGAGACGAAGGTGCTGATTTCGCGCACCGGCGTGACCGGCGAGCTCGGCTTCGAGCTGTTCGTGCCCGCAGACGAGGCCACTGCGATCTGGGACGCACTGATGCGGGCCGGCCGGGATTTTGGTCTCAAGCCTATGGCGTGCTGGCGATGTTCACGCTTGGGCTGGAAAAGGCCTATCCGGCGCATGGCATCGACATGGACGAGAGCCGCACGCCGTTTCATGTCGGGCTCGACCGCTGGATCAAGTTCGATAAGGGCGATTTCATCGGCCGCGAAGCTTTGCTCAAGCTCCGCGACAAAGGCCTCGACGAACGCTGGACCGGATTGATCCTCGACGGCAGCACGCCAGCTGCGATGAATGCGCGGGTTCTGGCCGATGGCGAGGATGCCGGCGTCGTCACCTATAGCGATCACGGCTATTCGCTGGGAAAGGTGCTGGCGACCGCGCATCTGAGGCTGCCGTTCACCGCGATCGGCACCGAGCTGAGCATCGACATCGACAGCACGCCGACACGCGCGGTGGTGGCGCCGATACCGTTCTTCGATCCTGAAGGGGCGCGGCTGCGAGCTTGGACAGCAGCTTCATGAAGGTGGCGGCCTCCTTGGCGGAGAGCGGCGCAAGCGTTTCCTCGGTGATGGCGCGGGCCAGCGGAATCAGTCGCTCGATGGCGTCGCGACCCTCGGCGGTCAGGTTGACCAGCAGGCGCCTTTTGTCGACCTCGTGCTTGGTGAGGTCGACCAAGCCACGCGCCTTCAGCCTGTCGATGACGCCCTTCACCGTCGCCGCGTCCATGGCGATCAGCGTGCCGAGCTGGTTCTGCGAGGTCTCACCGACGTCGTGCAATTTGGCCAGAGCGGCGAATTGCGGCGGCGTCAGATCGGCGATACGCGCGGCAAAGATCGAAACATGGCGCTGGTGCGCCTTGCGCAGGATGAAGCCGACCTGCTCCTGCAAGCGGTAGTCATGCTCGTCAGGCTCTTCGGCCTCGACCAGTTTCAGCAGATTGTCCCCGCCGCTCATCGCAAACCGTCCCAAGCCTTGATGTCGCCAACCGCCAGTCCACCCATGCGGTCATGCACGCGCGGGCCGCAGCTCATGGCCAGGCAGAACAGGATCTCGTCGGGACGAGGCCCGTCGCTGAGTCCGACCTCCATGGCGTCGAAATGGCTGCGCACATAAGCGGCGTTGGTGTGGCCGAGCGGCACGTCGAGCCGCGAGCCGAAGGCGCCGACCTTGGTTGCTGACGGCACGATCGCCTTGGCGCCGCCGAGCCGCTCACGCATGGCGTAGCCGCCCGGCACATGCCACAGCGCGCCATGCTCGAGTTCACCTGACGAGCCGACGATCGTGCCCTTGCCGTAGCCGTCGATCTGTTTCACGTCGCCGCCCAATGCGGCAATGAGCTTGTCCGTGAGCAGCAGGCCAAGCGGCTTCAGATCGTCCATGGCGCTCTGCAACTCTTCCACGTAGCGGCCGGCGAACGGGTTTTTCACCAGCGCCACAGCGGCGGCGCGTCGGTGCGGCGCCGCGGCGACCGGCCCGCCATCGTGAAAGATCTCTTCGGTCAGAACCGCGATCTTGCGGATCGGAAACTCAGGCATGGGCAACTTCCTTCCCTGGACTTTTGTTGGACGCGGCAAGCGCCATAGAACCACTGATGCGGGCCTCACCGCCCAGAAACAGCGCCGATGCGGCAATCAGGCCGCGTCGACGAAAATCTTCGGCGACAGCAAGGCCATTGTCCAGCGCCCGCGCCACCTCGCCAAATGCAAGCGTGCCGACGGCTTGTGTCACCAACCGCGCGCCGAGATCGCTGTCGGGCGACAGTTCCTGTGCGGGAATGCGCTTGATGGCAGGATTGCCGGGCAGGTCTACGGCGTTGGCAATGAGCGTCGCCGCCGCATCGGCCTCGGCGCCAGTCCGCGCCAGCACAGTGACGGCGTCGGCAATGCCGAGCGAAAACGACCGGCCACGCCAACCGCTGGTGGCGACGCCGTGCACACCGTCTTCGGAGCGAATGGTGATGCGGTCCGCCATACCGTTGCCGGTGCCGGCGATCGCCAGGTTCACTGACTGGCCCTTGCCGATATGGAGAGCGCTGTCGCCGCCATTGTTGACATAGGCGCGATCGAGCTTGCGACCGGCAAGCAGTGCGGCAAGCATTTCGTCGGCTACCGATCCGGCGACGGCGGCCATCGGCGTTATGAAGCCTTCCGCCAGGGGCATGACGGCTGCTTCCATGCGGCGCGCCGTCGGACCGTCAAAGGCGCGTGGCGCCAGGAAGAATGCCGGGAGGCGCAATTCGGGAAGCTCCTTGACCAACTCGACCAGGATCGTCTGGAAGCGCTCGACGGCCTGGGCATAGGCGGCACGACACTCATCCGCCTCGCCGAAGGCCTCGACGATCAGGTCGATCGGCCCATGGTTGAGATGCAGCCGCTTGCCGTCCTGCAGCCAATGCACTTGCGGACCTTGCATCACCCGGCCCCGTTCGAGCCGGTGCGGCGCAACTGCGCCAGCGGCGGCCACGGGTTCTGCGCTGCCGCACCCGCGCCGCGGCGCGGGTTGAGGTACTCGCCGCCCTTGGCGACAATGTCGTCGACACTGCGGATCTCGGCCTCGTAACCGCCGAGCCTGATATAGTCGTCGCGACGCAAGGTGAACTCGATCGGCGCCACCAGCGCTGGGGTCGGGACATAGCCGAAAGCGCCTTCCGGTACGCGGGTGACGTCGACCATCAGGGTGATGCCGCCGCCCGGCCAGACATAGACGGGGGCGCCGCCGACGGTCACGTAGGTCTTCAGGTCTTGCACCGAGCGGGTGAGGTTGACCGGGTTTTCGGTGACGCCGGCGCGCAGCGAGCCGCCGGCGCCGCCGATGAACAACACCGTGCACAGTGCCGGCTCGCAATTGTCCTCAATCAGCCCGACCGATTTCTGCAGCCGCTCCGGAAACGGCTTTTCGACCGGCTTCAACTCGTCGTCGAGCTCGTAATACGCAAACTGCTCGCCGGTGGTCGACACCATCAGCAGCGACAAGCCAGGATGCGCGCCTTTCTTGGAATTCCATTCACCGAGGATCGACAGCGGGTCGGAAATCGAGGTGCCACCCCAGCCGAGGCCTGGCTCGGAGACCTTGAAATAACGGCCGGGCGTCGAACGGCGGCCAATGATCTTGATGCCGGTATCCTGCCAGCCGAGAACCTTGCCCGCCTGATGCTCGGAGACGACGCCGGTGATGTGGTCGTCGACCACCACCACCTCGTCGACCAGGCCGCGCCATTGGGTGGCGAACATGCCGATGGTGGCCGAGCCGCAGCCGACGCGCATGCGGTGTTCGACCTTGCCGTCGATGACAGGTGGTTTGCCGGCTTCGACGATGATGGTCGCACCGCCATCGATGACAAGTTCGACCGGCTTGCGGTTGCACAGATTGAGCAGCGCATCGCAAGTGGCGCGTCCCTCAGGCTTGGAGCCGCCGGTCAAATGATGCACACCGCCCAGCGACAGCATCTGTGAGCCGTATTCGCCGGTGGTGACATGGCCGATGGCCTCGCCCTGGGCACGGACGATGGCGGTCTCCGGACCAAGGTGGCGGTCGGTGTCGATCTTCACCTTGACGCCGCAATAGGAGAAGATGCCCTCGGTGACCACGGTCACCAGATCGACGCCTTCGACTTCCTGGCTGACGATGAAGGGAGCCGGCTTGTAGTCGGGATAGGTGGTGCCCGCGCCTATTGCCGTAACGAAACGGCGGCCGGTGTTGACCAGTTCGCCGTCCCACTCCTCACCGTCGGCGACGAAGGGCACAACCGCGCCACCGGTTTCGGCGGCGTGGTCGAGGATGGTCAGCGGATCCATGCGCACGATGCGGCCGCCGACATTGCCGTAGCGGTCGCAGGCGCCGGTGTGGCCATCGGCGATGTAGCACATGACCGGACAGGCATCGCAGCGGATCTTTTCCGCCACCTGCTTTTCGCCGGGATCGTGGGTTTCGAAACGTTCGGCAAGCTCGCTCATGGGCGTGCCTCCTTTTCCCGTATGGCGGCGCGAATGCGCGTCGGCGTCGCCGGAACCTTGGTGACCAGCACGCCGGTGGCGTGGCGGATGGCGTTGAGGATAGCCGGCGCCGTCGGGATCAGCACATGCTCGCCCAGCCCCTTGGCGCCAAAGGGTCCCTCCGGATCGGGAACTTCGATCAGGATGGTCTCGATCGGCGGCACGTCGCCGATGGTCGGGATCAGATAGTCGTGCAGATTCTCGGTGCGGCCGGGGATGTATTCCTCCATCAGCGCCATGCCGATGCCTTGCGCGATGCCGCCCTCGATCTGGCCCTCGACCAGCAGCGGATTGATCGCCTTGCCGACATCGTGCGCGGCGGTGATCTTGATCAGCTTGACCGTGCCGAGCTTGAGATCGACCTCGAGTTCGGCGATCTGGGCGCCGTAGCCATAGAGGGCATAGGGTTTGCCCTGGCCCTTGGCATCTAGCGGCAGGGTCGGCGGATCATAAGTTTCCTCAGCGCGGAAGACGAAGCCGCCGGCATCGACATCAAGCGCGGCCAGGTCGATGCGGCGGGTGGCCTCGCCCTCGCGGATGACGATTGCCGGCCCGTCGAGATGCAGGGACGCTTTCTCCGACACATTGGCAAAGCGCAGGATGGTTTCGCGCAAGGCGCGGCCGGCCTTTTCGGCGGCCTTGCCGGTGACAAAAGTCTGGCGCGAGGCCGATGTTTTGCCGGCGTCGGGGCTGATCGCAGTGTCGGCGCTCTTCAGCCGGAACTTGTCCAGCGGCAGTCCAAGCGCGTCGGCGCAGATCTGGGTTATGACGGTGTTGGAGCCCTGGCCGATGTCGACGGCGCCCTGATGCAGGATGACCTCGCCTTCGGGCGAGATGCCGACCCTGATGGTCGACGGATTGGGCAGCGAGGTGTTGCCGCAGCCATACCAGCAGGACGCGACGCCGACGCCGCGCTTTTGCTTCTCATTGGCAGCATTGAAGGCTGCGGCATCGGCAAGCGCGCGCGCCCAATGCGGCTGCAGCGCTTCGAGGCACTCGGCGATGCCGACGCCCGACTCCAGTTTCTGGCCGGTAACCGTTTCGGAGCCGTTACGAAGGCAATTGTTCAGCCGAAACGCCAGCCGATCCAGCCCAAGCTTTTCGGCCAGTTCGTCATAAAGAGTTTCCTGCATGATCGTCGCCTGCGGCACGCCGAAGCCACGGAAGGCGCCGGAGATCGGACCATGCGTGTGGATGGCACGGCCCTCGGCGCGATAATTCGGCGTCGCATAAGGACCGGAGGCATGCACGGGAACGCGGTTGGCGACCGTCGGCCCCCAACTGGCATAGGCGCCGGTGTTGAAATCGCCGGCGAAGATCATGCCGGTGACAAGGCCATCCGCATCGACGCCAATGGTCGCCTTCATCTCAGCGGGATGGCGCTTGGTGGTCGAGATCATCGATTCATTGCGGGTGTAGGTGAGTGCCGCCGGCCTTCCGGTCTTCAGCGCCACCAGGCCGACGAGAGGCTGCAGCGAAACATCGAGTTTCGAGCCAAAGCCGCCGCCGGTGGCGGTCGGGACAATGCGCACCTTGTCGACGGAGAGGCCGAGCACCTTTGCCGTGTCGTCGCGGTCCATATAGGGCGCCTGCGTGCAGGCGACGACGACCAGCGTGTCGCCATCCATATAGGCGTAGCCGGCTTCCGGCTCGATATAGGCGTGTTCGACATAGGCGGTGTCGATGGCACCGGAGACGGTGACGACGGCACTGGCTAGCGCCGCGTCGGGATCGCCGCGTTCGACAAAGCCGGAGGTGAGCAGGTTTGCCGGCCGGTGGTCGTGGATCGGCTTCGCGCCGCCGGCCTGTGCTTCACCGGGCTGCAGGAAATGCGGTCGTTCGGTCCAGGAAACAGGAAAGTCTGAAAGGTCGAGATCGAGCATGGCCTCGCGCTCGCCGGCAACCAGCGCCACCGCCTCGCCGCGGAAGCGCGCGAACCCTTCGGCGAGAGCGGGCTGGTCGGCGAACGGGCCGATGACGCCAAAGCAGTTCTTTCCCGGGATATCTGCCGCGGTGAAGACACCGACGATGCCAGGATGATTTCTAGCCCAAGATCCGAGATCGCCGAAGGTGAACCCGGCATGATAGTGCGGCGAGCGGACCACCAGCACCGACAGCGCATCCCCCGGGAAGGAATCGCCGCCGAATTTTTCGCCGCCGGTGACTTTTGGGTGGCCATCGAGGCGGATCGGCGAGGAGCCGACGGCATGGCCCGACTGCGGCATGCGGTGGTCAAGGCCATTGGCGTGGCGCGATGCGTCCATGACCGCGGCAATGATCTTGCGGTAGCCGGTGCAGCGGCAAAGGACGCCACCCAGCGCATCCTGGGTCTCGGCCTCGGTCGGGAAGGGTTTCTCGTCCAGAAGTGCTGTCGCGGCGACCAGCAGGCCGGGCGTGCAGATGCCGCACTGCGCCGCGCCATGCTCGAGGAACGAGGCCTGCAGCGCCGACAGCCGGCCATTGGCGAGGCCCTCGACGGTTGTCACGGTCGCCCCGGCCACGGAGGCTGCCGGTACCAGGCAGGCGCAGACAGGATTGCCGTCGACCAGCACGGTGCAGGCGCCGCAATCGCCGGCGTCGCAGCCGACCTTGGTGCCGGTCAAATGCAATTCATCACGCAGCACCGAGGAGAGACGGCGGACCGGCGGCACGCAGACGGAAACTGCGGCGCCGTTGACCTCGAAGGCGATGTCGGCGCGTACCATCATGCCGCCACCTTGTCGCCGGTAGCGTGGCCGACAGCAGCAAGCACGGCGCGGGCGACGATCTCGCGTGCAGCATCCTGCCGGTATTCGGCGCTGCCGCGCACATCACCGATCGGCGCAAGCTCGTCCATCGACGCGGCCAGCACAGCATCGGCGAGTGCGTGGTTGGCAGGGTGGCCGCGCAAGGCGGCCTCGACGCCCGCAAGGCGTTTGGCGACGGCCGAACAGGAACCGACCGCGACGGCCGCTTCGCTGACGATGCCGTCTTTCACAACCACACGCGCGGCCACCATGGCGATGGAGATGACGAGATAGCGCCGGGCGCCGAGCTTGACGAAAGCCGACGTGCCCAAGCCTGCCTGTTTCGCCACGCGGATGGCGGTGACCATTTCGCCGGGCTGCAGTTCGGTGCGGCGGTTGCCGAGGATGAATTTTGCCAGCGGCAAAGTACGGGTTGCCACTGCGGATCGCAAATCGATCTCGGCATCGAGCACAAGCAAGGGCGGCACACCGTCGGCGGCCGGAGAGGCATTGCAGAGATTGCCGGCCATGGAGGCGGCATTCTGGATCTGCACCGAGCCCACCTCCCGCGCCGCCTGCTTCAGCGCATCGAAGGCCGGCGGCAAGGGATGGCGGACGAGATCGGTCCAGGTGGTGCGCGCACCGATCGTCCAATGGGTCTCGGCTTCAGTGATACCGCGCAACGCCGCGAGGCCATTGATGTCGAGGACGTTGTCGCGAAACGGCTTGGCGCCTTGCGCCGGATAGAAATCGGTGCCGCCGGCAAGGATACGCCACGGCGCTTCGCCAAGCAGAGCGAGCGCTTCGTCGACAGTGGTGGGTTTCGCGTAACGGATCACGCTTTGCCTTCCAAAACAAAGGGCCTTCCAGAAAAGGGGCTTTCCCGAGGAAACCTGCCAGCGTCCGAGCCAGTCAAATTCATTCGTATGCAAATGATATCAAGCCGGCAGGAATTGTCAAAGCCAGAGTTTGCGCAGCTGTCGGCATCAATGCCGCGGACAAGCATTTGTTATGCCGTTGGCGGTTGACGCCGCCGCCCATCTGGTCAAGTTTCTGCATCCGGTCGCATCAGCGGCATTTCTTCACTGGAGCCTGAGACAAAAGAGGGAGGCCCCATGGCCGACGAAGCGCTTGTTGTCATCGACTTGCAGAACGATTTTTGCCCGGGCGGCGCGCTGGCAGTCGCCGGCGGCGACGAGATCGTGCCGCTGGTCAACGATTTGATCCGGCGCACCGAGCATGTCGTGCTGACGCAGGACTGGCACCCCGCGGGACATTCGAGCTTCGCCTCCAGCCATCCCGGCAAGCAGCCTTTCGAGGCGATCGACATGCCCTACGGCCCGCAGACGCTGTGGCCGGACCATTGCATCCAGGGCAGTCTTGGGTCGGATTTCCATTCGGGCCTCGCCTGGACCAAGGCTGAACTGGTGATCCGCAAGGGCTTCCGCCCGGCCATCGACAGCTATTCGGCCTTCTTCGAGAACGACCGCACGACGCCGACCGGGCTTGCCGGCTATCTCAAGGAGCGCGGAGTCGATAGCGTGACCCTGGTCGGCCTGGCGACCGACTTCTGCGTCGCCTTTTCGGCGCTCGACGCGGTCAAACACGGTTTTGCGACCACGGTGCGGCTCGACGCCTGTCGCGGTATCAATCTCAACGGCTCGGTCGAGACGATGCTGAAGCGAATGCGCGAAGCCGGCGTAAGCCTTGAAGACCACGCATCGGACTGACAGACCATGAATGCGGTGCGGGCGACAGCTTTGACGGCAGGCGCTGCGGTGGCTGTTGCAATGTTGTTTCCGGGACTGGCCTTGGCGGCCGAGGAACACGACCTGCCCGGCGCTGCCATGTCGCTGTGGTGGGGGCTGCCTTTCGCCGGTCTGCTGTTGTCGATCGCCACCGGGCCTTTGCTGTTTCCCCATGTCTGGGAGCATCACTACGGCAAGATCGCAGCGCTCTGGGCAGCGCTGGTGGTGGTGCCGCTGGCTCTCGCCTTCGGCATGAATTCGGCAGCGCAAGCGGTGCTGCACACGCTGCTCACCGAATATATGTCGTTCATCATCCTGTTGTTTGCGCTGTTCACCATTGCGGGTGGCATTCTGGTGGCCGGCAACATCCACGGCACACCGCTGGTCAATGCCGGGCTGCTGCTGGTGGGGGCGATCCTCGCCTCGATCATCGGCACCACCGGCGCCTCGATGATCCTGATCCGGCCGATGCTGCGCGCCAACGACAACCGGCCGTTCAACGCCCATGTCGTCATCTTTTTCATTTTTCTCGTCTCCAACATTGGCGGCTCACTGACGCCCTTGGGCGACCCACCATTGTTCGTCGGCTTCCTGCGCGGCGTCGACTTCTTCTGGACGACGGTGAACCTTTGGCGCGAGACGCTGCTGACGGGCGGCCTTGTGCTGCTTGTCTTCCTGGCCATCGACATTGTGCTGCATCGCCGCGAGGGCGGCGCGCCGAAGATCAAGGACCCGACGCCCGATACGAAAGTGCGCATCCGCGGCCTGCCCAACATTCCGCTGCTGGCCGGGGTGGTCGGCGCGATCCTGCTTTCGGCGACCTGGAAGCCGGGCGTGAGCTTTTCAGTCCTCGGCGTCAGCCTCGAATTGCAGAATTTGGTGCGCGACGCCGTCATCCTAGCGCTCGCTTTCGTCTCGCTTGCCGTGTCGCGCAAGAGCCACCGCGAAGCGAACGGCTTCAATTGGGGGCCGATCACTGAGGTGGCAAAACTGTTTGCCGGCATCTTCATCTGCATCGTGCCGGTCATCGCCATTCTCAGGGCCGGCCATGACGGGGCGCTGTCGCCGCTGGTGGCGTTGGTCACCGCGCCCTCGGGCCAACCCAACGACCTTGCCTATTTCTGGCTGTCCGGCGCGCTGTCGTCCTTCCTCGACAATGCGCCGACCTATCTGGTGTTCTTCGAACTCGCCGGCGGCAATCCGCAGCATCTGATGACCGAGGCCGCCTCCACGCTGGCGGCGATCTCGGCCGGTGCGGTGTTCATGGGCGCCAACACCTATATCGGCAACGCGCCCAACTTCATGGTCTACGCCATCGCCAGGCATCGCGGCGTCAAGATGCCGGGCTTCTTCGGCTATATGGCGTGGTCGGGCGCAGTGCTGATCCCGACCTTTCTGATCGCCGGTTTTCTGTTCTTCGGCTGATCAGCCGACGCCGACATAGCGGCGCACCGCCGACGGATCGGCGCGCAGTTCATCGACATCGACCGTCTCGCGGTTGCGGCCATTCTCGATGAAGCAGACACGGTCGGCAACCGACAGCACCGCGTCGACGCGCTGCTCGACGAGGATGGTCGACACTCCCAACTCGCGCAATTTCGACACCGTCTCGCGGATCTTGGCGATCATCGACGGCATCAGCCCTTCGGTCGGCTCGTCGAGCAGCAGCACCTGTGGTTCGATGCACAGCGCCCGCGCCATGGCCAGCATCTGCTGCTCGCCGCCGGACAACGTGCCGGAGCGTTGGCGCAGTCGCTGGCGCAGCAATGGAAAAAGGTCGAGGACATTTTCCCGCACGGCCTTGCCCTTGCCGCGCGCCATCAGCCCGATCTCGATGTTTTCGGCCACCGTCATCTCGGCGAACAGCCGCCGGCCTTGCGGCACATAGGCGACGCCGGCCTTCGGCACTTCGTGCGCCGGCAGGCCGGTCAACTCCTTACCGTCGAGCCTGATCGAACCGGCGCTGGCCGGGACGAGGCCCATGATCGCTTTCAGCGTCGTCGTCTTGCCGGCGCCGTTGCGGCCGAACAGGCACAGCACCTCGCCCGTGTTCAGCACCAGGTCGAGGCCATAGAGCACCTGGACTTCGCCGTAGAAGCAGTCGAGCCCGGAGATGGTGAGCGCCTCAGTCATGCACCGTCCCCAGATAGGCTTCCTGCACATCGGCGTTTTCGCGGACCTGCTCGGGCGTGCCTTCGGCGAGAATCTTGCCGGCGTTGAAGACGGTGATGCGGTCGGCGAGTTGCATGACCACCGGCATGTTGTGCTCGATCAAAAGCACAGTGGCGCTTTTGGCGATCTCACGCACCAGGGTGATGAAATTGTCGATCTCGCTGTCGGCCAGCCCTTGCGTCGGCTCGTCCAGGATCAGCAGGCGCGGCTTCAGCGCCAGGCCCATCGCCACTTCCAGCAGGCGCTGGTGACCATAGGAGAGCTGCCCGGCCGGCATGTGGGCCCGGTCGGCAAGGCCGGTGCGCTCGAGCGCTGCCATGACGCCGGCGCGGACCGCACCCTTCGAGCGGCCATCGGTCAGCGTGCGCTGCACCGGCAGCGCGACATTGTCGTAGGCGGAGAGATTGGCAAAGACGCTGGTGATCTGGAAGGTGTAGGCGATGCCCTGGCGAACCCTGATATAGGCCGGCTGGTTGGTGATGTCGGCGCCGTTGAAGACGATCATGCCGGAAGACGGCTGTATGCGACCACTGACCAGGCTGACGAAGGTGGTTTTCCCCGCGCCATTAGGGCCGATGACGGCGCGGATCTCGCCCGACATCAGCGCGAAATCCACGCCATCGACGGCGCGCAGGCCGCCGAAATTGCGCGACAGGCCTTTGGTGGTCAGCAGCGGCATCATGGCAACCACCCCAGCCAACGCTGGCGGATGCTGCCCAGAATGCCCTTTGGGAAAAACAGCACCAGCAGGATGAGAGCGATGCCGACGATCAGCAGATAGGCGGAAGTGAAGCCGCTGGTGATGTCGGTGACATAGTACATGAACAGCGTGCCGATCAGGGCTCCAAGCGTGGTGGCGGCGCCGCCGAGCAGCACCCAGAGCAGCGGCAGGATGGAATACTGCACCGAGGCGAAGCTAGAGCCGACATAGCCGAACAGCAACGCATAGGCGGCACCCGACGCCGCACAGATGGTGCCCGAGGCGACGACGGCGACGAGTTTGTTCGAGAAGGTGTCGTAGCCGAGCATCTTCGTCCGTTCCTCGTTCTCGCGGATGGCGACCAGCACGCGGCCATAGCGGGAGCGGACGATGGCAAGCGTGACGAGCAGCACGACGGAGAACAGGGAGAGCGCTGTCATGTAGCGCACGGTCGGATTGGTGAGATCGAGCGATGTGGCGCCGAAGGAGAGCACGCGCGCCGGCTGCGGCACGACCATGCCCTGGTCGCCGCCGGTCCACGACGCGAAATAAAGGATGATGAGATAAAACACCTGCGCAAACATCATGGTGACGATCATGAACGCGACACCGGTCGTGCGCAGCGCCAAGAGGCCGATCACCAGCGCCAGAAGCGCGCCGCAGGCGAGCCCGGCGGCGAAGGCGGCCGGTACATTCCAGCCGAGATGAATGACGGTTAGGCCCGCGCCATAGAGTCCGGCGGAGAAGAACATGGCATGGCCGAGGCTGAGCAAGCCGACATAGCCGAACAAAATGTTGTAGCCCATGGCGAAGACAGCCAGCACCATGATGCGGGCGAGCAGGCCGTGGTGATAATCGGGCAGCACGAAGCTCAAGGCGAAAAGCAAGGCAATGACGCCCAGATGCAATGCATAGGCCTTTGCCGGCGAAGCTTCGCTCATCGCGGGGCCGTCCCGAACAGGCCTTGCGGCCGGAACACCAGCACCATCGCCACCAGCATCGTGGCGATGATCTTGGCCAGGGTCGGCGAGAAGAACACCGAGATGATGCCGTCCGACATGCCGATCAGCACAGCGGCGACAACGGTGCCGCGCAGCGAGCCGAGGCCCCCGATGATGACGACGATGAAGGACAAGAGCAGCGGGTCCTGTCCCATCAGGTAATGCGCCTGGCTGATCGGCACGATCAGCACGGCGGCGACGGCCGCCAGCATGGCGCCTAGCGCGAAGACGCCGGCATAAACCCGGCCAACCGGAATGCCGAAGGCCTGCGCCGTCTCGCTGTCATATTGCGTGGCGCGCATGACGAGGCCGATCCTGGTGCGCGTCAGCACGAACCATGTCGCGACAAGCAGCAGGGCCGAGGCGGCAATGATCGACAGCTTGTAGCCGGAGTAGCCGAACCACGGCAGAAGGATGCGGTAGCTGAAAGGCGGCTCGACCGGCCGCGCCTCAGGACCGTAGAAGGTCAGCGCCAGTTGCTGGATGATGTAGAGCATGCCGATAGTGGCGACGATGGTGGCTTCGGGATTGTAGTTGAGCCGGCGCAGCACCAACCGTTCGGCGACGAGCGCGATGGCGCCGACGATCAGTGGCGCCAGCACCAGCGCGGCGAGGAAGCCGAGTGCCGGATGGCCGCCGATAGCCGTGGTGATCGCCCAGGCCAGCACCGCGCCCAGCATGAAGAACTCGCCATGGGCGACATTGACGACGCGCATGACGCCGAACACCAGCGACAGGCCAAGCGCCGTCAGCGCCAGCACGGCGGAGGTGACGAGGCCTTCGAGGGCGGCGAGGAGGAGGTGGGGTCCGAAGTGCATTCAAGGCGCCCTTACCCTCCCCCTTGTGGGGAGGGTGACCGCGCAGCGGTCGGGTGGGGGAGTGGGGCATGGGCCGTCGCGACCCCCACCCCGTCGCACAGGCTTCGCGGACGCAAAGCCTGCTTGCCGACCCTCCCCCCAACGGGGAGGGCAAGGCGGCTCACAGCGCCTGCGTCGTGTAATCCCCCTCGGCCTCGTACAGGCCGTCCTCGATCTTGGTCTTGTGCACGACCTTCAGCTTGCCGCCTTCGACCTTGGAGATGTTCTGGATGCCGAAGCACTGGTGGATCTTGCCGTTGAAGGTTTTTGGTCCCTGCGGATGCTCGGGGCCTTCGGCGAATTCGGTCAGCGCTTCGGTCGCCTCGACCAGCTTGGCGCGGTCTTCCGGTCCCTTGTAGCCGGCATCCTCCATCGCCTTCTTGACGACGTAGAGCGTTTCCCAGCAGCCGAACATGTGCGACGCGGTGGAGACGTCCTTGGGATCGCCGACGGCTGCGCCATTGTCGTCGATGCCGACAGCGGCGCGATAGGCCTTCTGTCCGGCGGAATCATCGGCTTGCGCATAACGCGGCGAGCCCTCCCAGAAATGACTGCCGTCGAGGAATTCGAGGCCGGGGCTGTTGATGTCGGTGGCCTCGAGTGAATCCATGAAGCCGAACAATTGCGGCCGGTTGGAGCCGTAGAATTCGCCGAGTTCCTTGACGAAGGTGAGCACGGCCGGGCCGACCATCACGTGGTAGATGACCTCGGTTTCGGCGGGGATTTGCGGGAAATATTTGGTGAAGGAGGATTCCGTCGGCGGGATGGCGATCTGGGCGATGACGTCGGCGCCTTGGGCCTTCAGCGCTGGCGGCAGGTAGTCGCGATGGTCGTAGCCGAAAGCGAAATCGGGGAAGATCTGCGTCACCTTCTTGCCGGCGTTGGCGGCGATCCACGGCGCCATCGACTGGATCTGGCTCTTCACGTCGGTGATGCCGGGCTGGAAGACGTAGCGGTTCAATTTGGTCGAGGCGACGTGGTGACCTTCGCTGACGACGAAATAGGGGATCTTGTTTTCGCCGGCGGCTGGCGCCGAACCGATGACAACATGCGAGAACAAGGTGCCAAAGACGATGTCGGTCTTGTGCTGGGTGGCGAACTTGCCGACCACCTCGGCGCCGCGGGCGGGATCGGTGCCGTCATCCTCGATCACCAGCTCAACCGGGCGGCCGTTGATGCCGCCGGCATCGTTGATTGCCTTGACCGCGGCGGCGCTCGTCTTCTCGTACCAGCGGCCATAGGCGGCGCCGATGCCGGTGCGGTGCGACTGGAAGCCGATCTTGATCGGCGCCGAGCTCTGCGCCTGGCTGTAGCGGATGAAGCCTGGGGCGACGGCAAGGCCGGCGCCGGCGGCGAGGCCCTTCAGCGCAGTGCGGCGAGAGAGAGCGGTTTTGGAGAGATCGAAAAACCCATTCTTGTCGGTCACGGCAGTTCCCCTGTTTTTGAGTTTTGACTGGCAGCAACGAGGCAAGGCCACTCCCAAGTGGGAGGGCAGAAATCGCATGTGTACAAACTAAATCACCAAAGCCGCGACCTGGCAAGCGAGCTTTGCGCAAAGGCATGCCGGTCGCCTTGTTCTCAGCCGGCGGTCGGTGTGGCAAGCAACCAGAGGCCGAAGACGGTGTAGGCGATCATCAGCAGGGTGAGCGGCAACTGGCTGAGCGCGGCGCGCGCGGGAACCGGGTGCAGTCGCCAGGCGAAACCGTGGGCGACAAGGACCGCGAGCATGTGGCCGGCGATGATGATTCCGGCCTGCACATTCCACAGCCACCAGGCCGAGTCGGCGCCGGCGACGACGCCGGCTTCGATCTGCATGTCGGCGGTGCCGAACAGGTTCCAGCCCAGCGCAAACGGATCGGAGACGGCGGCAAGCGCGTATTGACCATCGACCAGCTGCGCCGTCAGATAATGGGCGACATGATAAGCGAGCGCGATCGGCACGATCGACCAAACCAGCAGGCCGGCAGCCTGAGTGAAGGGATGCGGGCTGGAGGCCATACGCTGGCCTACGACAACGGCAAGCGCGAACGCCGCTGCCAGCAGGACAAAGGTCAGCACGAGGCCAAAACTGCCGATGCCGATCAGCGCCGTGCGGCCGGGAAACTCCAGCGGATTGATGCCGAACAGGCCGAGCCAGAAGAAGGTCTTCGACAGGCCATCGAACGAGACTGATGACAGGCTGAGCAGCAGGAAAGCGATGCCGCTGAGCGGCAGCGACTCGGCGGTGAGCAGTTTGGCGCCCGGCCAGCAGAAATTGAGCCGGCCATCTTCATCGCGTTCGACAATGGCGAAGCGCGCCACCATGGCGAAGAAGACGGTCAGGAACTCGCCGCGGCTGCTCCAGTGGGGATAACCGAACACCAGCATGGCAACAAAGGTGCCCAGCCAATAGAGGCCGGCAGCCCAGGCCAGTCGCGCCGGGTCGTCGGGGGCCGGGTCTATCAGCTCGAACCAGGCGAAGGCGAAGAACAGGATGACGGCTGGCCAGCAGCCGAGCCATGCGGGCAGTTGCGACGCCTGCGTTTCGTCGTCGGATAGGCCGATCAAATGGGAGGCGATGCGCCAGGGCCCGTACCAGGGGTTCAGCCACGACCAGAGGTCGCCGAGCAGGCCTTGCAGCAAGGCAAGCCCGACCCAGAGCAGCGTCCAGATCACCAGGGGCAGCGGATTGGAAAGCGGGTCGCGGCTGCCGAACAGGCCGGCGGCGATGAGAATTGCGAAGCCGGCAAAAGATAGCAGGCTGACGATTGTGCGCGCGCGGTCGCCGAGGGCGAAAAGCGGCAGGCGTCGGCGCCAGAAGCGGTCGAGCGCGTCTGGCGATAGCAAAGCTAGAACGAGAAAGCTGGCGGCAACGGCGAGCGCGCCGCCGGCAACATAGTAGCCTGTGGGGAGAAGGAGGACGTGGCCGCGGTCGGAGGCGTGGGCGAAGGCGGGGGTGGGCGAGAGGAGGGCTATCGAAGCGCCGAGGCCGAGAATCGCCTTGGCTGCCGGACGGCAGCGCTCTACGGCGCCCCCCTCTGTCCTGCCGGACATCTCCCCCACTTGGGGGGAGATCACGCTGTTATCTTCGGAAGTGAGCCTCTGCCTTTGAGGACAGGTGCCTGCTCGGACAGCTTGGCACCCTTCCTCTCCCCCGTCGATCGGGGGAGAGGTRTCGAGCGCAGCTCGACGGAGTGGGGGTCGACCCTGATGCGGGTCGAAACGATGCTTGCGCGTTGTCCGCTTTCCTATGTGCGTTGCGGCGGCTGCCAAGTGGTTCCCCCACTCCGTCGCCGCTTCGCGGCGCCACCTCTCCCCCCTCCGGAGGGAGAGGAAAGGAGCCTCTGCCGGGTCATCAAACAATCTCATCAAGCAGTTGACACAACGGCTTTTGAAATGTGTGTGCATACCGTCGGCCCTTGCGTGGGACATGTCCGGCGGGACAGAGGAGGGTGCCAGGAACTCAGCCTATCCAAGAGCCCCGCCTCCCCTCACACCTTGACCAGCTGCTCCACGCGATCCTTCGCCCCGAATATCCTGAGATAGCGGTCGATCTCTTTCAGGTCACCCGTCGCCTTGGCCGGGTTGTCGGACAGCTTGACCGCCGGGCGACCATTGGCTTCGGTGACCTTGCAGACCAGCGATATGGCGTCGAGGCTGTTGGTTTCGGTTGGCGCGCAGCCTTCGAAATCATTGGTCAGATTGGTGCCCCAGCCGAAGGACATGCGCACCTTGCCACGGAAGTGGCGGTAGGTTTCCTCGATGGTTTCCACCTCGAGCCCGTCGGAGAAGATGAGCAGCTTCTGCTTGGGATCCCTGCCCTTTTCGCGCCACCAGGAAATGATCTTCTCGCCGCCTTCGATCGGCGGCGCGCTGTCGGGGCGGAAGCCGGTCCAGTCGGCGACCCAGTCCGGCGCGTCGCGCAGGAACGAAGCCGTGCCGAAGGCGTCGGGCAGGACGATCAGCAAATTGCCGCCATAGTAGCGCTGCCAGTCCTGCAGCACCTTGTAAGGCGACTCCTTCAATTCCTTTTCCGAATTGGCGAGTGCTGCGAACACCATCGGCAGTTCATGGGCGTTGGTGCCGAGCGCTTCGAGGTCGTTGTCCATGGCGAGCAGCACGTTGGAGGTGCCGGTGAAGGCTTCGCCGATGCCTTCCTTCAGCGCTTCGACGCACCAGCGCTGCCACAGGAAGGAATGGCGGCGGCGGGTGCCGAAATCGGAAATGCGGATGCCGGGCAGCGCCTTCAGCCGCTCGGTCTTGGCCCACATCTTGGCCTTGGCGCGGGCGTAGAGCACATCGAGGGCGAAGGGGCCGAAGGCGCGCATGGCGGCGCGTGAGCGCAATTCGTTGATGATGGCGAGCGCCGGGATCTCCCACAGGGTGGTGTACATCCACGGGCCGCTGAAGGTGAGTTCGTACTGGCCGCCGTGCCTGGAAAGCTCGTATTCGGGCAACCTGAAATTCTCCAGCCAGGCAAGAAATTCCGGCTCGAAGATCTGCTTGCGGCCATAGAAATTATTACCGCCCAGCCAGATCATCTCTTTCTTCGAGAAGCGCAGCGTGCGGGCGTGATCGAGCTGCTCGCGCAACTCGCCTTCGTCGATCTCGTCGGCGAGGCGCACCGTGGTGGTGCGGTTGATCAGCGAGAAGGTGGCGTCGACCTTGGGGTACATGCCCCAGATCATCTGCAGCATCAAAAGCTTATAGAAGTCGGTATCGAGCAGGCTGCGCACGATCGGGTCGAGCTTCCAGGTGTGATTGTAGACGCGCCGCGCTATATCGGTTTTTGCCATATCTCGATGCCGCCTTCGCTCGCTCCCCGCAAAAGCCTCTTAGCATTGAATTTTTGAAAGCGCCTCCCGCTTTGCGGCTGGCCCGACAAAAAGAAAACGCTCGGGCCAGGCTCAGGACGAGGTCTTGGCGCCGATGACGCGCAGCGCCGGGCGTTTCCTGCGGATGCCGATGCGGCCCGCCACCGGCGCATCGGCGCGGCTGTCGGCCTGCTCCTTCTCGGCAAACAGCCAGTCGATGAACAGCTGCACAATCGGCGTCGATTTCATCTCGTTGCGACAGACGACGTAGAAATCGTCGACCGCCGGCACCGACAGGCTGAACGGGGCAACCAGCAACCCCCTGGCGAGCAGCGCGCTCGCCGTGACTGAATCACCGAGTGCCACGCCATGGCCATGAACCGCGGCTTCCGTCGACATGCGGGCGTCGCCGAGATGGTGGCGTCGGCCGCGCTCCAGATCGAGCCCGTCGGCGGCGGCCAGCCAGGTGTGCCACTCGCGACCGTCATCACCATGCAGGAAGACATGATCGGCGAGGTCGCGGACGGTGCGGATCGGCCGGTTGTTGATCAGCGTCGGGCTGACCACCGGGAATAGTTCGAGGCCCGACCATTTGCGCATCCAGCAATCGGTCCAGCTGCCATCGCCATAGTGCACGCAGACATCGATCTGCGGGGCGCGGATATCCTTGGCGTCGTTGGAGGGGATCAGCGTCAGCCTGATATCGGGATATTGCGCCATGAAGCTGCCGAGCCGCGGCGTCATCCACAAAAGCAGCAGCGCCGGCACGCAGGAGACCGAGAGTGTGCCGGCGCTGGCCGGCCTTGTCATGCGCTGCGTGGCGGCGGCGATGCCGTCGAAGGCGGTCGATACCGCCGGCAGCAGTTCGGCACCGTGCGGCGTGAGCTTCACCCGCTGGCCGGTGCGTTCGAACAGCTTGACGCCGAGCGATTGTTCGAGCGCCTTGATCTGATGGCTGATGGCGCCGTGGGTGACGTTCAGCTCAGCCGCCGCCTTGGTCAGCGAGGCATGGCGCGCCGTCGCCTCGAAGGCGCGCAACGGATTTAAGGGGGGCAAACGCTTGGCCATGGGCACCCAGATTCATTGTGAGATTTTCTCACAAGCTGCACCCTAACAATATCAATTGATTTTTCAATGCGGCTGCCGGACACTTTGGCTCGGAACAGCATCAAGACTTGGAAATCTGCAGGCAGCCAGCGGGACAGCGACCCGGCCGGATGACGGTCAGTTCGTTAGATGTCGCCGAGGCCGCACTGCATCAGCCCAGCAGGAGGACCGGAGATGGGTTACGATCGCGGCAAGCTCGAAGCCTTGCGTCGCAAATATGGCGAGAGCCATGGCGGCGAGATGTTCGATCCAAAATTTCGGCGCGTCGCCGACAAGATCTTTTCCAAGAGCGGCACCAGGCTGGCGCCCTATTCCGGCATACCGACTTTCCTCGCCGCGCCCTATCGCGAAATTGCCGCAGACAATCCGGATTTGGGCGACCTGCAGGTGGCGATCATCGGCGTGCCGATGGATCTCGGTGTCACCAACCGGCCGGGCTCGCGCTTCGGGCCAAGGGCGCTGCGCGCCATCGAGCGCATCGGCCCCTACAACCACGTGCTGGAATGCGCGCCGACGCATGAGCTTCGCGTCGCCGACATCGGCGATACGCCGTTCCGGAGCCGCTACCGGCTCGAGATCAGCCACGAAGACATCGAGCGCCGCACCAACCAGATCGTCGATGCCGGGGTCATTCCGCTTTCTGTCGGCGGCGATCACTCGATCAGCCATCCGATCCTGAAGGCGGTCGGCAAGAAGGCGCCGGTCGGCATGATCCACATCGACGCCCATTGCGACACCAGCGGGCTGTTCGACATGACCAAGTTCCACCATGGCGGACCGTTCCGCAATGCGGTGCTGGACGGCGTGCTCGACCCGACCCGCACCATCCAGATCGGCATACGCGGCTCGGCTGAATATCTGTGGGAGTTCACCTACGAATCCGGCATGACCGTGGTGCATGCCGAAGAGGTGACCGGCCTCGGCATTCCCGCCATCATCGAGAAGGCGCGCAAGATCGTCGGCGACGGCCCGACCTACATTTCCTTCGACGTCGACAGCGTCGATCCGGCCTTCGCGCCGGGCACCGGCACGCCTGAGATCGGCGGGCTGACGACGCGCGAAGTGCTCGAACTGCTGCGCGGTCTGAAGGGTCTCAACATTGTCGGCGGCGACGTCGTCGAGGTGGCGCCGCAGTACGACGCGACCACCAACACCGCCCATGTCGGCGCGCAGGTGCTGTTCGAAATCCTGAGCCTGATGGTGTTCAGCCCGGCGATCACCGGCAAGGGAGCCTGACACTCAAACATATCCCAAGGCGGCCGCCGCGCTGGAGCCGGCGGTCGCACTCAAACAAACAAGCTTCCAGATGGGAACGACAATGACACTTCACATGAAACTCAAATCATCCATTGCCGCCGTGCTGATGCTCGGCGCGACCGGCTTTGGCTTCACCTCTCAGGCCAATGCCGACGCCGTCGACGACATCACCAAGGCGGGCGCCCTCAATGTCGGCATCTTCTCCGACTTCCCGCCCTTCTCCTCGGCCAGCGCCGATATGAGCATCAAGGGCTATGACATCGACGTGGCCCAGGCGATCGCCGATGCGCTGAAGGTGAAGCTCAATCTGGTCAGCGTCACCGGCCAGAACCGCATCCCGTATCTCACCGACAAGCGCGTCGATATTCTGATGAGCGTAGGCTACTCCAAGGAGCGTGAGCAGGTGATCGATTTCGCCGCCGCCTACGCGCCCTACTATATCGCGGTCATCGGCCCGGCAGCACTGGCGGTCAAAGGCAAGGAAGACCTCGCCGACAAGTCGATCGCGGTCAACCGCGGCACGCTCGAAGATACCTCGCTGACCGAGGCCGCACCGGCATCGGCCGACATCAAGCGCTTCGACAACTACAACTCCGTCATCCAGGCCTTCATCTCGGGTCAGACCCAGCTGATGGTGGTCGGCAACGATGTCGGCGCGCAGGTGCTGGCCAAGCAGGACGCGCTGCAGCCGGAGCAGAAGTTCCAGCTGCTGACCTCGCCCTCGCATATCGGCCTCAACAAGAACGAGGATCGGCTGAAGAAGGCGGTCAACGATGCGGTCGCCAAGATGCTGGCAGACGGCAAGCTGGACGAAAGCTCGAAGGCCTGGCTGAAGACGCCGCTC
Source organism: Mesorhizobium sp. P2_H9 (assembly GCF_056403215.1). Taxonomy (NCBI): domain Bacteria; kingdom Pseudomonadati; phylum Pseudomonadota; class Alphaproteobacteria; order Hyphomicrobiales; family Phyllobacteriaceae; genus Mesorhizobium; species Mesorhizobium sp. P2_H9. The sequence goes on along the minus strand of NZ_JBFUFX010000007.1, from coordinate 242,042 downwards.
AATCCCGACAACCTCAAGGATTGATGTGCCGTGGCCTTTGCTTGGCTTCCAGGTGCAGTGGGCGATATCGCACGCGGAGCGCTCACGACGGTCTTGTTGATCGTCGTGACCACTCTGGTGGGAACGCTGCTCAGCATCCTCGGCGCGGCTGGCCGGCGAAACGGCCCGCCGTTCGTGAAGCGGGCAATCGCCATCTATGTCGAGGTGATGCGCAACACACCGTTCCTGGTGCAGTTGTTCTTCATCTTCTTCGGGCTGCCCAGCCTTGGCGTCAGGCTCGATCCGCTCCTGGCTGCCATGCTGGCGATGACGCTCAACATGGCGGCCTACACGATCGAGATCGTCGGCGCCGGGCTTGACGCGGTGCCGCGTGGGCAGACGGAAGCAGCCCTCGCATTGGGCTTGAGGCCGCGCCAGGTGTTCATCAAGATCGTGCTGCCGCAGGCGCTCAAGGTGATCTATCCGGCGCTGACCAGCCAGATCGTCATCATGATGCTGGAGTCCGCCGTGGTGTCGCAGATTGCGGTGCGCGAGCTCACCTACGAGGCTGACATGCTGCAAGCCCGCACCTTCCGCTCGTTCGAGACCTATCTTGTGGTGACGATGGTCTATCTCGTCCTGTCGATGGCCTTGCGCCGGCTACTGGTTACAGGCGGACGCCGCGTGTTGGGGGCTGGCGTGACATGATCGAGTTCACCTTCTGGGACATCGTGCGCAACCTTCTGCTCGCCGCCCGCTGGACGGTGCTGCTGTCGCTGGCCGCCTTCATCGGCGGCGGCATCGTTGGCATGGTCGTGCTGTTCTTCCGCATCGCCAAGAACAAATGGAGCCAGCGCATTGCCTCCGGCTACATCGCGCTGTTCCAGGGAACGCCGCTGTTGATGCAGCTGTTCCTGATGTTCTTCGGCCTGCCCATGCTGGGCCTGCGTATCGAACCGTGGACCGCGGCCGTGCTCGGCCTGACTTTTTTCGCCAGCGCCTACCTCGCCGAGATCTGGCGCAGTGGCGTCGATGCACTGCCGCGCGGCCAGTGGGACGCCGGCGCCAGCCTCGGCCTGCACTATCTGCAGGAACTCCGACTGATCATCCTGCCGCAGGCCTTTTCGATCACCCGCGCACCGACCGTCGGCTTCCTGGTGCAGCTGATCAAGTCGACGGCGCTGACCTCGATCATCGGCTTCGAGGAACTGGTCAAGACCTCCAACGCCATCAACAACGCCACCTTCGAACCGTTCAAGGTCTACGGGCTGGTGGCGCTGATCTTCTTCGTCATGTGCTTTCCGCTGACGCAATACGCCCGCACGCTCGAGCAACGAGCGGCGGCCCACTGAGCCGCCAAGCGGCGGACACTGGAATTAAGGGAACCAGCCGGGACTCCGGCATCAACAGAGGAGAAACCAGATGAACAGATTGATCGCAACACCCGTCACCCGGCGCGGCGTGCTTGGCGCCGGCCTTGCCTCAGCAGGCGTGCTTGCCATGCCGTCGATCCTGCGGGCGCAGGAGAAGTCGCTGAAGGTCGGCGTCTATGGCGGCTACTTCAAGAAATCCTTCGACGAGCATGTCTTCCCCGATTTCACCAAGGCAACCGGCATCACGGTCGAGTCCGTCGCCGAGCCGACCGGCGAGGCGTGGCTGGTGCAGCTCGAACAGGCGGCCAAGGCCGGCCAGGCCCCGGCCGACCTTTCGATGATGTCGCAGACCTCGACGCTGAAGGGCCAGTCGACCGAACTCTGGACGCCGCTCGATACCTCGAAGTTCAAGCACTATGGCGACCTGCTGCCGCGCTTCATCAACAAATATCCGGATGGCCGCGTCGCCGGCATTGGCGCCGTCGCCTGGTGGATCACGCTGGTCAGCAACACCGACGTCTACAAGGACGCGCCGACATCGTGGGCAGCCCTGTGGGACAAGGCGAACGAAGACAAGCTCGGCCTGCTGGCGCTTGCCTCCAACTCGTTCCTGCTCGAAGTGACGGCCAAGACCTTCATGGGCGGCACCAACGCGCTCGACACTGAAGAGGGGCTGAACAAGGCGTTCGAGAAGCTCGCCGAGGTCAAGCCGAACGTCCGCCTGTGGTATCGCGACGAGGCGCAGTTCGAGCAGGCGCTGAAGTCGGGCGAGATCCCAATGGGCCAATATTATCACGACGTTACCGGGCTGGCGGTCGCCGACGGCTTCCATGTCCGTTCGACCTTCCCGAAGGAAGGCGGCATCCAGGATTCCGGCAATTGGGTGCTGTCGCGGGCCTCGACCAAGGTCGACGAAGCGCATGTCTTCATCGACTATATGAGCCAGCCTTCAATGCAGGGTGTGATGTCGCGCAAGGTCGGCACCACGCCGACGCTCAAGAAAGAGGTGCTCGACCTGACGCCGGAAGAGTTCGCCTCGGTGTCGTCGGAGATCGAGCCGATCATTCCGCGCTACGACCTCTACACGTCGAAGGCCGACTGGATAAACCAGAAATGGACCGAGCTCATCGTCGGGTGAGCCCCGAAGAACTCGCCTGACCCCGCATATTGCCTCTCCTCTGACAGGGGAGAGGCCGCCGATCGCCGAATTCCCATTCGCATCGCGAAGTGGGGAAACGACCATTCGCAATATCCTCCGGTTACCAGGATCAACTCATGTCCGGACTAGACATCAACGCCATCACCAAGAAATTCGGCAATTTCGCCGCCGTCGACAATGTTCAGCTGAACGTGCCGCATGGCACTTTCGTGTGCCTGCTCGGCCCGTCGGGCTGCGGCAAAACCACGCTTTTGCGCATGATCGCCGGGCTGGAGGAGCCGACGAGCGGCGCCATCGTGCTCGACGGCGAGGACATCACACCGCTGCCGACGCACAAGCGCAATCTCGGCATGGTGTTCCAGTCGCTGGCGCTGTTTCCGCATCTCTCGGTCGGTGACAACATCGCCTATGCGCTGCGCATTCGCGGTGCTTCGAAGGAAGAGCAGAAGAAGCGCGTCGACGAATTGCTGACGCTGATCCATCTGACCGGCTTCGCCGACCGGCCGGTGGCGAAACTGTCGGGCGGCCAGCGCCAGCGCGTGGCCATCGCCCGCGCTTTGGCTTTGTCGCCCAAATTGTTCCTGCTCGACGAGCCGCTGTCGGCGCTCGACGCCAAATTGCGTGAAGCCATGCAGGTAGAGCTGCGCCAGTTGCAGCAGCGGCTCGGCATCACCACCATCGTCGTCACCCACGACCAGCGCGAAGCCATGACCATGGCCGATCTGGTCGTCGTCATGGGCCATGGCAGGATCCTGCAGGCGGCGCCGCCGATCGAGATCTACCGCAAGCCGGCCGATGCCTTCGTCGCCGACTTCATCGGCATCACCAATCTGTTGCCGGCGGAACTCGACAGCGCCGGGCGCACCACTATCCTCGGCACTGCCATTCCCGGCCTTGCCATGCCGGCCGGCATGACCAAGGCCTCGGTGTCGATCCGGCCAGAGGATGTGCATCTGGGCGAACCCGGCAGCCGCGCCATCACCGGGCAGGTGAGCTTCGTGCGCGACCTCGGCGGCACCATCGAGACCTTCGTCGAGGTCGGCAGCACCAGCATCATCGCCGTGACGACACCGCGCGAGCGGCTCAACGTTGCGGTCGGCGCCAAGGTCGGCGTCGTGCTGCCGCCCGAAAGCTGCGTGGTGCTCGGCTCATGAGACGCGAAGCCCCAAGGTCGGTAGCCGACTACGCACCTTTGTTCTTTCCGGGCCTGATGCTCGTCGTCTTTTTCGTCGTGCCGTTCTCGACGATGATCGCGGTGAGCTTCTTCAAGCGCAACCCGGCCGGTTTCTACACGCCGGATTTCGTCTTCGACAATTACGCCCGCTTCCTGTCGGTATTCTTCGGCGGCGTGCTCGGCTTCTCGCTGATGCTAGCGGTGCTGGTGGCCATCTGCTGCGTCGCAATCGCCTTTCCCTTCACCTATCTCCTGACCAGGCGGCCGCGCACCGTGCAGACGCTGTGGCTGGTCGGGCTGCTGTCGGTGCTGTCACTGTCGGAAGTCATCATCGGCTTTGCCTGGTCGACGCTGTTCTCGCGCACCGCGGGGATCACCAATCTGTTCGTGGCGCTGGGGCTGATGGACAAGCCAATGGCGCTGCTGCCTACCTTCGGCGCCGTGCTGACCGGCATGGTCTACCAAGCGCTGCCCTACACCATCCTGGTGCTCTACCCCGCCCTTGTACGCCTCGACCCGACATTGCTCGAGGCCGCGCGCACGCTTGGCGCTTCGCCAATCAAGGCCTTCTTCAATGTCGTCGCGCCGGCGCTGCGAAACACCATCGTGGCGACGCTGATCATGGTCTTCGTCTTCGCGCTCGGCTCCTATCTGTTGCCGCAGATTCTCGGCCGGCCGCAGCACTGGACGTTGTCGGTGCTGATCACCGACCAGGCGATCTACCAGTCCAACATGCCGTTCGCGGCGGCGATGGCGGTGTTCCTGGTGCTGATCTCGCTGGCGCTGGTCGGCATGACGCTGCTCGTCGGACGCCGGGAGAATGCGCTATGATCGAGACCTTGCTTCGCCGCCTTTATTTCACCGTCGTCGCGCTGTTCCTGGCGGCGCCGCTGATCGTCGTTGCCGGCGTCTCGGTCAACGAAAAGCAGGATCTGGCCTTCCCGCCGGTCGGCTTCTCGCTGGCCTGGTATGGGCAGATCTTCAACGATCCGGAATGGCGGCTGGCGCTGATCCATTCGGTGACGCTGGCCGTCTGCTCGGCGGCGATTGCGGTGGCCATCGCGCTGCCGCTGGCCTGGTTCCTGTGGCGGCGCATCGCGCCATGGGCGAACATTTTTCAGGTGCTGGGGCTGGCGCCGTTCATCCTGCCGCCGGTGATCACGGCGCTCGGCTTTCTCACCTTCTGGGCGACGGTCGGGCTGTTTGGCCAGTTCTTCACCGCCATCATCAGCCACGCCATCTTCTTCGTGACGCTGCCGCTGGTGACACTGTCGCTGGGCTTTGCCTCCATCGACCGTTCGCTGGTCGAAGCCGCCGCAACGATGGGCGCCGACGACCGCACGGTGCTGAAGACGGTGGTGCTGCCGCTGATCCTGCCTTACCTCGTTTCGGGCTACGCCTTCGCCTTCGTGCTGTCGCTCAACGAATACATCGTCGCCTATATGACGATCGGCTTCACCACCGAGACGCTGCCGATCAAGATCTTCAACGCGCTGCGCTACGGCTACACGCCGACCATGGCTTCGGTGTCGGTGTTCTTCGTCGCGGTGGCGGCCCTGGTATTCGGCTCGATCGCCAGGTTCGGCGACATCCGCAGGCTGCTCGGCGCCATGTCGTCGGACGGCAACTAGCCGACCAGCTCAAACGAAAACGGCCGCCGCAAATGTCCGGCGGCCGTTTTGTTTTTCAATGCCCGAACGCCAGCTGCGGCGCGATGCGGTCGCGGCGCAGCCAGCGCGCCAGAAGCAGCGCCGCCACCACGGCCAGTCCCGAGGCCAGGCCGATCCAGATGCCGACGCCGTGCAAGCCGAAATGGAAGGCCAGCAGCACGCCGAGCGGCAGGCCGACGCCCCAATAGCCGATCGCGGCATAGATCATCGGCACCTTGGTGTCGTGCAGGCCGCGCAGCATGCCGGCGGCCACCGCCTGCGCACCGTCGAAGATCTGGAACAGTGCGGCAAACGCCAGGAACGACACGGCGAGCGCGACCACCCTGGCATTGGCCGGATTGGCGAGATCGATGAAGGCGCTGATCAAGAGATGCGGCCAAAGGATCATCACCAGCCCCATCAGCGCCATGAAGGAGACGCCGATGACGAAGGCCGTCCAGCCGGCGCGGCTGACACCTTCCGGATTGCCGGCGCCATGGGCAAGCCCGACGCGCACCGTCACCGCCTGGTTGAGGCCGAGCGGCACCATGAAGGAGATCGAGGCGATCTGGATGGCGATGGCGTGCGCTGCCAGCGAAGCGGCGTCGATCAGGCCCATCAGCAGGGCGGCGGCGTTGAAGATCGTCACCTCGAAGGCGAGAATGCCGGCGATCGGCAGGCCGAGCCGCAGCAAGCCCTTGAAGCGCGGCCAGTCGGCGCGCCAGAAGCGCCCGAACAGGCGGTAGCGCCGGAACTTTTTCTCGAACATCACCACCACGGCCAGGCCGACGAACATCAGCATGCTGGACAGCGTGGTGGCGAGGCCGGAGCCGGCAATGCCCATCGAAGGCACGCCGAGATTGCCGAACATGAACACCCAGTTGAAGAAGACGTTGCAGGCGACGGCAACGAAGACGATGGCCAGCGCCCAGCCCGGCCGCTCCAGCGCCGAGATGAAGGAGCGCAGCACGATATAGCCATAGAAAGGCAGCACCGCCCATTCCAGCCAGCGCAGATAGATGCCGGCCTGATGCGCCAATGTCGGTTCCTGGCCCATCGCCAGCAGAATGGCCTCGCCGTGCCAAAGCACGAGCCAGATCGGGATGCAGATCAGGATCGCCAGCCACAGGCCCTGGCGCACGGTGCGGCGCAGGTCACGCACCGAATGGCGGCGGCGGCCAAGCTCGGTCGCCATCATCGGCGAGGTCGCCAGCATCAGGCCAAGCCCGAAGATCAGCGGCATGAAATAGAGGTTGGCGCCTAGCGCGCCGCTGGCCAGCGTGTCGGGTCCCAGCCGTCCCATCATCATGACGTCGGTGGCGGTCATCGCGGTCTGGCCGAGATTGGTCAGTACCATCGGCCAGGCGAGCGCCAGCGTCGCCCTGATTTCCTGACGCCAAAGATTTTCCGGTGCGCGAGCACCGGCTTCGATCGCAGACATTTCCGCTCTTTCCAGGTGCGGCACGTCGGCAAAGGGCCGGAAGCCGCATTTCAAACGGCAAAACCTTCGGTTTCGCGGCGTTTGCGCCGTCTTTTGAACGAAACCCTAGACGAAGGCAAGGAGGAGGGATGGTGAGCGATTGAGCCAGCAGCAAGCCGGGAGCCTCCGGTGCCGCGTTCACTTGCAGGCCCGGGGCTGCTACGGATTGCCCGGCATATCGGCAGCCGACGCAGTGCCGGGAGGTTTGGATGCAGTTCAGACAGCGAAAAAACCCGGCCGCGATCCCGCGGACAGCGCCGTCCTTCGAGCACATCGTCACCGAGGCGAGCGACAGTTTCCTGTGGCGGCTGGATGACTATCCGTGGGAGCGCAACGTCTGGAACTTCCACCCGGAATACGAAATCCACCTGCTGCGAAAATCCTCGGGCGTTGCGCTGGTCGGCGACCATATCGGCGAATTCGGCCCGGGCTATCTCTCGATCGTCGGCGGCGGACTGCCGCATGACTGGGTCACGGCGGTGCAGCCGGGCGAGCTGATCGAGGGCCGCGACATCGTCTTGCAGTTCGATGCGCAAAAGCTGCGCGGATCGGCGGGGCTGTTGCCGGAACTGCGCGAGCTGGAACCGTTTTTGGAGCGGTCGCTGCGCGGCATCGTCTTCCATGGCGACACGGCGCTGAAGGGCGCCGAGATGATGGAGCGGATGGGCGAGGTGCATGGGCTCGCCCGGCTCTGCCTGTTCCTCGAACTGGTGGACCTGCTGGCCCGAACCGACGAATATGAATTGTTGTCGTCGCCGGATTTCTCGCCGGTTCTCGATGCGGCCTCGCTCGACATCATCCAGCGCACGCTGACCTATCTGTTCCAGCACTTCGCCGAGGATCTGAAGTTGCCGGAAGTGGCGGAGCTCGCCGGAATGAGCGAAAGCACGTTTTCGCGTTTCTTCCAGAAGAACACCGGCAACAGCTTCAGCGACCATCTGGCCAAGCTCCGGCTCTGGCAGGCCTGCAAGCTCTTGGCGGACACCGATATTGCCATCACCGACATCTGTTTTCAGGTCGGCTACATGAACATCTCGAACTTCAACCGGGCCTTCATGCGCAAGCACAAAATGACGCCGTCGTCCTATCGCCGGCTGTCACGACAGCGGCTGACAATGCGGGCTTAAGCGCAGTCTAAATTACCATTTCAGACCCGATCGGTACTCGTGTGACGGCTCCGGCATTCGCAGGCGGTTTTTTGCGCTGCACAATGCATAAAAGTACAGGTCGACTGCAACGGGGCTTCTAGCAAGGCCCGACGCAACTCCGCATTTTGGCGATGGGTGGCTTGTCGCTCGGGCGATAGTGAGGATCGCACAACCCGAGGACTTGCGCTTCCTGCGAGTGTTCCTGGAGGAGAAAAGATCATGCAACCAATTCGGCTCGCTGCGAGCTTGAGCGCAGCTTTCATGCTTTCCGCTACCGTTTCAACCATGGCCCTGGCGCAGGCGCCGGTCTGCTCGGCGCCGGTCAAGGTGCTGGCGCAGCCACGCGACGGACTGACGCTGCTGGATGACTCGAAGGACGAGTTCCAGAAGCTTGCCGGCGCCAGCTTCCAGATCGACTACCTCAACGAGAACGACCGCCGGGCCAAGTCGCGCGCCGATGCGTCCACCGTCGGCAATTACAACGTCTACTATGTCGATGAAGCCAACGTCGCTTTGTTTGCCTCGTCGAAATGGATCGTGCCGCTGACCGACTATTATCCGGCTGACTATGATTACGCCGATTTCGATCCGGGCCGCCAGAAGGTCGCGACCTATGACGGCAAGGTCTGGTTTGCGCCGCTGACCGGCGGCGGCGACCTGATGGTCTACCGCAAGGATGTGCTGGAAGCCGCCGGCATCCAGCCGCCGAAGACGCTGGACGAGCTGATCGCCGCCGTGCCGAAGCTGACCAATCCCGACAAGGGCATGTACGGCATCGCGCTGCGCGGTGCGCGCGGTTCGGGCGCCAATGTCTGGCGCTGGATGCCGTTCTTCAAGGCCTATGGCGGAAAGTGGTTCGACGGGGACAAGCCGGCTTTCAATTCGGATGCCGCCGTCAAGGCGACCGAGACCTATCTGCAGCTGTTCAAGGATTCGGCACCCGGCACGCAGACCGGCAGCTGGGATGAATCGACCGGTGCGTTCCTGTCCGGCCAGGTCGCCATCCTTGTGGAATCAACACCGCTGTCGGGCATGTCGGTCGATCCAAAGACCTCGCAGGTGGTCGGCAAGGTCGGCTTCCTGCCGCCCCCGGCGCCGCTGACCGGCGGCGGCTATGGCCACGGCCTGGCCATCGCGGCGAAAGCCAACGCCGACGACGCCTCGAAGAAATGCGCCGGCCTGTTCATCGCCTGGGCAACGTCGAAGGAAAACGAGAAGCGCCGGCTCGACGCGCATCAGTTCGGCGAGCTCAACCGCACCAGCATCCTGTCCAGCAAGGAATTCGCCGACATCTACGGCGCCGACCTCGGCCAGGCGCTGGCGGAGACCGGCAAGGTCACGGCTGTCAACTTCTGGCAGGACCCGCGCTGGCCGGATCTCGGCGACCGCTGGGGCATCATCCTCGAGGAGCTGGTCACCGGCACCCGCACCGACATCAAGGGCGGCCTCAACGAGCTTGAAGCGTATGCCAACGAGCTGGTGAAGAAATAAGCTATCCTCCCCCTGCGGCGCGCGGTCTGCGGCATTCGAGCGAATGTTGGGATCTGTGCGCCGCAGGATTTCCGCGCTCCATGCCAGCCAAGCGTTCGAGACACGCGAGATAGATACCGATGCCGCGACGTTCCTCCCTGCCGGTCACCTTTGTCGTTCCGACGCTCGCCATCCTTTTGGTGCTGTCGATGGTGCCGACGCTCTATGCGATCGTCATCGCCTTGCAGAACCGCGAGCTGAGCTCGGCGACCTATTCCTATGTCTGGTTCTCGAATTTTTACGACCTGTTCTTCGACCGCCGCTTTCTCAACGCCGTCTGGGTGTCGGTGAAATGGGAAATCGTCACCGTTGTCGCCACCATGGCGGTGGCCATTGGCCTCGGCGTGCTGATGTTCGAGGTCGCGTCACCGCGCCTGCGCAATTTCTACTGCCTGCTGTTCATCATCCCGGTGCTGCTGCCGCGCGTCTCCGCCGCCTTCGTGTGGAAGTTCGCCTATCATCCGCTCTACGGCATCGCCACCTACCCCTACAGGCTGCTGACCGGCGGGCTGATCTTCGATCCGCTGTCCAAGCCGTCGACGGCTCTGTTTGCCGTCGCCTCGGTCGATGTCTGGCAATGGGGGCTGTTCTTCGCCGTCATCGTGCTGAAGCTACTGGAAACGCTGCCGCCGCAGCCGATCGAGGCAGCAAGGCTCGACCACGCCAAGCGCTGGCAGATCCACGCCTATGTCACGCTGCCGATGCTGAAGGCGCCACTGATCAGCCTGATGTTCGTCAAGATGATCGAGTCCCTGCGCTCCTTCGACCTGATCTATGTGATGACCCGTGGCGGACCGGGCGTCGCCACAGAAACGCTCGATATGTACGCCTTCTCGCAAGGCTTCATCGAATCCGGCAAAGTGTCCTATGCTTCGGCGATGGCCGTGCTGATGATGATCGCCACCGTCATCACCTTCACCATGTTGTGGAAGCGGGTGCAGGCATGAGATCATCTCGCATGAAACCGGGCCGCCTGATCGCCAAAGCCATCCTGGCCTTTGCCGGCTTCATGGCGGTGTTTCCGCTCGCCTGGACGGCGCTCAATTCGCTGAAGAACAATGTCGACATCATCACCCGCGTCCCACGCCTGGTGTTCACGCCGACGCTCGGCAACATCAGCTACATCATCGGCCGCGACAGCGTCATGACCGGCCTGCACAATTCAGTGATCGCCTGCGGCGTCGCGGTGCTGATCGGGGTGGTGCTCGGCCTGCCGGCGGCTTACGCGGTGGCGCGCTACCCCAACCGCTGGGCCGGCGACATCCAGTTCTTCGTGCTGTCGCTGCGCTTCCTGCCGCCGGTGGCGGTCGCCATCCCGCTGATGGTGATCTGGCTGCAGATCGGGCTCTACGACACGCTGGCGGCGCTGATCGTCACCTATTCGCTGCTGACCATCTCGGTGATCATGTGGCTGGCCATTCCCGCCTTCCAGGCCGTGCCGAAGGAGGTCGAGGAAGCCGCCTTCGTCGACGGCTACGGCGCCTATTCGGTGTTCTGGAAGATCGCGTTGCCGGTCGCGGCACGCTCGCTGATCGGCGCGGTCGCCTTCAGCTTCGTGCTGGTCTGGAACGAGTTCCTGATCGCGCTGATGCTGTCGAGCTCCAACGCCAAGACATTGCCGATCGTCGCCTCGGAACTGTCGCAGCAAGGCATGAACGTGCCGTGGGGCATCCTGAATGCCTCGGTCGTGCTGTTGTCGCTGCCGCCGCTGTTGTTTCTCGGCGTGCTGAGCGGTTTCCTGAATTCCGTTTTCCGGCAAAAAAAGACTTGATGCGAGGACGATCCGATGCGGGCTTTGGTACTTGAGAAAAAAGGCGAACTGGCGCTGCGCGAGATTGCGTTGCCGCTCGATGTCGGGCCGGACGATGTCAAAATCGCCATCCATACGGTCGGCGTCTGCGGCAGCGACGTGCACTATTACACCCATGGCGCCATCGGCAGCTATGTGGTGCGCGCGCCGATGGTGCTGGGCCACGAAGCGTCAGGGATAATCGTCGAGGTCGGCGCCAATGTCAGGACGCTGAAGGTCGGCGACCGCGTTTGCATGGAGCCGGGCGTGCCGAACATGTCGTCGCGGGCGACCAAGCTCGGCATCTACAATGTCGACCCGGATGTGAGCTTCTGGGCGACGCCGCCGGTGCACGGCATTCTTGCGCCCGAAGCCGTCCATCCGGCCGCCTTCACCTACAAGCTGCCGGACAACGTTTCCTTCGCCGAAGGCGCAATGGTTGAACCCTTTGCCATCGGCATGCAGGCGGCGGCCCGCGCCCGCATCGTTCCGGGCGACGTCGCGGTCGTCGTCGGCTGCGGCCCGATCGGCATCATGATCGCGCTGGCGGCGCTGGCCGGCGGGTGCTCGAAAGTGCTGATTTCCGATTTCTCCGCCCCCAAGCTGGAGATCGCGGCCCGCTATCCCGGCATCGTCCCGGTCAATATCGGCGAGCAGTCGCTGGTCGATGCGGTTGCCGCGGCGACCGACAATTGGGGCGCCGACATCGTGTTCGAGGCCAGCGGCCACTCGAAGGCGTTCGCCAATCTGTTCGACATCGTGCGCCCCGGCGGCGCGGTGGTGCTCGTCGGACTGCCGGTGGAGCCGGTGAGCCTGAACGTTCCGGCGGCGATTTCGAAGGAAGTTCGCATCGAGACGGTGTTCCGTTACGCCAACATTTTCGATCGCGCCCTGCAGCTCATCGCTTCGGGCAAGGTCGATCTCAACCCGCTGATCACCGGCACCTACGATTTCTCCGACAGCATCAAGGCGTTCGAACGGGCTGCGGCAGGCAGACCGGAAGACGTCAAATTGCAGATCCTGCTTGCCGGCGAGAAGGGCTGAGAGAAACCATGTCCGCGATTGTCTGTTCGAATGTCGACAAATCCTACGGCGCCACCACCGTCATCCGCGATCTGAACCTCAGCATCGAGGACCATGAGTTCGTCGTGTTCCTCGGCCCGTCCGGTTGCGGCAAGTCGACCTTGCTCAGGATGCTGGCCGGGCTGGAGGACATTAGCGGCGGCGAGGTCTCGATCGGCGGCAAGGTGGTCAACGATCTCGACCCGGGCGACCGCGGCATCGCCATGGTGTTCCAGAATTATGCGCTCTATCCGCATATGACGATCTTCGACAACATCGCTTTCGGCCTGAAGCGGCAGAAGGTGGCGAAGGCAGAGATCCAGCAGCGCGTCGAGGCCGTGTCGAAGACACTGGGTCTCGAACCCTATCTCGGCCGCAAGCCGGCCGAACTGTCCGGCGGCCAGCAGCAGCGCGTCGCCATTGCGCGGGCGATGATCAAGACCCCAAAAGTGTTTCTGTTCGACGAGCCGCTGTCCAATCTCGATGCTAAATTGCGCAACCATATGCGCATCGAAATCGCGCGGCTGCATCAGTCGCTGAAGACGACCACCGTCTACGTCACCCACGATCAGCTCGAAGCGATGACGCTTGCCGACCGCATCGTGCTGCTGCGGGATGGCAAGATCGAGCAGATCGGCTCACCGGCGGAAATCTATGAACGGCCAGGCAATCTGTTCGTGGCCGGATTCATCGGAACGCCGAACATGAACTTCATCGATGTTGCCGTCGGGCGGAAGGACAACCGCTGGACACTGACGAGCGCCAGCACAGTCTTTTCCATCGAAGGCTCGCGCTTCGATCTGCGGGGGGTCCATAGGGCAGTGCTTGGTGTCAGGCCGCCAGACTTGAAGACCGCGGCCCCTGATGCCACCGGGAATCTTCTGGAGGGCACGGCCGATCTGATCGAGTTTCATGGCAACGACGCGCTGGTGATCTTCGGTTTCGGCGGCAAGGAAATCAGCGCGCTGGTGCCGACCCGCGAGTGCCCGGTCCTGCGCAGCCCTGTCCGCTACACGATCGACGAACAGAGCCTGCATCTGTTCGATGCGCAATCCGGGGCGTCCCTGTTGAGACCAGACGCCGGCAAAAGCAGCCTGCCTATCTGATCGCGTCTAGCACCTGCCGCTGCCGGTGCATTTCGAGGAACACCTTGTAGTCGCGGTCGAAGCGTCCTGATGAGGCCGGGTTTGACGGCCGTTTCTTGCCGCCCTGCTGCATGGCGACGCAAGCGGCGTTCAGGTCGGGGAACAGCCCGGCGGCGGTGGCCGCGACCATGCCGGTGCCGAGCAGCACCGCTTCGTCGGCCAGCGGCTCGATGACCGTGCAGCCGGTGGCGTCGGCATAAAGCTCCATCAACAGCGGGTTCTTGGTGTGGCCGCCGGTGACATGCAGCGTGTCGATCAGGTAGCCGTTCTCGTTCAGCGCTTCCAGCACATGGCGCACGCCAAGCGCGATGCCGACAGCGGTGCGCCAATAGAGCTTGCACAGGCTGTCGAAGGACGCATCCAGCGTCAGCCCGCTGACGACGCCGACCGCATGCGGGTCGGCGAGCGGAGAGCGGTTGCCGTGGAAGTCCGGCAGCACATGCAGCCGTGCGGCGAGATTATCGCCCTCGGCGGTGCGCAGTTCGGCGACGCGACGGGCGATCTTCGCATGCATCGCCGCATCCGGCTCGCCGCCGGCGCCGTGCCAGCGGATGATGTGGTCGAGCAGCGCGCCGGTGGCCGACTGGCCGCCTTCCGACAGCCACAGCTTGGGCAGGGCCGCGCCATAATACGGTCCCCAGACGCCGGCAAAGGGCTGCGGGTCGGGCGACATCGCCATGACGCAGCTCGACGTGCCGGCGATCAGCGCCAAGTGCCGGCCGATATTCTTCTCGTCGCCGGCAAAGCCGCCGAGCACGCCGAGCGCGCCGGCATAGGCATCGATGACCCCGGCGCCGACGCGACATTGCTCCGTCAGGCCGAGTTGGGCAGCGGCTTGCGCGTTCAGCGCCCCTATATCGGCGCCGACCGGGCTCGCCGTCTCCGGCAGATTGCCATGTTCGAAAAGATCGCCGAGGCCGACGGTTTCAAAGAAGTCGAGCCGCCAGCCTGTCTGCTCATGCGCGAGATAGGTCCATTTGGCGGTCAGCGTGCATTGCGAGCGCGCCAGCGAGCCGCTCGCCTTCCAGGTCAGGAAGTCGGTGAGGTCGAATAGATAGCTGGCTTCATTCCACGTTCCCGGCAGCTTCCGCTTCAGCCACATCAGCTTCGGCGTCACCATCTCCGGCGACATGACGCCGCCGATATAGTCGAGCACGGCATGACCGCTCATCGTGCATTCGTCGGCCTCGGCAATGGCGCGGTGATCGAGCCAGACGATGGTGTCCCAGCGCTTTTCGCCTGACACCGATACGCTGAGCTGACCGCCATCCCGGCCGCGCACCACCAGCGAGCAGGTGGCGTCGAAGGAAATGCCGACGATATCCTGCGCCGCGACCCCTGCCTTTTCACGGGCGGCACGCACGGCAATGCAGACCGCCGACCAGATATCCTCGGAATTGTGCTCGGCGTGGTCAGCCTTCGGCTGGTGCATGACGATCGGGTGCTCGGCGCGGCCGAGCAAGGTGCCTTTGGTGTCGAGAATGCCCGCACGGGCGCTCCCGGTGCCGACATCGACCGCGCAAACGAAGCTTTTCGTCAAGATGCTCTTACTCTCGCTCCCAGGCCTGCAATCAAATCGGGCAATTGCAGCATGTCAGCGAATATAAAGTCCGGCTCACTCGACGCAAGCCGCGCTTTCAGCGTCGGGTTGCCGGCATGGGTGCCGCCGGTGAAGGCAAGGACGCGCATGCCCGCCGCGCGCGCCGCAGCAATGCCCGCCGGGCTGTCCTCGACGACGACGCAGTTGCGCGGTTGAGCCCGCATGCTGGCAGCCGCATGGAGAAAAAGGTCCGGCGCCGGTTTTCCCTTTGCCACCATGGCAGCGCTGAACAGATGCGGCTCCAGCAGCCCGAGCAGCCCGGTGATGTCGAGCGCATAGCGGATGCGGTCGAGCGTGCCGGACGAGGCGACGCAGAACGGCACGCCGAGCCTGGGCAAAACCTGAGCGATGCCAGGCATCGGTTTCAGCTCCTCGCGAAATTTGCGCATCAGTTCGACGCGCATCGCGGTCAAATGCTGGTCGGTGATCTCAATGCCGAAATCGCGGCCAAGGATTTCGCGGACGCTTTTCATGCTCTTGCCGAGGAAATGCTCGTAGGCGGTGTCCTCGCTGACATCGCCGCCGGCGAGCGCGATCATGCCGAGCAGCGCCTTGACCGACAGCGCTTCGCTGTCGACCAGCACGCCGTCACAGTCGAAAATGACCAGTTCAGGCGCCATGGCCGTCATTGCTTGGTGTCAGAGCTTGCCGGCGATATAGCGCGTCAGCGTCGCACGCGCGCCGTTTGCCCACAGCACGTTGAGCGCATGGGCAAAGGCATCGGCGAATGCTGCCGAGCGGCCGACGTCGCCATAGATGTCTTCCATGGCAAGCCAGGCGCCGGGCGCATCCCTGGCCGCCTTGGCGGTTGCCTGCAGCCGGTCCCAGTTGGGATCATTGGGCTCGATGACGGCGCCGCTGTCGGTCGTGCCGAAGCAGTAGCGGCACCAGAGCGCGGATTCCAGCGCCAGGCCAGCGACGCTTTTTCCCGCCTTCAGCCGGTCGGCGATGGTCGGGATGATGAATTTCGGCTGGCGGTTGGAGCCGTCGAGGCAAAGCCGCCGGATGGTGTCGCCGATCTTGGGGTTGGAGAAGCGGCCCTCGATCAGCTGGTAGTAGTCTTCCAGCACGGTATCCGGCACCGGCGGCACGGTCGGAATGATCTCGTCGCGCTCGAGCTTGGCGAGAAAGCCGCGCACCAGTGGCTCCTGCATCGCTTCATGCACGAAATGAATGTCCATCAAGCCGGCTGGGTAGGCGATGGTGGCGTGACCGCCATTGAGGATGCGGATCTTCATCAGCTCGTAAGGCGCGACTTCCTTGACGAACTGCACGCCGACCTTTTCCAGTGGCGGCCGGCCGGCGGTGAAGCGATCCTCCAGCACCCACTGCTTGAACGGCTCACAGAACACCGGCCAGTTGTCGTCGAGGCCGAATTCGCTGGAGAGGATACCGCGTTCGCGGTCGCTGGTCGCGGGCGTGATGCGGTCGACCATGCCGTTGGGAAAGGCGACTTTCGTGCTCACCCAGTTTGCCAGGTCCTCGTCGATCAGCCGCGCCAGTCCGATAACCCCGTCCGAGGTGACATGACCATTGTGGGGGATGTTGTCGCAGGACATGACAGTGAACGGCACGATGCCGTCATCGCGGCGACGGATCAGTCCGGCAAGGATGAGGCCGAACACCGTCTTCGGTACAGCACCCGGTTGCGCATCGGCGACAATGTCGGGATGGGTCGGGTTGAACACGCCCGACGCCGGGTCGATGAAATAACCGCCCTCGGTGATGGTGAGCGAAACGATCTTGATCGCCGGATCGGCAAGCTGATCGATGATCGCGGCGGCATCGCCGGGCATCAGGAAGTCGATCATGACGCCGGTGACGCGGGCGCTCATATGGCCACTGTCCTGCTCGACCACGGTGGTCAGCCAGTCCTGCTCGGCAAGCTTGCCGCGGCCGATCTTCTCGCCCTCGAACACGCCGGCGCCGATCAGCGCCCAATCGTGACCGACGCCGGAATTGAACAGATCGTCGAGATAGACGGCCTGGTGCGAGCGATGGAAATTGCCGACGCCGAAATGCACGATGCCGGCCTTGAGCGTCGAGCGATCGTATTTCGGGCCGGCGACCTTCGAGGGGAGCTTGGCGAGGACGGAAGACGAGAGTTTCATGGTCATCTGCTTTTACCCTTCGGCCGGGCTGCGGCCTGGGTGATCCCGGCCTCTTCTCCCCGTGGAGGGACGGGGAGAGGAGTGCCTTCGCCCCTCAACTCATCCACTGGCCGCCATCGACATTGTAGGTCTGGGCGACGATGTATTCAGCGTCATCGCTGGCCAGGAACACCGCCATGCCGGTCAGATCCTCCGGCTTACCCATGCGGCCGTAAGGCACGCCCTCGCCGACCAGCCGCTTCTTCTCGCCCTTTGGCCGGTTCTCGTACTTGGCGAACAGCGCATCGACCTCATCCCACATATCGCTGTCGACGACGCCGGGCGCGATGCCATTCACGTTGATGCGGTGCTTGATCAGGTCGAGCCCGGCTGACTGGGTAAGCGAAATCACGGCGGCCTTGGTGGCGCAGTAGACGGCGACCAGCGGCTCGCCGCGCCGTCCGGCCTGGCTCGCGATGTTGATGATCTTGCCGCCCTTGCCCCGTGCGATCATCGAACGTGCCGCGGCCTGCAGCATGAACAAAGTGCCGGCGACGTTGACCGAAAACAGTTTGTCGTAGCTCGCCTTTGATATCTCGACGATCGGCGCCAGATCGAACAGCGCAGCGTTGTTGATCAGTATGTCGAGGCCGCCGGTCTTTGTCTCCGCCGCCTTCACCGCCGCCTCGATCGAGGCGAGGTCGCTGACATCGAGCCTGACTGCATAGGCCTTGGCGCCAATCTCGGCGGCTGTCTTTTCGGCAGCCGCCAGGTTGATATCGGCAATGGCGACGGTCGCACCTTCACGCACATAGGCTTCGGCGAAAGCTCTGCCGATGCCACGTGCCGATCCGGTGACCAGCGCCGATTTGCCTTTCAGCCTCACTGCGCCATCGCCTTTCCGTCGGCGCCGAAGCGATGCATCCTGGCCTTGTCGGGCGACAGATAGATGGTATCGCCGTGACGGACGGCCATTTCGCCGTCGGCACGCACCGTCAGCGGACCAACGCCATCGGCTTGCACATGCAGGAAGGTATCGGAGCCGAGATGTTCGGCGACGCCGACGACGGCTTTCCATTCGCCCGCCGTCGTCGAGATGTTCATGTGCTCGGGCCGGATGCCGATGGTCTTGGCGCCGTAATTGGCGGCCGGCGTGCCCTCGATCAGGTTCATCTTCGGTGAGCCGATGAAGCCGGCGACGAACAGGTTCTTCGGCGACTTGTAGAGTTCCATCGGCGAACCGACCTGCTCGATGTTGCCGGCGTTCAGCACGACGATCTTGTCGGCCATGGTCATGGCCTCGATCTGGTCGTGGGTGACGTAGATCATCGTCGTCTTGAGCTGGTGGTGCAGCTCGCTGATCTCGAGGCGCATGGTGCCGCGCAGTGCCGCGTCAAGGTTGGACAACGGCTCGTCGAACAGGAAGGCCGAGGGCTGGCGCACGATGGCGCGCCCGATGGCGACGCGCTGGCGCTGACCGCCGGAGAGCTGGCCGGGGCGGCGTTCGAGATAGTTGGTGAGGTTGAGGACGCGCGCGGCGTCCTTCACCTTCTTGTCGATCGTCGCCACATCCTCGCCGGCCATCTTCAAGGGGAAGCCGATGTTCTTGGCCACCGTCATATGCGGGTAAAGCGCATAGGACTGGAACACCATGGCCAGCTTGCGCTTGGCCGGCGCCTCGCCGGTGACGTCGCGGCCATCGATGTTGATGGTACCGCCGCTGGTGTCCTCGAGGCCGGCGATGAGGCGCAGCAGCGTGGACTTGCCGCAGCCCGACGGACCGACGAAGACGACGAACTCGCCATTCTCGATGACCAGGTCGAGGCCCGGAATGATGATCGTCGATCCGAAGTGCTTGGAGACGTTCTTGAGCGTGATGTTTCCCATGGTTTCCTCCCCCGAAGGGTTATTTTTCGTGGATTGCTTCAGGCAAGGTACGCTACTTCACAGCACCAAATGTCAGGCCGCGCACAAGCTGCTTCTGGCTGAACCAGCCCATGATCAGGATCGGCGCGATCGCCAGCGTCGAGGCTGCCGAAAGCTTGGCCCAGAACAGGCCCTGCGGGCTTGAGAACGAACTGATGAAGGCCGTCAGCGGTGCCGCCTCGGTGGTGGTCAGGCGGATGGTCCAGAATGCTTCGTTCCATGCCAGGATGATGTTGAGCAGCATGGTCGAAGCGATGCCTGGCACCGCCATGGGAGTCAGCACGTAGATGATCTCGCCCCACAACGTGGCGCCGTCCATGCGCGCCGCTTCGAGGATTTCACCCGGGATTTCGCGGAAGTAGGTGTAGAGCATCCAGATCACGATCGGCAGGTTGATCAGCATCAGCATGACCATCAGGCCGATGCGGCTGTCGAGCAGTCCGGTATYGCGGAAGATCAGATAGATTGGGAACAGCACGGCAACGGCCGGCATCATCTTGGTCGAGAGCATCCACATCAGGATGTCCTTGGTCCACTTGCCCGGCGAGAAGGCCATCGACCACGCCGCCGGAACCGCAACGATCAGCGCCAGAATGGTCGAGCCGACCGAGAGCAGCACCGAGTTGAAGAAGAACTTGAAGTAGCCGCTCTGCGCCTGGACTTCGGTATAGCTCTCGAATGTCCCCGACGGAATCAGGGCAAAGCCCTGGATGGCCTCCTGCTCCGACTTGAACGAGGTGATGATCGTATAAAGGATCGGGAAGAAGATCAGCAGCGCGACGATCCAGGCTGCCGCGGTCGCAACGACCTTGTGTTGGGTGGTGACTGCACGTGCCATCGTATCCTCCCTTACTTGTCCAGGTTCTTGCCGACCGCGCGCATGGCGAAGAAGGCGACGATGTTGGCGAGAATGACGGCGATGACACCGCCGGCGGATGCCTGGCCGATTTTGAACTCCAGCAAGGCCTTCTGGTAGACGAGGAAGGGCAGGTTGGTGGAGGCATAGCCCGGGCCGCCATTGGTGGTGACCAGGATCTCGGCATAGACCGACAGGAGGAAGATCGTCTGGATCAGGATGACGACGGTGATGGCGCGCGACATGTGCGGCAGCGTCAAATAGATGAAGCGGCTGACGAAGCCGGCGCCGTCCATCTCGGCGGCTTCCTTCTGTTCGCCGTCAAGCGACTGCAGGGCGGTCAACAGGATCAGCGTCGCAAATGGCAGCCACTGCCAGGCGACGATGATGATGATGGCCAGCATCGGATGCTGCCCGAACCAGTCGATCGGCTGCCCACCAAAGAAGCGCGCTATGTCGGCAAAGACGCCGTATTGCGGATGCATGATCATGTTCTTCCAGACCAGTGCCGCCACCGGCGGCATGACGAAGAACGGCGAGATGACGAGGATGCGCACGATGCCTTGTCCCCACATCGGCTGATCGATCAGCAACGCCAGCAGGATGCCGCCGATCACCGTGATCAGAAGCACGCTACCGACGAGGACAAGTGTGTTGAGGATCGACTGCAGGAAGGCCGGGTTGGAATAGAACAGCGCGTAGTTCGAGAAGCCGACGAACCCATCGCGGATCGGGTTGAGCGGATTGTACTGCTGGAAGGAGAACCACAAGGTGATGACCAGCGGCACAATCATCCAGACGAACAGCAGCACCACGGATGGCGCCATCATGAAGCGGGCAAGCGAACGGGTCTGCTGAGTAGCCATGACGGTCACCCTCCAAAGGTCAGTCAGATTTTCAGAGTTGTGCCACAATTCCTGGGATTGTGAAGGCGGCCGCCCGAACTGGGATTCGGGCGGCCGTTGCCGGTCATGATCGACGACCGGCATTCGGCACCGGGAGGAGCCTACTTGATATAACCGCCCTCGGTCATCGTTGCCGTGGCAGCGTCCTGAGCCTGCTTCAGGGCATCGTCGACGCTCGACTGGCCGGCAAGTGCCGCGGAGAAGAGCTGGCCGACGGTGGTGCCGAGACCCTGGAACTCAGGGATCGCGACGAACTGGACGCCGACATAAGGCACCGGCTTGACGGTCGGATGCGTCGGATCGGCCGCGTTGATCGAGTCCAGCGTCATCTTGGCGAAAGGCGCCGCCTTCTGGTACTCGGCGTTGGCGTAGAGCGAGGAGCGCGTGCCCGGAGGAACATTGGCCCAGCCTTCCTTCGAAGCGACGAGTTCGGCATAGTGCTTGCTGGTTGCCCAGGAGACGAACTTCTGTGCCGCATCAGCCTTCTGCGTGCCGGCGGGGATGGCCAGCGACCAGGCCCACAGCCAGTTGCCGCGCTTACCGAGACCATTGTCGGGAGCGAGCGCGTAACCGACCTTGTCGGCGACGGTGGAGGCCTTCGGGTCAGAGACGAAAGACGCCGCGACCGTGGCATCGATCCACATGCCGCACTTGCCCTGCTGGAACAGCGCCAGGTTTTCGTTGAAGCCGTTGGATGATGCGCCCTCGGGGCCGTCGGCCTTCATCAGGTCGACATAGAACTGCAGCGTGCTCTTCCACTCGGGCTGATCGAACTGCGGCTTCCAGTTCTCATCGAACCAGCGGGCGCCGAAGGAGTTCGACATGGCGGTTAGGAAGGCCATGTTCTCGCCCCAGCCGGCCTTGCCGCGCAGGCAGACGCCGTTCACGCCATTGGCGCGGTCGGTCATCTTGTCGGCGGCCTGCTTGATGAAGTCCCAGGTCGGCGCGTCGGGCATGGTCAGCCCTGCCTTCTCCATCAGGTCCTTGCGGTACATGACGAACGAGCTTTCGCCGTAGAACGGTGCTGCATAGAGCTTGCCGTCGACCGAAAGACCACCGGCGATAGCCGGGATGATGTCCTTGGCGTCATAGTCGTCGCCGAGCTTGTCGAGCGGCAGCAGCCAGCTCTGCTTGGCCCAGATCGGAACCTCGTAGGTGCCGATGGTCATCACGTCATACTGGCCACCCTTGGTGGCGATGTCGGTGGTGACGCGTTCGCGCAGCACGTTCTCTTCGAGCGTGACCCAGTTGAGCGTGATGTCCGGGTTCGCCTTGGTGAAGTCGTCCGTCAGCTTCTGCATGCGGACCATATCGCCATTGTTGACGGTGGCGATGGTGATGGATTCGGCATGCGCGGCGAACGCAAGGGCGCTGGCCGACAACAAGCCCAGTGTGAGCGTGCGAAGTTTCATCAAATTCCTCCCATAAACCAAGATGAGCATTTGCCTTGGTGATGAGCAATTACTCACCTGCTGTTAATTATGTCAAGCCGGATTCGATGCTGCAGCGCAGCACGCGGGATGTCGCGCGGCATGCAACGCGTGGCGAATTGCGGTGTTTTGAGAACGGGTTCGAAACCGGCGGCCGTAAATCGAATCGACAGAGGTTCGGCCGATCGCCCTTCTGTGAACTGGCGAAGGATGGCGGGCCTATGTCGACCGGCTATCGCGGCCTATCGCCAGCAGCGTGTCTGGGCGAGGGTTTTCAACCGTGAGCCGGATATCGTCCGACGCAATACTGGAAAACGTCGCCATCGCGGCTTTGCCTGGCTCGAGTCAAGATTTCCGTCACCCTGATCCAGTCGGATTCATCTTTTCGCAGTGTAACTTCCCGACGGATTGCCAGAGCAGCAGCTTGAAACGGGGTAAATGCTTCGATCATATGTGTCGTGCGCACAGCGCAGTCTTCCATTTCTTCGACACGATAAGCTTTCATCGGCCCTGACAATCTCACTGATCAACGGCATTTTACTGCGCCGATTGATCCAACTTGATTGAGTCGCAACAAGTGCGGGGCTGGTCAAACAGATGATGTCGACAGTGTTTTTCAGGGTGATGGTTAACTGAGCGCTTACTATTGGTTAACCATGCTGAAGGACGGGGTCGTAGAAGCCTCGCGCATGGCGACAGGCATCTTCCGCTTCGCCTACGGGCAAGCGATCTCGGCCAGCACCCAATCGCGAAAGGCGCGGATCTTCGGCACGTTGCGGCGCGCTTCGGGATAGACCAGCCAGTAGGCGTGACCGTCATCGCCGACGAGGTCAAAGGGCTGGATGAGGCGGCCATCGGCAAGTTCGGTCTTGAACAGCGCCCTGGTCAGGATGGCCACGCCCTGGCCGGCGATGGCCGCATTGGCCTCGTAGGCTTGCGCACCCATGCTCGAGCCGGGGCGCGTGGCAAGATCGTGGGATTGTACACCGGCAGCCGCGAACCAGTCCCTCCACCAGATATCGCCGGGATCGAGAATGGGCAGGCGCAACAGATCGGCCGGCTCGTTGACGCCGCCGATGCTGGCAGCCAGTTTAGGGCTGAGCATCGGCGTGAAGTCGGCATCAAGAAGCTTGTGCACCTCCATGCCCGGCCAGTTGCCGCCGCCCGAGCGGATGGCGATGTCGATGTCCTCGCGGGCGAAATCGACGATGCGGTTCGACGTGTCGAGGCGAACGGCCAGCGCCGGATGCGCGAGCTGGAACGAGCCAAGATGCTGCGCCAGCCAGTTCGAGGCAAAGGTCAGCAGCGTCGAGACGCAGAGCAGGCCGTCTGCCCCGGTGCGCGCGGCGGAGTAGGCTCCGCTCAGCAGCGCGAACGCCTCGCTGACCGCCGGCGCCAGGCGTTGGCCGGCCTCGGTCAGCACGATCTGCTTTGGCCGGCGCAGGAACAGCGGCCCGCCGACGCGCTCTTCCAGAAGCTTGATCTGATAGCTCGCCGCCGCCTGCGTCATGCCGAGCTCATCTGCGGCCTTGGTGAAGGAAAGATGCCGCGCCACCGCTTCGAACACCCTGACAGCCTGCAGCGGCGGGAGCTGGGAAATCTGTCGTGCCTCAAGATTCGGCATAAGCCCTCCTTATGGGCCGTGATCGACGTTTGATTGGAAGCGAGGGCCGATCCCGCCGATATCTGGGGTCGACGATCAATCTCGTCCAGACATAGCGGAGGCTGACGATCATGACCACGGTACAGGGAAAACTGATCTTAACTCCAGGCCACAGCTGGTTTTCACGGCTGGCGCTTGGATTTGCCCGGAAAATGGCCCGCAGACAGGCCCATCTAGACATCAGGGAACTGCCGCCGCATCTGCAGCGCGACATGGGTTTTCTGGACGGCAACGATCCTTGCGGGCGGCGCCAATAGCCTTGTTCAACTTATCGAGAAATCACCCGGCGGCGAGCAGCGCGGCGGCGGTCCGCTCATCGGTGATCAGGCCGTTGACCAGCCGCCGGTTCACCGCCGCAAGGATGCCAGGCAGCTTGCGCTCACCCATGGCGAGCGCGATGACCAGCGACTTTTCGCGCGACGGCAGCGACGCCGACGACACACGGTCGTTGGTGATGCCGTCGATCATGCGGCCGTCGCGGTCGAACACCCAGCCGACGATTTCGGCGACGCCGCCTGCCTTTTGCAGCGCCTTCAATTCAGCTTCCGAAATGAAGCCGTCCTCGTAGAGCGGTGCCTTGGGGCCGAGGTCGCCGATACCGACAAAGGTGACGTCGGCCTCTGCCGCCAGCGCCAGCGTCGGCTGGATCATCGGCTGGTTGAGCAGCATTTCGCGCTCTTCCGGAGAGGAGGCGATGACCGGCAGCGGCATCGGGAAGGAGCGCGCCTTGACCCTGTCGGCCATGGTGAAGATGACGTTGTAGAAAGCGGCCGAACCGTCGGGCGAGATGTTGCCGGTCAGCGACACCACCTTGTGCTGCGGACATTCCATCGGCGGCAGCTGCTCAATCGCCGCCTTCAGCGTACGGCCGGTGCCGATAGCCATGACGATCGGGGTCGGCGACCTTAGCCGCCGTTCGATCTCGGCGGCCGCCGCCTCGGCGATGCCGATGACGGTGGAGGACGACGCCGGATCGCTCGGCACCACTTCGACCAGATCCAGCGCGAAACGCGATTTCAGCCGTGCCGCGAGGTCGAGGCAGTTGGCGATCGGGTGATCGACGCGGACCTTGATCAGCCCCTCGGACACCGCCAGCGAGACGAGCCGCTGCGCCGTCTGCCTGGAAATGCCGAGCGTGGACGCAATCTGGTCCTGCGTGTTGCCGGCAACATAGTAAAGCCAGCCGGCACGCGCCGCGTCGTCCAGCCTGTTGCTGCCGCCATCCTGCCGGGAATTCACCGTCCTGCCTCCCATGCCCGCCAAGCATCAAGGCGGAACGCTATAGTCTTGCAGGGAATGCGCTCGCGCGCAATTGTCTATCACAAGGGCAATTGCTTGCGGTCTTGGAACGTCGGCGATGCGACAACCGCCCAATCGGCATCGCCGATGACAGGCTCAAAGGTTTATCTCCTGCCACAAACGCTTTAAGGGGATCGAAAAAGGGATTCTAGCATGACGCCGAAAGCGGTTTTCTGGGACATGGACGGCACGCTGGTCGACAGCGAGCCGCTGCACGAGGCGGCGCTGGTGGCGGCGTTGCACAGCGTCGGCATCGCGCCACCGGCCAATTTGCATGAGCGGGTGCTGGGTGTTGCCGCATGGCCGGTCTACGAGATGCTGCGCGACGACTTTGGCCTCGACCTGCCGTTCGACGACTGGATCGTGCGCAAATACGACCACTATCTGCCGATGGCCGAAACGCTGAAGCCGCGCCCCGGCGCGATCGAGGTGTTCAACGAATTGCGGGCGCTAGGCGTGGCGCAAGCGGTGGTGTCGAACTCCGACCGGCTGATCGTCGATGCCAATCTGCGCGCGGTCGGCCTCATCTATCCCGGCATGAAGACCATCAGCCGCAACGACGTGCATGAAGGCAAGCCGCATCCCGAGCCTTTCCTGCGCGCCGCCTGGCTGGCCGGCGTCGACCCTGCCGAATCGGTGGCCGTTGATGACAGCCGCACCGGCGCCATGGCCGGGCTGGCGGCGGGAATGAAGACGATCTTCTGGCCGGAGGCGCCGATGGCGGGGCCGCCCGGGGCTATCGTCGTCAACAGCGCCGCCGAATTGCGTAGGGAATTCGGGCTTTAGAAAGATCAGTTCCGGTAGACCGGCTCCTGCTCATCGAGGATCGCCTTCAGCTCGGAGAGATGCCGTTCGGCCTGATCGGGATAATCTTCCTGCTCAAGCGCTGCCTTCTCGGCGATCGCGTCGGAGAGCACGCGCAGCGGACGGCCGGTCCACAGCGCCTTGATGTAGGTTTCGGCGGCGCGTTCGAAATAGAACATGCGGTTGAAGGTGTCGGCGACGCTGTCGCCGATGACCAACACGCCATGATTGCCCATGACCATCACCTTGACCTTCGGATCGACGAGCAGCTGCGAGCAGCGCTCGCCCTCTTCCTCGAAGGCCAGCCCGCCATAGTGGCCGTCGACGACGTGACGGTTGAAGAAGATCGCCGAGTTCTGGTCGATCGGCGGTAGCGTCGAATCGGCGAGCGAGGCGAGCACGGTGGCGTGAACCGAATGCACATGCATGACGCAGCGCGCATGACGCACATTGCGATGGATGGCGCCATGCAGGCCCCAGGCCGTCGGATCGGGCGCATTGGGGCCGGAGAGCGTGTCGGGATCGTTGGCGTCGATCAAAAGCAGATCGCTCGCCTTGATGCGCGAGAAATGCACCTGATTGGGGTTCATCAGGAATTTGGTGCCGTCATCGTTGACGGCCAGCGAGAAATGATTGGCCACCGCCTCGTGCATGTTGAGCCGCGCCGTCCAGCGGAAGGCGGCAGCGAGATCGACGCGCTCCTCGTAGAAGGGCAGGTTGGTCAGCGGTTCCTTCTGCAGCCGGGCGATGCTCATCGAAAAAACTCCGTGAAAGAACCTAGGATGCCGCGCGGCGGACAGGCGCGCAACCGGTTTCGGTTGGTGCAGGCTGGCAATGCTTCCGCGCCGCTAAGAGGTATCAGGCGGCCGATCGGGCGGCCCTTAGCCCACCCTGCTCGACGATGAAGTCGATCACTTCCTGCAGCCCCTTGCCGCGTGACAGGTCGGTGAAGCCAAAAGGCCTTTTGCCGCGCATGCGGGTGGCGTCGCTCTCCATGACATCGAGATTGACGTTCACATAGGGCGCCAGATCGCTCTTGTTGATAACGAGGAAGTCGGAGCGGGTGATGGCAGGCCCGCCCTTCCTGGGGATTTCCTCGCCCTGGCAGACCGAGATGACATAGAGCGTCAGGTCGGCTAGATCAGGGGAGAAGGTGGCGGCAAGGTTGTCACCGCCGGATTCGATGAAGACGATGTCGAGATCCGGAAATTTCCGGTTCATCTCGGCGATCGCCTGCAGGTTGATCGAAGCGTCCTCGCGGATGGCGGTGTGCGGGCAGCCGCCGGTCTCGACACCCATGATGCGGTCCTCGGGCAGCGCCTGCAGCCTGGCCAGCATCATGGCGTCTTCCTTGGTGTAGATGTCGTTGGTGACAACGGCGATGGAAAACTCATCGCGCAGCGCCTTGCAGAGCTTCTCGGTCAGTGTCGTCTTGCCGGAACCGACAGGGCCGCCAATGCCGACGCGCAGAGGGCCGTTGACTTGTGTCATGTGGGGAACTCCGTGATGGCAAGAATGGCAAAGCCGAACCCGATCAACAGGCACAGCGGCGAATAATAGCGCAGGTCGAGCCGCGCGAAAGGCTGTTCAGGCGCCAGCCGGCGCCACCAGGACGTGAAGCCGGCAATGCCGCGCCCAAGGAAAACCAGGGCGATGAGCAGCGACGTGGCGGCGAGCCCGGCCTTGGGAAAGGGCGAGGCAAACACGCCTTCCAGCGCCAGCGGCCACAAACTGGCGAGGCCCAGACAGGCGGAGACGGCGAACGAGGCGAAAGGCGTCGGCATCTCGTCGACGCCGCGAAAGCCGATCACTGCACGGGCGCAGGAGGCAGCGTCCGTGCCCGGCCAGATGCCGCCAATGCCCCAATAGACATGCAGCGCGGTGATCAGCAGCAGGACGAAGGACAGGGTAAAGGCGAGGACGATCATGAGCGGAACAGCCTGGAGTATTGGGTTTCGTGCTTCATCGCCATGATGTCCGACATGAAGGCGCAGCCGCCGAGATCGTCAAGCGTCGAGCGCGCCGCGCGATCGGCCGTCGCCAATGCCAGCGGCTCGAAGCCGGCGAGCAGCGCGGTGGCGCCGGTCTGGCCGACGACACCGAGCCTGATCGCAGCTTGGACGAGGTTGGAGAAGAAGCTCTGCAGGAACGCCGACAGCGCGTCCTGCAAGGCAATGGCGTTGTCGCCGGCAACGGCGCCGACGGCGACGCAATAGGCGCATTCCTCGGGCAGGCGCTGCAGCACCTGACACGGCCAGGCAGACGCTGCCTTCAGAAAGGCCGTGCCTTGCAGCATGGTCTCCGCGTGGCGCTCGCGCGATCCGGCCAGCGCCTCGGCGAGCCCGGCAATCCCGTCGAGGTCGCCGCCCTCGCGGGCGCGCCGCCAGCTTTCGGCAAACAGCACCGCGTCGTTCCAACCCGAGCCCATCTCGACCAGCGTCTCCAGCCAAGCGGTGAGGCTGTTGGCGTCGGCGACCAGCCCATCATGCACGGCGCGCTCGAGGCCGTGACTGTAGGAAAAGCCGCCGACCGGAAAGGAAGGCGACAGCCACGCCATCAGGCGCAACAGCGCGATGTTGGAAGGCTGGTCAATCATGGTCGTGGTGATGGCCGGCGTGCGAATGGCTGTGAGAATGGGAATGCGAATCGCCGTGCGCGTGGGAATGCGCCTCGGCGTGGCTGTGCGCGTGCGCCTCGGCGTGCGAATCGCCGTGATCATGGCCATGCCCACCTTGGGCAGAATAAGCGCCGCGCACCGGCTTGAACGGTTCGGAGACGCCCTCGACCGTGGCGCCCAGCCCCTCCAGCATCGCCTTGATGACATGGTCGCGCAGGATGAGGATGCGCCCCGCTTCGATGCTGGCGGCGAGATGGCGGTTGCCAATATGCCAGGCGAGCTCGGACAGATGCACGGCGTCACGGGCGCGGATGTCGTAGAGTGGCTCCTCTGCCGCGACGATCTCGACATGACGGCCGTCCTCCAGCACCAGCCGGTCGCCGTCGTTCAGGGCCACCGCCTCAGGCAGGTCGACCAGCACCTTGCTGCCGTCGGCAAGCTCAATGGCGCGGCGGCGCAGATGCCGCTCGTCATGGGCAAGCACGGCGCGACCGTATGGTGTGGTGCTTCCAGCATTGCCGGCCGATAGCACCGAGACGGCGCGCGGGAATTTGGTGAAGTCGGTGTTTATGTTGAGTTTCATCTCATGGCTCCACCATTGGCCTGCGCGCGGACCCGGGCGGGACGCGCCAGCAGGCGGTCGAAATAGGCGCTGACGCGGTCGGATTCGATCGGGAATCTTCCAGCGCGGGCCCAGCTGCCCATATCGCCAAGCAGCACGTCGACGGCGGAAAAGCGGTCACCCAGCGCGAAGGGCTTGTCGCCAAGCCGGCGGTCGAGCGCCTTGACCTCCGTGGCGAAATCATGCGCAGCGGCGGGGCCGACATCGACCCGTATTTCCTTCGGCAGCAGGAAGCGGTGGCGCACTTTGTTCCACAGCGGCGCTTCGAACTCCGATTGGGCAAAATGCATCCAGGAATCCATCTCGGCGCGGCCGGCGACACCGGGATTGGCACCCATGCCTTTCTCCGCATGCTTGTCGGCGAGATAGACGCAGATCGCCGCCGAATCCGTCACCTTCAACTCGCCGTCGATCAGGATCGGCACCTTGCCGGACGGGTTGAGTGCATAGGCTTCCGGCGAGCGAAGTTTGACCTCGACGAATTCATAGGGCTGCCCGAGTTCCTCGAGCATCCAGAGAACACGGCTGACCCGGGATCCGCGCGATCCAACGGCCTGGTACATGGTTGAAACCTCTTCCTTTCCCTGGGAGCCTAGTCCATCCGCTGCGGTCATACGATCGTGTCGAAGAGCCGCAGGATGAACGATACCTGATAGATCAGCGTGCCGGCGATGAAGACGATGTGAAAGCGGCGATCGCGCACCAGGATGGCGACGATGCAAAGCGCGAAAAAGACCGGCGTGCGGATCAGGTACTCGTTGCCGAAATGGGCGAAATGCTCCGGCCCCTTGAGCAGCGTGTCGACCACGTCGAGCAGATAGGTTGCGCCCAACAGGCCAAAAAACCAGGCGCGGCGCGAATAGAAGAAATCCTCGTAGCTGGTGTAGTCCAGCATCGAATCCGGAAACAGCAGCGCGCACAGCAAAAACAGCGTGATGGCGTAAAAAATGAGGAACAAATATTTGCCGAAGGTCCAGTTTTCGATAGCGTAGAGGCCGAACTCCCACCACCAGAAATGCACCAGCATCAACAGCACCGAGGCGACCCAGGCGAGATGCACGGGATAGAGCTTGTACTGGCCGGGATGCTGGACGATGCGGGCCAGCCCCGACAAAAGGCGCGTGACGCCGAGGCCGATTACCATGCCCATGACGATGCGGATGTGCGGGAAGATGTCGTGGGCGGAAGCTATTTCGGTGGCCATGCCTGATCACAATGCGGCTCTTGGTAGGCCGCATATTGCGGCCGCCAGCCACCAGCCGCAACGGATTTTGTATCGCTCGTAGCGATCGCCAGCCTCGCGTCAGAACAGAAAATACCGCTGCGCCATCGGCAGCACCGTCGCCGGCTCGCAGGTCAAGAGTTCGCCGTCTGCCCGCACTTCGTAGGTTTCGGGGTCAACCTCGACATGCGGCGTGGCATCGTTGAGCACCATCGAATGCTTGCCGATGCCGCCACGGGTGTTTTCGACGGCGACGAACTGCTTGTCGACACCAAGCCTGCCATGCAGGCCTGATTCGAGCGCCGCCTTCGAAACAAAAGTCACCGACGAATTGGTGCGCGCCTTGCCATAGGCGCCGAACATCGGCCGGTAGTGCATCGGCTGCGGCGTCGGGATCGAGGCGTTGGGGTCGCCCATGGGTGCTGCGGCAATCATGCCGCCGAGCAGCACCATGTCCGGCTTGACGCCGAAGAAGGCCGGGTTCCATAGCACCAGATCGGCGCGTTTTCCCACCGCGATCGAGCCGATGTCCTTCGACAGGCCGTGCGCAATGGCCGGGTTGATGGTGTATTTGGCGATGTAGCGGCGGACGCGGAAATTGTCGTTGTTGCCGGTCTCCTGCGGCAGCGAGCCGCGTTGGCGCTTCATCTTGTCGGCGGTCTGCCAAGTGCGGATCGCGACCTCGCCGACGCGGCCCATGGCTTGCGAGTCCGAGGAGATGATAGAGAAAGCACCGATGTCGTGCAAAATGTCTTCGGCGGCGATGGTTTCCTTGCGGATGCGGCTTTCGGCAAAGGCGATGTCCTCGGGGATCGACGGCGACAGATGATGGCAGACCATCAGCATGTCGAGATGCTCGGCCAGCGTGTTGACGGTGTAGGGCCTTGTCGGGTTGGTCGAGGACGGGATGACGTTGGGCAGGCCGCAGACCTTGATGATGTCTGGCGCGTGGCCGCCGCCGGCGCCTTCGGTGTGGAAGGCGTGGATGGTGCGGCCCTTGATGGCGGCGACGGTGTTTTCGACAAAGCCGGACTCGTTCAGCGTGTCGGTGTGGATCATCACCTGCACGTCGTAATCGTCGGCGACTGACAGGCAGCAGTCGATGGCCGCCGGCGTCGTGCCCCAGTCCTCGTGCAGCTTCAGCGAACAGGCGCCGCCGAGCATCATTTCCTCAAGTGCTGCTGGCAAGGACGCGTTGCCCTTGCCCGACAGGCCGATGTTCATCGGGAAGGCGTCAAAAGACTGGATCATGCGGGCCATGTGCCACGGCCCCGGCGTGCAGGTCGTCGCCAGCGTGCCATGCGCCGGGCCGGTGCCGCCGCCGAGCATGGTGGTGATGCCTGACATCAGCGCTTCCTCGATCTGCTGCGGGCAGATGAAATGGATGTGCGCGTCGAAGCCGCCTGATGTGAGGATCTTGCCCTCACCGGCGATGATTTCCGTACCGGGGCCGATGATGATGGTGACGCCGTTTTGCGTATCCGGGTTGCCGGCCTTGCCTATTGCCGCGATGCGGCCGTCCTTAAGGCCGATATCGGCCTTGAAGATGCCGGCGCTGGCATCGACGACCAGCGCATTGGTGATGACGGTGTCGACGGCGCCGCCGGCGCGCGACACCTGACTCTGGCCCATGCCATCGCGGATGACCTTGCCGCCGCCGAATTTGACCTCCTCGCCATGGATGGTGAGGTCCTTCTCGACCTCTATGAACAATTCGGTGTCGGCAAGCCGCACTCTGTCACCGACGGTCGGGCCATACATCTGCGCATAGGCGGCGCGGGTAATTCTAGCCATCAGCACTTGCTCCTGAAATACGGTCTGGCCGCAGCCGAACTCCACATGGTCGCCATCCTATGGTCATGCAATGACCCGCTGGGCGACACCTTCTGATCCCATTTGCCGGTTGAGGTGGGCGAGCCACCCAAAAACGACCGTTTGCCAAACGATGGAAAGGAAAATCCATGCGCAAGACGATACTTATTACAGCCACCGCCACCCTGATGCTGGCGAGCGCCGCCAGCGCCCAGCAACAGCCCGCGCAGCAACAACCGCCGGCTTCGGCCGCCCCCACGGCGCCCGGCACTCCGCCGGCAGCGCCGGCGATTCAGAGCATCAGCGTCGTCGATATCAAGGAACTGCCTGAGGCTACACAGGCGAAGGTCAACGAAGTGATCGCCAAGCGCGGCGACGGCGACCTGCAGAAGCTGCGCGGCTCGATCGACGCCACGCCACAGGTCAAGTCGGCGCTCGAAGCCAAGGGGCTTACGTCGGCGCAGGTGATTGCCGCCAGCATGAACCCCAATGGCGCGTTGACCTTGATCACCAAGAAAGCGAGCTGACGATACGTTGCGGCGGACTGGCATCCGGTCCGTCCGCCGCATCAAAGGGCCGACAACACTCGACGCCGTCGAACTCACAGCTTGCCCATGATCTTCTGCTGAAACCCGTAGACTTCGCGCTTGCCGCCAAGCGGCACCAGCGTGACGTCGCGCTCCTGGCCCGGCTCGAAGCGCATGGCGGTGCCGGCGGCGATGTCGAGGCGCATGCCGCGCGCCTTGTCGCGATCGAACTTCAGACCCTCATTGGTCTCGAAGAAATGGTAGTGGCTGCCGACCTGGATCGGCCGGTCGCCGCTGTTGGCAACTTTCAGCGACACCGTCGGCAGGCCCTTGTTCAGTTCGATATCGCCGCCTGCGGTGATGATTTCGCCCGGGATCATCAGAACCTCACAACACGCCGAAGACGAGGCCGACGCCGACCACCGCGCAAGCGGCACCGGCAGCGCGAGCAAGGCCACGGAATCTGACGCCGAGGCCGCGGCCGACAGCGATGCCGACGGCATGGAGAGTCACAGTGGCGACGGCAAAGCCGGCCATATAGTCGAGCCCGCCAGCGTTCTCAGGCACTTCGGTGCCATGGGCGTGGCCGTGGAACAGCGCGAACAGGCCGAGGATGGCGACACCGGCCGAGACCGGAAGATCGATCGCGAGCGCCACCAGCAGGCCAAGCGCCACAACGGAAGCCAGTATGCCGGGCTCGACGAAGGGCAGCGGCACTTGCAGCATGCCAAGCGCGCCACCGACCAGCATGACGCCGACAAAGGCCGCCGGCCATGCCCATGTGGCTTTGCCGCCCTTGAGCGCTGCCCACAGGCCGACCGCGATCATCACCGTCATATGGTCGAGACCGGAAAGCGGGTGGCTGAAGCCAGCCGCGAAAGACGAGGTCGTGCCGACGCCGACATGGGCATAAGCGGGCATTGCCGCAGCCAGCAGCAGGATCGCCGAGAGAGCGGTGCGTTTCATCGGAGCTGATATCATCGACGTGCCTTCCGTTGTCAGAATCGTCTGCAGTTCAAGCGGCCTTGCGGGGACCGCAGCCTTCGGCCTTGAGAACGCGTTTGGTCGACGCCGGATATTTCTTCAGCATGGCGGCCGGCCGGATCGGGCGCATGGAAAAATTGCCGCCGCAATTCGGGCAGGTGCCGCCCAGCACATTCTCAGCGCAATCAACGCAAAAGGTGCATTCGAAGGTGCAGATCAGCGTGTCCGTCGCCTCGGGCGGCAGGTCCTTGTCACAGCATTCGCAGTTGGGACGCAGTTCCAGCATGTTCGCCTCCTCACCTGATGGGTTCGTGCACGGTGACCAGCTTGGTGCCGTCGGGAAATGTCGCCTCGACCTGCACGTCGTGGATCATCTCGGCGATGCCTTCCATCACCTGCGCGCGGGTGACGACATGGGCGCCGGCCTCCATCAGTTCGGCCACCGGGCGGCCGTCGCGAGCACCCTCGACGACGAAATCGGTGATCAGCGCGATCGCTTCCGGGTGGTTGAGCTTGACGCCGCGCTCCAGCCGCTTGCGGGCCACGATCGCCGCCATGGCGATCAGCAGCTTGTCCTTTTCCCTCGGCGTCAGGTTCATGCGTCGTTCCCTGGCAGAATCACAGTGACCATAATTTGGGCAGACCCGCCCGCCCATTGAGCAACTCGACGAGCGGAACCAGCCGCTTGCGGAGCTGGTAGCCGTCCTCGGCAAACAGCCTCGCAAGAAGCTTGCCAGATTTCTGAACGCTCCAGGCGCTGGCGTCGCCCTGGCCGCCGATGATGTCACGCGCCGGATCGAGCAAGGCTTCCGCCCGCGGCGAGACCATCAGCAGCGTCGCCACCGCGATGGCGCCGCCGGCCACCGCCGGACGGTTCAAGGCGGTCGCAATGCCGGGGCCGACGCGGAAATCCTCGGCATGGACGAGCGCGCCATTCTGATGGACGCGCCAGCGGTCGTGGAATTGGCCTTGGGTTGTACTCTCGCCCATGGCGAGGCGACCGAAGACCGTGGCCTCAAGCAGCAGCGCCTCGGCGCCGTCGGCGAGTTCGACGTTAAGCGTGCGGACAAAGGCCGATCGGTCAAAGACAATGGTTTCCTGCGGCAGCCAGGCGATGCGGCCGTTTTCGCCAACCGTCAGCCTGACCCGCACTTCGGCGCGGTCGGACGCAGCGCGATAGACCTTCTCGCAGGCCTGCGTCGTGATCGAGGCGGAAGCGCTGGCACCGACATCGATCTCCCAGCCGAGGCGGTCGCCGCCGGTCAACCCGCCGGCGGTGTTGATCAACACGGCTTCGAGCGGATCGACTGCCACGGCCGGCATGCGGATCTTGGCGGAGCCGTCCTGATAGAGGCGCTGAAGACGCGTGCGGCCGCCACTTTTGCTGCAAACAAGCTGCGCCAGGCCGGCTGCGCGCTGGGCCGGCGGTGCTGAAATCGAGGTGTGTTCCATCGTATCCACGGCCCAACGTTAAGCACTGCGGCGGCTTTGTCGATATATAGCTTGTTGCTTGACAACGTTTCCGTTTCTATAGAGGGAGCCACCCTGGAACGGTCATGCAGCGCCTTGCTGGGTAAAAGGCGACGAGGATTCGAATCCGGGGACAGAGGGGCGCTGATCAGTCGGCGTCGGGAAACGACAGAGTTGGGGAAGAAACCGAATGGCTGACCAGCTGGCAACGGACATCATCGCCAAGATCAAGGCTCACGCGGAGCCGGGCGGCGAAGAAATCACCACCAGTACCGAATTGACCGCGCTTGGCATCCATTCGCTGGAATTGACCGAGATCATCTTCGATCTCGAGGAAGACTATGGCATCGAGATCGAGATGAACACGGTCGATGCCTGGAGCAATCTTAGGAATGTCGGCGACATGGTCGAGGCGGTTCGCGCGCTGATCGCGAAAAAAGCCTGAGCTGAATGCGCAGGCGGGTCGTCATCACCGGCATCGGCGGCATATGCGGGCTCGGCACCAACGCGCCCGCGATCTGGGGCGAAATGCGCGCCGGCCGCTCGGCCATCGGCCCGATCGCCAATTCCGAATTGCATGACCTGAAGGTCAGGGTCGGCTGCGAGATCAAGACGCTCCCCGATCACGGCATCAGCCACAAGCAGACCGTGTCGATGGACCGCTTCAGCCTGCTGGCGACGATCGCCGCGCGCGAGGCGATGCAGCATGCCGGACTGGCTTCGGACGAGGCCACCACATACCGCATGGGCGCCGTGATCGGCGTCGGCGTCTGCGGCTGGGAAGCGATCGAAGAGAGCTATCGCGCCATCCTGCTCGAGGGCAAGAACCGCGCCGGCATCTTCACCGTGCCAAAAGTGATGCCGAGCGCGGCGTCGGGCCATGTCAGCATGGCGCTAGGCCTGCGCGGACCGGTGTTCGGCGTCACCTCCGCCTGCTCTTCGTCAAACCATGCCTTTGCCTCGGCGGTCGACCAGATCAGGCTCGGCCGCGCCGACGTCATGGTCGCCGGCGGCACCGATGCACCGCTGGTCTGGGGCATCCTGAAAGGTTGGGAAGCGCTGAGAGTACTGGCGCCCGACACCTGCCGGCCGTTCTCGGCCGATCGTCAAGGCCTGTCGCTCGGCGAAGGTGCGGCCATGGCAGTGCTGGAAACCTACGAACACGCGATGGCGCGCGGCGCCAACATCCTGGCCGAAATTGCCGGCGCCGGCCTGTCGGCCGATGCGTCCGACATCGTCGCCCCGACCATCGATGGGCCGACGGCGGCGATGCGCGCCTGCCTGGCCGATGCCGAACTCAATCCCGAAGACATCGACTATCTCAATGCGCATGGCACCGGCACCAAGGCCAACGACCAGATCGAGACGGCGGCGATCAAGCGCGTGTTCGGCGATCAGGCCTACAA
Organism: Mesorhizobium sp. P2_H9; assembly: GCF_056403215.1. Taxonomy (NCBI): domain Bacteria; kingdom Pseudomonadati; phylum Pseudomonadota; class Alphaproteobacteria; order Hyphomicrobiales; family Phyllobacteriaceae; genus Mesorhizobium; species Mesorhizobium sp. P2_H9. Next base: position 205,321 of record NZ_JBFUFX010000007.1, on the reverse strand, counting down.
GCTTTCCATCTCCTCGACCAAGTCGATGCACGCCCATTGCCTTGGCGCATCCGGCGCGCTGGAGATGATCGCGTGCGTGATGGCGATCCGCGAAGGCCTCGTGCCACCGACGGCCAATTTTCGGCAAGCCGATCCCGATTGCGATCTCGACATCACGCCGAACGTCGCGCGCGAGCGCAAGGTGCGCGCCGCGATCAGCAACGGGTTTGCCTTTGGCGGCACCAATGCGGTCGTGGCGTTCAGGGCGATCTGACCGACGCGTAGACTGTGTGTGCAGCGCGAAAGTTTCCTCCCCGTATTGATCGCCGTGGCGTGCCCGCCTAACTCTTGGCGGCCCCTCCGCGCGATGCCCGCGTAAAAAAATCCCCGAGCCGGAGCCCCTCGATGACCGACCTGTCCGCCTTTCCGATCACCCAGCGCTGGTCGCCCAAGCATCCCGACCGTCTCCAGCTGTATTCCGCGACAACGCCCAACGGTGTGAAAATCTCGATCGCGCTGGAGGAGCTCGACCTTCCCTATGAGGCGCACCTCGTCCAGATCGGCAAGAATGAAAGCTGGACGCCGGAGTTCCTGTCGCTGAACCCGAACGGCAAGATACCGGCGATCATCGACCCCAACGGTCCGGGCGGCAAGCCGATCGGCCTGTTCGAATCCGGCGCCATCCTGCTCTACCTCACCGACAAGACCGGCAAGCTGATCCCCGCCGACCCGACGCGGCGCTACGAGACCATCCAGTGGGTGTTCTTCCAGATGGCCTCGATCGGGCCGATCTTCGGCCAGGTCGGCTTTTTCAACAAATTCGCCGGGCGTGAGATCGCCGACAAGCGGCCGCTGGAGCGCTATCGCGACGAATCGCGGCGGCTGATCGGCGTGCTCGAGACGAGGCTGAAGGGCCGCACCTGGATCATGGATGACGACTACACCATCGCCGACATCTCGATGCTCGGCTGGGTGCGCAATCTGATCGGCTTCTATGAGGCACGGGAACTCGTCGGTTTCGACGATTTCCCCATCGTTGCGGCATGGCTGGAGCGCGGCCTGGCGCGCCCGGCGGTGCAGAGGGGCCTCAACATCCCGGCCAGAGCCTGATGCGAGGCGAGGCAGAGCCGCGAGAAGCGGCTCGGCCTATTTCGCCTTGGCTTTGGCTTTTGAGCCGCCCCTGCCGATCACGGAAGCAGCGAGCGATGCGGCGCCTCTGGCCGTGGCGACAACCGCGCCGGCGGCAACATTGGCCGTCGCCTTGACCGTGCGCATGGCATTGCCTGCCATCGATCCGCCGGATGCCGCCTTCCTGGGCTTGGCGGCTTTTGGCGCGGTGGTTTTTGCCGCAGTCTTGGCCATGGCCGGCACCACTTTCTTGGGCGGCGCCTTGCCGAAAGCCGGCTTTGCATCCTTGGAGCGCGCCGCTATGGCCGGGCCTGCGCCTGCCTTTGCCTGGGTTGCCTTGGGTTGCGCTGTCTTGCCCTTGACGGGTTTTCTTGCCTTGGTTGCCATTGGACGTTCCCTCATGGCGGCACGATTGCCGGTTTGGGCGATAACGACCAGAAAGTCTTAAGGTTCCCGTTCGGAAATCCTGAGAATTATGCGTGATCGCCGATTACCAAGTCGGCTTGCCGCCGGCGGGCCAGCACGCGGTCGATGTTGGGCATGTCGTTGGAGGCGATCCAGGCGCGGGCATCGGCGTCGGAACGGCCATGGCCATGCCAGCGCTCCAGCAGGCGGCGCTCGAGTTCGGAGCGCGGCACGTCGACATAGATCGTAAAATCGAACAGCGGCGCCAGGCGCGACCATGGCTCTTCGTCGAGCAAGAGGTAATTGCCCTCGACCAGGATGAATTTGGTCTCGGCTGCGACGATCCCCGCGGCGGCGCGCGACAGTTCCATGCTACGGTCGAACACCGGAATGGCGATGTCGGGCTCGCTGGCGCGGATGCGCTTCAGCAGCGTCTCGAAGCCGTAGAAATCAAAGGTTTCCGGCGCACCTTTTCTGGAGCGAAGGCCACGCCGGTCGAGCACGATGTCGTCATAGTGGAACCCATCCATCGGCACGACTTCCGCGGCGCCTTCCGGCAAAAGATCATGCAGGCTGGCCGACAGCGTCGACTTGCCGGCGCCCGGAGGACCGGCAATGGCGACGATGAAGCGCGGCGCCTTGCCGGCACGCTTGAAGATGGTGGCCGCGAGATGGGCGATTTCGGACATTGGGCGCTTCCGGTTGTTCTTTTGCATCTTGTCGGCAGTTTGCGGAAATTTCAAACCGCGATTTGGCCTATTGGGCGACATCTGCCGACGTTAGCGCCGCGCCGGCGCTGGAAAATCAGCCAGGCTGGCCGATGCGCAGGAAATCGCTGTCGAAGGCGATATCGCGGGTCGAGCTGTCGGCTGCGGCCAGGCGCATGCGGCCATCCGACGTTGCGATGTCGCGGGGTGGTTCGCCGCCCGCCTGCGGCAGTGCGCCGATAACATGGCGGAAGGAGACTTCGCCGCCGAGCGCAAAGGCCGTCGCCACGCCTTCGCGCTTCAGCCAGTTGTCACTGATCGACGCGGCGTGACCGACCGCGGCGCGGCCGTCCTCGATGCCGAGCACGCCACGATGGCGGCCGTTCCACGGCGCGTAGTCGCGGCCGCCATTGCTGAACCACAGCATGGTGACCGGCAATTCGGCCGGGTTCTTCAGCACCAGCACCAGATCTTCTTCCGCGCGGCGCGCCAGGGCCGCCCAGCCCGGTCCGCCATGATCGGCCTCGACCAAGGTGAGGAAATCCTCGCGCAGCTGATCGTTGCGATAGTCGCCGAGGTCCGTCGTGCCGCCATCGGCGGTCGGAAAGCGCGTCAGATCGGCGGAACGCGCGGGATAGGCGAGCATAAAGCGGCCGCGGGCCGGATCGGGTTCCAGCGGCTCCTCCAGCGTTGCGGCAAAGCGCTTGGGCGAAAAAGCCAGCCTGCCGCCGTCTTGCATCGCCGTCATCGGATGATGGGCGACGGAAATGGCGCCGGCGCCGCCGGAAAAGACGTGCTCCTGATAGAGGAAGGGGTGGTCGTCGCGCAAGGTGAGGATCTTGTCGACGGCGGCGCCCATCACCCTGTGCTGCAGCCGGAAGGTGGCGCGCCAGCCATCGGATGTCGCGCTGCTGTCGACGACATCCCAGGCGCTGTTGGCCGGCCAGCCGTGCAGCGGTGCCTCCTCGACATCGCTGCGCGAGAACGGTGCGCAAAGGAAATCGCCGGACAGGCGAACGGTGCCTTCGGGCAGGTTTTGCGGCAGCGTCTCGCCCGTGTCGACCCAGGGCGCGCGGTGCAGCGGCTTCAGCTGGCGGCCATCGATGTCGACCACCAAGTCGGCGAGATGGCCGACCGTGAGGTCGAGCGCAACCGAAATGCCTTTTGCCTTGATCGTGACCGTGTCCATGCGCGCACCTGCTGATTCTGCCCGCGCCAGCAAAAGCCGCTCAGGCCCGGTTGTGCAAGCGTGGCCGCCGGCATTTTGCATCAGAGGTTGCTTCACCCTCCCCCTTGTGGGGAGGGTCGATCCGCAAAGCGGATCGGGGTGGGGGTCCTCGTAGGGCGCTACCCCCACCCCGTCGACCGATCTCCGCTTCGCTCCGATCGCTCGCCGACCCTCCCCACAAGGGGGAGGGTAAACGAGCCTATTGCCGCTTGTACTCCCGCACCGGCGACTGGGTGCCGTCCATGTAGGTGACCTGCACCGACATCGACTTCACGCTGTCGGCGACCTTGAAATAGGGCTGGTAGTCGTAGGGAATGGCGTAAGGGTCCTTCTTGTCGCAAGGCGGCATCTTGATCTCCTTGTCGAGCGCCGCACCGTTCAGGCCGTAATGCACCTCCTTGATGGCGCAGCGGAATGACAGCATCTGGCTGAAATAGACCAGGCCGTGATTGCCGCTGGCATCGAAGGCGATCCACGAAGTCCAGAACTGGTCGAGGATCTGCTTCGAGCCCTGCTGGAGGGCGGCGTCCGGATCGAAGCTGATGTCGAACGGGCCGGTCTCGCGTCCTCTCAGATCGAGATATTTGATGGCGATGGTGGTGGCGGCGGTGCTGTCGGGCAACTCGAAGCTCGGATTGGGCATCGGCTTGCCGGTGCGCTGGTCGTTGACCGCCAGGAAGCCGGTGTCGGTGAACGGGCCGCTGTTGCCGAGACGCCAGGAAATGGCGGTGGCCACCTCGGGCAGCGAGATGGTCATCGACCAGCCCTGGTTCGAGCGCATCGGCGTCAAGGTCGGGGCGAAACGCGCGGGGTCGAGCACGTCGCCAAGGGCGGCCAGCCGGCTGCGGCTGCGGTCCAGCCAGTCGGCGAGCTGGGTCTGGTCGACGAAATACTTCAGCAGCCCGCCATCCTTTTCGTAGGAGACGAATTTGGTCAGCGCCTGGGCTTCGCTGCGCTTGTCGGACAGCGACTGGCTGCCGAGGCGATCCTCCGAAAACTCCTGCGCCAAAAGGTAATAGGCCGGGGCGAAATCGGGATGGGCCGCGATGAAGGCGTTGAGTTTTTCCAGGCGCTGGGCATCGTCGAACTGTTCGAGATGGACGAGCTTGATCGACAGCGCCTTGCCCTTGTCGGCCAGCGCGCCGAACACCTCGCGCGAACCCGCCTTGCCGTCCTGCACGCGCAGCAGCGTGGCAAAGCGCGTGTAGGGGTCGATGGCGTCGACGTCGAAACCGGCGAAGGCGAGATAAGAGCGCCGCGCATTGAGCATGTCGCCCGACAGTTCGTAGGCGCGGGCATTGTGATAATACTCGTCGGGACGCTTGGGGTCGGCGATCGCCCCGCCCTGTGCGGCGAGTGCGGCAAACCCCTTGGCGATGGTATCGATCGAGACGGCGATCTGCTCGGTGGTCGCCTGCAGCTTCTCGGCCTGGGCCGCCTGCTGCTTCTGGCCGGCGGCGAGCGTCTCGGTGGTTTGCTTGACCGCCTCGACGCTCTTTTGCGTTTCGGCGCCCTGCACGGCCTGCTGCTGCTGGGTCGAGGCGATCTCCTCGGTCGTCTTGGCCACCGTGTCGGTCGTCTGCTTGACCGCCTCGACCGTCTGCTGCGTCTCGGTGACGGTTTTTTCGATCTTGGCCACCTTGGCCGAGACGATGCCCATCGACTGCTGCAGTTGAGCGATGGCCGGCACCAGGCCGGCGATCACCCCGTTTTGCGAATTGGTCTGCTGTTGCAACCCGTAGACGCCACCGGCGACGGCGGCCGCACTGGTGGCGAAGATCAGCGCCGGCAGCGCCTTGGCCGCCAGCACCAGCCGCAGCACGATGGCGATGGCGATGATGGCTGCCGCGACCGAAGCGACCAGCGCGATATAGGCGGCGAACGGCGCCAGCGGGTTGAGGATGTCGGACGCCGCGCCGCCGATAAAGGCGACGCTGCCGGCCCATTTGCCGGTGCGGCTGAGAGATGCCCTGATCAGCGACGGCGCCTGCGCGCCGAGTTCCATGCTCATATTCAACCCCCAAGCCAAATGTCGCACCACAATTAACAGCAGCGCGACCCCGAAGGCAAAACAGAACAGGAAACAGGCGATTTCGGGGCGGTACTCGGTTCCTCTCCCCCGCTGCGCGGGGGCGAGGCACCCAAGTTCTGCCGCCACCGTTAACCAAATGGACGAAGCAATCGGGTTAGGCTAGGTTCCGGCCCTCTCAGCAACAGCCTGCTTCGGAACCGACTTGCCCGCTTTCCGCTTCCCTTCACTCGTCCAGAGACTTGTCGCGGCGTTCATGCTGCTGCTGTTTGTTGCCGGCTGCACCACCGCGCCGCCGGACTCGGTGTTGGCGGTGCCGGCGCCGCCGCAGAAATATGCGGCCATCGTCATCGACGCCTCGACCGGCAAGCAGCTGTTCGAGGTCAATTCGACCGCGCAGCGCTATCCGGCGTCGCTGACCAAGATGATGACGCTCTATCTGCTGTTCGAGGCGCTGGATTCCGGCCGCGTCACCAAGGCGACGCAGATCCCGGTTTCGGACAATGCCGCCAGGCAGCCGCCGACCAAATTGCGCTTCAAGCGCGGCGAGACCATCGATGTCGATTCGGCGATCCGCGCCATCGTCGTCAAATCGGCCAATGACGTGGCGGTGGCCATCGCCGAATATCTCGGCGGCTCGGAAGAGGCGTTTGCCGGCGCCATGACCGCCAAGGCGCGCCAGATCGGCATGAGCAGCACGGTGTTCCGCAACGCATCGGGCCTGCCCGACGACGACCAGCACACGAGCGCGCGCGACATGGCGGTGCTGGGCATGGCGCTGCGCGCCCGCTTCCCGCAGCAATTCCACTATTTCTCCGAAAGCGACTTCATGTTCCGCGGACGGCTGGTGCGCGGCCACAACGACATGCTGGGCCGGGTGCGCGGCGTCGACGGCATCAAGACCGGCTACATCAAGGCCTCCGGCTTCAACATCGTGACGTCCTACGACGCCGACGGCCGCCGGCTGATCGTGGTGGTGATGGGCGCCGACAGCGCCAGGCAGCGCAACGACCATGTCGAAGCGCTGATCCAGCGCAGCCTGTCGCCGACCAGTGCGAATGCCAAGACAAGGCTGATGTACGCAGGGCAGCAGCCGACCGCTTCGCCGCTACCCGGTTTGCCGCTTCCTGGTTTGCCGGAGCAATAGGCGGTCGCGCGGGCGCTGATCCATCGCGGCCTGACGCCGACCCTTCGTCATCCTAGGGCGCAGCAAGGAGCGGAGCGACGCAGCGCAGACCCTAGGATCCATGCCGTGACCTATGAGCCGTGCCACGGTGCTGACTCTGGCACCGGAACGCCCGCGCAGATGTCCTCTCTTCTGCGTCGTCTCATTTTCGACAAGCGTAACGGCATGGATCCTAGGGTCTGCGCTCCGCTTCGCGTCGCTCCGCCCTAGGATGACGAACTGACAGGCGCAGTCCCAGCCCTCTAATCACAAGAACTTGTTTGGTCACACCAGCTTCACAGTCGCGATGGATATGCCGCGCCGGCTTGGCGTATCGTATCGGAAAGCCCGAGAAACAGGAGCACTGACCATGGCCGGCGACCCCAAGGCATCCGCGCAGAAGGCGGCAGACGACGCGAACCTGTCGGGCGGCGAATATCTCGAGGCGGCCACCGTGGCGGACGACGCGCCTGCGGACGAGCATCTCGAAGCCCCTGATGTGCCGGACTCCGAACCGACCCTGCCCGGCGCATCGCGGGTGAAGCCGAAGAAGAAGCCGTCGGCGATATCAGGCAGGAAGTTCCACAAGCGCGACCTGGTGCGCATCGACGAACTGCGCCCGAGCCTCGCCGACCGCATCCGCGCCGACCATCCGGACCTGCCGCATGGCGCCCGCATCAGCCGCGCCGAGCTCGGCCGCTACCGCATGCGCTACATGGAGGAGCTGCTGCAGCAGGAGCACGGCGAATTCTCCGAGCTCGACCGCCAGGTGGTGGAATCGATCGCCAGGCAGGACACGATTTCGGAAAACTCGGAAGAGGAATTCGAGGAACACCGGACGTTTGCCGACCGCGTCTCCGACAATATGGCGGCGTTCGGCGGCAGCTGGTGGTTCCTGATCTCGTTCGCCAGCGTGCTTGCGGTATGGATCGGCATCAATCTCATCGAGGGCATGGGGGGCGCTTTCGACCCCTATCCCTTCATCCTGCTCAACCTGCTGCTCTCCTGCATCGCCGCGATCCAGGCGCCGATCATCATGATGAGCCAGAAGCGGCAGGAAACCAAGGATCGGCTGCGCTCCTTCAACGACTACCGGGTGAACCTGAAGGCGGAGCTGGAAGTGCGGCACCTGCACGAAAAGCTCGACTATTTGATCTCGCGCCAATGGACACGGCTGGCCGAAATGCAGCAGATGCAGCTGGATGCGATGCATGAGCTGACGGGGGCGAAGAAGCCGAAGCGGGCGACGCGAGGGGTGCGGCGGCGGGTGGCGAAGGTGGAGGCGGCGGGGTGATGGACGCGCAGCGGACGAAAAGCCCTGGCTGTTCGAATGACGAACGGTGAAGCCGCCTTTGGGCGGATCAAAAGGTCCAGTGGACCTTTTGAAGGGGATGAACGCCCAAAGGGCAGGGAGCCTGCGAAGGGCAGCGGCCAATCGCCAATTGCCCGTTGAAGCCCGCGCCGGCTTCCGCTAAGAAGCCGTGGTTGGCCGGTTCACCGGCTGGTTCGTTTTCAAGATCGCCGATCCTGAAGGCACCCGTAGCTCAGCTGGATAGAGCGCTGCCCTCCGAAGGCAGAGGTCACAGGTTCGAATCCTGTCGGGTGCGCCAACCGCCAGTAAATCAGTCTAGCTTTTCGAGCGGTTGCGAACTTGCTCAGTATCCAGTGACGCCTAGGCGGGTCTCCAAGACGGAATCAAAAATTTTGCGAATTTCCGGCTCTGGCAGGACATCCAATAAGCGAAATCCGCCAATTGAGTTGAGCTCCATCATGATGGCACGGAACGCCTTACGCTCAAAGAGGGTCTTCTTTCCTGCCGCCGACTTGACCAGCCCGCGTAGGATCACCGAAAAAACATTCGTCGACTGAGCTATCGTAGGTCTCTCGATGATGTTGGCTCTCACATCCGCACGGAACAAGAATGCTTCGAGCGCCTCCTTCTGATCTATTCCAGAAACACGCGTACATAGGTGCGACATCCACCATAACCGCGAAGCCGCATTGTCACGCTCAATCTGGCGATTGGTGCGCGCGAAAAAGTGGGTTTCGATATGCGCGACGGCCTTCTCATCATCGCTGGGTATCGGCCAACGAGCGCGGACATAGTCAAGCAAAACTGTATGCGTGAGATGGCACCACAGACGCTCGTCGCGAGCGTCATATGGCGTCAATTCTGACAGATATCCATGAACGGCAAGGCAATTCTCGACCTCATGAAATTCCTCGCCTACGGGAACCTTCAGCATCTCCAGTGCCCCTACTTGGGGTGAAATCGGAAGCTCGTGATACTGTGTGGCGTCAAGGTCCAGAAACGAAAACCCGCCTGATCTGTAAGTCTCTATATTGTCTGCGATCGCCTTTCTAAGCGCTGCGACCGTCGAATCCCGTAAAATACGCAATTTCATTGTTCAATTCCCTGAAATACGTAAGCCTCAATTAATTGAAAGGGGCTCCTCATAAGTTTCTCGGTTATCAGATAATCGTCATGCTCATCGATATTTATACCTTCATTGTGGCACTTCTGCTGAATTATCTTGGCCCAACGCGATTCATTCTCATCCGAACCAGACTTCAATATAGATATGCAGTGCATAACCGACGAAAAGTATATTGAGTTCATCAAAACAGCGCGATGCGCTTTGTTGTTTCGCGCTTTATCGATAAGTTCTTTTAACTCGAAGCTTACAAGAATTTGAACCTTGTCATCGGTTGTACGGACTTGCCATTCATGCCCAACAATAGATTCATCTCCAATCAGAACGAATACAGATGACAGCGGTCTAAATACATCTCGATCAATATAAATTATTTGGGGGCGATCCACGGCCAGTACCGACCCAATTTCGTATCTAAATGGTCCATCTCCGAATTCAGAATTTATCAGCTTACTTTTATAATCATCTATTAGCTTCACTGAAGCGATATATGGAAATATCTGTACTTCGCCCCGCAGTCTACCGGCTGGAAAAGTTACCTTAAAGCTCTCCTCTCCAGACACATGCACGTGACGAAAATACGTATCACGGCACGCAAATACTGTTGTATACTGAGCCCTTCCGGCACACACCTCCTCTTGTAGTTCTTTGACGCTTAGATGGAAGGTAACTTCTGCGAAGACCTCTTGTCCATCCGCCGATGGCTCGAACTCAACGGTTACCTGAATGTCTCCATCAATATAGTCGTCTACGTCAGGCCTCAACACTGGGTACGGAAAGGCCCTTAGGCTATCAAACTGCATGAGCTTTGACCTTAATTGTACCTTGGAAAACCCTATCTAGCTCTACATCTACGGTAAGGCGTTGGTTCACGTTACACTGAATGGTCAGGTCCCCGCCCGAAACAGCACCAGCGGACGTGGACGTGATTTTCAAGAGTCGGTTGGTGTCTGCGCCTGAGTCTTCTAGCGTTACCTTCACCTGTCCCGCAATTTCAGGAGTGAAAGAAATCCGTCTCCGAACTGGGGACAGGATAACCGCTCGGACGTTTTGCAGGGCGAGCGTGGAGATGGGGTTCTTTGGAGAAGCGCTTCCACCGCCAGCGCCGCCCTTGGTCGTGTCTCCACCAGTTGACTCGTTTTTGCCCCCACCGCCACCGGAACCTCCACCGTCGCCGCCACTTTCACCGGCGTCATCCCCATCACCGCCGAAATCAGTGTCATCAGTCTCCAGGGTAGCGTCGTCTTGAATATTGGAAGTGGTTGACTTTTTCTTCGGCAAAGGGCGCGCCCGAATTTTCAACGCACCTCTAGGATTTTCGTCACCATTCTTATGCTTTGGTCCGCTACCTTCTTCGTCGTCGCCAAAGAACTCGGCGAGTTCATCGATTTCAGAGACCTCTGCGATTGGATCTTGAGCGTGGCGCTGCAACATTTGACGTACCCATTCCGCTAGTTCACGTAGCGCTACGCGACCGGCCCTCTGTTGTTGGGTTGTAGGAAGACGGTCCGGCTCAAAATCGTTGTGGGGCGGCGGCTCCATTGCCCGCAACAACGCGTTCCCTTTGTCACTGAGGCATTCCAAAACAGCGACAAATTCCTTGAACTCACCAAAACGTCGCAAACGAGTGAGTTCGGAGGTTATAAGCATTCCATTGCGCAAGACAGCCACGCGCTTTGGAAGTCCCTCCCCAACGAGGACGTGAAGACGACAGTGGCCTAGTGAAGCATTCTGAGTCTCCTCGATCTTGCTCTCAGTGCTGGAGAGCGCCCTCAAGAAATGGCCACTGTTTTGAAATGTCTCCGGCTCTTCTTTCTGATCTTTGATCGCGTCTAGGGTGTCTTTGTCGGAGAAGAAGCCTGGTAGAGTTCCTGCGTTAAGCGTTGGCCCTCCCTCGATCGCCAGTGTAAGCTCGTTGCGGCAGATGGCTCCGAAAAAGCTCCGATGCTCGCCGCGAGTATTTTTTCCCAGCCTTTGTTCGGCACGAAACCTAGGATGCTAAGGGTCGTACCGGTGCTTTCACCCTTGCGATGTAGCCAGCTGGGCAATTCATCCAAGTTTCCAACCAAGGGCTGACAGTTTTTCCTTACCCCCCAAAAACCAGTCCCGCGATGAGTAGCGCCCCCGTTGCGGTGAGACATTAGTATCGCCTTGCCCTGAACATAGTGGTGAATTGCACCACTATCGTCACTCCATTGCGTACTTAAAAAGATAGTCCGCAGGCCGGAAACCGTAAAAGGAGCAAATTTTCCAATGCCGAACGAACCCGTAGCCGTGCCGGATTCCTTCTTTGATTGACCTGTCGCCTTCATGAGGGCGAAGTATGGGTAGCCCAACTCACATGGGCCTTTAACACCTGAGGTGTTGCTGTCGGAAAATTGTAAGACTGAGATTTTCGACTTACCGAGAATGTCAATTGCAGTGTCAAAAAATTGCTTGGCCTTTTCGCCCTCAGCTTGAGACTCGATGGCACACAGCTCCAGCGTAGACCGCAACTGATCCACGTCAGGAATGCTTGCTGTCGGAACTTCAACCAAACGAACACTTATGGCGACAGGTGAAGCTATCTTAGCATCCAGCGCATTCTGCGTTCCCTCTCGCCCTAACGAACGAAATGGCGAACCCGCGAAGTGCTCCATTCCTGGCTCATTGAAACCATCCCATTGTTGAGAATTGTCACGCGGAAATTCGAAGCCGATCTTCGTCACCATCTATCCTCCCAGTCGCCAACCGCTTGCGAACAAATTTAGCCAACTCTTCTGCAACTGGGACCGCTACCGCGTTCCCAACTTGAGTGTATCGCTTGGCCCATGGGACACTCTCTGGAAATCGAAAGTCTTTTGGAAATCCCTGCAACGCTAAGCATTCGTACTCAGTCAGCTTTCTGAGACCTGACGGCGCGAACACAAAGGGCACGTTGTGGCCACCCAAGCCCATATTTGCAGTAAGAGTGGGACACACCCCCGGCTCTTTTGTTCGAACAAGATACTTCCTCAGTTGATAAATCTGCCGATCTCCCCTCGCCGCATTACTTATCATATGATAATAACGATTATCTTTTGGCAAATAATATTGATCCCCAACATCGTTGTCAAAGTCAACGAACTCGCTGAGGTCCTTCGCCTTCGCCGACTTGGGCTTGGGGAATTCAAACCGCCCGCTAATAAAATGATCTGTTGAGAGCGCCACCATGAAGAGGCGTACCCGTTGCTGAGGAAGGGCAGTGAATTTATACGCATCAATTTCTTGAGCATTCTCATCCCTAAACCAGTAGCCAGCCTTTCTAATTTCGTTCTGCAATCTCAGAAACCATGCACCTCCGTCGCCGTAGCGGAAAAACGGCGCGTTCTCCAAGACCAGCACGGGAGGCCTTTGGGGCCCAAACTCTCGTAGCAATCTGACAATCTCAAAAAAGAGCTTGCCACGATCGTCATCAAAACCCGAGCGCGTGCCCGCCTGGGAGAAGCTCTGACACGGGAAGCCGGCATGAAGTACATCCACTGGCTCGAGGTTGTCGCCCGCGACGGAAACCTCTCGGATGTCCTTCTGAATAATTCTGGGTGTAGAAACGTTGGCCTGATAGGTTTCAACTGCGTGCTGATTGAGCTCCAGTGCCCACTGGGTTTTTATCCCCTGACGCTCGAATCCTAGGCAGAATCCTCCAATGCCGGAAAACAGTGCGGCAGCCTTCATCGAGGAAGCCTGAAATCAGCCTCCCGGGTTGCGCTCATGCTAGCCTTGAAGCGAAGTTCCACGTCTTGCATTTTCTTGGCTACGGCCTTGATGATTGTCTTCACATCCTCCTCTGAGTACGCATAGTTTGACCTATTTGAAAGATTCCCCAAGAGGTCTAGGTCCTTCAGAACCTTCCTCGTTCTTGCTTCTGCTAAGCGGACAAAATTATCCCGCGCACTGGCCATCACGCTCTCCTGCCTACCAAAGCCGTCTATCGGAAAGGTATCGGGACGTCAATAGGACGCGTAAATATTACGAATATACGCGTTTGGTCAGGCAGTTTGAACTCAAGGATACGTGACAGCGTGCTTGCCCTGAGCGTATCCGTCTCCGCTGGATCCGCTCGTCGTAATTTAAGACGGCTCTCCGAGGGCGTACGTGACAAGGAAACTGATCCGGCAAAGCTGCACGCCAAGACAGTCAGTGATCCCGCTCAAGATAGCAGCAGAGTTTTGCTTCTGCAGCAGCTAAGTTGCGTGTCTCACATTCCCAGATCTCAAGCACTCGCCAGCCTGCTTCCTCCAGTTGTCGCTTGGCGCTTGCATCTCTCTGAACATTCCGAGCGAGCTTCGGAATCCAATAGTCCCTGCTCGAAATCGGGACCTTTGCATACCTACAGCCGGCATGCTGGTGCCAAAAACAACCATGAACAAAGATCACCGCTCGATGCTTTGGCAAGACCAGATCCGGTGTGCCTGGTAGATCGCGTCGATGAAGCCGGAAGCGGAGGCCAAGGCGGTGCACAATCTGGCGCACTGTCCGTTCTGGAGCAGTATTGGCCGACCGGATGCGGCTCATATTATGGCTTCTCTGACTCGCGGTGTGCCGATCGGCCACGGTTGAGCTACTCCGAACAGGAAGGATTCCGGCTGAGTGGAATCACAACAGCGCTGAAATTCAATTGGATAGACGCAACTCCTACAGTCGCATCTACATTTACCTGAAGCTGCCCAGTAGCGGCTTTCTTAAGCGCCTCCTAGCCGCAGTCAGTCAAGCGAACGTTGTTCGCCTGGATCACGCGGTTTTCTATGAGATCTAAATCTTCGCATCGAGGGCCATGTCGTGGCAACATGAAATGCGGCTCGCAACACGGTTTCCTCGGACACTCGCATAGATGTCCCGCTCAACAATCAATCTCCCACGTATACGCCGGCTCTTCGGACGCCAACAATCCTCGATTTTTTCCATCAATTGCCAAATATCTATTCCAATCAATCAAAGCAACAATAACAACGATTTCCAGTAACGTCTATTCGGTAGGAAACTAAAAACCCTGCATTGGCGTAATGATATTGGTAACCGATGTCATTCAGCCTGTGCCCTGGTAACCAACACGGGGAGCGTCATAAATGTTTTTCTTGCGGAATTTTACCAAGACCTTGGCGAGCGGTGCGATTGTCGTCGCTTTGTGCTTTCCCGCTAACGCGGCCGGGCTCGGGTTGGGCCTCGGTGGCGGCGGTGGGGTCAATGCCGGCGCCTCGGTCGGCGGCGGTGGCGTCGGTGTCGGCGCTTCCGTTGGCGGCACCAGCGGCGTCAACGCCGGTGCGGGTGCCACGGTTGGCGGAACCGGCGGCGTTTCCGCAGGGGCCGGGGCTTCCGTCGGCGATGGTGTCAGCGCCGGGGTTGGCGTTGGCGTCACCAGTCCTCGAGATCCCAACCAGCCAGCGATCGCCACGCCGCCAGCGGTGGCTGCGCTTTCCGCCATGTCGAAAAGCCAGATCGCCCGGATGAAGAAACGCTGCGCCAGCGTGCTCAGCGGCAAGGGCACCTACGATCGCGACCTGAAGCAGCTCTGCCTGCTGCTGGCGCGCCGCTGAGCGTTCGCAGTATCGGACAGGCCGTGAGGCTTTGACAGCCTGAAGCTTGTTCCATCCCGATTGAGTCGGGATGGGGCTTTGTTTTTTGTTTGCGGCGGCCTCCCTGTCGACCCGAGGGCAATTGCGTATGGCGGCGCCAGCCCCCCACTCCGGCCGCTGCGCGGCCACCTCTCCCCAATGTCCATGGGGGAGAGGAAACCCAAGCATTTCAAGGCCGCGACCTCGGCGGTTGGCATTTCCTCTCCTCCACGAATGTGGGGGTAGAGGTGGCTCGGCGAAGCCGAGACGGAGTGGGGGAGCGCCATATGCGATTGCCCTGCGGTCGATCCCGGGCAATCGCATATGATAGCGGAGGCGCGCTGACTATGCGTGAACCATCGCCTGCAGCCACGCTGTGATGGCATCGAAATCGATCGCCTTCGTCGTGTCGACATCAAACAGCGGGCCGCGCCGCAGCGGCTCGGCGCGTTTGGCCAGCTCGATCAGCTCGGGGATGTAGGCAGCACCGGGATGGCCGGGCAAACGCTGGCCGAGCCGGGCGCGGTAGCGCTCGGCCAGCACTTCGCCGGGGGCGTGGCACCAGATCTCGGCGGTCTCAACGATACCGGCCTTTTGCAAATGATCCTCGAGCAACTGGCGCGGCTGGAAGCCGAACCAGGCGTCGACGACAAAGATGCTGCCGGCCGGCGCTTCACCGACCACCGACCAGATGGCCTGATAGCTGGCGCGGCCGAGCGTGCGGTTGAATTCACGGTCGCCGCCGCCGAGCGCTTCGAGGAACGGGTTCTTGATCGTATCCAGCGCCAGCAACGGCCAGCCCATGCGCTCGGCAATGAAGCGCGACACCGTGCTCTTGCCTGAGGCCGGGATGCCGTTGACGAGGACGGCGCGCCGGGCGGCAGGCCGGCCCGGACCGAGCCGGGGCAAGGCCGCCGGCGCGGCAGCAGCCTTCCCTTGTGCCGCCAGCGCTTGCAGGCCGGCGCCGATGACGCCGGCGTCGTCGCCGAGTTGCGCCGGTTCGACCTGGCATTGGTACCAGGGCGCCAGAGCCGGGGCGCAGGCAAGCGCCCTGTGCGCCGCGTGGCCAAGGCCGCCGCCGAGCAGCACCAGATCGGGGGCGAACATGGCGACCGCGGTATCGATTGCCCCGCGCAGCGGCCTCGCCCATGCCTCCAATATGCCGCGCGCGACGGCATCGCAGCCGGCATCGCGGGCGAAAAGCTGATCGATCGAGATATCAGGGCCGAGACCGGCGCGGGCGATGTGGCGGCCGAGCGCGGTGCCGGAGCTGGTGGTTTCGACGCAGCCGCGCCGGCCGCAGATGCAATGCTCGCCATTGATGTCGACGCCGATATGGCCGAGTTGCCCCGCCGTCGCCTTGCCGCGCACGATCTGGCGATCCTGCGCTACGGCGCCGCCAATGCCGGTGCCGATGGTGAACATGACGATGTTGTTGTGGCCCCTGCCGGCGCCGCGCGCCATTTCGGCTATCAGCGCCATGTTACAGTCATTGTCGATGATGACGGGCTTGCCGGCCATGCTTTCCAGCCGCTGCGCCAAGGCGACCGAAGCGAGGTCGACATAGCCGCCGGACAACACCGCGCCGCGCCGCGCATCGACGCGACCGGGGACGCCGACGCCGATCGCCGCCACGTCGGTGATATCAAGCTGGCGCACCATGTCGGCGATGCGGCCGAGCACCAACTCCGGGTCGGGCGCGCTTTTCTCGGACAGGCGTTTGAGGATTTCGCCGGTGGCGGAAATGCGGGCGGCCCGCAGATTGGTGCCGCCGATATCGATCCCAATGGCCATCGATCTTTGTGGCATGACGTTCCGTACTTGTCTGGCGCCGGCCTGTGATTCAGGTCAGGCCGAGCCGAAAGCGGCTGATATCGAGAACCGGAGCGGAGCGTACTCAAAGTACGTGAGCACCGGAAGCGCAGGAAACCGGCGTTTGCAGGCCGGCCTCACCTGAATCATGCGGCTTGCCGGCGATAGTTGCCAATCACTGCTTGAAGCTCGCGCAATCTCGACACAGCGATGGTTTTCAGCTTTTCACGCTGAATGTCACGGTCGAGCGAGATGCAGTCCTTCCACAGCGAGCGGCCGGCAATGACGCCCGAGGCGCCGTTCTGCATGGCGATCTCGACCTGGCCAAGGAAGGTCGCGTGGTTGACGCCGGCCGACAGCACCGCCCACGGAACGTCTCCGGCCATGCCGGTGATGCGGGCACAGGATTCCGGCGTGCCGGGATAGGGGAGCTTGAGCACCTTGGCGCCGCAGTCCAGCGAAATGCGGGTGCCTTGCTCGACCAGCGACGGGATCTTGGCCGTATAGTCCTCAACGCTTTCGCCTTCGAGCTGATAAGTCAGGAACTCGACGACGAGCAGCAGGTCCTCCTTGCCGAAGTCGGCGATGCATTGGCGCAAGATGGCAATGTTGTGCGCGTTCGCCTCAGGCTTGTCGGCCCTGAGATAGACCATGATCTTGCCGCCGGTGCCGCCGAGTTCGCGCACGCGGCGCGCGTCGATGCCGGGAACGAGGCGCGACAGGCGGTAGCCCTGCGGCGTCACATCGAAGCCGGAGGCATCGAGGCCGATGAGCAGCGCCGTATCGCGGTTGAGCACGCCTTCATCGACCACACGCGGCACGGCGCAGAGCGGGTCGAGCAGCACGCAGGAGGCCTGGCTGGCGAGGTAGCGGGTGATGTCGGCCTTGGTGTCGCCCAGCATGTCGTTGGTGATCCTGGCCTGTTCCTCGGGGTCCGACGCCAGAAGCGTGCGCATGCCGCCGCGCTGGTCGCAGGCGATCGCCATCATCGCGCCGTCCTTGCCGCAGATCTGCTGGTAGCCGCGCAACTCCGCAGTCGTCATCTTGGTCATGGTGTTTTGTCCGATGTTGGCGCCCGGGGCGCAATTTTGTGGAACAAGAAGGTTGCCTACCTCGCGCAAGGCATGCCGCATCGATCTGCTATCGAACCCTGAAAATCCGGCCGGACCCCACAAGGTGCTGTGGGAACGAACTCACGTTGCAGGTCTGCCCGATTTGCGCGATAACTCGATCAGTCGCCGGACCTGTAACACATTGCTGAAAGGAATTGCAAGCTGTCTGTCCCCTCAGCAAACGATGCGGCCGCATCGCGGACGATGCTGCATACGGTCGCCAAGATGCATTACGAGGCGGAGATGTCGCAGGTCGATATCGCGCGCCGGCTCGGCGTCTCCACTGCGACCATATCGCGGCTGCTGCAGCGGGCCAGGGCAGAAGGCATCGTGCGCATCGAGGTTCTCGACCTGGCAACGCCCGAAATCATCACCACGCAGCTGATCGACGGGCTCGGGCTGCGCAATGCCGCGGTGGTCGAGACACCGGCGGCCGGCGCGCTGGCGGCGCTCGCCGCACCGCTCGGCGCCTTGCTCAGGCAAGCCGAGCTGACGGCCGGCTCGGTGGTCGCGATCGGCTGGGGACGCGCTATCCGCGAGGTGATCCGCGCCGGCCTGCCACGCATTCCCGGCGTTCTCACCGTCGCGGCCACCGGCGGCATGCAGCAGCAGGCGGCGCATTTCCAGATCAACGAGTTTGTGCGGCTGGCCGCCGAGGAGTTCGGCGGCACGCCGCATTTCATCCACGCACCCTATCTGCCGTCGAGCGAATTGCGCGAGGTTTTTCTTGGCGATGCGGCCATTGCCGACAGTGTCGCGCTGTGGGACCGCACCGATGTCGCGATCGTCGGCATCGGCCTGCCGCATGCCATCAACCCGCCCGAGGCAAGTGCCGCGACGCTGAGCGAACAGGCGCTGTTTCATGCCGCCGGAGACGTCATCCGCCACTATTTCGACGCCGACGGCACGCTGATCCCGTGGGAAGGCGAGAGCCGGATGATCGCCATGTCGCCGGCGCAGCTTCGGGCCGTGCCGCTGGTGATCGGCGTCGCCGCCTCGCCGGAGAAGGCGAGCGCCATCATCGGTGCGGTGCGGGCCAAGCTCATCAACGCGCTGATAACCGACACCAAGACGGCGCAGGCCATCCTCGACGCTTTGCCGCGATAGAGTCATCCGCCCGACCGCAAAATCACCCTTTTGCTGGACCATGATCTCGTCCGAAAACCGGTTTCCCCTTTTCGGGATCATGCTCTAGTCTCCGGCGGGGGCTCCGCGGAGCAGACAGATGCCGTCCGTTTTGAAAAGCGTTTCGGCCCGGGAAATACCCGGTTGCAATTTCTTTCAGCAAAGTGTTACAACTTTTCAGCCAGGCACTTATGCGTGTCGGGCAGCGCGGTTCTCTGGACCTTGCGGAGGCAAGGAAACGGAACCGCCGATATCGGGCCGGTCGGTTTCGACCGGCTGACATAACGACTTTGGAGGCGCCTGGGAGGAGCTGCCCGTAACAGCAAGCAGGCGTATCCGGCCGTCAGCCCACCACAGCCTGAACAGTTCAACGGCCATTCCGATTTCAATCGCAACGGCAAATCTGCCAACACCATGAGGAGGATGTCATGAAGAAGATTGTTGCCGCGCTCGCGGCTCTCGCCATCAGCGCAACGGCGCTGATCGGATCGGCTTCGGCTGAAGACAAGAAGTTCACCATTGCGCTCGTTCCGGGCCTGACCACCGACGGCTTCTACATCACCATGCGCAAGGGCGCCCAGGCGGCGGCCGATGCGCTTGGCGTCAACCTGGTTTTCCAGGGCGCCCCGGATTTCAATCCGGTCACCCAGGTCCCCGTGCTTGACGCGGTCATCGCCAAGAAGCCGGACGCCATCCTGATCGCGCCGACCGACAAGGTTCAGCTGGTCGAGCCGCTGCGCAAGGCCAATGATGCCGGCATTCCGGTGATCACCGTCGACACCTTCATCGGCAGCGGCGTCTACCAGACCGGCGCCGGCGATGCGGATTTCCCGCTGGCCTATATTGCCTCGGACAACGTGCTCGGCGGCGAGATCGCTGCGCGCGCCTTGGCCACCGCCATTGGCGACAAGGGCAAGGTCTACGTTTCCAACGTCAAGCCCGGCATCTCGACCACCGACCAGCGTGAAGAAGGCTTCAAGAAGGAGATGGCCAAGCATACCGGCATCACCGTGCTCGAGACCCAGTTCAACGAGGACGACGCCAACAAAGCGGCGTCGCAGCTGCAAGCGGTGTTCGCGCGCAACCCCGATCTCGTCGGCGTGTTCGGCGCCAATTTGTTCTCCGCGCTGGGTGCCGCCAATGGCGTCAAGCAGGCCGGGCAGAGCGGTGTCGTCAAGGTCGTGGCGTTCGACGCGCCGACCAGCATCGTCGACAACATCAACACCGGCCTGGTCGACGTTGCGATTGCCCAGCATCCGGCCGAGATCGGCTATTTCGGCGTCGTTTCGGCCTATGCCCATCTGACCGGCCATTCGATCCCGGTTGCGATCGGCACCGGCTTCACGATCATGGACAAGTCCAACATCGCGGATCCGAACATCTCGAAGTATCTTTACTCCGAATAAGTCCTCACTCTGGTCTCCTCCCGGCGAGCCGGGAGGAGACCGATGCCCGGTATCGCGCCGGGACCCTGTTTGACACAGGCCTGGCCAGGACAGCCAAGCCGCGGATCGGATGCATTGATGACGTCAACATCACAACAGGTCGAAAAGCATGTCGCCCCCCAGGCGGACCATGGTGATCCCACCAGGACCTTGCTCGGCCGGATCGCCGAAGGCCGGGCCTGGCTGTTCCTTGCCGGCCTGATCATCTGTTTCGAGGTCTGGTCGCGGCTCTCCTTCGGCGCCACCTTCGTGCTCAATCCGTTCAACGTGCAGTCCATTGCAATCTTTGCCGTTGCGCCGTTGCTGCTGGCGACCGGACAGACATTCGTCATCATTTCGGGCGGTATCGACCTCTCGCTGGGCTTCATCATGGGGCTGGCGGCCGTCATCGCCGCGCACGCGACCAACATGGCGGGCGCCGCAATCCCGCTGCCGGTGGCCATGCTGGCCGGCATCCTGGCCGCCGTGCTTGTCGCCGGCGTGCCCGGCGTCATCAACGGCCTGTTGATCTCGCGGCTCAGAATCCCGCCCTTCATCGGCACGCTCGGCATGTTCGGCGTGGCGCGCGGCGCTGCCTACCTGCTCGCCGGCGGCACCACGGTGCCGGTGCAGAATTCCTGGTTCGCGCTGCTCGGCAACGGCAAATTCTACGGCGTGCCCTATCTCGTGATGATCACCGCCATCTTCGTCATCGTGATGCACTATTTGCTCAGCCAGACCCGGTTCGGCCAGCACAATTACGCCATCGGCGCCAACGTCCAGGCGGCGCGTCGCGCCGGCATCGACATCAGGGGGCACATACTGCGCCTCTACGTGCTGTCGGCGATGTGCGCCGGCCTTGGTGGGGCGCTCTATGCGGCGCGCTTCACCGCCGGCGCCGCGCAGGCCGGCGAGCCGCTGCTGCTCGACAGTGTCGCGGCCGTGGTCATCGGCGGCGCCAGCCTGTTCGGCGGCTCCGGCACCATCTTCGGCACGGTCGCCGGCGCGCTGGTGATCGCGGTCATCCAGTACGGGCTGGTTTTCGTCAATGTCGAGCCGTTCTGGCAGTTCATCGCTGTCGGCGTCGTCATCATCATCTCCGTCCTAATCGACCAGGCGCAGCGCCGGTTCAGTGGAGCTCGCCAGGATGAATAGTTCCGATCAGACCACACCGCTTCTCGAAGTTCGCCACCTTTCCAAGCATTTTGGCGCGGTGCAGGCGCTCAACGATTTCTCCATGGCCGTGCGGCCGGGCGAAGTGGTGGCGCTGGCCGGCGACAACGGCGCCGGCAAGACGACGCTGATCAAGGCGATATCGGGGGTGTTTCAACCGACCGGCGGCGAGATCCTGCTCAGGGGTCAGCCCGTCACCTTTGCGACGCCGCAGGAGGCGCGCGAAAGAGGCATAGAGACCATCTACCAGGACCTGGCGCTGGCCGACAATCTGTCGATCGGCGCCAACATCTTCCTTGGCCGTGAACCCATGCGCAAAGCCTTCGGCTTCCTGCCGGTGCTCGACCGCAAGGCGATGGCCGTCGCCGCCAAGCAGACCATGAGCCGGCTGGATTTCCATGTCAGCCGGCTGGAGGCGCCGGTCAGCAATTTCTCCGGCGGCCAACGCCAAGCGGTCGCCATCGGCCGGGCCGTCTATTGGGACGCGCAGATCCTGATCATGGACGAACCGACGGCAGCGCTCGGCGTGCCGGAGCAGCGCAAGGTGATTTCGCTGATCCACCAGCTCAAGGCGCAAGGCCGCGGCGTGATCTTCATCTCGCACAATCTGCAGGACATCTTTGCCGTCTCCGACCGCATCGTCGTGCTCAGGCGCGGCGTCCAGGCCGGCGAGCGCAAAATATCGGAAACCAACCATGACGAAGTCGTCAAGCTGATGGTTGGCGGATAGAGCGGCGAACGGCGAGCCGAGGCTTTAGCCCACCGATGTTTCGCGCTAACTCGCGATCGGCCCGGCGACGGCGCTGACCGACTCCCGCTCCACCAGCGGACACTCCAGCTTGGTGATGGGATACCGCCCACGGCCAGGCGGGGCCGGCACTTCCAGTTGCTCGATCGCCCATTGGCCCATCGCCATATGCGGCAGGATCGAGGTCGTCAGCGGCGGGAACAGATGGCGGGCGATTTCCTCGTCGTCATAGCCGACGACGGAAATATCCTGGGGGATGTGCAAGCCGGCTTCCTTCAGCGCTTCGTAGCAGCCGATGGCGGTGCGGTCGTTCTGGCAGAAGATGGCGGTCGGCCGATCCTCCAGCGCCAAAAGCCTGACGGTCGCGGCATAGCCGGCGCTGGCCGACCAGTCGCCCTCGACCACCAGTTCCGGATCGAACGGGATGTCGGCCGTGGCCAGCGCCCGGCGGTAACCCTTCAGCCTATCCTGCGCCGCCTGCATCCAGGGTTCACCGGTGATGGTGGCGATGCGGCGGTGGCCATGGCTGATCAGATGGCGGGTGGAACTCTGGCCGCCGGCGATCTCGCTCGGCACCACGGCAGGGAAGGCATAGTCGGCGGTGTAGCAATTGAGCAGGATGACCGGGATGTCGAGACCGTAGAGATAGTCGGGGGCAACGATCTCGCGGGTGAAGATGGTCATGTAGATCAGCGCCGAAATGCCCCGCTTGGTCAGTGCTGCAATGGCGCGCGGCTCCATGACCGAATCGCCCAGCGTCTGCGCCACCAAAAGCACATTGCCGGCATTCCACGACGCTTGCCGCGCGCCCTCGATAGCGACGACCGCTTCCGGGCTGGTCGCCAGCTGGTCGACGGCAAAGCCGATCACCCCGTCCAGCCCGTCGAAGGCGGGCACCGGGCGTTGCAAGGCGGAAAAGGCGGGCGGTGAATAGCCAAGCGTGCGCGCCGCCTCGATCACCCGCTCGCGGGTCTGCTGCGACAGCCTGATGCCCGGCGTGTTGTTGAGCACGAACGAAACCGTCGCCTGCGAGCAGCCCGCGGCCCTGGCGATGTCGGTCATGGTGACACGGCCCTTGGGGTTTTTGCCCGCTGGCTTGCGGCGCCGGGAAACCTCGGGAGAGGGATCGCGCAGTTCCGTCGGTTCGCTCATTGCAGTCTCGTCCCCCATCCCAGCCTGTCTAACCACAGGCCGGCACAACAGCAAGATGGTCCGGTGGCGTGCGTTTATAATCTGACCGCGCGCCAATGATTATTAGCATCCCGGCTACCATACAGCCGTCCGCGACGCGTGAGCAGGCAAGGCATCAGGCAACGTCTGATAGGGCAAGACCTTGCGGTGGCTCTTCTTTTTCGCTCCGCCACGGCTCGCATCGACCGCAAACCTCCCCGTCTTCGCCGCCATCTCCACAACCGACCTCGCGATTTCCAACCGGAAACTAATACTATTTACTAATACCCGTAAGCGTTCTAACGTCAAATGGTCATGCAAAGCTCGGGATCGAGCAGCGATGACTGGAGCAGGCGTATGGCACGATATCGGGCAGGCTGCGGCCGGCAGGACAATGCCATACGTTCACGGAAATGTCAGACAAATCGGACTATTTACGAACCGCAAATGAGTCTCTAAAGTCCACGTCGTGGCTGGAACGGCGCCGTTCTTTCGCTGCCCTAGAAGCGCCTTGAGGAGAGGGCGTCCAAGCCACAAACGACAATTTTCTGATCAGCGAAAATGTCTAAGCCAAATGGGAGGTTGAACATGAAATCTGCAATACGAAACGCATCCGTAGCCGCGGCTGCCCTGCTGCTGGGATTGTCGGCGACGGCGATCGCGCGTGCCGACGACAAGCCGACACTGGCCTTCGTCGTCAACGGCGCTTCCGATTTCTGGAAGGCGGCCGAAGCCGGCGTCAAGAAGGCGCAGGGCGAACTGCCCGACTACAATCTCGAACTCAAATATCCGGAGCAGTCCTCGGTCGCCATCCAGCAGCGGCTGATGGACGATCTGGTGACCGCCGGCGTCAAGGGCATCATGGTGTCCGCCGTCGACCCCAAGACCTCGACCGACGGCCTGAACAAGATCGCTTCGGAAACGGCGCTGTTCACCACCGACAGCGACGCACCGCAGACCAAGCGCGTCGCCTATATCGGCTCGTCCAACGTCGATGCCGGCAAGCAGGCGGCCGAGATTGCCAAGAAGGCGATGCCCGATGGCGGCAAGTGCCTGGGCTTCGTCGGACTGCTCGGCGCCGACAATGCCAAGGAACGCATCCAGGGCATGAAGGACGGGCTCGCCGGCAGCAAGATCGAACTGGTCGACGTGCGCGGCGACGATATCGACCAGGCGCGCGCCAAGAAGAATGTCGAGGACGCGCTGGTCGCCAGCCCCGACATCACCTGCATGGTCGGCTTCTACTCCTACAACACGCCGCGCATCTATGAAGCGCTGCGCGACGCGGGCAAGCTCGGCTCGATCACCGTCGTCGGCTTCGATGACGATCCGATCACGCTGGGCGGCGTCAAGGAAGGCACCGTGGCGGCGACTGTCGTGCAGCAGCCCTTCGAATGGGCCTATCAAGGCATGAAGCTGATGGCGGCCTATCTCAAGGGCGACAAGTCCGGCATTCCGGAAGGGGGCCTGATCATCGTCCCGACCAAGATCATCGGCAAGGATGACGTCGACGCCTATGCCGCCAATCTGAAGGCGATGTCCGGGAACTAAGCGAATGAATTGCGCCGGCTCGGGGTTCATCCCGGGCCGGCGGTTCGCATTGACGAACCCGGCAAGGGTCGTCAGTCTGCAGATGGGACTATTTTGTTCCACCGGCTGCTGTCAGGCATGATGAATTACTCCGACACATCCATCGTTGCATCCACCACCGCTCCGTTCCTCAGCCTCGAGGGCGTGCGCAAGACCTATCCCGGCGTTGTCGCGCTGGACGGGTTTTCGATGGAGGTCAGGCCGGGCGAAGTGATCGGCCTGGTCGGTGAAAACGGCGCCGGCAAATCGACCCTGATGAAAATCCTCGGCGGCGTGACGACCCCGGACACCGGCACGATCACCGTCGACGGCGTCGCGCATCACGGGCTGACCGTCGAAGGCAGCCTCGGTTCGGGCATCGCCTTCGTCCACCAGGAACTCAACCTGTTCGAAAACCTCGACGTCGCCGCCAATATCTTTTTCGGCCGCGAGCCGTTGCGCGGCGGCCCGCTCAGGCTGGTCGACCGGGTAAAACTGCGCTCCATGGTGGCGCCGTTGCTGAAGCGGGTGGGTGCCAACTTCTCGGCCGACACACCGGTTTCGTCGCTGTCGCTGGCGCAGCAGCAGATGGTCGAAATCGCCAAGGCGCTGTCGATCAAGGCGCGGCTGGTGATCCTGGACGAACCGACGTCGAGTCTGCCGCTCGCCGAGACCGACAAATTGCTCGATGTCATCGCCGCGCTGAAGGCCGACGGCATCAGCGTCATCTTCATCTCGCACCGCCTGCACGAGGTCGAGCGGGTCGCCGACCGCGTCGTCGTGCTCAGGGACGGCCTGCTTGCCGGCACCTTGCCGAAAAGCTCGATCAATCACGACCAGATGGTCAAGCTGATGATCGGCCGCATGCTGAAGGAGCGCGAGAAGGCCGCCGAAGCGGCGCGCGCGCCAGGCAGCGTCGCGCTGTCGGCCAAGGCCATCCGCACCGGCGCCTATCCCGACCGTCCGGTCGACCTCGACGTCAGGCACGGCGAGATCCTCGGCCTGGCCGGACTGGTCGGCTCCGGCCGCACCGAACTGGCGCGCGTGCTGTTCGGCATCGACAAGAGCTTTGGCGGCACCTTGCAGCTCGACGGCAAAAGCCTGGTCCTGGGTTCGGCCGCCGACGCGGTGGCCAGCGGCATCTTCCTGGTGCCGGAAGACCGCAAACTGACCGGCATCCTGCTTGATCTCTCGATCGCTCAGAATATTTCGCTGCCGAATTTGCCGGCGCATGCCAGGCGTTCCCTGGTTTCCGCCAGCACCGAGGCCGCCACGGCCGAGAAGCAGAAGACCAATCTCGGCATCAAGGCGCCGTCGGTGCAGACGCGCACCGGCACGCTCTCGGGCGGCAACCAGCAAAAGGTGGTGCTGGGCAAATGGCTGGCGATGGACCCCAAGGTAATGATCCTGGACGAGCCGACGCGCGGCATCGACATTGGCGCCAAGGCGGAGATTTACGGGCTGATGCGGGCGCTGGCCGATGCCGGCGTCGCGGTGCTGATGATCTCCAGCGACATGGAAGAGGTGATCGGCGTTTCGGACCGCATCGCCGTCATGCATGAGGGCCAGATCTCCGGCATTCTCGACAAGGAACACTTCAGCCAGGAAAACGTGCTGTTGCTGGCTGTCGGCAAGAAGCCGAACTAGGTCTTGTTTTTGCCGCCGTCGCAAAACGGCGGAACAGTTTTGCAGAACCTGCTCAAGCGGGCATTGGGGAGAAGACGATGAGCAAGAAAGATCTCGGCCTGCTGATTTTGATCCTGGTGGTCGGAGCGGTGGTGGCGATCATCAATCCGCGCTTCCTGTTGCCGATCAACCTTGCCAACACCTCGAACCTCATCGGCCTGTTCGGCATCCTGTCGATCGGCCAGGCCTTCGTCATCATCACCGGCGGCATCGAATTGTCCGTGGGATCGGTGGTGGCGCTGCTCGGTACGCTGTTTATCGACTTCATCGCCGTGCGCGGTTTGGGATGGCCGATCGCGCTGCCGCTGATCCTGGTGCTCGGCGCCATCATCGGCCTGGTGCATGGCTGGCTGATCACGCGGCTGAAATTGCAGCCCTTCGTGGTGACGCTGTGCGGTTTGCTGATCTATCGCGGCGTGGCGCGCTTCTACACCGCCGACGGCACCGCGGGCTTCGGCTTCGGGCAGAATTTCCCGGAGCTCGAATTCCTGACGGCGGGGCGCAGTTGGGGCGTGCCGAACAGCTTCATCGCGCTGATCGTCATCGCCATCGTCATGTGGGTGGTGCTGCACCGCTCTGTGTTCGGCCGCTACCTCTACGCCATCGGCAAGAACGAGGAGGCGGCAAAATATTCCGGCATTAGAACGGGGCGCGTCGTCATGGCCGCCTATGTGATCTGCGGCGTTCTGACGGCGCTGTCGGCGGTCTATTTCGCCATGTACACGCGCTCGATCTCGCCGGCCAGCCACGGCCAGTTCTACGAGCTCTACGCCATTGCGGCGGCCGTGCTTGGCGGCTTCTCGCTGCGCGGCGGCGAAGGCTCGCTGATCGGCGTGATCCTCGGCACGGTGCTGCTGCAGGAGCTGCAGAACCTCGTCAATCTGCTCGGCATCCCCTCCTCGCTCAACTTCGCGGTGATGGGCGGGGTTATCCTGATCGGTGTGCTGGTCGACCAGCAATGGGGCGTGTTCCGGGCGCGGCGGCTGATGATGGACGCGACACGCAAAAGCGTGGCCGGTGCGGCGGCGGAGTAGTGATCTGACTAGATCATCCCCGACATATCGGAAAACGCCATCGCCTTGCGCAGCACCTCAGTGAAACGTTCGCCGGCCGCTTCGCGCGGGCCGCTGTTGTCGATCGAGGTGACGCCAGGTCCCGACAAGGTCACATTGGCGCTGCGCGCCAGCCGCGCCAGCACTTCGCCGCGCGACTCGCGGCCGCGCATGGCCAGCCGCTCGGCCAGCACCTCCGGCGTGGCGGTGATCTCGACGATGGCCAGATTGGCATAGCGTTCGCGCAAGACCGGGATGATCGCGCGCGATACATTGGCAATGGCGACACGGCCATTGGCGACCGACCAGTCGACATCGACCGGGATGCCGTAGCGCAGGCCATGCGCTTCCCAGGAGACGGCGAAGGAGCCGTCGGCTTCGGCCTCGACAAAGGCGGCGTCGGCCAGCGTGTCGTGATCTTCGCTGGTGATGTCGCAAGGCCTGGTGATGACCCGGCGCACGAACTCCAGCCTTGTCTCGTCGGTGAAGCGCGTGCGGGCGTAGCCGATCACCGTGTCTTTGCCTGCGCCGCTTGGGCCGACGACGGCGACGAAGACACCGTCACGGATCGGAAACGTCTCGGCGGACAACTCGCGTTCGATCAACGCCGACACCATCATGCGACCCGGCGTCCCTGGCGCCAGACGGTGCGGACAACGGGCACGTGGTCATCGACGCGGACACGAACCAGATCGGCGCGCCGGCCTTGTTCGATGACGCCGCGATCGGTGAGACCGACCGCATCGGCCGGGTTCTTCGAGACCATCGCCACCGCCTGCGGCAGGGAAATTCCCTCGACCACGTCGCCGAGGAAGAAGGCGGACTGGATCAGGCTGAAAGGGATGTAGTCGGACGACAATATGTCGAGCAGGCCTTCACCCGCCAGCGTGCGGGCCGAGACATTGCCCGAATGCGAGGAGCCGCGCATGACGTTTGGCGCGCCCATCAGCACGCCGAGGCCGGCGTCCTTCGAGGCCCTTGCGGCTTCTTCCGTGGTCGGAAATTCGGCGACGCGCACACCTTGCTCGATCGCCTCGTCGACATGGCCTGCCGTGGCGTCGTCATGGCTGGCCAGAACGATGCCGCGCTGATGGCAGGCAGCGGCGATCACCGCGCGGTTGGGGGCCGAATTCCGCTCCGATTCAGCCATCCGCTTTTCGCAGAACAGCTTGAAGTCGCGATCGGTCAGCTTCAGCTTGCGCTGGTAGTAGTACGCATATGTTTCGAGATTGACGAACTGGCGCTGGCCGGGCGCATGGTCCATCAGCGACGCCAGTTTGACCCGTTCGTCGCCGTCGAAATTGGCGAAGGCGGCAAGGCAATCGGGTGCCGAAACCTCGCAGCGCAAATGGATGAAATGGTCGGCCCGCAGCCGGTCCTGCTGCACGCTGTCCTCGATGGCGTCAGCCAGCCTGCGGATGTCTAGGGATGTCAGGTCGGCATCCTCGTCCATGCCGACGCGCAAGGCATCGAGCACCGTGGTGATGCCGGCCGTCGCAACCTGCGCGTCATGAGCGAGCACTGCGGCGATCGGATTCCAGCGCACCTTGGGCCGTGGCGCGTAGTGGCCTTCGAGGTGATCGGTGTGCAGCTCGACCAGACCCGGGATGATGTAGTCGCCGCCCATGTCCTCGCCGGTTCTGCCGGTGCCGGCCTCGATGCCGGCGATGAAACCGTCGCGCAGCACGATCGAGCCTTCGACGATCTCGTCGGCAAGGACGATGCGGGCATTGTTCAGTACGGTCTCGGCGGTCATTGCAGGCAGTCCTTGCTGGTTCAGCGTCAGGCAGTTTTTCTGGCGGCGCGGCGCCCGAGTGCGTGATGGGAAAGCACCATGAACGGGGCGCCGGGTTCGGTTTCGACAAACAGCGTCAGCGCGTCGACCGGCACCGGCTGTTGCAGCACCTGCGCGAACAGGCTGTCGATTGCTGCGCGCAAACGGGGGCTTTCCTGTGACCCGGCGCGGCCGGACAGGGTCATGTGGAACCGAAAGGTCTCGAAGACATAGGGGTAGCCCCACTGGCAGAGATTGCGGAACTCGGCCGGTTTCAGCGAATCGGGGCTGCGGCGTTCGATTTCCGCTTCGGTCAGCGGCGCGCGAAAACGGTCGAAGCCGAGCACGACGTCATCGGCGAAGCGGTTGAGCGCCGGCAGCGGTCCTTCCGGCACCAGTGCAAAGAAGCTGTCGATCTGGCTGACGACCAGGCGCGGGATGGTCACCACAGGCGTCGCTTCGGCAAAGGCATCCAACCCGGCGCGAAGCGAGGCTTCCGTCTCGTTCGCAGCCAGCCGGAACGGCGCCTTCAGCGTCGCATGAAAACCGTAGCGGCGGGCCGACGCCGTGTGGAAGGCGACTTCCGCCGCCGACAGCTCGGCAACGGCCTCGACAGGCCTTGTCGCCGCACCAAACGGATCGCGGCCGAGCCAGTTGGCGGCGATCCGCGCCAGCGGTTCGTCCTGCCGGGGGGTGAAATAGATGGCATAGCGCATAAGAAGTCCTCGTCAGCTCCGCTGCCATAGGCGATTTCCATGACGGATTGACGAAGCTTTGAAGGGTTTTCGATGGCAAATCGACCCTGAAGGTCCTTAGCCGACGATTTTTCCAAGCTGGACCAACAGCTTCAGCCGAAAAGGCGGGACCGATCAGGCCTTCATCAGCCATTCGTGCTCGGGCGCGTTGTGGAATTTCCACGTCCGCTTCGGCCCGGCCATGACGTTGAGATAATAGAGATCATAGCCGTGGCAGGCGGCACAAGGATGGTAGCCCTCGGGCACCAGCACGACATCGCCGTCCTCGATCGCCATCGCCTCATCCAGCGCGCGCGCGCCATTCTTGTCGGCATCGGTGTAGACGCGCTGGAAGGCAAAGCCCTGCGGCGGGTTGAGGCGGTGGTAGTAGGTTTCCTCGAGATAGGACTCGGCCGGCAGATTGTCCTGGTCGTGCTTGTGCGGCGGGTAGCTCGATGTATGGCCGCCGGGCGTGATGACCTCGACCACCAGCAGCGAATCGGCCGGCTTGCCCTCCGGCAGGATGTTGGTGACGTAGCGCGTGTTGGTGCCCTTGCCGCGGATCTCCTGGCCGAGATCGTCGGGCGCGATGACACGGACCGGCAGGCCGCCGCCAAGGCTAGGCGCCGAGCAGACGGCGAGTTCGAGTTCGGTGTCCGCGGTCACCGACCAGTCGGAGCCCGCGGGCACATAAACCGACCACGGCTTGCCTTCGAAGGGCGACATGCGCTCGCCGAGCAGACCGAGCTCGTTGCCGGCGGCGCTGGTTTTGCCCTTGCCGGTGACGAACACCAGGCAGATTTCACGGTCCGCGGTTTGCCCGGATGCCGTCTCGCCGGGTTTCAGCCGATGCAGGTCGAAGCCGACATAGGTCCAGCCGGCGCTGTTAGGCGTGACATGGGCAACGCGGCCATGACCCTTGTTGGCTTTGACGAGCAGTTTCGACATTTTTGTCTCCCTAATTTCAGCCCTGCTTGCGGTCCCGTGAACAAACTTCGGAGATTAGCCGGGGCCCTCTCAACTTCGTCATCCTAGGGCGAAGCAGGAGCGAAGCTCCGTCGCGGAGACCCTAGGATGACGAAGTGAAGAGCGTTCCTGCCAATCGCCAACGTCGGCGAGCCACCACGCACGCCGTATCCGATCCACAAAAACCTCTGCGCCATTGACCGCTCTATACCTTTGGCTCGACCGGAGGCTTGTCCTCATCGACCGGCTTGTAGAGGTAGAAGAACTGCCAGACCGCGTAGCCGGCGAAACCAAGGGCGAGCACGCCCCAGAACGGCGTGCCGGTGGCAAATTCGATCCCCGACCAGGCGAGGCAGACCACGACGATGGCAACGCGCCGCCACAGCGGCCGGAAAAACGGGTGCTCATAGTCTTTCATCGGGCCAATCCGGGTTTCAGCAACTGGCCATCAGATAGGCTGCCCGTCACGGCAAATCCAGCATTCATGCGTTGGGGAAACCTTGCGTTTCGACCGTGTAGCCGGCGGCGGTCATCACCCGCATCAATTCGGCGTAGCCGACCTGCGCCATCTTCAGCGGTGGATTCTTCTTCGGATCCTGCTCGGCCTCGACCACGAACCAGCCTTCATAGCCATGGTCCGCCAGCTTTTGCACGATGGCGCCAAAGTCGAGCGAACCGTCGCTCGGCACGGTGAAGGCACCAAGCGCGACGGCATCGAGGAACGATTGCTTGCTGCGATCGAGCTTGTCGATCACGCCCATGCGCACGTCCTTCACATGCACATGGCTGATGCGCCGGTGATGGTTGTCGATGGCGCGCAACACATCACCGCCGGCAAAGGCCAGGTGACCGGCATCGAGGAGCAGCGGAATGCCTTCGCCGGAATAGCGCATGAAGGCATCGAGCTCCGGCTCGGTCTCGACCACTGCCGCCATATGATGGTGATAGGACAGCGGCATGCCTTGTTCGGCGCACCATTCGCCGAATTCGGTCAGGCGCCCGGCGTAGGCCTTCATCTCGTCGTCCGACAGCTTCGGCTTGGTGGCCAGCGGCTTCGAGCGGTCGCCCTGGATGGAGCGGCCGACCTCGCCATAGACGATGCAAGGCGCGTTGACCGCCTTGAACAGGTCGATCATCGGCTGGATGCGATCCTTGTTCTTGCCCATGTCCTCGTCGACCAGCGTGCCGGAGAACCAGCCGCCGCACAGCGTCACGTCGGCCTTCCTCAGGATCGGCAGCATGATCTTGGGGTCATTGGGAAAACGCCGGCCCATTTCCATGCCGGTGAAGCCGGCCGAACGCGACTGGCGCAAACACTCCTCCAGCGACACGTCATCGCTGAGTTCCGCAAGATCGTCGTTCCACCACGCAATGGGGGACATGCCCAGTTTGGCTTTCAAGTCGTCACTCCAGTTCGAAACAATTCATTCTTCTGCCGCCGGCGCTGCCCCTCACCCGCCTGCCGGGGAGAAGGGAGCTAGCGTCAATCGCCAATGGTCTGCATCTGCCGCTTTTCGTCATAGGCCTTGCGCGCCGCATTGACCTGGCTGCGCGTGCTGACCTCGGGCACGGCGACGTCCCACCATGTGCCGCCGGCATCGGTCGAAACCAGCGGATCGGTGTCGATGACCAGCACCGTGGTACGCGTGTTCTTCTTTGCCTTTTGCAAGGCGTTTTCCAGCCCGGCGATCGACGGCACTTTTTCGGCAATGGCGCCAAGGCTTGCCGCGTGCGCCGCGAAGTCGACATCGGGCAGGACCTCGTGGCGCGAGTCCTTCAACAGGTTGTTGAAGTTGGCGCCGCCGGTCGCCATTTGCAGCCGGTTGATGCAGCCATAGCCCCTGTTGTCGAGCAGCACGATGGTGAGTTTCAGGCCAAGCATCACCGAGGTGGCGATCTCGGAATTGAGCATCAGATAGGAGCCGTCGCCGATCATGACGACGACCTCTTCGTCGGGCTTGGCCATCTTGACGCCGAGCCCGCCGGCGATCTCGTAGCCCATGGTCGAGAAGCCGTATTCGGCGTGGTAGGAGCCGGGCGCACCGGCCTGCCAGAGCTTGTGCAATTCGCCGGGCAGACCGCCGGCGGCATGCAGCAACGTCACGCCGGAACCCATGGCGCGCTGTACGGCGCCGATCACCTGCGCGTCGGACGGATAGGCGGCGTTGGTCGACGCCGTCACCTTGCCGGCATCGGCCTGCCAGTCCTTCTTGCCCTTGCCCGCATTGTCGGTCCAGGCGGCGGGCGCCTTCCATCCCTTCAGTGCTGCACCAAGTTCGGCGAGGCCTTCGGCCGCATCGGCGACCAGCGGCAGCGCGCGATGCTTGCCGGCATCGAAAGGCTGGACGTTGAGGCCGATGATGGTCTTGCCGGAATTCTTGAACAGCGACCACGAACCGGTGGTGAAATCCTGCAGCCTTGTGCCGACCGCCAGCACCACATCGGCTTCCTCGGCCAGCCGGTTGGCGGCCGAAGTGCCGGTGACGCCGACCGCCGCCATGTTGAGCGGATGATCGTCGGGCAGCGAGGATTTGCCGCCTTGCGTCTCGCAGACCGGAATGCCGGCGCCCTGCACCAGCTTGGCCAGTTCAGCGGAAGCCTGCGAATACAGCACGCCGCCGCCGGCGATCACCAGCGGCTTTTTCGCGCCTTTGAGCGCCGCCACTGCGGCAGCCAACTCATGGCGGTCCGGACGTATACGGCGCTGGTGCCAGACGCGTTCGGCAAAGAAACTTTCGGGATAATCATAGGCCTCGGCCTGCACGTCCTGGCAAAGCGACAATGTCACCGGTCCACATTCGGCGGGATCGGTCAGCACCTGCATGGTCCTGGCGAGTGCCGGGATGATCTGCTCCGGCCTGGTGATGCGGTCGAAATAGCGCGACACCGGGCGGAAGCAGTCATTGACCGTCGCCGTGCCATCGGAAAAATCCTCTGCCTGCTGCAGGACCGGATCGGGAATGCGGTTGGCGAAGACATCGCCAGGCAGAAACAGGACGGGCAACCTGTTTACGTGTGCGAGCGCTGCGGCCGTCACCATGTTGAGCGCGCCGGGGCCGATCGAAGAGGTCGCGGCCATGAAGCGGCGGCGGAAATTGGCCTTGCCATAGGCGATCGCCGCATGCGCCATCGCCTGTTCATTGTGGGCGCGGAAGGTCGGCAGTTCGTCGCGCACCTGATAGAGCGCCTCGCCGATGCCGGCGACATTGCCATGGCCGAAGATCGCCCAGACACCGCCAAAGATCGGCACTTTCGTGCCGTCGATCTCGGTCATCTGCCGGCTGAGAAAGCGGGTCAGCGCCTGCGCCATCGTGAGGCGGATTGTCTTGGTCATTTTGTTTTCCTCCGCAGTCCTATGCTGCGCCTTGTTATGCCGCTTTGCGGCCGCGCGCGGCTAGCCACGCCTCGGTCAGCTTCTCGAAGCGCGACGCCATGTCGGCCACCGCCTCGTCATCCGTCATCTTGCCCGCCAGCCATTGTTCGGCGGCGTTGATGAAGATGGTGCGACCGACGGCGAAACCCTTGACGATGGGCGCCTTGGAAGTGGCGGCAAAAGCCGCTTCCAGCTCGTCCTGCGGCGCTTCCAGGCCAAGCAGCACGACGCCGCGGCACCATGGGTCGTGCTTCAGGATCACCGCTTCGATCCTGGCCCAGGCGCCGGCGGATGCCTGCGGTTCGAGCTTCCACCAGTCGGGCTTGATGCCGAGCGCATAGAGTTCCTCCAGCGCGCGCGGGATCGTCGTGTCGTCGAGCTTGCCATGCTTGCCGGCGATGATCTCGATCAGCAATTCACGGCCGACCTTGCGCGCGGCCTCGAACAGAGCGCGCAGCCTCTGCTGCTGCTCTTCCTTCAGCGCCGCAGGATCGTCGGGGTGGTAGAAGCACAGGCATTTGATGCAGTGGTCGACCGGCCATTCGACCAGTTGCGAGCCGATATCCTGCGAGAATTCGAAGCGCAGCGGCCGCGAGCCCGGCAATTCGACCGGGCGGCCAAGCCAGGCGAAGGGATGGCGGGCGAATTCGAACATCGCGTCGCGGCCGTATTTCTCGTCGAGCAGCATGCCGTAGCCGGCGCGGCCGGCGGCGACCTTGGCGGCGGCCTTTACGGTCAGCACCTTGAAATCCTGGATGCGCGATGGGTCGGCGCCGGCCTTGGCGGCGACATCGTCGAGCTGGATACGGTGGTCGCAGGCCAGCGCCATCAGCGAGGGAATGTCGCGGCGGCGCGTCGTCGCCCAATGGATGTGGTTGATCGCCTCGTCCTTGCGCAGCGCCAGGTGCTTGCTGCCGTTCTTGAGGAAGAACTGCAACTCCTCGAAGGTCGGGTATTCCGGCGCGCAGAGCAGGCGCGACACGGCAAAGGCGCCGCAGGCATTGGCCCAGGTCGCGGCCGTTGCATGGTCCTCGCCACCGAGCCAGCCGCGCAGGAAGCCGGACATGAAAGCGTCGCCGGCGCCGAGCACATTGTAGACCTCGATCGGAAAGCCCTTGCCGATGATGCCGTCCTCGAGATCGTCGCTGATCGGCCCGTCATAGACGATGCAGCCCATGGCGCCGCGCTTCAGGACGATGGTGGCCGAAGACAGCGAGCGGATGGTCTTCAGCGCGCTCAGGCAATCGTCGGCGCCGGACGCAATCATGATCTCTTCTTCGGTGCCGACGATGAGGTCGCAATCGGGCAGCACCGTCTTCAGCTGGGCGGAGACCCGGTCCGATTTCACATAGCGCTCGAAACCTTCGGCATGGCCGGCGAGGCCCCAGAGGTTGGGGCGGTAATCGATGTCGAACACCACCTTGCCGCCCTTGGCCTTGATGATGCGGATGGCCTTACGCTGGGCCGCGTCGCTGTTGGGCCGCGAAAAATGCGTGCCAGTGACGACGATCGCGCGGGCCGAAGCGATGAACGCTTCGTCGATGTCTTCTTCGGACAGCGCCATGTCGGCGCAGTCCGAGCGGTAAAAGATCATCGGCGAGACGCCCTCTTCCTCGACCGACAGCAGCACCAGCGCGGTCAGCCGGTCCGGATCGGTCTTCAGGCCATCGACCGAAACGCCCTCGCGCTTCAGCTGTTCGCGGATGAAGCGGCCCATCTGCTCGTTGCCGACGCGGGTGAGCAGCGCCGAGCGCAGGCCGAGCCTGGCGGTGCCGACGGAGATGTTGGCTGGACAGCCGCCGACCGACTTGGCAAAGGAGGTGATGTCCTCCAGGCGCGAGCCGATTTGCTGGCCGTAAAGGTCGACGGAAGCGCGACCGATGGTGATGACGTCGAGCGGCGCCTGTTTTGCGTCCACGGCTTCGCTCATTGGAACCTCCCGTCGGCCTTGTTGTCTTTGATAACACGCGCGAGCGGCAGCGTGATGCTCCCAATATGAAATAATAATTCCAATCCATAGTCAATATGGAATGAGCATTCCTTTGCCGAAAACTGCCGCCAAATTTCACCAGGCCCCAAATTCACCAGGCAAGCGGGCCCTCATCGTTGAAGTATCCCGCGGTCGGACCATCGGTGTCCAGGGTGGCCAGGCGGATGACGATCTCGGCCGCCTGCTGCACCGTGCGGTGGCCCTTGAACCCGTTGAGATCGGTGGCGGTGTAGCCGGGCGCCGCAGCGTTGACCTTGATGCCTTGCCCCTCGAGTTCCCTGGCGAAGGCCACGGTGATGGCATTCAAGGCAGTCTTGGAGCTGCCATAGCCCATCAGGTTGACGGCAGAATTGGCGGTGGCAGGGTCGAGCGCGCGTCCGATGGAGCCGGTGGAACTGCTGACCATGACGATGCGGGCGGCCGGCGCTGCAAGCAGTAGCGGCAGGAACGCCTGGGTCACGCGGATCGGGCCGAAGACATTGACGTCATAGGTGGCCTGGATGTCGGCAACACGCTGCCGACTTGGCGGCGGATCGTAGTTGATAGCGACGCCGGCGTTGTTCACCAGCACGTCGAGGCAGGAACTGTCCGCGCTGACGATTTTGACGGCCGCCGCCACGCTTTCATCCTGTGTGACGTCGAGCTCGAGCCATTGAACGTCCAGGCCTTCGGCGCGAAAGGCTTGCGTCGCTGCCATGCCGCGTTCGGCGTCCCTGGCGCCGAGCCAGACCTTGAAGCCCATCGTCGCCAGTCGCCGGGCGATTTCGCGGCCAATGCCCTTGTTGGCGCCGGTCACCAGAGCGCTTTTCGATGTCATCATGTCAGTGTCTCCTGTGTTCTGCGGAAGGCATCCATTTGGAGCAGCACAGGAAACGTCGCGCGCCGAAACCTCTCTCGCTCTTGCCTAATCCTCTCACGATGGTTGCGCGGCGCGTGGGGATGCGCGATGCTCGTGCCATGAGTGAACCCCTGCGAGAGCTGATCGATATCGCCGGCCGCCATGCGCGCGGGCGACGAACAGCAACGGCTATCCCCCGCGTATCGATCGGCCGTAGTGAAGTCACCACGGCACCATTGGCGGGCGTGTGGGGTTCGGGAATCTTGTTCGTGCTGCAGGGCGCCAAGACGGTCCTGATCGGTGACCGATCCCTTCGCTACAATCCAGCCAGCTATTTCATCTACACTGTCGACACGCCGACCATCAGCCAGTTGGTCGAAGCGAGCGCCGCGCGTCCCTACTTGGCCATCGGCTTCAGCCTTGATCTGCAAACTGTCGCCGAACTCCTCGTCGAGCACGAACCGGCCCTTAGCGGCGACAATTTCTCCACCTCTCCGGTCAATGACGAGTTGCTCGATGCGTTGCGTCGAATGATGCGGCTGCTTGACCGGCCAGCGGAGATTCCGGTGCTGGCGGCCATGCTTGAACGCGAGATGCTGTTTCGGTTGCTGCAAGGCCCCCAAGGCGGAAAGCTGCGCCAGCTTGCGCGGATCGATGGCCATCTGTCCCGAATACCCCAGGCGATCGCCTGGATCCGGACGCATTGCCATCAGCAAATCCGGGTCGAGGATCTGGCCGACATCGCGCATATGAGCAATGCCGCATTCTATCGCCACTTCAAGGCGGCGACGGCTATGAGCCCTATCCAGTATCAAAAGCAGATTCGGCTGCTGGAGGCCCGCCATCTGCTGGTTGCCCAGCCAGGCAATGTGGCACAGGTCGCCTTTGCCGTCGGCTATGAGAGCGCTTCACAGTTCAGCCGGGAATATGCCCGTCAGTTCGGGTCACCACCAGGGCGCGACGCGGCGCAGCTTGTGGCGAGAGGCGAAGCGGCCGTCGAGGTTATCTAGGCCTTGCGCTTGCGGCCGCCGTCGCGCCGCTTCTCGCCAACGGCGACGGTCAGCGCCATGGCCAGCGCCATCGTTGCCGACAGCGAGCGGAAGCCGGCGAAATCGGCCTCGGCGACTTCGAACCAGACCTTGGCGAACTGGGCGAGCGGCGAAAAGGCGCTGTCGGTGATCGCCACGATCGGCACGCCTTGCTCCGAAATGGTCTTCGCTTCCTCGATGGTCGCCGGGGCGTAGGGCGAGAAGCTGATGGCGATGACGGCGTCTCTCGGCGTGGCAAAACCGATCATCTCGGCGTTGAGGCCGGCGGCGGATTCGATCAACTGGTTGCGGATCTTCAACTTGCCCAGCGCATAGGCGATGTAGGACGCCACCGGATAGGAGCGGCGCTTGGCCAGCACGTAGATGGTTTCGGCCTTCGCCAGCAGAGCGATCGCCTCTTCGAAATGCGGTTCGTTGAGCGTGCGTGAGATGTCGTTGAGCGAGGTGCTGGCGGCGGCGACAAAACCGTCGAAGATCGCCCGGTGGCCGGCGCCTTCCTCGGCCTTTGCGCGCAACGCCAGCAGCCTTTCATCATAGGACGAATTGCGTTCGCGCAGGCGTTCGCGAAACACCGACTGCAGGCTGGTGAAGCCATCGAAGCCGAGCTGCTGGGCAAAGCGGATCAAGGTCGAAGGCTGCACGCCGGCAGAGGCAGCGATGCTGGCGGCGGTGCCGAAGGCGATGTCGTCGGGATTGTCGAGCGCATAGGCGGCGATCTGGGCGATGCGTTTGGGCAAGGTTTCGCGCCGCTCGAGGATCGTCGCGCGCAGCGTCTCAAAATCGCGAGGTACCCGTTCGTCCATCGTCGCTTTGCCCAGGCTCATCGGTCGGTACCCTCTCTGCCTCATCATAGCGAGGCTGCGCAAGAACGCCATAATAAATGAGGCAGGCGTTCCATTCCTGAGAAAAATGGACTAATTCATCCACGCGACACTTTTCAGCCAGCGGAGACAAGGGAAATGGTCGGAGTCGGTCTTATCGGCACGGGCTTCATGGGCAAGTGCCATGCCATCGCATGGAGTGCCGTAGGCGCCGTCTTTCCAGACGTGGCCAAGCCACGGCTCGTCCATCTTGGCGAGGTCAATGAGGACCTGGCCAGGCGCAAGGCGGGCGAGTTCGGCTTCGCCAAGGCCTCCGGCGACTGGCGCGCCGTCGTCAATGATCCGGACGTCGATATCGTCTCGCTGACCACGCCGAACCAGTTCCATCCGGAAATGGCCATCGCCATCCTCGAAGCCGGCAAGCATCTGTGGTGCGAAAAGCCGATGGCGCCAAGTTTTGCCGAGGCCGAAGCCATGGCTGCGGCGGCGAAGAAATCCGGCAAGGTGGCCGCACTTGGCTACAACTACATCCAGAATCCGGCCATCCGTCACATCGGCGCACTGCTCGACGAGAAGATCATCGGCGAGGTCAACCTTGTGCGCATCGAGATGGACGAGGACTTCATGGCCGACCCGGAGGCGCTGTTCTTCTGGAAGCATGAGGCTTCGTCAGGCTATGGCGCGCTCGACGATTTCGCCGTGCATCCGCTGTCGCTGATTTCGGTGCTGTTCGGCCGTGTCGGCCGCGTCATGTGCGACATGGCCAAACCCTATGCCGACCGCAAGGTCGCCTCGGGCGGGCGGCGCGCGGTGGAAACCTACGACATTGCCAGCGTGCTGATGCATCTCGAAAACGGCATTGCCGGCACGCTGCTCGTCAACCGCTCGGCCTGGGGCCGCAAGGGCCGCATCGCCATCCAGATCTTCGGCTCGAAAGGCTCGATCCTCTACGACCAGGAGCGGATGAACGAGTTCCAGCTCTATCTCACCGCCGACCGGCCGACCGAGCAAGGCTACCGCACCATCCTGGTGGCGCCGCACCACAAGCCCTATGACAGCTTCCTGCCGGCGCCTGGCCATGGCCTCGGCTTCAACGATCTCAAGATCATCGAATGCCGCGAACTGTTGACGCGCCTCGCCGGCAAGCCGGCGCGCATCATCGACTTCGACGAAGGCCTGGAAATCGAGCGCACCGTGCATGCGATGGCGCGCTCGTTCGAGGAGAAGCGCTGGGTGGAGGTGAGGTAGCGCCTCCTCGTCAGGCGGCTCCCGGCCGGCTCTCCATCATGGTGCGGCGGGCTGAGCGGCGCCATTCGACGGCGCCGGCAAGGCCATGCAGCACCGTTTCGGTGGTCGCCCAGTCGATGCAGCCATCGGTGATGCTCTGGCCATAGACGAGCGGCTTGCCGGGCACGACGTCCTGGCGGCCGGCAACGAGATTGCTCTCGATCATGACCCCGATGATGTGCTCGTCGCCTGCCGCGACCTGGCCCGCCACATCTGCGGCCACTTTCGGCTGGTTCTCCGGCTTCTTGGCCGAGTTGGCGTGGCTGACATCGATCATCAGCCGGGGTGCGACGCCGATGCGGGCGAGTTCCGCCGAGGCTGCCGCGACACTCGCCGCATCATAGTTCGGCTGAACGCCGCCACGCAGGATGACGTGGCAGTCCTCATTGCCGGTGGTGGTCGCGATGCCGCTGCGCCCGCCCTTGGTCACCGCCATGAAATGATGCGGCTGGGCGGCGGATTTCACCGCTTCGGCGGCGATCCTGAGATTGCCGTCGGTGCCGTTCTTGAAGCCGACCGGGCAGGAGAGACCCGATGCGAGTTCGCGGTGGATCTGGCTCTCGGTGGTGCGCGCGCCGATGGCGCCCCAGGCGACGAGGTCAGCAATGTATTGCGGCGTGGTCATGTCGAGGAATTCGGTCGCTGCGGGAAGGCCGAGATTGTTGACGGCCGATAGCACGTTGCGAGCCATCCGCAGCCCCTTGTCGATGTTGAAGCTGCCGTCGAGGTCGGGATCGTTGATCAGGCCCTTCCAGCCGACAGTGGTGCGCGGCTTTTCGAAATAGACCCGCATGACGATCTCCAACCGGTCGGACAGGGTCTCGCGCAGCGCCGCCAGACGGCTGGCATAGTCGACGGCCGCGACCGGATCGTGGATCGAACACGGGCCGACGATGACGAGCAATCGGTCGTCGGTCCCGTTCGAGATGGCATGGATGGCGTTGCGAGAGGCGCTCACGGTGCGCGTCGCCGTCAGCGTGCGCGGTATCTCCCGCATCACCTGGTCCGGCGTACTCAATTCCCTGATTTCCTTGACCCGAAGATCATCTGTGGTGGTCAACACGGCTTTCTGCTCCTGTTTGGGAGACCTGCCGGCAAAAACAAAAAAGCCGCCAGGTCTGGCGGCTGTTCGGATTTTGATGCTGCAATCTTCAGATCGAGCGCAATCCTCCCGCCGCCAGCGAGCTCCTAAAGTACCAATATTTGGCGGTCAGGTTGATCATGAGGCTCATATAGTCGATGCCGGAGCGTTTGTCACTACTCGCCGATCACCCCGGCAATGTTCTGGTCGTAGTCCACCAGCGACCCGGTCATGACGCCGGCCTGCGGGCTGATCATGTAGCTGATCAGCCGGGCAAGCTGCGCCGGCTTCACCAGTTGGCCCATCGGCTGCGCGGCCTCGGCCTTTGCCAGCCAGTCGTTCGGCGCATCGTGCCATTTTTTCTGCACGATCGCTTCGCCTTCGGTGTCCATCCAGCCCGGCAGCACGGCGTTGCAGCGGATGCGATTGCGCCGATAGGAACTGGCTACGTTCTTGGTCAGCGTCATCAGCGCGCCCTTGCTGGTGGAGTAGGGCGTCAGGAAGGACTGGCCGGCATGCGCCGACATCGACAGCACATTGACGATCGAGCCCGGCGCCTTGCGGTCGAGCAGGTGCGCCACCACGCCTTGCATCAGGAAAAACGGTCCGCGCACATTAGTCGCGAAGATCGTGTCGAAAAGCTCTTCGCTGGTTTCGACCAGCGAACCGCGGGCCGAAGTGGCGGCGGCATTGACCAGCGCGTTGATGGTGCCGAAATGCGCGATCGCGGTTTCGACCGCGCGCTTGCAGTCGGCCACTTTTGAAACGTCGGCGCTGATGAAGATCGCGTCGACGCCTAATTTTTTGAAATGGGCAACGGCCTTGTCGCCCTTTTCCTGCGAACGGCCAATAAGCGCCAATGCCCGGCAACCCTCGTCGGCCAACGCCTCGGCAACGGCAAAGCCGATGCCTTGCGCGCCGCCGGTGACGATGGCGCGCGTTTCTGAATTGCGACCGGCCGATACACTCATCACTTTGCTCCTGGTTCTTCCTAAGTGCTCTTACTTGTCGAGACGGACGGTCTTGCCCGTGGTCGCCGACTTCAGTGCCGCATCCGCCAGTTTCAGCGCGACAAGGCCGTCGGCCCCGCTCGGCGCCGCCTTCTTGCCGCTCGTTGCCGCGGTGATGAAAGCGGCGATCTCGATGGCATAGGCGTCGAGGTAGCGGGTCATGAAGAAGTCGTGCAGCGGCGGGCGGGTGTAGCCCTTGTCATTGGCGACCTCGATCGACACCGGCCGCTGGTTTTCGGCGGCGACCATGCCCTTGGAACCATGCACTTCGATGCGCTGGTCGTAGCCATAGGTGGCGCGGCGGGAGTTGGAGATGACGGCCTGCTTGCCCGAAGCGGTTTCGAGGATGACGCTGACCGAGTCGAAATCGCCGGCTTCGCCGATCTTCTTGTCCACAAGTACCGAGGCATGGGCGCTGACCGCTACCACCTCTTCGCCGAGCAGGAAGCGCGCCATGTCGAAATCATGGATGGTCATATCGCGGAAAATACCACCCGAGCGCTTGATGTAGTCGATCGGCGGCGCGCCGGGATCGCGCGAGGTGATGGTGACCATCTCGACGGTGCCGATGGCGCCGTCGTCGATCGCCTTGCGCACGGCGGCGAAGTGCGGATCGAAGCGGCGGTTGAAACCGACCATCAGCGTCGCCTTGGCCTTCTCGACCACGGCCAGGCACTTCTCGACGCGCTTGACGTTGAGGTCGATCGGCTTCTCGCAGAAGATCGCCTTGCCGGCCTTGGCAAAGCGCTCGATCAGATCGGCATGGGTATCGGTCGGCGTGCAGATGACGACGGCGTCGATGTCTTTTGATTTTTCAATCGCGTCGATGGTCCGCACTTCGGCGCCATAAGCCGAAGCCAGTTCGGTCGCCGCCTTCTCGAAGGCGTCGGCAACGGCAACCAGTTTGGCCTGCGGATTGGAGCCGACGGCGCGGGCGTGGACCTTGCCGATGCGGCCGGCACCGAGGAGGGCGAAACGAACAGTCATGGAAATTTCCTCTAAGGGGATGGGTTCGAGAGAATTGTGTCTCCACCTTCCTATTGGGGGAAGGTGGCAAGGCTATTTCTGAACGCGGCAGATCGTCCCGGAAACCGGATGGCCACCCTGTTTATGCCGCGAGTTCCGCCTCGCCGGTCTTGGCGCCGGTGATGTAGGAGACGATATCGTTGCCGTCGGTGTCCTGCTTGCGCAGATTGGCGACAATCTTGCCACGGCGGAAGACGACGATGCGGTCGACCAGGTCGAACACCTGGCGCATGTTGTGGCTGATCAGGATCAGCGGCTCGCCATTTTCCTTCAGCGTGCGGATGAT
Organism: Mesorhizobium sp. P2_H9; assembly: GCF_056403215.1. Classification (NCBI taxonomy): domain Bacteria; kingdom Pseudomonadati; phylum Pseudomonadota; class Alphaproteobacteria; order Hyphomicrobiales; family Phyllobacteriaceae; genus Mesorhizobium; species Mesorhizobium sp. P2_H9. Next base: position 161,569 of record NZ_JBFUFX010000007.1, on the reverse strand, counting down.
GTTTTCGACCTGCGCCGTCTCCTGCACGCCAAGCGCTGCCGTCGGCTCGTCCATGATGATGAGCTTGGAAGCAAAGGTCGCGGTGCGGGCGATCGCCACGCACTGGCGCTGACCGCCCGACATGTGGCGGATGGTGCTGGACAGATTGGGGATCTTGACCGCCGTGCGGACAAGCGCCGCCTCGGTCGCCTTGCGCATGAACTTGCGGTCGAGGATCGAGAACGGCCCGAGATTGAACAGCACCTTCTCGCGGCCGAGAAACAGGTTGGACGGCACGTCGAGATCGTCGGCGAGCGCCAGGTTCTGGAACACGGTCTCGATGCCGGCCTCGCGCGCTTCGATGGGGCCGGAAAAGTTCACTTCCTTGCCGTCGAACCAGACCTTGCCGTCGGTGCGCTGTTCGACGCCGGTGATCTGACGCACGAAGGTCGATTTGCCGGCGCCGTTGTCGCCCATGATGGCGACATGCTCGCCTTTGCGCAGTTCGAAATTCGCGCCTTCGAGCGCATGCACGCCGCCATAGCGCTTGGTCAGGTTTTCTGTCTTCAGAACGATGTCCGACATGATCAACCTCCTATCGCGCGCCGGCGCTGGCGCCATTGGTCGAGAACCACCGCGCCGACGATGATCACGCCCTTGACCATCTCCTGGTAGTAGGCGTCGAGGCGCAGGAAGGTGAAGCCGGAGATGATGACGCCGAAGATCAGCGAACCGATCACCGTGCCGATGATCGAGCCGCGGCCGCCCGACAGCGAGACGCCGCCGATGACCGCCATGGCGATGGCGTCGAGTTCGTACATCACGCCCATGCCGGATTGGGCGGTCAGGTTCTTCGAGCACAGCACGACGGCGGCGAGCGCGGCGAGGATGCTGGCGATGGCATAGACGAGGATCTTGTGGTTGGCGATGTTGATGCCAGACATGCGCGCGGCATCCTCATTGGAGCCGATAGCATAACAGTGCTTGCCGTATTTGGTGTAGGTCAGGATCAGCTGGAACAGTATTGCCAGCGATATGAAGATGACGACCGGCATCAGGCCCTTGCCGATTGCCGCGAAACCGTCTGTCGGAAACGAGATCGGCTGGCCCTTGGACCACCATTTGGCGATGCCGCGCGCGGTGACCATCATGCCGAGCGTGGCGATAAAGGGCGGAATGCGCGTATAGGCAATAAGTGCGCCGTTGACGAGGCCGGCCAGCAGGCCGCAGCCGATGGCGACAAACACCGGGACGATCACCGGCAGGTCGGTCCAACCGACGAACATCGCCTTGGGATTCGGGTTGCCGTTGACCGTCGCCACCTGGGCAAAACTCATGGCAATCATCGCGGTAGCGCCGACGATCGAGCCCGAAGACAGGTCGATGCCGCCACAGATGATCACCTGCGTCACGCCGATGGCGATGATGCCGACGATCGACACCTGCAGGATGATGATCTCGAGCCGCTGCTGGTTGAAGATCGCGTCGACATTGTCGCGGGTGTTGAACAGGAAACTGTCGCCGAGGAAGACCCGGCCGATCAGTTCGAAGGCGCCGACGAGGATGATGAGCGCCAGGAACACGTTGAACTCAGCCGGCCATGCGCGCTTCTTCGCATCATAGCTGAGCCCGCCGACGCCATGAGATGTCTGTGCCACGTCTTCTGTCCTCCGTCGGCCGCGCTTCCGCCGCCCGCTCGGGCAGGTCGGGAAAGGAGGAGCGGCGCTTTTTCGCGCCGCTCCCGATCGTTGCGAAGCCTCAGTTCTTCTTCAGGAACTTGTCGATGTTTGCCGGGGTGACCAGCTGGAAGGGGATGTAGACCTTGTGTTCCACCTTCTCACCCTTGGCGAGCTTCAGCGCGGCGTCGAGAGCACCGGCACCCTGGCCGGCGGCATCCTGGAACACCGTCGCGTCAAGGTCGCCCGCCTGCATTGCTGCAAGCGCGTCCTGAGTGGCATCGACGCCGCCGACGACAACCGTCTTCATGTCGATGTTGGCGGCTTTCATTGCCTGGATCGCGCCGATGGCGCTTTCGTCGTTGTTGGCGATGACGCCGTCGAACGGCTTGTTGGTCGACAGCCAGTTGGTCATCAGGTTCTGGGCTTCGTCACGGTTCCAGTTCGACGTCTGCTTGTCGATGATCTTGATGAAGCTGCATTCCGGCGTGGCGATCACATCGTCGATGTCCTTGGTGCGCTGCACCGCGGCCTGGTTCGACAGTTCGCCCATGATCACATAGACATTGGCTTCTTTCTTGCCGGCTTCGGTGAACAGGCGGCAGACTTCCTTGGTCTCGAGTGTGCCGGAATCGGCCTCATTCGAAGCGACGAAAGCCTGGTTGTCCGGCAGCGTGTCGACATTGACCGGCTCGCGGTTGACGTAGACCAGCGGGATCTTGGCGGCGGCGGCGGCGTCGGACATCGCCTGCGTGGCCGAGGTGTCGACCGGATTGACGATGATCGCATCAACGCCCGAGGCGGCGAAGTTCTTGATCTGGTCAAGCTGCTTGGCAACGTCGTTCTGCGCGTCCTCCACTTGCAGCTCGACACCGCTCATGCCCTTGGCCTGCTCGATCATGCCGTTGCGCAGCACGGTCAGGAAGTTGTCGTCGAACTTGGCCATCGACACGCCGACCTTGGCCGCGAGTGCCGACGAACTCATCAGCGCCGCAAAGGCGACGCCCAAAAGCAGTTTCTTCATTTTCGTTCTCCTCCACACATTGGTGTCCGGCTGCACCGATTCTACCCGGAATCCCCGATCTCCCAGGGAATCTCTCCCGATTGTCGTTTCAGTTCCGGATGGCCTTTTGCGCGCAATTGGAACGCCAGGCGCTCAGTTTGAAACAGATGTTCCGGAACGAAAGAACCAAAATGCCCAGTTGGTGAAATTTTTATTCCATTTTCTGTCAGGACGTCAAGGGTGATTCCGCGGTCGGATGGCGGATTTTCGGCCTGCTCTGATAGATTCTATCATTTCCGGCGGCCGACTCGCGCCGGCGAGGGGTCAAATGTTTTCCGGAAGATAGATGTCGAAGGGCAGAAAGGTCTGGCCCGGCGCGTTGGCGGCGCCGGCCTCGATGGCATGCGCCATCAGACCGACCAGCTCGCGGCACAGTGCGGCGAGCGGCGTCGAGATCACCATCGTCAGGATGTTGTCGGCAAGTGCCGCGCGCGATTCGGCGTTGATCTCGTTGCAGACGACCACCGGCATGTTTGCCGGCTTCGCCGCCCGCAGCGCCGAGACCGCGCCTTCCATGCCGCCGCCGGCGACGTAGCAGCCAGCAAGATCCTGATAGCGCGCCAGGAGATCGATCATCGCATCGTGGGTCACCTGGTTGGCTTCCAGATTGACCAGCGTTTCCATCACCGTGAACTCAGGCGCATGTTCGCGGAAGAAGGAGCGAAAGCCGATCTCGCGCAGCTCATGGCCGTGAAAGCGATGGCTGCCGACGAAAAGGGCGACCTTGCCGGGCTTCGGCGCCGCCTTGGCGATCATCCAGGCCGCGCTGCGACCGACCTTGCGGTTGTCGAGGCCGACATAGCCCTCGCGAATGCCGGCGGCAAAGTCGGACAGCAGGGAAAAGACCGGTTGCCCCCTCGCCTTCAGCGCCTCGACGGCCGCCGTCAGCGTCGGATGGTCCGGGCCGACAACGGCGATGGCCCTGGATTTCGCCGCCAGCTTGCGCATCTGGGCGGCGATCTCGTCGGCGGCGAGCGAAGTGGCAAAGTCGATGGTGGCGACGCCGCGGAAGCGCTGCGACTGCGAGACCGCCACTTCCAGTTCCCGCGCGAAATCGCCGTAGAAGACATCATTGCCGCGCAGTAGCAGAAAGCCGAGGCGGTATTCGGGCAATTCCTGGCGCATGCGCTGCTTGATCAGCCCGGCAGCGTGATAGCCGATACCGGTCGCTGCCTCATAGACGCGGCGCGCGGTTTCCTCGCGCACCGGCAGCCGGTTGTTCAACACCCGGTCGACGGTGGCGACGCTGACGCCCGAGATGCGCGCCAGATCGGTGATGGTTGGCCGCTTTGCCATGGATCCTCCACTGCTTGAGGACAAAGAGTACCTCATTCTGATATGAAATGATAGAAACTATCTTTGTGATATTGAGACTATCATGGCTTGGCGCTATTTTGGAATCCGACGCCAGCCATTGCGCCCGAGCTTCCGTTGTGGGCTGATCGCAAGGCGCGATGGAGAACCTCGATGACGGCAGTGATGGAAGCAGCACCGTCCCGGCGCGACTACAGCCTGATCGGCCGCGACGCCAGGCTCGCCGTCGAGACCGGGCTGTCGGCGGCGGAGTGGTATCACACCGATGTCTCGCGCAAGCAGATGAAGGAGCTGATGCAGCGCTCGGACCAGCCGGCGATCCGCGACACCATCATCTGGCTTGCGGCCCTTATCCTCAGCGCGGCCGGCGGCGCCTGGTTCTGGGGCACATGGTGGTGCGTGCCGTTCTTTTTCGTCTACGGCACGCTTTACGGCTCTTCTACCGATTCCCGCTGGCACGAATGCGGCCATGGCACGGCCTTCAGGACGCAGTGGATGAACGATGCAATCTATCAGATCGCCTGCTTCATGATCATGCGCAATCCAGTGACCTGGCGCTGGAGCCACACGCGGCACCATACCGACACCATCATCGTCGGCCGCGACCCGGAGATATCGGTGATGCGGCCGCCGGACCTGATCCGTACGGCGCTGGCCTTCGTCGGCGTGCTGGATGCCTGGCATGCGATGAGCGACATGCTGCGCAACGCGGCCGGCAACATCAGCCCGGCGGAAAAGACCTTCATTCCCGAGCAGGAGCAGCCGAAGGCGATCCGCATTGCCCGCATCTGGACGGCGATCTATGCCGCCACCATCGCGCTGGCTCTGTACTACGGCTCATTCCTGCCGCTGATGCTGGTCGGCCTGCCCAGGCTCTACGGCGCCTGGCACCATGTGCTGACCGGCCTGCTGCAGCATGGCGGCCTCGCCGACAACGTCATCGACCATCGGCTCAACAGCCGCACCGTGCTGATGAACCCGATCAGCCGCTTCATATACTGGAACATGAACTACCATGTGGAGCACCACATGTTCCCGATGGTGCCCTATCACGCACTGCCGAAGCTGCATGAGCTGATCAAGCACGATCTGCCGGCGCCGACGCCGTCGATCCTGGCCGGCTATCGCGAGATGATACCGGCTTTCCTGCGCCAGTTGCGCAATGAAGACTATTTCCTCAAGCGCGAGCTGCCGCCGACGGCGCGGCCCTATCGTGGCGAATTCCACAGCGACCCTGCTGCTGCGAAGGCAGCGGAATGACAGCAGCCTGTAACGGGCAGCTGACGGGCCAAATTCTACCGGGAGGAATTAATGAGCGACTGGGTCGAGGCCTGTGCGGCCGGAGACATCGACGAAGAGGATGTGATGCGGTTCGACCACGGCGGCCGCACCTTCGCCATCTATCGCAGCCCCGATGACGACTATTTCGCCACCGACGGGCTGTGCACGCACGAGAAGGTGCATCTGGCCGACGGGCTGGTGATGGACGACATCATCGAATGCCCGAAACACAATGGCCGCTTCAACTACAAGACGGGTGACGCCAGGGGCGCGCCGGTCTGCGTCAACCTGAAGACCTATCCGGTCAAGGTCGACGCCGGCAAAGTGCTGATCCAGATCGGATGATGGCGATGACAAAAGGCATGGTCATCATCGGTGCCGGCGAATGCGGCGGGCGCGCGGCGCTGGCGCTGCGCGACCTCGGCTATGACGGCCCCGTGACGCTGGTCGGTGACGAACCGCATCTGCCCTATGAGCGGCCTCCGCTGTCGAAAGACGCGATGGTCAGCGACGCGCCCGAGATCAAGGCGATTGCCAGCGAGGCCTTGCTGGCCGAAAAATCGATCAGGCATATCCATTCGGTCCAGGCCGTGTCGATCGACCGCACAGCACACAGCGTGCGCCTGTCGGACGGTTCGGTGCTGCCTTATGACAGACTGCTTCTGGCAACCGGCTCGACGCCGCGCAGACTGCCGATGCCGGGCCTTGGGCCGCGCTGCGTCTATCTCAGAACTTTTGCCGACGCGCTGGCCATTCGCGCCCATTTGCGGGCCGGCAACCGCATCGCCATCGTCGGCGGCGGCTTCATCGGGCTCGAGCTTGCCGCAGCAGCGCGCAAATTGGGCGCCGATGTCACCGTCATCGAGGCGCAGCCGCGCATTCTGATGCGCGGCGTGCCGGCCGAAATCGCTAAGGTGATCCACGCGGCGCATGAAGCCGAAGGCGTGACCATCCTGTGCGGTGACGGCATCGCGGCCATCGCCGACGACGGTGCGCAGGTGCGCATCACGCTGGCCGGCGGGCGCGACATCGTCGCCGACCTTGCGGTGATCGGCATCGGCGCCGTACCGGTGACCGGACTTGCCGCGGAAGCGGGGCTGACGATCGACAATGGCATCGCGGTCGATGGCGAATTGCGCAGCAGCGATCCCGACATTTATGCCGCCGGCGATTGCTGCTCGTTTCCGCTGGCCGTCTATGGCGGAAGGCAGGTGCGGCTCGAAGCCTGGCGCAACGCACAGGAGCAAGGCGCGCTTGCCGCGAGAAACATGCTGGGCGCCGGCGAGGCGCATGCAGCGGTGCCGTGGTTCTGGTCGGATCAATATGGCCTGAGCTTGCAGATCGCCGGCCTTTCGGATGAAGGCCGCAGCGTCGTGCGCCGTGATCTCGACGACGGCGCCTTCATCCTGTTCCACCTGGCTGAGGACGGCAGGCTGGTGGCGGCGAGCGGCATCGGCCCCGGCAATGCGGTCGCCCGCGACATCAGGCTGGCCGAGATGCTGATCGGCAAGCGGGCAAAGCCGACGCCGGAAGCGCTCGGCTCGCAGACCGTCAAGCTGAAGTCGTTGCTGGCGGCGTAGACCGCATCAACGCATCCTAGAACAGCGCCTTGAGCTCCGACAGTTTGTCGTTGACCAGCCAGCCGTAGTAGTTTTCCTCGGGCAGCTTCACCGGCTCGCCGGCGGCGCGGCGCCTGTCATTCTCGACCTTCAGCTCATAGGCGTGCTGTTCGGGATTGCCGATATTGTACAGCGTCGAGGTGACGCCGGGATTGCCTGAGATGTCGAAGCCGGCAATGCCCTTGTAGGCGTCGATCGATTTCTTGATCGTCGCCGCGACATAAGGCAGCGTCAGGTCCGGATCCATGATGGTCTTGTAGACGGCGTTCGGATCGCTGACGTCGAGCTTCGGCAGGCCGGACACCTTGTGCACGAGATCGCTCATCTGCAGCGCGGTCAGCGGGTTGAGCTGGCCAAGGCCAAAGGTCTGGCCTGCATAATAGGGCTGGAAGAAGGTGGCGCCGAAGCGGTCGTTGGGAAAACTCTCCCCGCCGACGCTCTTGCCGCGAAAGGACCGGTTCCACACCTGCTCGCGGCATTCCCACAGATCGTAGCTGTCCGACTTGGCGGTGCATTTGGCGAATTCCGGCCGCTGCACGAAATCGGTGATGTCCTCGCCGTCATAGGCAAAGGAGAGCTTGCTGGAGAGATAGGAGATCGCCTTGACGTAGTAGGTCTGCAGCCGGTCATAGGCGTCGACATTGTAGGTATGCTCGCCGACGATGGCGCCGACGATATGCATCGGGTCGATGCCGTAGGCGGAGGCCGCCTGCTTGATCTTGCCGCGCAATTCGGCGTCGCTCTGCAGTAGCGCGTAGACCTTGCGGTATTTCGCCTGGAAAGTGGTGTTGGTGGCCTGGGTGCGTCGGCTGGAAGCGCCCGGTATGTCGGGCTGTTCGACGTTGCGGTTTCCCGGCGGCACCATGGTTGCCGCCTGGGCCGCGAACATGGTTGTCGCCAGCGCCAAGCCGAGAATGACGAAGATCAGTTTTTTCATGCACCGCCGCCTAAATAGTCGGGGGGCAAACTAGGTAATGCTCCTAGGGGAGTCGATAGACCCCTTGGCCCGGCGGGTCGAAAGCTGGCCAGATGCTTCCATTTGGCCACACCTTCGCAAATCCTGCCGGCAGATTGCGTGCCGCCCCGGCCCGCCCTTTACGAGATGAATTGCCCTTTAAAGGATGAATCGCGACAAATCTGTGTTTCTGGAGAGGTCACCGACGTGCTTTTCCACATAGGCGGCGTCGATGGTCACCGAGGTGCCGTTACGGTCGGGCGCGTCATAGGAGATCTCGTCCAGCACCCGCTCCATCACCGTCTGCAGGCGCCTGGCGCCGATGTTCTCGACGCTGGCGTTGAGATCGACGGCGATGCCGGCAAGCGAATCGATGGCATCGTCGGTGAAGGTCAGGTCGACGCCCTCGGTCTTCATCAGCGCGATGTATTGCTTGATCAGGCTGGCCTCTGTCTCGGTGAGGATGCGGACGAAATCGTCCTTCTCCAGCGCCCGCAATTCGACGCGGATCGGCAGGCGGCCCTGCAATTCCGGCAACAGATCGGACGGCTTCGAAACGTGGAAGGCGCCGGAGGCGATGAACAGGATGTGGTCGGTCTTCAGCGGTCCATACTTGGTCGCCACCGTCGTGCCTTCGATCAGCGGCAGCAGGTCACGCTGCACGCCTTCGCGCGAAACGCCGGCGCCCATGCCGCCTTCGCGCGACGCGATCTTGTCGATCTCGTCGAGGAAGACGATGCCATCATTTTCCGTCGCATCGAGCGCCTGGCGCACCACCTCGTCCTGGTCGAGCAGCTTGTCGGACTCGTCGTTGACCAGAAGCGCGTAGGATTCCTTCACCGTCGTCTTGCGCGTCTTGGTCTTCTTGCCGCCCATCGCCTTCGACAGCATGTCATTGATGTTGAGCACGCCGATATTGGCGCCCGGCATGCCGGGGATCTCGAAGCCGGGCATGCCGCCAGTGCCGGTATCGGCCACTTCGACCTCGATCTCCTTGTCGTCGAGCTCGCCGTCGCGCAATTTCTTGCGGAAACTGTCGCGGGTGGCCGGGCTCGCCGTCTTGCCGACAAGGGCTTCCAGCACCCGTTCCTCGGCATTGATATGGGCGCGCGCCTTGACGTCTTCGCGCATCTTATCGCGCACCAGGCCGATGGCGATCTCGACCAGGTCCCGGATGATCTGCTCGACATCGCGGCCGACATAGCCGACCTCGGTGAACTTGGTCGCCTCGACCTTGACGAAGGGGGCTCCGGCCAGACGCGCCAGGCGGCGCGAAATCTCGGTCTTGCCGACGCCAGTCGGCCCGATCATCAGGATGTTCTTCGGCATCACCTCTTCACGCATCTGGCCTTGGAGCTGCTGGCGGCGCCAGCGGTTGCGCAAGGCAATGGCCACGGCGCGCTTGGCGTCCTTCTGGCCGATGATGAAGCGGTCGAGCTCCGAAACGATTTCGCGGGGAGAAAATGTCGTCATGTCACTAAATTCCACTTTGCCACTGCTTGATGGCCTCGAACGGATGCAGCAGCATGATCACGTTGAGTGTCAGATTGTCCCGGATGAGGTAGCCGGTACCGAGTTCGAAGATGATGGCGAGGCTGACGATCACCCATATAGGTAGCCTTCGCGCCATCACAAATCCCAGCACCATGGCCAGTGTGTCGGACACCGAATTGATGATGCTGTCGCCGTAGTAATCGAGCGAGATGGTGCCGGCGCGGTAGCGGTCGATGATGAACGGGCTGTTCTCGAGCAATTCCCAGCCACCCTCGATGAGGACGGCAAAGGCCAGCCTGAGCCCGATCGGTGAACGCGGGAACAGGAACCGCGCCAGCGCGTAGAACAGGAAGCCGTGGATGATGTGCGAGAAGGTGTACCAGTCGGAAATATGCTGGGAATTCTCCGAACTCTGCACAACACCATGCCAGAGTTTGACATAGCCGCAGGTGCAGATCGGCGTTCGCCCCATGCCGTACAGCGCCCCGGCCTGGAAGACGATCAGAGCGAGGACAAGCAGCAACCCCATCCGCCAGGAGTCTTCATAGGCCGAATAGCTGTCGTCCTTGACCGGTGTCGTCATCAGATCATTCCCCCTCTTCCGCGTCGCTCTCTTCGGCATCGACGGCCATCAGAACGACGTCCCCATATCTAGAGTGCCTGCGATCGATGGCTCTGAAACCGGCCTTCTCATAGGCGCGAATGGCCCGTCCATTGGACGGATCCGGGTCGATGATGACGCGCGGCGCGCCTTCCTCGAACAGCTGCTCGACGAACTGGCGGACAATGGCCGAGCCATGGCCGGCCCCGACAAATCCCGGCACGCCGATCGACAGGTCGATGCCGAGCGTGCCGAATGGCTGGTCGGCATAGGGATGGCCGTCCTCCAGGTGCGGGTCGTAGCTCTGCAGATAGGCGATCGGCTTGCCGTCGAGCTCGACGATCAGCGGTTCGACGGAAATCGAGTCGATATGCTCACGAATTTCAGCGATTTCCGTTTCGGGATCGTCCCACCACTCAGCCACATGCGGCTCGGCGAGCCATGCCGCGATCATCGGCAGGTCCTTCTCGGTCACCGGCCGAAAATCGTAGAGCAAAACCGGATCAGCCGGCATCGAGCGTTTCGATGACGAAATTGTTGTTGGTGTAGACGCAGATGTCCGACGCGATCTGCATCGCCTTGCGGGCGATCTCCTCGGCATCCTTGTCGCTGTCCATCAGCGCGCGCGCCGCGGCCAGCGCGTAATTGCCGCCCGAACCAATGGCCATGACGCCGAATTCGGGCTCGAGCACGTCGCCGGTGCCGGTCAGCGCCAGCGAAACCGACTTGTCAGCCACCAGCATCATGGCTTCGAGACGGCGCAGATAGCGGTCGGTCCGCCAGTCCTTGGCGAGTTCGACGCAAGCCCGCGTCAGTTGGTCGGGATATTGTTCGAGCTTGGCTTCCAGCCGTTCCAGCAAGGTGAAGGCGTCGGCGGTGGCGCCGGCGAAACCGGCAATGACATTGCCGCCCTTGCCGATGCGGCGCACCTTCTTGGCGTTGCCCTTCATGATGGTCTGGCCGAGGCTGACCTGGCCGTCGCCGGCGATCACCACCTTGTTGCCCTTGCGCACCGTCACGATGGTCGTGGCGTGCATGGTCAGTTCATTCGACATTTCTTGGGCTCCGAGCAGCGCCATCCCAAAAGGCGATTGGCGCGTTACGAGTGACTTGATCGGCCATATGTATGCATAGGCCCGGCGATTGCAAACCGGCCTCGATGCGGCTTGGCATGGCAACTGGCAATCGCTGGATCATGCTGCTAGAAGGCTCTCGTTTTCAAGCAGTGAAGGCTTGGAAAGCCTGCAAACTCCAAGACAAGGACAAGGTCATGCCGACCCGTTCCGCGCAAGCAAGCCGCAAGACCAAGGAAACCGATATCTCCGTATCGGTCCATGTCGACGGCTCGGGCAAGTCAGACATTGCGACTGATATCGGCTTCTTCGACCATATGCTGGATCAGCTGTCGCGCCATTCGCTGATCGACATGACGGTCAAGGCCACGGGCGACCTGCACATAGACGACCACCACACGGTCGAGGACACCGGCATCGCGCTCGGCCAGGCGCTCAGCAAGGCGCTGGGCGAACGGCGCGGCATCATGCGCTATGCCTCGATCGACCTCGCCATGGACGAGACGCTGACGCGGGCGGCGATCGACGTCTCCGGCCGCCCTTTCCTGGTGTGGAATGTTGCCTTCTCGTCGCCGAAAATCGGCACCTTCGACACCGAACTGGTGCGTGAATTCTTTCAGGCGCTGGCGCAGAATGCCGGCATCACGCTGCATGTAACCAACCATTACGGCGCCAACAACCACCATATTGCCGAGACCTGCTTCAAGGCGGTGGCGCGGGCGCTGCGCGCCGCCCTTGAACCCGACCCGCGCCAGCCGGACGCGGTGCCCTCCACCAAGGGATCGCTGAAGGGATAGTATCATGGCCATCTATGTCGTGATGGAGCCACCGGGCCGCGGCGAAAAGGCCGATACGACCTTTGTCCGTGACGGCTTTTCCTGGCTCGGCTTCCTGGTGACGCCGTTGTGGCTCGCCTGGCACCGGCTGTGGATCGAGGCGGCGCTGGCCTTTGTCGCCATGGCCGCGCTGTCGATGCTCGGCGAGAAATTAGGGCTCGAATGGGCCGGCTCGGCTCTCTCGCTGCTGGTCTCGCTCTATGTCGGGCTGGAGGGGCAGGGTCTGCGGATCGCGGCGCTGCGCCGGCGGGGCTGGCAGCAATGGGGCGTCGTCGAGGCCGATGGGATCGACGATGCCGACACCCGCTACGCGCTGGAAACCGAGGCGCCGTCGGATGAAGGCGCGCCGGTGCATCGCATCGTTCCGGACGCCGCCCAGGCGCGGCCGGCGCAGCCGGGCATGGCGCTGGGGCTGACCCACATTCCGGGAAAGACCTGAGATGCGTGTTGCCATCATCGACTACGGTTCGGGCAATCTGCGCTCGGCCACCAAGGCTTTTGAGCGCGCCGCGCACGAAGCCGGCATTGCTGCCGCGATCGAGCTGACGGCGGACGCCGAACGGGTGCGCACCGCCGACCGCATCGTGCTGCCCGGCGTCGGCGCCTATGCCGATTGCGCGGCGGGCTTGCGTGCCGTCGCCGGCATGTGGGAAGCGGTGGAGGAGGTGGCCATCGCCAAGGGGCGGCCGTTCCTCGGCATTTGCGTCGGCATGCAGTTGATGTCGGAACGCGGCCTCGAAAAGACCGTTACCAAAGGCTTTGGCTGGATCGCCGGCGACGTCAAGGAGATCAAGCCCTCCGATCCGGCGCTGAAGATCCCGCAGATCGGCTGGAACACGATCGATCTGGAGCGCAAACATCCGCTGTTTTCCGGCATTCTCACCGGACCCAAGGGGCTGCACGCCTATTTCGTGCATTCCTACCACCTCGATGCAACGAAGCCGACCGAAGTGCTGGCCGTCGCCGACTATGGCGGCCCGGTGACGGCCGCTGTCGCCCGCGACAACCTCGTCGGCACCCAGTTCCATCCCGAAAAGAGCCAGGCGCTCGGCCTGGCGCTGATCACCAACTTCCTGCGGTGGAAGCCATGAGCAAGAAGGGCTACTGGATGGCGATGATCGAGGTGACCGATCCGGAAAACTATCCGCTCTACATCGCCGCCAACAAAGCGGCCTTCGACAAATACGGCGCAAGATTCCTGACCCGTGGCGGCCAGTCGTCGAGCCCGGAAGGGCCGTCCGGCAGTCGCCACATCATCATCGAGTTCGAGAGCTACGCGGTCGCACTCGCCTGCTTCCATTCACCCGAATACCAGGCGGCGCTAAAACTCCGGCGGCTTTATTCGACGTCGCATTTCGCCATTGTGGAAGGTGTGTGAACCGTGATCCTGTTTCCGGCCATAGACCTCAAGGACGGCCAGTGCGTGCGGCTGAAGCACGGCGATATGGCGACCGCGACGATCTACAACGACGATCCGGCAGACCAGGCCAGAGCCTTCGAAAGCCAGGGCTTCGAGTGGCTGCATGTCGTCGACCTTAACGGCGCCTTCAAGGGCCAGAGCGTCAACAGCGCGGCGGTCGGCGCCATCCTCAAGGCAACGAAGAACCCGGTGCAGCTTGGCGGCGGCATCCGCACACTTGAACAGATCGAGGACTGGCTCGATCGCGGGCTCGCCCGAGTCATTCTCGGTACGGTGGCGGTGCGCGATCCCGACCTGGTCAAGCAGGCCTGCAAGGCGTTTCCGGGCAAGATCGCCGTCGGCATCGACGCCAAGGGCGGCAAGGTGGCGGTCGAGGGCTGGGCCGAGGCCTCCAGCCTCGGCGTCATCGAATTGGCGAAGAAGTTCGAGGGCGCCGGTGTCGCTGCCATCATCTACACCGACATCGACCGCGACGGCGTGCTGACCGGCATCAACTGGGATGCCACGATCAGCCTCGCCGAAGCGGTGTCGATCCCGGTCATCGCCTCGGGCGGCCTGGCCTCGATCGCCGACATCGTGCGTATGACCATGCCCGATGCGCAAAAGCTCGAAGGCGCGATCTCCGGCCGCGCGCTCTATGACGGGCGCATCGACCCGACCGAGGCCCTGGCAATCCTGCGCGGCAGGCCCGTAGCGGAGGCGAGACCGTGAAAGTCTCGATCATCCTGGCCTCCTATGACAGCGGTCACTATCACGGCGGCATGGGCCAGGGACCGGACGCGCTGATATCAGGCGGGCTGGTCGAAGCGCTCACGCTGGCCGGTCACGACGTTGCCGTCGAGGACATCGGCAAGGTCGGAGATGAGCAGGAACGCGAGATCGCAACAGGCTTTGCCGTCTGCAACGCCGTCTCCGGCGAGGTCCGCATCGCCCGTGACCGCGGCCGGTTTCCCATTGTGCTCGCCGGCAATTGCCTGACCAGCGCCGGTGCGGTCGCCGGCGGGGACGCCGATTCGATCATCTGGGCCGACCAGCATGGCGACCTCAACACGCCCGAGACATCCGTTTACGGCTTTCTCGACGGCATGGCGTTGGCGACGGTTCTGGGGCTCTGCTGGCGGGCGATGGCGAAAGCAATTCCCGGCTTTCATGCGATCGACCCGTCCCGCTGCGTGCTGGTCAACGCCCGCGACCTCGATCCTGCGGAAGAGCTGCTGCTGGAGACATTGCCGGTCATTCGAGCGGAATGCCCGGATGCGGCAATGGCAGCCGGAAGGCTGAAGGCCACCGGCGTCAAGCGAACGCATATGCATCTCGACCTGGATGTCCACGACCCCAACGAATTGCAGGCCAATCGCTATACGCATTCGGGCGGGCCGCGACCGGCACAGTTGCGCCAGGCGGTCTGCGGCATGGCCGGTTTGCTGCCGATCGTCGGCATCACCATCTCTGCCTACGATCCGGCGTTCGATGCGCAAGGCGATGTTCCGCCGCTGGTCGGCCAATTGCTGGCCGATCTGCTGGCAACGGTGGAGAAGAGCTGATGCTGAAGGCCCGCGTCATCCCCTGTCTTGACGTGAAGAACGGCCGCGTCGTCAAGGGCGTCAATTTCGTCGACCTGATCGACGCCGGCGATCCGGTCGAGGCGGCCAAGGCCTATGACGCGGCCGGCGCCGACGAGCTCTGCTTTCTCGACATCACCGCCTCGTCCGACAATCGCGAGACGATCTTCGACGTCATCGCCCGCACCGCCGAACAATGCTTCATGCCGCTGACCGTCGGCGGCGGCGTGCGTCAGGTCGCCGACATCCGAAAACTGTTGCTGGCCGGCGCCGACAAGGTGTCGATCAACACGGCGGCGGTGAAGAACCCTGATTTCGTCGCTGAAGCGGCCGACAAGTTCGGCAACCAGTGCATCGTCGTCGCCATCGACGCCAAGAAGGTGTCGGCAGCCGGCGAGGCCGACCGCTGGGAGATTTTTACCCATGGCGGTCGCGAAAAAACCGGCATCGACGCGGTCGAATTCGCGCGAAAAATGGTCGATCTCGGCGCAGGCGAAATCCTGTTGACGTCGATGGACCGCGACGGCACCAAGGCCGGCTACGACATCGCGCTTACCCGCACCATCGCCGACGCCGTGCGTGCGCCGGTGATCGCGTCGGGCGGCGTCGGCACGCTCGACCACATGGTCGAGGGCATTCGCGACGGCCATGCCGGGGCTGTGCTGGCGGCATCGATCTTCCATTTCGGCACCTACACGATCGCGCAAGCCAAGGCGCATATGGCGCTTGCCGGGCTGCCGATGCGCCTGGACTCGCCGTTTCACTCCAAACCACAAAGGCTGTAGGCTGCGTCATGGCTGAGTTCTCGCTCTCCGATCTGGAGCAAACCATTCGCGAACGCGCGCAGTCCGGCGACCCGGACTCGTGGACGGCAAAGCTGTTCGCGCGCGGCATGGACAAGGCGGCGCAGAAACTCGGCGAGGAGGCGGTAGAAGCAGTCATCGCCGCCGTCAAAGGCGACAGAAAAGCTCTCGTTTCGGAAAGTGCCGATCTTCTGTATCATTGGCTCGTCGTTCTCGGCATCGCCGACATTCCGCTGAGCGACGTGCTCAAGGAGCTCGAAACCCGTACCGGGCGCTCGGGCATCGCAGAAAAGGCGTCTCGGTCCTGAGACGCTGATCGCTGAGGAGGGCAGGAAACTCGATGGACCAGCTCGCTCCCACCGAGAAATATTCACCCTTTCGTTTCTTCTCGGCCGAGCAATGGTCGCAGTTCCGCGCCGACACGCCGCTGACGCTCGGCGAAGATGAAATCAACCGCCTGCGTTCGCTGAACGACCCGGTCGACCTCGAAGAGGTCAAGCGCATCTATCTGTCGCTGTCGCGGCTCTTGTCCGCGCATGTCGAGGCGAGCCAGCTCCTGTTCCGCCAGCGCCAGGCCTTCTTCAACGCGCTGGATGTGGTCAAGACGCCGTTCATCATCGGCATTGCCGGCTCGGTTGCGGTCGGGAAGTCGACCACGGCACGCGTGCTCAAGGAACTTTTGGCGCGCTGGCCGTCGAGCCCGAAGGTCGATCTGATCACCACCGACGGCTTCCTGCTGCCCAACGAGGTGCTGCGCCGCGACAATCTGATGGAGCGCAAGGGCTTTCCCGACAGCTACGATGTCGGCGCGCTGCTGCGTTTCCTGTCGGGCATCAAGTCGGCGCAGCGCAATGTCCGGGCGCCGGTCTATTCGCATTTGACCTATGACGTCATCCCCGGCGAGTTCGTCACCATCGACCGGCCGGACATATTGATCTTCGAAGGCATCAACGTACTGCAGCCGGGTAAATTGCCGAGGGACGGCAAGATCGTGCCGTTCCTGTCGGACTTCTTCGACTTCGCCATCTATATCGATGCCGACGAGAAGCTGATCCACCAATGGTACATCGCCCGCTTCATGCGGCTGCGCGAGACCGCCTTCCGCAATCCGGACTCCTTCTTCCACCGCTATTCGCAACTGTCAGAAGGCGCGGCACGCGCCATTGCCGAAGGGTTGTGGGCCAACATCAATCTGAAGAATTTGCGCGAGAACATCGTGCCGACGCGGGCGCGGGCCGATCTCATCCTGCGCAAGGGCGCCAATCACCTGGTCGAGGAAGTGGCGCTCAGGAAGTTGTAACGGCGCGGTTAACGGCACCTTAGGCAATCCCGATTAGCTTTCGAAGGTCATTCCAGCGGGCGGTCGGGAGCAGCCGGTGATCAAAGCGAGCACTGCCGCAGGTCGAGAGGCCCCGGTATATTCCCTGGTTATTCCGATCTTCAACGAGGAAGCCGTCCTTCCGCTGCTCATCCGGCGCGTTGCCGCGCTGCTCGATGCTTTGGACGCGCGTTCGGAGGCTATTTTCGTCGATGACGGCAGCAGCGACACCAGCGTCATCTATCTCAGAGGCATGGTTGCCGAGGATCCGCGCTTCAGGCTGATAGAGCTGTCGCGCAATTTCGGCCATCAGATCGCAATCACCGCCGGCATGGACGCGGCCGCCGGCGAGGCCGTCATCGTCATGGATGCCGACCTTCAGGATCCGCCGGAAGTCGTGCTCGAACTCGTCGCCAAATGGAAAGAGGGCTACGAGATCGTCTACGCCCGCCGCATCAGGCGAGAGGGCGAGACGCTGTTCAAGCGGGTGACGGCGAACCTGTTCTATCGCGTGCTCGAGAGCATGACCTCCGTCGCCATTCCGCGCGATGTCGGCGATTTCCGGCTGGTCGGCCGCAAAGCCCTGGAAACCTTCAAGCGCATGCCGGAACGCGACCGCTTCGTGCGGGGTATGTTCGGCTGGATGGGCTTCAAGCAGACGGCCGTGCCGTTCGAGCGGCCGGCGCGCGCAGCCGGTGAAACCAAATATCCGTTCTGGAAGATGCTGCGGCTTGCCGTTCACGGCATCGTCAGTTTTTCTGAAAAGCCGCTCCGCGTAGCGCTGTGGGCAGGCCTGGCGATTTCAGGTGTCGCTGCCCTGCTCGGTGTTTTCGCGGTGTTCTCCTGGCTGTTCGACACCGGAGTCGTTCATGGCTGGACATCGACCGTCGTCATTGTCTCTTTCCTGTCGGGCATCAATCTTTTCATGACCGGCGTGATCGGCCTCTACGTCGGCGGCATCCACGCCGAGGTCAAGCGCCGGCCGCTCTATGTCATCGATCGGTTGACCGGCTTTGAGGAAACGATCGCCGCCATGCGTGACGCGGACCCTGCGAAAGTGCGCACGCTGCCTTCGTCACTCGACCGTCGGTTCGGCTGACCTTGCGACAGCCGGTCAATCCCAAGGATATTGACGCATTTGCCGTGGCAGCACTGCCGCCGTCGCCGATGCACCGGTTTTGGTCATGGGCGACAGGGCAGACGGAAGCGGCACGGTTCCTGCGCTTCGCCATGATCGGCGGCATGTCGACCCTCATCTATGCAGTCGTCACGCTCCTCCTGGTGCAACCGCGCAGTATCGGCATGCCGGCGGTGACCGCATCGGCCTTCGGCTACGGCGCCGGCGCCATATTCTCCTATTTCGGGCACCGCTTCGTCACTTTCATGTCGGACGGCGCGGTGGGTTTTGAGATCGCCCGTTTTGCGGGCGCCACAGCGGTCGGGTTCATGCTTTCGACCGGGCTGGCCGTGATCCTCTCGGATCTCGTCGGGTTGCCGCCTTTCGTGCCGGTGGCCATTGCCTCCATTCTGGTTCCAATCCTGAACTTCATCATCCTGCGGAAGTTCGTCTTTGTGGCCACGGCCTGAGGAGCATGGCGACCGTGGGAGCCTTCCGCGCTGCGACAACCGATGCGATCGAGGACGGCTCGACGACAGACTTCGCCGTCAGCCGGGCCGGGCGGCTTTGGCCGCTCGTCCTCTCGATGATCGTTCTCGCCGTTGCCGTCCCGTGGCAAACGCGCTGGGGCGTCATTCCCGATGCCAGCTGGATCATCACGCTCTGCGAGCGGGTGCTGGCCGGAGACCGCCTCTATGTCGACCTGATCGAGACCAATCCGCCCTTCACCGTGTGGCTGTATCTGCCGGCGGTGTATGTCGCCAGGCTGCTCGGCGTTGCCCCCGAATACATGGTCCATGCCTACACCTACACGGTCTGCGTCTTCGGCCTGGGGTTTGCCGGTTTCGTTGCGCGGCGCGCCCGATTTGCCGAGAATCCGGGACTCTACAAGCTTTTGCCGTTGTTTCTGGCCTTGCTCGTGCTGTTTCCCGGAAACAGTTTCAGCGAGCGCGAGAACCTGGGGATCGCCCTGCTCTTGCCGCTGCTGGTGCTGATGGCCTGGCGTGCTTCGAACGACCGCACATCGGAGCCGCAGTGGTGGCTGGCCGCGTTGGTTGGCCTGTCGGGCAGCGTGATGGTGCTGGTGAAGCCTTACTATGCGGTGATGATTCTGGCGCCGGCACTCTACGTCGCCTGGCGCCGGCGCAGCATCAGGTCGCTGTTTGCCGTCGAATACTGGGTTGTTGGCATTGCCTGCGTGACCTATCTGGCCGCGGTGCTGTGGCTTTATCCAGCGTTCATGCGCGACATCTACCCGAACCTCGCCGACACCTATTTGCGCTACAAGCAGATTTCGCCGGCAATCGTCACCTACTGCGGGTTGTCGCTGATTTCGTTCTGCCTCCTGCTGCTTCTGCGCACCGGCCGGGCGGTGTCGCCGCTGGTCCTGGTGCTGACCATCGCATCGATTGCCGGCCTTCTTCCGTTGATCTACCAAGGCAAGGGTTGGCCATATCATGCCTATCCGGCGGTAGTGCTGATGCTGGCGGCGATCGTTTGCCGGGCCGTCGAGCGATCGTCCTCACCCGGCGCGGTGCGGCTGAGCATGATCCAGAAAATCCTGCTGGCCGCCGTGCTTGCGGCGAACTGGCTGCCTTTCAAAGATACCCAGAAGCCCGGAGCGGAGTTCGTCGCCAGCATACGCGCCGCCGTCGATCATCCGACGGTCGGCCTGATCGGGTCGGGGATCGAAAGCGGTCATCCGCTGACCCGGATGATCGAAGGCCGGTGGATATCTGCTTACGGCAGCGATTGGCTCGGCGGTTTCGCAGCCCTGTTTGCACAGATTGAGCGCGCGCAAGGCAACACCGTCAAGGCAGCGCGGCTCGACGCGCTCGAGCACAATTTTCTCGACGCCAAGATCCGGGAGCTCGAGACGGCGAGACCTGATCTGATGATCGTCCAGAAAGCGGATACGTTCTGGATCCCACGCGTGATGCAGCGTGACGATTTCGCCCGTTTCATGAGCGACTATCGACTTCTCACCGAAGATCCGACCGTTCTGGTCTACCTTCGCAACGGCTCGGATAAACTCAGCTCGACCAATTGACCGTCAAGGGTTGACCCGCCGCAGCGTCAGATTGATGCGCCCGCCGTTCTTGAGCAGTGCCGAGGTCGACGGATAGATACGATCGACGCCATGGAAGCAGAGGCGGCCCTCACCGCCAAGCACGACGACATCACCGCTTTTCAGCCTGAACGATTTGGTCGCCCCGTCGCGCGTGGTCTGGCCGACCCTGAACAAGCAATCGTCACCGAGCGAGACGGAGACCACGGGCGCCGAGAAATCGGCCTCGTCGCGATCCTGGTGCAAACCCATTTTGGCGTCCTGCGCATAGAAGTTGACCAGGCAGGCCTCCGGCGGCTGCGGATAGGCCGATACTTCGCGCCACAATTGCAGGAGCACCTCAGGGATCGGCGGCCACGGCGTTCCGGTCACCGGATGAGTCGGCTGGTAGCGATAGCCGTGCTCCTTGTCGGTGACCCAGCCAAGCGCGCCGCAATTGGTCATGCGCACGCTCATCTCCTTGCCGGTGCGCGGCATGGCCGGCACGAACAAAGGGGCTGCCTGCACCACGCTTCTCACATCCTCGACCAGCGCCTCCTGTATGGCGCGCGACAGATAGCCTGGCATGTGGCGAACGCCTTTGGGCAGGACGAGCATCAGAGTGGCCGCTTCATTCGGTTCATCCGGCAACAATGCCATTGCCAAGCAAAAACGGCGACCCGAAAGCCGCCGTTCTTCAGTTTCGCCGCTCCGGCCAGAAAGAAAATACGAGCGGGCCACACTCAGTCGTCGCCGACCCGGCCGCGCAATTTCTTGATTGTGCCGCGCCCTGCCTTGCTCTTCAGCCGCCGCTCGACCGCGCCTTTCGACGGCCTCGTCTTCTTGCGCGGCGGCGGTGGCGGCTCGGCCGCCTTGGCGACCAGCGCCGTTAGCCTTGCCCGCGCGTCCGCCCGGTTCTGCTCCTGCGTTCGGTAGCGACCGGCCTCGATGACGATGACGCCGTCCTTGGTGGCGCGCTGGCCGGCGAGCTTGATGGTCCGCTCGCGCACGCGCTCCGACAGGCCCGCCGCGTTGGCGGCGTCGAAGCGCAACTGCACCGCCGTCGCCACCTTGTTGACGTTCTGGCCGCCAGGCCCGGACGAGCGGATGAAATCCTCGTGCAGGTCGCCCGGATGGATTGTCGCATCGTCGGCAATGATGATCTTGTCGTCGGCAGTCATGCCGCACTCATGGCGCGGCGGATGAAAAAAGAAAAGGCCCGATCACAACCGGGCCTTCCAGGAGTGGAGCGGTGACCCTACTCCGCAGCTTCCTGCAGGCGCGGCGCGGCGCCCAGCACGTTGGCGTCGACATGCGGTTCGAATTTTTCGAAATTGACGGCGAACATGCCGACCAGCCTTGCCGCCTGCCGGTCGTAGGCAGCCTTATCGGCCCAGGTCGACCGCGGATCGAGAATGGCACTGTCGACGCCGGCAACCGCCACCGGCACGTCGAAACCAAAATTGGCATCGGTGCGGAAATCGGCCGATTTCAGCGACCCGTCGAGGGCCGCGGCTAGCAGCGCCCGCGTCGCCTTGATCGGCATCCTTTTGCCGGTGCCGTAGGCGCCGCCGGTCCAGCCGGTGTTGACCAGCCAGCAATCGACGTCGTGGCGGGCGATGAGTTCGCGCAGCAGATTGCCGTATTCGGAGGGGTGGCGCGGCATGAACGGCGCACCGAAGCAGGTGGAAAACGTCGCTTCGGGCTCGGTGACGCCCTTTTCGGTTCCCGCCACCTTGGCGGTGTAACCGGAGAGGAAATGATACATCGCCTGCGCCGGGGTCAGCCGCGCGATCGGCGGCATGACGCCAAAGGCGTCGGCGGTCAGCATGATGATGTTTTTCGGGTGACCGGCGCGACCGGTCTTGCTGGCGTTGGGAATGAAATCCAGCGGATAGGCGCAGCGCGTGTTCTCGGTCAGCCTTCCGTCATCGAAATCCGGCGCGCGGTTGGCGTCGAGGATCACATTCTCCAGCACGGTGCCGAAGCGCTGCGTGGTGGCGAAGATTTCCGGCTCGGCTTCGGCCGAGAGCTTGATCGTCTTGGCGTAGCAGCCGCCTTCGAAATTGAAGATGCCGTGCGGACCCCAGCCATGTTCGTCGTCGCCGACCAATGTCCGCGACGGGTCGGCCGACAGCGTCGTCTTGCCGGTGCCCGACAGGCCGAAGAAGACAGCCGCGTCACCGGCCGGGCCTTCATTGGCCGAACAATGCATCGGCATGACGCCCTTGGCCGGCAACAGATAGTTGAGCATGGTGAACACCGACTTCTTCATCTCGCCGGCATAGGAGGTGCCGCCGATCAGCACGATCTTGCGTGCGAGATCGACCGCGATCACCGTTTCGGTGCGGGTGCCGTGACGGGCCGGATCGGCGCGGAACGACGGCAGGTCGATGATCGTCATCTCGGGCACGAAATGCTCGAGTTCAGCGGCTTGCGGCCGGATCAGCAGATTGCGGATGAACAGCGAGTGCCAGGCGAGTTCGGTGACGACCCTGGTCGTCAGCTTCAATCCGTCGTCGGCGCCGCCGACCAGATCCTGCACATAAAGGTCCTTGTCCGCCGCATGGGCGCGAAAATCGGCAAGCAGCGTCTCGAACTGGGCCGGCGAGATCGCCTTGTTGTTGTCCCACCAGACATGCGGCGTGGTCGCCTCGTCGCGGACGACAAACTTGTCCTTGGGCGAGCGGCCGGTGTGCTGGCCGGTCTCGGCGACAAGCGCGCCATGCGCGGTCAACCGGGCCTCGCCGCGGCCGATTGCCTGCTCGTAGAGCTGAGCCGCGCCGAAATTATAGCGCACCACGCCTGAGGTCAGGAGGCCGATCCGATCGATCGCGCATGCGGGATTGCGTTTGCCGGCTTCCAACATGGGTGTCCCTTCTTCGATTTGCCGCATCTTGCCGGCGAATTTTTCCGAAGCCCCTTTTGCCGGGGCTGAAAGGCTCAGAACCAGAAAACCCGAATGATATCAAATCATTAATCGATTTAAAAATTTTAAAAGTTGTTTAAATCGTTTATATGTGCAAAAAGTCGGGTGGTTGCCCAAAGGATTGGCAGTCTTTGTTCGTCCAATCCGTGTAGTGGTGTGATTGTGGCCACCGGCATGCCGCTCGTGACAGCGGTCTGAGCCTATGCCACATTTTGTACCTAATTTGTCCTGCAAAAGCCCCTTCTCTACGAAAGAAGGGACAGCTCATGAGGGAGCCGCTTGAAATGGCAACGATCGCGCTTGTCGATGACGACCGCAACATTCTGACTTCGGTGTCGATTGCCCTCGAATCCGAGGGCTACCGCGTCGAAACCTACACGGATGGGGCGTCAGCGCTGGAAGGCCTGGCGGCGCGCCCGCCGAACCTCGCCATCCTCGACATCAAGATGCCGCGCATGGACGGTATGGAGCTTTTGCGCCGCATGCGCCAGAAGTCCGACCTGCCCGTGATCTTCCTGACCTCGAAGGACGACGAGATCGACGAGCTCTTCGGCCTCAAGATGGGCGCCGACGATTTTATCCGCAAACCGTTTTCGCAGCGTCTTCTGGTCGAGCGGGTCCGCGCCGTGCTGCGCCGGGCCAGTGCCCGCGAGGCAGCGGCCAAGACACCCAGCCAGCAGGCCCGATCGCTCGAGCGCGGCCAGCTTGTCATGGACCAGGAGCGCCACACCTGCACCTGGAAGGGCGAGCCGGTGACGCTGACGGTGACCGAGTTCCTGATCCTGCACTCGCTGGCGCAGCGTCCCGGTGTGGTAAAAAGCCGTGATGCGCTGATGGATTCAGCCTATGATGAGCAGGTCTATGTCGACGATCGTACCATCGACAGCCACATCAAGCGGCTGCGCAAGAAGTTCAAGGCCGTCGATGATGACTTCGAAATGATCGAAACCCTTTACGGAGTCGGGTACCGGTTCCGCGAAGCTTAAGAACGGACCGGGAGCTGCTATTCTATGGCAGTTGACGTAGAGCGAGGCAGACGGGCGGGCGCCGGCAGGCGGCCGTCCAGGATTATGCCCGCATTTCTGTCGAGGCTGACGGTGCCGATGCGCCGTTTCCTCGGCCACCATATCTTTTCCAGCCTGACCCGGCGCATCCTCTTCCTCAACCTTGCCGGCCTGGCCGTCCTGGTCACCGGCATCCTCTATCTCAACACGTTTCGCGACGGGCTGATCGATGCCCGCGTCGAGAGCCTGATGACGCAAGGCGAGATCATCGCCGGCGCGATTGCGGCGTCGGCGACGGTCGAGACCGATTCGATCAGCATCGACCCGGAGAAGCTGCTGGAGCTGCAGGCCGGCGAAAGCCTCGGCCCCGGCTCCGACCAGCTCGACAATCTGGATTTCCCGATCAATCCGGAGCGCGTGGCGCCGGTGCTGAGACGGCTGATTTCGCCGACGCGCACCCGCGCCCGCATCTACGACCGCGACGCCAATCTGCTGCTTGATTCACGCCATCTCTATTCGCGCGGCCAGATCCTTCGCTACGACCTGCCGCCGGTCGAGGAGGAAGAGCCCGACCTTGTCGAGCGCGTGCAGAAATTCGTCTTCGATTTCTTCCGCAACACCGAACTGCCGGTCTACCACGAACAGCCGGGCGGCAATGGCGCCGCCTTCCCGGAAGTGGTCAAGGCGCTGACCGGCAGCCCGTCGACCATCGTGCGGGTCTCGGAGCAGGGCGAGCAGATTGTTTCGGTGGCCGTGCCGATCCAGCGCTTCCGTGCCGTGCTCGGCGTGCTGATGCTGTCGACGGAAGGCGGCGACATCGACAAGATCGTCGCTGCCGAACGCAAGGCGATCCTGCGCGTCTTCGGCATCGCCGCCCTGGTCACCGCCATCCTGTCGATGCTGCTGGCCTCGACCATCGCCAACCCGCTGCGCCGGCTGTCGGCGGCGGCGGTGCGGGTGCGGCGCGGCGTCAAGAACCGTGAGGAAATCCCCGACTTTTCCGACCGGCAGGACGAGATCGGCAATTTGTCGATCGCCATCCGCGACATGACCAATGCGCTCTACGCCCGCATCGAGGCGATCGAAAGTTTTGCCGCCGACGTGTCGCACGAATTGAAGAACCCGCTGACGTCGCTACGTAGCGCCGTGGAAACCCTACCCTTGGCGAAGAACGATAATTCCCGCGCGCGTCTGATGGAGATCATCCAGCACGATGTCCGGCGGCTGGACCGACTGATCACCGATATTTCCGACGCGTCGCGCCTTGACGCCGAGTTGGCGCGTGAAGATGCCGGAACGGTGGATCTGAAGAAATTCATCACCGACCTCGTCGCTGTTTCACGTGAGGCGACGCGCAACAAGAAGGCGGTCGAGATCGAGTTCAAGGTCGCCAAGCTGCCGCAAGGCGTCAAAGGCTACTTCGTCGTCGGCCATGATCTGAGGATCGGCCAGGTCGTCACCAACCTGATCGAGAATGCCCGCTCCTTCGTTCCCGAAGAGCACGGCCATATCGCGATTTCTCTTGCACGCGCCGGCAAGTTCAACATCGTCACCGTCGACGACAACGGCCCCGGCATCCGGGCCGACAACATCGACCGTATCTTCGAACGCTTTTACACCGACCGCCCGGCCGGCGAGGCGTTCGGCCAGAATTCGGGCCTCGGCCTGTCGATCTCCAGGCAGATCGTCGAAGCCCATGGCGGCACGCTGACCGCCGAGAACATCCCGGGCACCAAGCCCGGCGAGATCAAGGGCGCGCGCTTCGTGGTGACGCTGCCGGCCGAAGGCTGAAGCATGATCCCGCAAAGTGGGCACCGGTTTTTCGGACAAGATCATGCCTGAGCCAATCCCGCAGGCGGAAAACATTCACGGAACGGCACTGCTCATCGGCGAGCGCGGTGTGCTCATCACTGGACCGTCCGGCGCCGGCAAGACGACACTGGCGCTGGTGCTCATCGACCACTGCCGAGCGCGCGGGCTGTTTTCGCGGCTGATCGGGGACGACAGGCTGCTTGCGGCTACTCGCGCCGGGCGGCTGGTCTGCCGCGTACCTGCCACCATTGCCGGCCTGGCAGAAGTGCCAGGATTCATGCCACGGCCGCTATCGTTCGAGCCAAGCGGGGTGATCGACCTCCATATCCGGTTGGTACCGAAGCATGCGAGGGACCGCTTTCAGGAAGACTTCAGCGAGCCGATCGCCGGTTGTCCGGTACCGCGGATCGATCTCATCGAGCGCAACATTGCGACGGCCTTGCCGGCCGTAATGGCGCGGCTGTCGATCGCGGCTTTCGCATGATCCGGTTTCGATTTTTTGCTGCAATGCGTCAAAATGGCGTCGGTCGGCGCAATTTTGGGCTTGTCAACGCGCCTCGCGTCGACAAGATAGCGCTCCCGCCGCCTGGAATGGCCGGCGAGCATAAAATACGCCTGTGAAGCGGCGATGACGGGAGCCACCAACGAATGATCGGACTCGTGCTTGTAACGCACGGTCAACTGGCCGCCGAGTTCCGCCATGCCGTGGAACATGTCGTGGGGCCACAAGACAATTTCGAAACCGTGGCGATCGGCGCCGATGACGATATGGAGCAGCGCCGCAGCGACATCGTCGAAGCCGTGGCGCGCGTCGACACCGGGTCGGGCGTCATCGTGCTGACCGATATGTTTGGCGGCACGCCGTCCAACCTCGCAATCTCGGTGATGGAATCCGGCCGCACCGAAGTCATTGCCGGCATGAACTTGCCGATGCTGATCAAGCTGTCGAGCATTCGCAAGGGTGACAATATGAGCGCCGCGCTCGACGAGGCGCAGGCCGCGGGGCGCAAATACATCAACGTCGCCAGCCAGCTGCTGAGCAGCAAATGAACGCGCTGTCGCCGGAAAAGGACCACATCGTCCGCGAGTTTCCGATCGTCAACCAGCGCGGCCTGCATGCGCGCGCCTCGGCCAAGTTCGTCCAGGTTGCCAGCGGCTTCGATGCTGCGGTCCATGTCGAGAAGGACGGCGTCAAGGTCGGCGGCACCTCGATCATGGGCCTGATGATGCTGGCGGCAAGCCCAGGCTATTCAATCCGCGTCACCGCCAGCGGGCCCGAAGCCCTGGAAGTCATCGACGCGCTGGAGCAGCTGGTCGCTTCGCGCTTCGGTGAGGAGGCCTGAAGTTTTTGGTTCGATGCATGCCGTTGTCCCAAAACCGCGGGGCACTTTTGGGCGGCATGCATCCCCTCCAAAGACATGCACGAATAAAGATTTCTTTATATCCCATTGTCGTGCGACCGGCGATCTGCTAGTCAGGCCGGCAATCCGCGCCCTTCGACGCGCCTTCAGGCGTGGGCGCATCCCTGAGATTTTTCACATCGGAGCACTGCCATGACGGGTAGCAAGGACTATGTGGTCGCCGACATTTCGCTTGCCGGCTGGGGCCGCAAGGAAATCGAGATCGCCGAAACCGAAATGCCGGGCCTGATGGCCTGCCGCGAGGAATTTGGCGACAAGAAGCCGCTGAAGGGCGCGCGCATCACCGGCTCGCTGCACATGACCATCCAGACGGCGGTGCTGATCGAAACGCTGAAGGCGCTGGGCGCCGACATCCGCTGGGCCTCTTGCAACATCTTCTCGACCCAGGACCACGCCGCCGCCGCGATCGCCGAGGCCGGCATCCCGGTGTTCGCCATCAAGGGCGAGTCGCTCGAGGACTACTGGGACTACACCGACCGCATCTTCCAGTGGACCGATGGCGGCACCTCCAACATGATCCTCGACGACGGCGGCGACGCCACCATGTACATCCTGATCGGCGCCCGCGCCGAGGCGGGTGAAGACGTGCTGTCGAACCCGCAGAGCGAGGAGGAAGAGTACTTCTACGCCCAGGTCAAGAAGCGCCTGAAGGCTTCGCCGGGCTTCTTCACCAAGCAGAAGGCGGCGATCCGCGGCGTTACCGAAGAGACGACGACCGGCGTCAACCGGCTCTATCAGTTGCAGAAGAAGGGCCTGCTGCCCTTCCCGGCGATCAACGTCAACGATTCGGTGACCAAGTCGAAGTTCGACAACAAATATGGCTGCAAGGAATCGCTGGTCGACGGTATCAGGCGCGGCACCGACACGATGATGGCCGGCAAGGTCGCGGTCGTCTGCGGCTATGGCGACGTCGGCAAGGGTTCGTCGGCCTCGCTGAAGGGCGCCGGCGCCCGCGTCAAGGTCACCGAAGTCGATCCGATCTGCGCGCTGCAGGCCGCCATGGACGGCTTTGAAGTCGTCACGCTGGAAGATGCCGCGCCCACGGCAGACATCATCATCACCACCACCGGCAACAAGGATGTCGTCACCCTCGACCACATGCGCTCGATGAAGGACATGGTGATCGTCGGCAACATCGGCCATTTCGACAACGAGATCCAGGTGGCGGCGCTGCGCAATCTGAAATGGACCAACGTCAAGCCACAGGTCGACCTGATCACCTTCCCGGACGGCAAGCGGATGATCCTGCTGTCTGAGGGACGCCTGCTCAATCTCGGCAACGCCACCGGCCACCCGAGCTTCGTCATGTCGGCGTCGTTCACCAACCAGGTGCTGGCGCAGATCGAGCTCTACAGCAAGCCTGGCCAATACGAGAACCAAGTCTATGTCCTGCCCAAGCATCTCGACGAAAAGGTCGCGCGCCTGCATCTCGACAAGCTTGGCGCCCGCCTGACCGAACTGTCGGGCGAACAGGCGGCCTATATCGGCGTGACCCCACAGGGGCCGTTCAAGCCGGAACACTACCGCTATTAAGCAAAGCGGAAATCACCACTAGATATTGTAGCCGGGCGATTGACTTTTCGCCCGGCTTTATTTTTGCGCTGAATGATTCTTCACGCCGATTCGCGCAAGCGCTATGGTGCTGATTCGGTCCGGGGACGAGGACCGACGCACGCATTTTGGGCGGTCTTGCATTCAGGCGGCGAAGAGGACCAAGACATGCCGGGGGAAAACCCGCCTCGCGCGGGACAGGCCGTTTCCGGCGGCCGCAACGATTCGGGTGTCACCGCCGTCACCGGCGGCTGCCTTCCATGGCGCCTTGGCGCACGCGTCGGGACGTTCCTTGCCACCTCCGCACTCGCCGGTCCGCTGCTCTGCTTTGCGGCGCATGCCGAGCCCGGCATTGCGCAAAAGGCGGGACTGTCTGTCAGCGCGGTCGAGGTCATGCAGCTGGCGATGTTTGCCGGCGTCATGGGCGCAGCGCTTGTCTCGGCGATCTTCCTGATCCGCGAACGGGCGCGCACCTCGGCGCAGAATGTCGAACTCAGGGCCCGCATCGCCGACGTCAACGCAGCGCTGCAGCGCTCCGAAGCGATGCTCAACCTGCGTGACCAGCGCGTGATCGTATGGACCTCGGAAAACAAGAAGCCCGAGCTGATCGGCACCTTGCCGATCGAGAGCGGCGCCCCGGAAGATCGCGCCGCCTTCCTCGCCTTCGGCCGTTGGCTGATGCCGCGTTCGGCGGCAGCGCTAGAGAACGCAGTGGCGGGATTGCGCGAAAAGGCGAAGTCCTTCGATCTGGTCATCGAATCGCAGGCCGGAGCGCCGCTCGAAGTGCACGGCCGCAAGAGTGCTGCCCATGTGATCGTGCGTTTCGTCTCGCTTTCGGAAACGCAGCGGAGCCAGGCCAGGCTGAAGATCGACAACCAGCGGCTGGCCGCCGACTACGACACCGTGATCGGGCTTCTCGACGTGCTCAAGATGCCGACTTGGCTGCGCGCCGCGGACGGACGGCTGAAATGGGTCAACCGCGCCTATGCCGAGGCGGTCGAAGCGAAGGATGCCGAAGCCGCCGTTCGCGACGCCAAGGAATTCCTCGGCGGCCAGGCGCGCGATGCGATTGCCGAGCAGCACAAATCGCGGCCGGTGTTTGAACAGACGCTGTCGACGGTGATCGAGGGCGACCGTCGCATGTTCGCGGTGACCGACTTCGCCGGCGCCGATGGTTCCGCCGGCATCGCCAGCGACACCAGCGCCATCGAAACCATTCGTGGCGAGTATGAGCGCACGGTGCGAAGCCACGCCGACACGCTCGACCAGCTCAACACCGCCGTTGCGATTTTCGACACCGACGAGAAGCTGCGTTTCTTCAACCAGGCCTTTCAGAAACTGTGGAGCCTCGACAGCGGCTTCCTGCACAGCGCTCCGGACAACGCCCTGCTGCTCGACCGGCTGCGCAGCGAAGGCAAGATCGCCGAGCAGCCCGAATGGCGGCGCTGGAAGGAAAGCCTGCTCGGCGCCTACCGTGCCGTCGAATCGCAGGAACATTGGTGGCATCTGCCCGACGGCAAGACCATCCGCGTGGTGGCCAACCCGCAGCCGAAGGGCGGCGTGACCTGGGTGTTCGAGAACCTGACCGAGAAGATGGACCTCGAAAGCCGCTACCAGACCGCGGTGCGGGTCCAGGGCGAAACGCTCGACAATCTTGCCGAGGGCGTGGCGGTGTTCGGTCCTGATGGACGGCTGCGTCTGTCCAACCCCGCCTTCGTCGCGCTGTGGGGGCTGGGCGCCGATGTCGTCAAGCCCAACGTCCATGTCTCGGCGATCCGCGATCTCAGCGACCAGCGCGCCGCCGACAGCCCATGGGGCGGGTTCGTTGCCGCCATCACCGGTTTCGATGACGAGCGCCGCGACCGCCACGGCCAGACCGAACTAAACAACGGCAATGTGCTGCGCTATGCCGTCATCCATCTGCCCAACGGGCAAGTGATGATGACCTTTGTCGACGTCACCGACAGCGTCAATGTCGAGCGGGCGCTGAAAGACAAGAACGAAGCGCTGGAAAAATCCGACCAACTCAAGAACGAGTTCGTGCAGCACGTCTCCTACGAGCTGCGCTCGCCGCTGACCAACATCATCGGCTTCACCGAGCTGCTGTCGCTACCGACGACCGGGCCGCTCAGCCCGAAGCAGCGCGAATATGTCGAGCACGTCGGCTCGTCCTCTTCGGTGCTGCTGACCATCGTCAACGACATACTCGACCTGGCGACGGTCGACGCCGGCATCATGCAGCTCGACATCTCTGAAGTGAGCATCGACCGGACCATCGCGGCCGCGGCCGACCTGGTTGCCGACCGGTTGGAGGAGCATTCGATCAAGCTCAGCATCGATGCTGCTGCGGCGCCCAAAAGCTTCCACGGCGACGAGATCCGCATTCGCCAGATCCTCTACAATCTGCTCAGCAACGCTGCCAACTACGCGCCGGAGGCGAGCACCATCACGCTCGCCTGCCGCCAACTGCCGCAAGGCGTCGAGTTCTCCGTCCATGATGACGGTCCCGGCATGCCGCCGGACCTTCTCGATTCGGTGTTCCGCCGCTTCGAGCCAAAGACCAATGGCGGCCGCCGGCGCGGCGCCGGACTCGGCCTGTCGATCGTCAAGAGCTTTGTCGAATTGCATGGCGGCAGCGTCCGCATCGAGACTGGCAAGGACAAGGGCACCACCGTCATCTGCACCTTTCCCGACGCCCCGTCGGGCATTCGCGCCGCAGCCGAGTAGCGCGCCCCATGACGGACGTGGTGCTGGAGCGTTTTCTCGCTGACGAAGCGGCGACGGCAAGGCTCGGCGAAGACCTGGCCATGGCGCTGCGGGCTGGCGACGTGCTGGCCCTCAAAGGGGATCTCGGCGCCGGCAAATCGACTTTGGCGCGGGCGCTGATCAGAGTGCTGGCCGACGATGCCGGCCTCGACGTGCCGAGCCCGACCTTCACCCTGGTGCAGAGCTACGACACCCGCATTCCCGTCCACCATTTCGATCTCTATCGCTTGTCTTCGGCTGGCGAAATCGACGAGCTGGGTTTCGACGATGCACTGCTGCAAGGTGCTGCCCTGGTCGAATGGCCGGAACGGGCCGAGGCCTATCTGCCGAAGACCTCGCTCTGGATCGAACTCGTCCACCAAGGCGACGGACGTCTTGCCAGATTGTCAGGGCAAGGCGCGGCCTTCGAACGCGCGGCGCGATCGCTGGCTATGCGCGACTTTCTCGCAAAATCCGGTTGGGGCGACGCGCAAAGGCGGCATTTCGTCGGCGATGCCTCCGCCCGCTCCTATGAAATCGTCTCGCTCGCCGGCCTGGCGCCGCGGGTGCTGATGAACTCGCCACGGCTGGTGCTCGGACCACCGGTCCGGGACGGCAAGCCCTATGCCTTGATCGCGCACACCGCGCAGTCAGTTTCGGCTTTCGTCGCCATCGACCGCGCCTTGCTGGCCGGCGGTGTCAGCGTTCCGGAGATTCATGCGCAGGATCTCGATCAGGGATTTCTGTTGATCGAACATCTCGGCTCGGAGGGATTTCTCGATCAGCATGGCGAGCCGGTAGCCGAGCGCTATGCAGCGGCGGCCGAATTGTTGGCGATGATGCATGGCAAGCCATGGCCTGCCCGCATGGAGGCCGCGCCAGGCGTCTTTCACGACGTGCCGCCCTTCGACCGCGACGCGATGATGATCGAAGCCGAATTGCTGGTCGACTGGTATGTGCCGATGGTCACCGGCAGCCCGGCAAGCGATGCGTTGCGGGCCGGCTACCACAGGGAATGGAACGCGGTGCTCGACCGGCTGGACGGCAGCCAATACACGCTGATGCTGCGCGACTACCATTCGCCGAACATCATCTGGCGTGGCGACCGTTCCGGCCACGACCGCCTCGGTATCGTCGATGTCCAGGACGCGCTGATCGGTCCTTCAGCCTATGATGTGGCGTCGCTGGCCATGGATGCCCGCGTCACCGTATCGCCCAACATCGAGGCGCAGACGCGAAAGGCCTACATCGCGGCGCGCCATGCGGCCGGCGCCTTCGATGAAGACAAATTCACCGAAGCCTATGCAATCATGGCGGCGCAGCGCAATTCGAAGATCCTCGGCATCTTCGTCCGGCTCGAAAAGCGCGACGGCAAACCCTATTATCTCAAGCACCTGCCGCGCATTCGCGACTATCTGCGGCGGGCGCTGGCGCACCCGGCCTTGAGCGGGCTGCGCGACTTCTATGTCGCCAATGGCCTGCTGGAGGAACGAACCCCGTGACGGCAAAGCCCAGGACCGCGATCGTGCTCGCCGCCGGGCTTGGCAAGCGCATGCGGCCGATCACCGAAACCATCCCCAAGCCGCTGGTCAAGATAGCCGGCAAGACATTGCTCGACTGGGGTCTCGACAGCCTGGCCGCCGCCGGTGTCGCCAAGGCCGTGGTCAACGTCCATTATTTTCCCGAGCAGATCGTCGCCCATGTCGCCGCGCGCCGCACGCCGCACATCCTGATTTCCGACGAAAGCGAACAGTTGCTCGATTCCGCCGGTGGCATCGTCAAGGCGCTGCCGGAATTGGGCGAGCAGCCCTTCTACATCCTCAACGCCGACACCTTCTGGATCGACCACGCTCCGCTCAACCTCGATCGCCTCGCCCTTGCATGGGACGCAGCGAAAATGGATATTCTGCTGATGCTGGCTGATCTCAATCAGGCAACCGGACACTGCGGCAGCACCGATTTCCTGGTGGCGCCGGATGGCACCTTGCGGCGTTCAAAAGGTGATCCGGCCGGCCTTATCTATGCCGGTGCTGCCATCGTCCATCCGCGTCTGTTCAAGGATGCGCCGGCCGGGCCGCATTCGCTGAACGCCTATTTCGATACGGCGATTGCCGCCGGGCGCCTGTTCGGCATGCCGATGCACGGCCACTGGATCACCGTCGGCACGCCCGATGCCATTCCGCTCGCGGAAGCAGCGGTTGCCGGCGCGCTTGTCGAGTCGCAATGAGCGGCTCCCGCCGCGTTTTCTCGATCCCACCCGGAGCGCCGTTTCTGCCGACGCTAGCCGATGCGCTGCTGGCCGGCAGGCTGGTTCCCGGTTTCCGCTTCGACGGCGATCCGCTGGCGCTGGCCGACGTCACCATCTATGTGCCGACGCGCCGCGCCGCCCGCGCGTTGCGCGGCGCCTTCGTCGACAGTCTGGGCGGCCGCTCGGCGATCCTGCCGGTCATCCGCCCGCTTGGCGAATTCGATGAGGACGAGGCGACTTTCGAGGCGGAAGCGTCCGCCGCAATCGACCTTGCACCGCCGATCCCGGCAATAGAACGGCTTTTGCTGCTGGCGCCGCTGGTGCGGGCGTGGAAACGCAATTTGCCGGCGCATGTCGCTGCCATGTTCGACGAAGAGATCGTCGTGCCGGCCTCGGCTGCCGACGCCATCTGGCTGGCGCGCGATCTTGCCCGGCTGATGGACGAGATCGAGACCGAGGATTCGGACTGGACCCGGCTGGCCGAACTGGTGACCGGCAACCTTGCCGGCTGGTGGCAGGTGACGCTGAGTTTCCTCGGCATCGTCACCGACGCCTGGCCGAATTTCCTGGCAGAGCGCGACCGCTCCAACCCGGCCGCGCATCGCAATGCGCTGATCCGGCTGGAAGCGGCGCGGCTGAAGCGCAATCCACCCGTCGGGCCGGTGATCGCCGCCGGCTCGACCGGCTCGATCCCCGCCACCGCCGAATTGCTGGCCGTGGTCGCCAGCCTGCCCAATGGCGCCGTGGTGCTGCCCGGCCTCGACCGCATGCTCGACGAGCCATCCTTCGCGGCGATTGCCGCACCGGGCGCCCGGCCGGCCCTGCTTGGCCATCCGCAATATGGCCTGGCCAAGCTGATCGGCAAGATCGGCGTGCTGCGGGCCGACGTCGAGGAGGTCGTTGCCGCCGAAACGCCGCTTGCCGTCCGCGCGGCTCTTGTCGGCGAAGCGCTGCGGCCGGCCGAAACCACGGAGCTGTGGGCCGAGACGCGTGCCCGCTTCGACGCCGCCGACATCACCGAGGCCTTTGCCGAGGTGACGTTGGTGGAAGCGGCCAGCGAGCGCGACGAGGCGGTGGCGATCGCCGTGGCGCTCAAAACGGCCGTCGAACAGCCGGGCCAGCGGGCAGCGCTGGTCACCGGCGACCGCGCGCTGGCGCGGCGCGTCTCGGCCGAGCTGTTGCGTTTTGGCGTTGTCGCCGACGATTCCGGCGGCACGCCGCTGGCCAACACACCGGCCGCCAGCCTGCTGAGATTGGCGCTGCAGGCCGCATTCCGCCCCGGCGATCCGGTCGGCCTTTTGTCGCTACTCAAACACCCGTTGCTTGGCCTTGGCCTGGAACGGGCAAGCGTGCGCCATGCAGCCGAGCTCATCGAACTGGTGGCGCTGCGCGGCGGCACCGGTCGTCCCGACATCGCCTCGCTGCCGGCGCTGTTCGAGGCTCGTCTTACCGGCCTGAGCAGCGACAAGCGCCAGCCCTTCTGGTTTTCGCGGCTGACCGTTGGCGGCATCGAGGCCGCGCGCGATCTGCTGACCCGTCTTGCCGACGCGTTGGCGCCGCTGACGGCCTTTCGCGGGCGCGACGATGCCGATCTGGTCGCGCTGACCCGAGCCAGCATTGCCACGCTGGAGAATCTCGGCCGGGCGGCGGATGGCAGTCTGAGCGAATTCTATGCCGGCGACGCCGGCGAAAAGCTCGCCGAGCTTTTGCGCGGGCTGGTCGCCGCCTCGGCGTCGTTCGCCTTCGCCGCCAGCGAGTGGCCCGATGTGATGGACGCGTTGATCGCCCCGGAAACGGTCAAGCCGGGCCAAGGCACCGACCGCAACATCGCCATCTGGGGCGCGCTGGAAGCCCGGTTGCAGAGCGTCGACACGCTGGTGATTGGCGGGCTCAACGAAGGCGTGTGGCCGCGCAAGCCGGAAAGCGACCGCTTCATGTCGCGGCTGATGAAGACCGGCATCGACCTCGAGCCGCCGGAACGGCGCATCGGCCTCGCCGCGCATGATTTCCAGATGGCGATGGGAGCGAAAAAGGTGATGCTGGCGCGCTCCGCCCGTTCCGGCGACGCGCCGGCAGTGCCATCGCGCTGGCTGCAGCGTATTCTCACTTTCGTCGGCAAGGACCACACGGCGGCCCTTCGTCGGCGTGGCGATGAACTGCTGGTCTGGGCCCGCACGCTCGATGCCGGCGAGAAGGAAAATTTCGCACCACGGCCGCAGCCAAAACCGCCGCTTGATGTCAGGCCGCAGCATTTCTCGGTCACCGAGATCGAGACGCTCCGCCGCGACCCCTACGCGGTCTACGCCAGGCGCATCCTCAGCCTGATGCCGCTCGATCCGGTGATCCGCGATCCGGGTGCGGCCGAGCGCGGCACGCTGTTCCACGCCATCCTGCATCTTTTCTCGGCGCGCGTCGCCGACCCGCGCGCGCCGGAGGCGTTGGAAGGTCTCATTGCCGCCGGTCGGGCCTGCTTTGCCGAGGCCGCACTTCCCGCCGATGTCGAAGCCGTCTGGTGGCCGCGCTTCGAAAAGCTGGCCACCAGCATCATCGAGTGGGAGCGCGGCCGCGCCGCCGCCGTGGTCCGGCAGCATGCCGAGGAGCGCGCCGAAAAGACCGTTGTCGGCCAATCCGGCGTGACGTTGTCCGGCTATGCCGATCGCGTCGACCTGCTGGCCGGCGGCATGGCCGACATCCTCGACTACAAGACCGGCTCCTCGCCATCCAAGGCGCAGGCGCACACACTGCTGGCGCCGCAACTGGCGCTGGAGGGCGCGCTGCTCAGGCGCGGCGCCTTCAAGGGGCTTGGCGCGCGCGAGCCTTCGCAGTTGGCCTTCGTCAGGCTGAAGCCGAATGGCGAGGTGTTCGAGGAATCCATCCTCGAATACAACCGCAAGCCGCGGACCGCCGCGGATCTCGCCGAAGAGGCCTGGGCGCGGCTGGAAAAGCTGCTGATCCACTATGCCGATCCGGCAGCCGGCTATCTGTCGCGGGCACTGCCGTTTCGCGAGGGCGAGACGGATGGCGATTACGACCATCTCGCCCGCGTGCTCGAATGGTCCGCTGGCGGCGACACCGACGACGAGGGAGGGGAGGCATGAAGAAGGCCTATCCCATCCCGAGCGACACCGCTTCCAGCCAGGCGCGCGCTTCCGATCCGCAGAATTCCGCCTGGGTGTCGGCTAATGCCGGATCGGGCAAGACCCATGTGCTGGCCCAGCGCGTCATCCGGCTTCTGCTGCGCGGCACCGATCCGTCGAAAATCCTGTGCCTGACCTACACCCGCGCCGCTGCCGCCAACATGTCGAACCGGGTGTTTTCGACACTGTCGGAATGGACGGCACTTGGCGATCCGGAGCTGGCGGCAAAGATAGAGGCGCTGGACAATCGCCGGCCCGATCGTGACACGATGCGACGGGCGCGGCGGCTGTTTGCCGAGGCGCTGGAGACGCCCGGCGGCTTGAAGATCCAGACCATCCACGCCTTTTGCGAATCGGTGCTGCACCAGTTCCCGCTGGAAGCCAACATTCCGGCCCATTTCGAAATGCTCGATCCGCAGATGGAGGCGTCGCTGTTCGCTGCCGCGCGCCGCGACATGATTACGGGCACCGCTGCGGGCGACACGACATTGGCCGAGGCTTTCGCAGCCGTGCTGGAACGCAGCGGCGAAGCCGGGCTCGACGCGCTGCTGGGCGAGATCGTGCGCAAGCGCGACGGTCTGCGCGCCTTCATCGATGCTGCCGGCCGCGACCGCTTCCAGGCGCTGTTCGACGAGTTTCAGTTCAGCGCCGGGCAGACGGCTGAAAGCATAGCGGCGTCCGTCTGGCCGCTGCCGGGCTTTTTGCCGGATTATTTTGCCGGCTTCGCCCGTGCCGCCGATGACGCCGATGCCCGCACGGTGCTGAACAACATCCTGCCCTATGCGCGGCTTGCCTTCGCCGAGGGTGATGCGGTGCGCAGGATTGGTCTGCTGTCCCGGGCTTTTCTGAAGGCGGATGGCGACCCCTACGATCCGCAAAAAACCTTCAAGAAGGCGTTGCTCGACCGGCTGCCCGATCTGCCGGACCGCTATTTTTCGGCAGTCAAAGCCATTCTCGAGATCTCCGACCGGCTGGCGCTGTTCCGGATGCTGGAAGGCACGGCTGCCGCGCTGACCATCGCCGACTGGCTGATCGCCCGCTACGAGACGCTGAAGCGCGGCCGCGGTTTTCTCGACTTCAACGACCTCATCACGCGTACGGTCAATCTCCTGGCGCGGCCCGATGCCGGCCCCTGGGTGCAATACAAGCTCGACCAGGGCATCGACCATATCCTGCTCGACGAGGCGCAGGACACCAGCCCCGACCAATGGGAGGTGGTGAAGCGGCTGACGGAAGAGTTCTTTGCCGGGCAAGGCGCGCGCGACACGACGCATCGTACGGTGTTTGCCGTTGGCGATGAAAAGCAGTCGATCTATTCCTTTCAGGGGGCGGCGCCGGATTCTTTTGCCGACAGCCGACTGTTGTTTGCCGGCCGTGTGCGCGATGCCGAGGCCGCATTTGCCGATCTCAAACTGACCTGGTCGTTCCGTTCGACCGACGACGTGCTGGCCGCCGTCGACCGCGTCTTCGCCGAGCCGGGCGTGCGGCGCGGCATCAGCCATGATCCCGATCCGCTCGACCACAAGGCGATCCGTACCGATGCGCCGGGTTATGTCGAGGTCTGGCCATCGATCGGCACCGATGCCGTCGATGAGCCCGACGACTGGACGCAAGCCATCGACCACGCCCATGCGCCGGCGGTGCGGGTTGCCGAAAACGTCGCCGCGACCATTGCCGGCTGGATCGGCGGCGGCGAAATCATCGAAGGTCGGGGACAGAAACTGCGACCCGGCGATGTGCTGGTGCTGGTGCGCAAACGCGACCGCTTCGTCCATGCGCTGACGCGGGCGCTGAAGCGCCGCGACATCCCCGTCGCCGGCGCCGACCGGCTAAGCCTGCCCGGACACATCGCGGTGAAGGACCTGATCGCGCTCGGTCATTTCCTCATCCAGCCGCAGGATGATCTGTCGCTGGCCGCCGTGCTGCGCAGCCCGATCTTCGACGTTTCGGAAGAAACGCTGTTCGCGCTCGCCGCGGAGCGACCGTCCGGATTGTCGCTGATCGCCTCGCTCGGGCAGCATGCCGGCGAGAGTCCTGCGCTGGCTAATGTCCTTGCCCGGCTCGACGGCTGGGCCAATGAAGCGGCGTTCAAACCGGTGTTCGAATTCTACGCCGGCGTGCTGGCGCGTGACGGGTTGCGCAAGAAGATGATCGCCCGTCTCGGGCCGGAAGCCGGCGACATTCTGGACGAGTTCCTCAGCTTCTGCCTGGCAGAGGAGCGAACCGGCCTGCCGGGGCTGGAAGCCTTCCTGTCGACACTGGAAAACACCGGCCCCGAGATCAAGCGCGAGATGGACCAGACCCGCGACGAGGTGAGGGTCATGACCGTGCACGCCGCCAAGGGCCTGGAAGCGCCGGTGGTGTTCCTGGTCGATGGCGGGTCGGCGCCGTTCAGCGACCAGCATCTGCCGCGATTGATGCCGTTCGAAGGCTCGGGCCAGCATTGGAACGGCAAGGGTTATCTCTGGCGCGCCGCCAGCGAGGTCGCCAACGGCTTTTCTCGCGCCGCCGCGGCCCGGGCACGCGAGCTGGCCGACGACGAATATCGCCGGCTGCTTTATGTCGGCATGACGCGGGCGGAGGACCGGCTGATAGTCTGCGGCTATCACGGCAAGCGGGAGCCGAGCACCGGCACCTGGCATTCGATCGTCAGCCGGGCGCTGATCGGCGCCGCTGAAAGCGCGGAGCGCCGCCACCCCGCCATAGACGAGCCCGTGCATCGCTTTCGCGTGACCAAGCTGGCGCCCGTCGCGCTGGTTTCCGGCGAGGACGCAAGGCAAAGCGAGATCTTCAGGCCACTGCCGGCGACGCTGTTCCGGCCCTTGCCGCCTTACGAGGATTTGCCGCGACCGCTGTCGCCGTCCGGCGCCTCGGCGCTGATCGACGAGGCCAAGGAAGCGGTGGTCGATACACGCTCGCCGGTGCTGGATGGCGAGGCGGAGCCCGGCTTTGCGGTGATGCGCGGACTGGCGCTGCACAAGCTGCTGCAGATGCTGCCCGGCCTTGCCGAGAGCGAACGCCGGGCGGCGGCGGAGCGCTATCTCACTCGCGCTGGCGCGGAATGGCCTGCCGCCGAGCGCGACAAGGCGCTGGCCTCGGTGGCGGCGATCCTTGCCGACAGCCGCTTCGATCAGCTGTTTGGGCCGTCATCGCGGGCCGAGGTGGCCATCATGGGCAGCCTGGAGGTGAAGGGCAAGAAACGCTCGATCTCCGGTAAGATCGACCGGCTGGCGGTGACCCCCGACTGCATCTCGATCGTCGACTACAAAACCAACCGGCCGGCGCCCGCTAGCCTGGCAGACGTTCCGCCGGCTTATGTCCTGCAACTGGCGCTCTATCGCGCGCTGTTGCAGCCGCTTTATCCCGGCCGCGAGGTCGCAGCCGTGCTGCTGTTTACCGAAGCGCCGCGGCTGATCGAACTGCCGGCAGCGGCCATGGATGACGCCCTTGCCCGACTCACGGGAGCGTGACACAACACCTGCTTGAAGAAGGGCTCGATCACCACCACATTTGGTGGGACAAAAACTTTCGAAAGGAATTTTCCATATGGCCACCGTCAAGGTCGACAAGAGCAACTTCCAGACCGATGTGCTTGACGCCAACATACCGGTCGTCGTCGATTTCTGGGCGGAGTGGTGCGGTCCTTGCAAGATGATCGCGCCGGCGCTTGAGGACATCGCCACTGAGCTAGGCGCCAAGGTGAAGATCGCCAAGCTCAACATCGACGAGAATCCCGAGCTTGCCGCCCAGTTCGGCGTGCGCTCGATTCCGACGCTGATGATCTTCAAGGGCGGCGAAATGGCCGACATGAAGGTGGGTGCCGCGCCGAAGACCGCGCTGTCGCACTGGATCAACGGCAACCTCGCCTGATCCATCCAGGATTCCGACCATCAAGCCCGGCCCTCGCGCCGGGCTTTTTGTTGGCGTCATCGCTGAGCCGCTCTGGCCCTCGCGCCCGCGCACGCCATGTCCTCTGTTTTGGCAAAACAGGAGAGCGACATGACCGGATCCGCCAAGGCCACCGTCTTCATCGACAATGAGCGCGTCATCGTCACGGAATATCGCTTCGCCCCGGGCGACAACACCGGCTGGCACCGCCACGGCCACGACTATGTCGTCGTGCCGCTGATGGACGGCAGAGTGAAGCTGTTGACCAAGGACGGCGAATCCTTCGCCGAGATGAAGAAGGGCGCGCCCTATTTCCGCAAGGAGGGCGTCGAGCACGACGTCATCAGCGCCAATGAGGGCGAGTACGCCTTCATCGAGATCGAGCTGAAGTAATCCATCAAGGCCGCATCGGGTACGACTACCAGTCGGCGATGCGGGCGCCGCCGGCGAATTGGGCGCTTTTTGCGGTGTATTCGAACAGCTCGATCTTCACCCCGCTGGGATCGCGGATCCAGGCCTGGAAGGTGTCGTCGCAGGCATGCTTCTTGGCGGTCACGTCGACGCCCTTCGACTTGATATGGGCGATCGCCGCGTCGATATTTTCCACCTCAAGGCAGAAATGGTTGATCTGGTTGAGCTCGCTGAAGCTCGTGCCGTCCTTCTGGAACACCTCGACATGGCTACGACCACCGCAATCGAGGTAGAAGCCGAAGACCTTGCCGTCGCGCAGGAAATTGAATTTCGTGTCCATGCCCAGCACGTCGCGGTAGAAGCTTCTCGTCGCTTCCAGGTCGTGCGCGAAGATGCAGACGTGGGCGAGCTGCTTCACCTTGATCATGTTGGCGGCGTGCCGTTTTCGGCCAGCACCGCGCCGACGAAATAAAGCGATCCGCCGATCAGGATGCGCGGCGGCGGTCCGTCCCAGGTGTCGCGCAGCAGCATCAGCGCGCTGGCGACGGAACTCACCGGTTCGGCGGTCAGCCCGGCCTCCGTGGCGCGGATCGCCAGTTCGTCGTTCGGCACGCCGGCGTCGCTCATGCTCACAGGTACCGTGTAGACATGGCGAACCAGGCCCTTGAAGGCGCTGAAATAGCCGCTCTGGTCCTTGGTGTTGATCATGCCGGCGATCAGGAAAAGCGGCCGCGGGTGCTTTTCCTCCTGCTCGGCCAGCGCTTCGGCAACGACGATGCCGGCGCCCGGATTGTGACCGCCATCGAGCCAGATGTCGGCGCCCTTGGGCGCCAGATCCACCAGCCTGCCTTGCGACAATTTCTGCATCCGGCCCGGCCAGACAACGCTCGTCATGGCCTTTTCGGCGGCGCGGTGGCTGATCTCGAAACCCGCCGCCTTGACCGCGGCGATCGCCGCCGCCGCATTGGCGAACTGGTGGCGCCCCGGCAGGCGCGGCGGCGGCAAGTCCATCAGACCGTCTTCGTCCTGGTAGACCATGCGGCCGTTTTCCTCATAGGCGAGGAAATCCTGGCCATAGACGAAGGACGGACAGTCAAGCCGCTCGGCGGTTTCGATGATGGCCTGCAGCGCCGGCTCGCTTTCCTGGGCGCCGATGACCACCGGACAGCCGCGCTTGATGATGCCGGCCTTTTCGACCGCGATCACCTCGACCCGATCGCCGAGATAGGCCTGATGGTCGAGCGAGACCGGCATAATCACTGAGACGGCCGGTTCGCTGATGACATTGGTGGCGTCAAGGCGACCACCGAGGCCGACCTCGATGATCGCCACGTCGGCCGGATGTTCGGAAAACAAAAGGAAAGTCACCGCGGTCAAAATCTC
Source organism: Mesorhizobium sp. P2_H9 (assembly GCF_056403215.1). Taxonomy (NCBI): domain Bacteria; kingdom Pseudomonadati; phylum Pseudomonadota; class Alphaproteobacteria; order Hyphomicrobiales; family Phyllobacteriaceae; genus Mesorhizobium; species Mesorhizobium sp. P2_H9. The sequence continues at coordinate 118,882 of NZ_JBFUFX010000007.1, read as the reverse complement.
GAAGACGGTGATCTTCTCGCCATTATTGGCCTTGGCGACGCGGGCGATGGCATCGGCGAAGACCTTGTCTTCGACCAGCCTGCCGCCGCCATCGGCGGCCAGTCGGTAACGCTCATGCCAGTTCACCAGATGTGGCGAGGTGTGAACATGGACGCGGTAGCCGGAGGCTTCGAGCAACGCGCGCGAAAAGGCGGCGCAGGAACCCTTGCCGTTGGTGCCGGCGATATGGATGACCGGCGGCAATTGGTCCTGCGGATTGCCCAGCCGTTCCAGCAGCCGCGATATGCGGCCAAGCGAAAGGTCGAAGCCCTTCGGGTGAAGCGCCATCAGGCTTTCGATTTCGCGGTCTGCGGCAAGCGTGGTCATGGACGAATCCTAAGCGCGCAACAAAGCGCGCGCAATCGCGGTTCGCGGCGAACGATGTCGCGTCAGGCTTGCGGACGGGCTTCCGGCGGGATCAGCGCCGGCGGCAGGATTTCCGGCTCCAGCGGCTTTTGCTCTTCGGGCAGCTTGAGCAGCATTTTCAAGAGCCTGGAAATTGTCCCGCGCAATTCCAGCCGCGACACCACCATGTCCACCATGCCGTGCTCCATCAGATATTCGGAGCGCTGGAAGCCGTCGGGCAGTTTTTCGCGGATGGTCTGTTCGATGACGCGCGGTCCGGCAAAGCCGATCAGCGCGCCGGGCTCGGCAATGTGGACGTCGCCCAGCATGGCATAGGACGCGGTGACGCCGCCGGTGGTCGGGTTGGTCAGCACGACGATGTAGGGCAGACCGGCTTCCTTCAGCCGGTCGACGCCGACGGTGGTTCTCGGCAATTGCATCAGCGACAGGATGCCTTCCTGCATGCGGGCGCCGCCGGAGGCCGCGAACAGGATCAGCGGCCGCTTGCGCTGCAAGGCGACCTCGAAGCCATGCACGATGGCGTCGCCGGCGGCCATGCCGAGCGAACCGCCCATGAAGGCGAAGTCCTGCACCGTCACCACCACCGGCAGGCCTTCGACGGAGCCCAGCGCGTTGACGATGGCGTCTTCGAGGCCGGTTTTGGCCTTGGCGTCCTTCAACCGGTCGGTGTAGCGCTTCTCGTCGCGGAACTTGAGCGGGTCCTGCATGACCTTGGGATTTTCGAGCTGCTCGTATTTGCCGTCGTCGAGGAAGAAGCGCAGCCGCTCCTTGGCCGAGATCTTCATGTGATGGCCGGAAGACGGGATGACGAACTGGTTCTGCTCCAGATCCTTGTGGAACACCATCTCGCCGGTCTCCGGATCCTTGATCCAGAGATTCTCGGGCATGTCGGTGCGCCGGCCGAGCATCGAATTGATCTTCGGGCGGACGTAATTGGTGATCCAGTTCATCGCTTCGGCTCCTGTCCTGACGAAGAGTTAGGAAGAGGTAGGAAAACTATTCGGCGGCAGCAAGGCGGGCCGAGCGCACGCCTTGCGCCAGGCCGCTGACCAGCGTGGCGACCGCTTCGGCCGGGTCGGCGGTTTTTTCGCCCTTCGGCCCCAGCACGTTGGCGACCGCATTGACGATCGCCGTGCCGACGACGACGCCGTCGGCATTGGCGCCGATGACGCGCGCCTGCTCGGCGGTCTTGACGCCAAAACCGACGCAGACCGGCAGGTCGGTGTGGCCCTTGATGCGCTTGACGGCGGAAGCCACCTTGCCGGTGTCGGCCAGCGCCGAGCCGGTGATGCCGGTCATCGACACGTAGTAGACAAAGCCGGATGTGTTCTGCAGCACCTTGGGCAGGCGCTTGTCGTCGGTGGTCGGCGTCGCCAGCCGGATGAAATTGATGCCGGCCTTCAGCGCCGGGATGCAGAGTTCCTCATCCATCTCCGGCGGCAGGTCGACGACGATCAGCCCGTCAATGCCGCTGGCAATCGCGTCCCGAAGGAAGCGGTCGACGCCGTAAATGTAGATCGGGTTGTAGTAGCCCATCAGCACGATCGGCGTTTCGTTGTCACCGGCGCGAAAGTCCGCCGCCATCTTCAGCGTCTTGACCAGAGTCTGGCCGCCCTTCAGCGCCCTGAGGCCCGCCGCCTGGATCGCCGGGCCATCGGCCATCGGATCGGAAAACGGCATGCCGAGCTCGATGATGTCGCTGCCGGCGCCGGGCAGCGCCTTCATGATCGACAGCGAGGTGTCGTAGTCGGGGTCGCCGCCCATGAAATAGGTGACCAGCGCCGGGCGGCCTTCGGTCTTCAGTTTCGCCATGCGGCGGTCGATGCGGGTCACCATGATCAGATCTCCATGCCCAGCATCGAGGCAACCGTATGCACGTCCTTGTCGCCGCGGCCGGACAGGTTGACGATGACGATCTGGTCCTTGTCCATGGCGGGCACGATCTTCACCGCGTGCGCAATGGCGTGCGCGGATTCCAGCGCCGGAATGATGCCCTCGACCCGCGTCGTCAGCTTGAAAGCCTCCAGCGCCTCGTCGTCGAGGATCGGCACGTATTCGACACGGCCCGAGTCGCGCAGCCAGGAATGCTCTGGGCCGACGCCGGGATAATCGAGTCCGGCCGAGATTGAGTGGCCGTCCATGATCTGGCCGTCGGCATTCTGCAGCAGATAGGTGCGGTTGCCGTGCAGTACACCGGGTGCGCCGGCATTCATCGAGGCGCAATGCTCGATGCCGTCGAGGCCGCGGCCGCCGGCTTCGATACCGATGATGCGGACCTCCTTGTCGTCAAGGAAAGGATGGAACATGCCGATGGCGTTCGAGCCACCGCCGACACAGGCGATGATGGTGTCCGGCAGCCGGCCTTCCTGCTCGATGATCTGCGCGCGAGCTTCTGAACCGATCACCGACTGGAAGTCGCGCACGAGTTCCGGATAGGGATGCGGCCCGGCGGCGGTGCCGATCAGGTAATAAGTGTCCTCGACATTGGTAACCCAGTCACGCAGCGCCTCGTTCATGGCGTCCTTCAGCGTGCCGTGACCGGCGGTGACCGGCCGCACTTCGGCGCCCAGCAACTTCATGCGGAAGACGTTGGGGCTTTGGCGGGCGACGTCGGTGGCGCCCATATAGACCACGCAGGGAAAGCCGAAGCGCGCCGCCACCGTGGCCGACGCCACGCCATGCTGGCCGGCGCCGGTTTCGGCGATGATGCGCTTCTTGCCCATGCGCTTGGCCAGCAGGATCTGGCCGAGGCAGTTGTTGATCTTGTGCGAGCCGGTGTGGTTCAGATCCTCGCGCTTGAAATAGACCTTGGCGCCGCCGAGATGCCTGGTCAGGCCTTCGGCGAAATACAGTTTTGAGGGCCGCCCGGCATAATGGGTCGACAGGTCAGTGAGTTCAGCCCTGAAATCCGGATCGTTCTTGACCTCGTTCCAGTTCCGCTCGAGGTCGAGGATCAGCGGCATCAGCGTCTCGGCGACGAAACGGCCGCCAAAGATGCCGAACATGCCCTGTTCGTCGGGTCCGGTGCGGAAGGAATTGGGTGTCGCCGGCTGGTCCATCGCCGATCTCCTGGTTCGAAAAAATTGTTCAGGCGGCGCGATCGTCGCGCGCGGCCCTGACGGCCCGGAAAAACTGTTCGATCAGCGCCGGATCCTTGACGCCCGGCGCGCTTTCCACGCCTGAGGAAATGTCTATTCCGGGCGGGTTGGCAAGCCGAAGGGCGTCGCCGATGTTGGCGGCGTTGAGCCCACCGGAAAGCATGTAATCGACGCTGGCGTCAAGGCCGGCCAGAATATGCCAGTCAAAGGCGACGCCATTGCCACCCGGCAATTCCGAGTCCTTTGGCGGCTTGGCATCGAACAGGAAGCGGTCGGCAACGCCGATAAACGGCTTTATCCGCTCCAGATCGGCAGCCTCGCTGACCGACAGCGCCTTCATCACCGGCAGGCCATAGCGGGCCTTCACCTGCGCCACCCGCTCGGGCGTTTCCGAGCCGTGCATTTGCAGCATGTCGGGATGCATTTTCGCGACGATCTCATCGAGGAACGCGTCGCTGGCATCGACGGTGACGGCCACCGCCTGGGCCTTGCCCGTTGCTGCCTGGCGCAAGCGCCCGGCTTCCAGGGGATCGACATAGCGCGGGCTCTTGGCAAAGAAAATGAAGCCGACATGGCTGGCGCCGCCGGCCAAAGCCGCGGCCAGTGCCCCGTCAGTCTTCAACCCGCATATCTTGATGTCGAGCGCCATGGCGCGGGGATTGGCACGAAACCGCAAAAGAGTCGAGAAAAAGCATCCTGTTTGCCGCCGGGGCGGAAAGCGCTACCTTTCCCTGTAGCGATACAGGCGGGAGCAAAACAATGGCAGACGAAACCGCTGATCAACTCAGGCAGAAGATCGCACAGGCCCGCGAGGTCATCGCGCACCTGATGGACAAGGCCGCCTTCAACGGCGCCGAGGCGCACCGCGCGCTCGACTATTTCGGCGGCGATGCCTTCGAGAAGAACTTTTTGCCGTGGCCGCGCCATGGCGATGAGGGGCTGCGGCCCGAGGATCTCAACGCCGCGAACGACGATTGAGAGGCTTTCTCAGTCGCGGCAACCCTACCTTCGTCATCCTAGGGCGGAGCGACGCGAAGCGGAGCGCAGACCCTAGGATCCATTCCGTGGCATCCACCGAAGAACGCGGCGGCGCAGAATAAGTACCCCGCGACACCGATCTGTCGTTCCAAGTATCTTTAATACCTGCACCGCTGCGACGCTCGCGCGTCCCGGCATGGATCCTAGGGTCTACGCCGCGTCGCTTCGCTCCTTGCTCCGCCCTAGGATGACGAAGCTGCAGATGGCGTCACCATCTTCAACCGCCCTACTCGAACACGATCGCCTGCAACGCGCCGCCATTGCGCTTCAGCCAGTCCTTGCAACGGTCGGTGTCAGGACAGAGTTTTTCACACAATTTCCAGAATTTCGGGCCGTGGTTCATCTCCTTGAGATGCGCCACCTCATGCGCCACGAGGTAGTTTATGACCGGCTGCGGCGCCATCATGATGCGCCACGAGAAGGACAGATTGCCTTCGGACGTGCATGACCCCCAGCGGCTGGACGTGTCCTTGTAACGGATCGCCTTGGCGCGCTTGCCTAGCGCCTCGGTGTGTTTGATCACCAGCTTCTCGATTTCCTTCTTGGCCTCGCGCTTCAAGAAATCGGCGATGCGGCGCGGCAGATGTATCCGGTCGCCATGCACGATCAACAACGGGCCGCGCTCGTCGCGCGACAGGCTGACGGTGCCGCGTTTTGCCGGTTCATGGACGATGCGATGCGGCACGCCGCGTAGCGGTATCTTGATGCCGGGCCGCACCTGCGGCCGGTTTGGCACCTTGGCCAGACGCTGCTCCAGCCAGTCCTGATGGCGATGCAGGAATTTTTCCACCTCGCCGCGGCGCAGGCCCGGCGGCACGGTGATGCGCAGGCCGCGGCCACCAGAATCGATGCGCAGCGTCAGCCGCCGCGCCCGGTCGCTCTCGACGATCTTGAGCGGCAACGAGCGGCCGGCGACGACATGCTCACGCTCTTCAACGGGGGAAGGCGTGGGTTTCGTCAGGTTGCGGAAGAAGCCGAAGGACATAGCGAGACGATACGCGATTCGAGGAAAACGACCAGAACAAAAAAGAAACGGCGCCGCTTGCGCGACGCCGTTTTTGCATGCCGGGCCCTGTCGCTGGGGCTCAGTCGTCGAGAAGGTTCGAACCCTTGCCGCGCTTCGCCGGCTTGCTCGGTTCGGTCGTCGTCGTCGGAGCGGTCGCCTTGTTGCGGTTGGCCATGAAGCGGTCGAACTCGTCCTGGTCCTTGGCGCGGCGCAATTCGCGGGCGTACTCGTCGAACTGGGTCAGCATCTCGTCGAGCTTGTTGCGCTCTTCATTGAGACGCTCGAGTTCCTTTTCGCGCCAGTCGTCGAAAGCGACGTTGCCGGTGCGAGCCGAACCGTGGCCCCAGCGGGCGGCCTTGTCGGAACCGCGGCGGCAGCCGGCGAAGATGCCGTCGGTGGCGCGGTTGACGTCGCGCTTGAAGCCGTCGAGACGGTCACCCCAGATGATGTAGGCAAGCATGGCGAAGCCGAGCGGCCAGAACACCATGAAACCCACAACCATCAACGCGATGGTCGCCGGCGTCCACGCCGGACGGATCAATGCAGATGTGTTCATTTTCTCCCAATCCTTCAGTTGGAGACAGCCAGATACGGCTGCGTGGATTCGAAATGGGATGGGAAAAACGGCGATTCAAGACAATGCCGGCCAAAACCGGACAAGGTCCTGAAATGATTATCGCTTTTTGAGCATTTCCAGGAAAAGCACGACCAGTCCGGCGATCAGGCCCCAGAATGCGGCACCGACGCCGAACAGCGTCAGCCCCGACGCGGTGACGACAAAGGTGACGGTGGCGGCCATGCGCTCGCCCTCTTCCTTCAGCGCGATCGACAGCGCGTTGGCAAGCGACGCCATCAATGCCAGGCCTGCGACCAGCACGATCAGGCTCTGCGGCAGGACGGCGAAGATCGCCACCAGCGAAGCGCCGAACATCGCGAAGACGAGGTAGGCCAGCGCGTAGAACGGGCCGGTCTTCCAGCGCTCGGCCGGGTCCGGATGGACGTCCGGCCCGGTGCAGATCGCCGCCGAGATCGCCGCCAGATTGGTGGTCGAGCCGCCAAACGGCGCCGACAGCAGCGAAAACAGGCCGGTGACGCCGATCAGCGGGCCGGGTTCGGGATGGTAGCCGGCGGCCCTGAGCACGGCGAGGCCGGACAGGTTCTGCGAGGCCATGGTGACGAGGTAGAGCGGCAGTGCCAGGCCGATGATCGCTTTGGCAGTGAAATCGGGCGCAATCAGCGTCAGCGTCGATATCTCCGGTGTCGGCAGGCCGCCGACGCGGCCGGTAAGGAAAGCCGCGAGGCCACCGCCGATCAGCACTGCCAGCACCGACAGCGCCGGATTGAACAGGCGGATGACGAAGAAGGCGGCGATCAGCGGCAGGATCAGCCATGGATCGACGGGAACGGTCTTGACCGCATTCAGCGCGAAGGTGACGACAATGCCGGCCAGCATGCCCGAGGCAACGGAGGGCGGTATCCTGGATATCAGCTGCGTCAGCGGCCGAAACAGGCCGGTGGCGATCAAAAGGATGCCGGTGACGACAAAGGCAGCGACGGCCTCACGCATCGAAAAGCCGCTCGATGCGGCAATCAGCGCCAGGCCCGGCGTCGACCAGGCGGTGATGACAGGCATTTTCGTGCGCCATGACAGCCACAGGCTCTCAATGGCCATCGCCAGGCAGATGGTGGTGACCCAGCTCGCGGTCTCGACCTGCGTCGCGCCGACCGCCTTGGCCGCGGCAATGACGATGGCCAGCGTGCCGCCGAAGCCGACAATCGCCGCGACGAAGGCGGAAATGGGAATGGAAATGCGCATTTTCCTACCCTGCCTGCTGGACCATGGCGCCCACGGCTCGCAGCAGCATGTCGAGATCCTGCGGCCGCGACAGGCGGTGGTCGCCCTCGGGAATGAGCGATAGCGTCACATCGTCGGCCGGCAGCAGGCCGACCAGCTTCAGCGCATGGCTTGTCGGCACATCCGCGTCAGCCAGGCCTTGCAATATGTGGACGGGACAATGGGTGTCGATCGGCCCGGTCATTGTCAGGTTGTTGCGGCCGTCCTCGATCAGCGCGCGGGTGTAGATGTAAGGCTCGGCGGAGTAGTCCGACGGCTCCTCGAAGAAGCCCTTTTGCGCGAGGTCGCGCTTCTGTGCCTCGGTCAATGCCGGTTCGACCAGTTCGGCGGTGAAATCCGGCGCCGGCGCCAGCAGCACCAGGCCGGCGACGCGGTCCTCGCCCGCCTTGCGCAATTCCTGCACCATGCGCAGCGCGATCCAGGCGCCCATCGAGGAACCAACCAGGATCTGCTTGCCTTGCGTGAAATGGCGCAAGACCGCGAGGCTTTGCGCCAGCCATTTCGAGATGGTGCCGTCGGCAAAGGCGCCGCCCGATTCGCCATGGCCGGAATAATCGTGGCGCAGGAAGGCGCGGCCTTCGCGATCCGCCCAATCCGACAGCGTTTGCGCCTTCGTGCCCAACATGTCGGATTTGTAGCCGCCGAGCCAGACGATGCCGGGCTCGGCGCCTGCCCTATGCCTGACGGCGATGGCGGTTCCTTCGACGTCCAGAAAACCCGGGGCGGTGGCGGTCATGGCTTTGTTCCCTCGCGCCGGTCTCTTGGCACGCCGGTCTTTTGGCACAGCCGAGGGCTCAACGAAAAGTGCTTGGCGCGTTTCTTCGCTTGGCGCAGCCGAAGGTGGCGGACGCAGGGTGATTTCCTGTCAGCGCTGTGCTATTGACTCCGCCCGCGCGCTCACCACATTGGCGCGTTCACCGATTTGAACTGAAGAACCCTGAACGAAACGGCTCAAGGAGACCACGACCATTCGCAGACCTTTCAAAGCAGCGGCGCCCACCAAGGATGGCCCGCGCTCCAACCGTGATATCCGGGTTCCCCGGGTCCAGCTCATCGACGCCGAAGGCCAGAACCGAGGCGATGTCTCCATCAACGACGCATTGCTGCTTGCCGAAGAGGCCGGGCTCGATCTGGTCGAGATATCGCCCAATGCGGTACCGCCCGTCGTAAAAATCCTCGATCTCGGCAAGCTGAAATACGCCAACCAGAAGAAGGCGGCCGAGGCGCGCAAGAACCAGAAGGTCATCGAGATCAAGGAGATCAAGATGCGCCCGAACATCGACAGCCATGACTACGAGACCAAGATGAAGGCCGTGCGGCGCTTCTTCGAGGAAGGCGACAAGGTCAAGCTGACCCTTCGCTTCCGTGGCCGCGAGATGGCGCATATGGAACTCGGCATGCAGCTTCTGAACAAGGTCCGCGAGGAAGTGGCGACCATCGCCAAGGTCGAAGCGGAACCGAAGCTCGAAGGCCGCCAGATGATGATGGTGCTGGCGCCGCGCTAGATCACGATAAGTTCAGCGTGATGATGGCGCTCTAAATCCGCCTTGATGATATTCCACGGCGTCCCGGCGATCGGCGGGACGCCTGTTTCTTGTCCAGATGCTGCGATCGCCGGCAAAGCTTTTCGACGATCGGATTCCGACATGGTCAATGAGGTCAAATACGCGACTGGCGACTATCAGCACACGCGCAGGATGGTGCTTGCCGTGCTCGTCGTCGTGCTGTTCGCGGCGCTGCTGTTCGGGCAGTCGACGTTTCCGCCGGATACACCGGTGCACGAAACCATCGAGATGTTCGGCGTGCTTTTGATCTTCCTCGGTGTCGTCGGACGCTTGTGGTCGACGCTCTATATCGGCGGGCGCAAATCCTCCGAGGTGGTGACCGGCGGCCCTTATTCGATCACCCGCAACCCGCTCTATGTCTTCTCGAGCGTTGCTGCCGCCGGCGTCGGCGCGCAGATCGGCTCGGTCACGGGCACGATCGGCTTCGGGTTGCTTTGTGCGGGAGCCTTTCACATCGTCATCCGGCACGAGGAGAAATTCCTCAAGGAGGCGCTTGGTGCGCCATACAAGGCCTATCTGGCGAAAGTGCCACGCTTCTTCCCTAATTTGTCGCTCTACGAGGAAGGCGATACCGGCAGCTTCAAGCCGCGCCTGCTGTTGACCACGCTGCTGGACGGGCTGGTGTTCCTGGTGGCGCTGCCCGTCTTCGAAACCATCGACGGCGCCCAGCAATCTGGGATTCTCCCGGTGCTGTTCCGCATCCCTTAGGCCACGCTCGGGTCCGGACAGAGCGTCGCAGCCCCTGAGGTGTTGCGCCCCGGCCTGCTTTGACGTATAGGACCGCCGTTCCAAGAAAACCGCCCGGCAGGGCATGCCGTGGCGGTTTCATTTGCTTTTCGGGCTTTGGTCGGCCTGAAGCGAACAAAAAGCGCGATCGTGCGCACATAATACGGAGTAGCAAAATGCCCAAGATGAAGACCAAGTCGGCCGCCAAGAAGCGGTTTAAGATCACAGGTACGGGTAAAGTCCTGTCGGCTGCGGCCGGCAAGCGTCACGGCATGATCAAGCGTTCCAACAAGTTCATTCGAAATGCCCGCGGCACGATGGTTCTGGCTGAACCGGATGGCAAGAAGGTCATCAAGAATTTTCTTCCGAACGGCCTCTAAGGCATTCGGTCCGGGCACGCATTTGTTTTACGCAATTCCGAACGGAAAGCCGCCAGGCACTTGGAATTGCTTTTAAGGAGATCATGACATGGCACGCGTAAAAAGAGGCGTCACTTCGCACGCCAAGCACAAGAAGGTCCTGAAAGCCGCGAAAGGCTTCTACGGCCGCCGCAAGAACACCATCCGCATCGCCAAGCAGGCGGTGGAAAAGTCGATGCAGTACGCGTATCGCGACCGCAAGAACCGCAAGCGCTCGTTCCGCGCGCTGTGGATCCAGCGCATCAACGCCGCGACGCACGAGCATGGCCTGACCTATGGCCGCTTCATCGACGGCCTCAACAAGTCGGGCATCGAGATCGATCGCAAGATCCTGTCGGACATGGCCATCCACGAGCCGCAGGCTTTCGCAGCCCTGGTCGCCAAGGCCAAGGTCGCGCTCGAATATCTGAAGAACACCACGCCGAACGCTTTTGAAAGCGCTGTCGCTTAAGACCAGCGCTTCCCAAGCATTCGAAATTCTGATTTGGGGAACCCGCGCTGGCACGGCTGGCGCGGGTTCTTTTGTCTCTGATGCCTGAACTTCAACTTAAAAGTGACTTTCACTTTAAGCAGACTTCCAACGTAGCGAGTTTGACCGTGAACGACGCAACCACTGGCCTGGATACGCTCGAAAATTCCCTGATGGCTGACATCGCCTCGGCCGCCGACGAGGCGTCGATCGAAGCCGTGCGCGTCGCGGCCCTCGGCAAGAAGGGCTCCGTCTCCGAGATGCTGAAGACGCTCGGAGCGATGAGTGCCGAAGAGCGCCAGCTGAAGGGGCCGGCGATCAACGGCCTCAAGAACCGCGTCACCGACGCGCTGACCTTGCGCCGGGCCGAACTGAAGGATGTGGCGATCACCGCCCGCCTGGCGGCGGAAAAGGTCGATGTGACGCTGCCGGTGCGGCAATCACCAGCCGAGCGCGGCCGCATTCATCCGATCAGCCAGGTCATCGACGAGATCGCGGCGATCTTCGGCGATCTCGGCTTTGCCATCGCCGAAGGTCCGGATGTCGAGACCGACTATTACAATTTTACTGCGCTGAATTTCCCCGAGGGACATCCGGCGCGCGAGATGCACGACACCTTCTTCTTCCAGCCGGACGAGAAGGGCGAGCGCAAGCTTTTGCGCACCCACACCTCGCCGGTGCAGATCCGCACCATGGAGACGCAGAAGCCGCCGATCCGCATCGTCATCCCCGGCAAAACCTACCGGCAGGATTCCGACGCCACCCACTCGCCGATGTTCCATCAGGTCGAGGGGCTGGTGATCGACAGATCAGCCAACGTCGCCAACATGAAGTGGGTGCTGGAAGAGTTCTGCAAGGCCTTCTTCGAGGTGCCGCAGGTGAAGATGCGCTTCCGGCCGTCCTTCTTCCCGTTCACCGAGCCCAGCCTCGAGGTCGATATCCAGTGCGACCGCTCGCGGCCTGGCGAAGTGCGCTTCGGCGAAGGCTCCGACTGGATGGAGATCCTTGGTTGCGGCATGGTGCATCCCAATGTGCTGCGCGCTGGCGGGCTCGACCCGGACGAATATCAGGGCTTTGCCTGGGGCATGGGCATCGACCGCATCGCCATGCTGAAATACGGCATGCCGGACCTGCGCGCGTTCTTCGACGCCGATGTGCGCTGGCTGGCGCATTACGGCTTCAGGCCGCTCGACATGCCGACCCTGTTCGGAGGCCTCTCGGCATGACAGCGCCCCATACCGGCGGCTGTCGTTGCGGCGCCGTGCGGTTCGAAGCCTCGGCCGAACCGCACCATGTCAGCTATTGCCATTGCGGCGATTGCCGGCGGGCCAGCGGCGCGCCGGTGTCGGCCTTTGTCGGCTTCCTGACCGAACAGGTCGCCTTCACCGGCAAGGCGCTGAAGATGTTCGAGAACGGGCCGGTGACGCGCTCCTTCTGCGGCATTTGCGGTTCGCCGATCGCCTATGTCGATGAGCGGCTTGAGGACCACATCTACTTCGCGCTCGGCGCCATGGACGCGCCGGCCGATTTCAAGCCGACGCTGCATGCCTATGTCAGCGAACAGCTGCCCTTCCTGCATATGCCGGACGACTTGCCGCGCCATTTGAAGACAAGCGTGCCCAGACCACACGGAACAGAATCATGAAATTCACCCTCTCCTGGCTTAGGGATCACCTTGAGACCGACGCAACGCTCAACGAGATCGTCGAGCGGCTGACCTCGATCGGCCTCGAAGTCGAACATGTCGACGACAAAGCTGGCTTAAAGCCCTTCGTCATCGCCAAAGTGCTGACGGCGGTGCAGCACCCAGATGCCGACCGGCTGCGGGTGCTGACCGTCGACACCGGCGACGGCAAGCCGCCCGTGCAGGTGGTTTGCGGCGCGCCCAACGCCCGAGCGGGCCTGATCGGCGCCTTCGCCGCGCCCGGTACCTATGTTCCCGGCATCGACGTGACGCTGACGGTCGGTAAGATCCGCGGTGTCGAAAGCCATGGCATGATGTGCTCCGAGCGCGAGCTGGAGCTTTCGGACGAGCATAACGGCATCATCGACCTCCCGGCAGATGCCCCTGTCGGCACCAGCTTCGCCGCCTATGCGCATCTCGACGATCCGCTGATCGAGATCAACCTGACGCCGAACCGGCCCGATGCGACCAGCGTCTACGGCATTGCCCGCGACCTGGCGGCGAGTGGGCTGGGCCGCCTCGTCGGCGGCGCCATCATGCCCCATGTCGGCAGCGGCATGTGCCCGGTCAAGGTGACGATCGAGGCGCCGGAGCTCTGCCCCGGCTTCGCGCTCAATCTGGTCAAGGGTGTCAAGAACGGCCCGTCGCCGAAATGGCTGCAGCAACGGCTGATCGCCATTGGCTTGAGGCCAATCAGCGCGCTGGTCGACATCACCAACTACGTCACCTTCGACCGTGGCCGGCCGCTGCACGTGTTCGACGCCAGCAAGGTCGCCGGCAATCTCGTCGTGCGCCGCGCGCGCGACGGTGAAAAGGTGCAGGCACTCGACGGTCGTGAATACACGCTGACGCCGGAAATGTGTGTCATAGCCGATGACAATGGCGTCGAATCGATTGCCGGCATCATGGGCGGCGAACATTCCGGCTGCGACGAGAACACCACCGATGTGCTGATCGAATCGGCTCTTTGGGACCCGATCGCCACGGCCCGCACCGGCCGCACGCTCGGCATCATCACCGACGCGCGCTATCGATTCGAGCGCGGCGTCGACCCTGAATTCATGGTTCCGGGCGTCGAGCTAGCGACCAGGCTGGTGCTTGATTTCTGCGGCGGCACGCCGACGGAGATCGAAGTGGCAGGGTATGCCGGCCATAAGCCCAAGATCGTCTCCTTCCCGCTTTCGGAAGTGAAGCGGCTGACCGGCATCGAGGTGCCTAGGGAAGAAAGCCTCGACATCCTGTCGCGCCTCGGCTTCAAGCCCAAGGGATCGGGCGATGTCGTCAAAGTCGCCGTGCCGTCCTGGCGGCCGGATGTCGCTGGGAAAGCCGATCTGGTCGAAGAGGTCATGCGCATCCACGGCGTCGACAACATCGTGCCGCAGCCGCTCGGCGCGCATGACGCGGTCAATTCCAAAATCCTGACGACGCTGCAGATCCGAACCCGCACGGCCAAGCGCGCGCTTGCCGTGCGCGGCATGATGGAGGCCGTGACCTGGTCGTTCATTCCCGCAAAACACGCCGAATTGTTCGGCGGCGGGCAGACGGCGCTGAAGCTTGCCAACCCGATCGCCGCCGACATGTCCGACATGCGGCCGTCGCTGCTGCCGGGCCTGATGGCGGCTGCGCAGCGCAATGCCGACAAGGGCATCGGCGATGTGGCGCTGTTCGAAGTGTCGGGCACCTATGAAGGCGACGGCGCCGACCAGCAGCGGCGAGTCGCCGCCGGCGTGCGGCGCGGAACCGCAAAGCTTGACGGCTCCGGCCGCAATTGGGCCGGCAATTCCCAGAATGTCGGCGTGTTCGACGCCAAGGCCGATGCAATCGCGGCCCTGGAAGCCTGCGGCGCACCGGTCGAGCGGCTGCAGATCGAGGCCGGCGGTCCGGCCTGGTATCATCCCGGCCGTTCCGGCACGATCAAGCTCGGCCCGAAGACGGTGCTCGGCACATTCGGCGAATTCCATCCGAAGACGCTGGAGGGGCTCGATGTCTCCGGACCGCTGTGCGGCTTCGAGGTGTTCGTCGACGCCGTGCCGGAGTCGAAGGCCAAGCCGACGAAGACCAAGCCTAAGCTGGAGCTCTCCGCTTTCCAGGCGGTGAAGCGCGATTTTGCCTTCGTCGTCGACAAGACGGTCGAGGCCGGCACGCTGGTGCGCGCCGCATTGGCCGCCGACAAGAAGCTCATCACCGCCGTCTCGGTCTTCGACGTCTTCGAGGGCGCTTCGCTTGGCGCGGCCAAAAAATCGATCGCTATCGAAGTGTCGATCCAGCCGGTCGAAAAGACGCTGACCGACGAGGATTTCGAGGCGCTGGCCAAGCGCATCGTCGAGAATGTCGGCAAGCAGACGGGCGGCGTGCTGAGGACGTAAGGGATTGCCGGCAGATGGCGAATCGTCCTCCAAAGGGCGATGGACCATCTGCGCTATTCCGGCCTGCCTTTCGAAACGCAACGCGCGGCGTTTCTCGACATCGTGTCGAGAGATAAGCTGATCCATGAAGCGCTGGTTCGGGCAAGGAGCCTCGATCTACCGGACTGGCTGATCGTTTCCGGCGCGCTCTACAACAGCGTCTGGAACCAGCTGACGGGAAAGCCGTCGGGTTGCGGTATCAAGGACGTCGACCTGTTCTATTTCGACGAGAATGACCTGTCCTATGAAGCCGAGGACGGTGTGATTGCTCGCGCCGCGCCGGTCTTCGTCGGCCTGCCGCTGCCGGTCGAGCTGCGCAACCAGGCGCGGGTGCATCTGTGGTATCCGCTCAAATTCGGACGATCCTGCCCCCGCTATACCAGCTCCAGCCACGCGCTCCATTTCTTCGCCTCGAGGACCCACGCGGTGGGCGTTCGCTACGCTGCGGATGGACAGCTTGAGCTGGTGGCGCCGTTTGGTCTCGACGACATCTTCTCGTTTCGCATCACGCCGAACCGGGTGATGGACAACCAGCAGACGCATGAGGCGAAGGGGGCGAGGGCAAGAGAGAACTGGCCGGAGATATCGGTGGTGCCTTGGTAGGAAATGTCGGCGCGAGACACCCCCTCTGCGCTGCCAGATACGAAAAAGGGGCGCCGAAGCGCCCCTTCCTCTGTTGATCATCGCTCACCCATTCACCAGCGCCAACAGCTCCTCGGTGTAGCGCTTGCCAACCACCTTATCCGGCGACAGCGCATCGCCAATCGCCGCCACCTCAGCCGCGCTCAACTCGATCGCGGCTGCCGCCGTGTTCTGCTCCAGATGGTGGATTTTTCTCGCACCCGGGATCGGCACGATGAAATCGCCCTGGTGCAGCACCCAGGCGAGCGCCAGCTGTGCCGTGGTCACGCCCTTTTGCGCCGCCATCTTCTCCAGCGTGGCGATGACAGCAGCATTGGCGGCCATGGCGTCGGCCTGGAAGCGGGGCAGCGTGCGGCGCCAATCGTCGTCGCTCAAGGCCTCGGGTTTGGCGATGGTGCCGGTCAGCAGGCCACGGCCGAGCGGGCTGTAGGGAACAAAGCCGATCCCGAGTTCGCGGCACACAGTAAACACCTCGTCTTCCGGATCGCGGCTCCACAGCGAGTATTCGCTCTGCACGGCCGCGATCGGGTGCACGGCATGGGCCTGGCGGATGGTTGCGGCACTGGCCTCCGACAGGCCAAGCGCGCGCACCTTGCCCTCGCGCACCAGCTCGGCCATGGCGCCGACCGTGTCCTCGATCGGCACGTTGGGGTCGACACGGTGCTGGTAGTAGAGATCGATCACGTCGGTGCCCAGCCGCTTCAGCGACGCCTCGGCGACCGCCTTGACGTGCTTGGGACGGCTGTCGACGCCGGCCATGCGCTCCATGCCGGTGCCTTCCTCGAGAATCTTGAAGCCGAATTTGGTGGCGATGGTCACCTTGTCGCGCACCGGCTTCAACGCCTTGCCGAGCAGGATTTCGTTCTCGAAGGGGCCGTAGACTTCCGCGGTATCGAAGAAATTGACGCCGATGTCGACGGCGCGGCGCAGGGTGGCGATCGCGTCGACCTCTGCCTGACCGCCATAGGCGAAGCTCATGCCCATGCAGCCGAGGCCGACGGGATAGACATTCAATTCAGTTCCTAGCTTGCGGGTTTGCATCACGCGTCTCCTTGTTGCGATGCGACAGAGATAGGGCCTTGCCCTATGTTCGATAATCAGCTCTCATCTGTACGGCCTGTTCTAGAAAATAGATCAATGAACCGAGCGCATCTTTCCCAATTGGCCGTACTGGCGACCGTCGCCCAGTGCGGCAGCTTTCGCGGCGCCGCCAGGGAGCTGGCCATCGCGCCTTCGGCGGTCAGCCATGCGGTGTCCAGCCTGGAGGCACGGCTTGGCGTGCGGCTGCTGGCGCGCAGCACGCGCAGCGTCGCGCCGACCGAGGCAGGAGCGCAGTTGCTGGAGCGCCTGCGGCCGGCGCTGTCGGAGATCGATCTGGCGCTGGAGACGGCGATCGAGGCGCGCGACCGGCCGGCCGGCAATCTGCGGCTGACCGTGCCGCGCACCGCAGCCCACCTGGCGCTGACCCCACGGCTCGGCGCCTTCGCTGCGGCCTACCCCGACATCGTGCTGGAAATCGTCATCGAGGATCGCTTCACCGATGTCGTCGAAGGCGGTTTCGATGGCGGCGTCCGCCTCCGCGAGAGCATGCAACGCGACATGATCGCTGTGCGCATAGGGCCCAACCTTCGCGGCGCCGTCGTCGGCGCTCCGTCCTATTTCGCGACCATGCCCAAACCATCGCATCCGCACGATCTGGCCGACCACCGCTGCATCCGCTTCCGCTTCTCCAGCGGCATTCTCTACCGCTGGGAGTTCGAGAAGGACGGCGAGGAGATCGAGTTCGCTGCGCAAGGGCCACTGATCCTCGACGAGGACCATCTGATCGCCCAGGCAGCGGTCGATGGCGCCGGGCTCGCCTTCGTGTTCGAGGATTATGTTCGCGCACCGCTCGCCGACGGCAGGCTCATCCGTGTGATGGAGGACTGGTGCCCGTCCTTCGACGGTTTCTTCGTCTACTATCCGAGCCGCCGCCAGATGCGGCCGGCACTGCGGGCGTTCGTCGATTTCTTCAAGGTGAGCGGGTGAGGACCACCCTCCCACGAGGGGAGAATGGAAGAAACCCGCCCCTACATTCGTTCACCGTCCATGCCTGCACTGATCACCAACAGCACCACCCGCTATGGCTGGGCGGCCATACTCCTTCACTGGCTGATCGCGATAATCTTCATCGGCCAGTTCGCGCTCGGCTTCGTCATGGTGCGGCTGACCAGCCAGCGTACCGCCTTCGAGCTGATCCAGCTGCACAAATCCTTCGGCTTTCTGTTGCTTGGCCTGGTTGTCCTGCGCATCGCCTGGCGGCTCGGCAATGCCGCGCCGGTGCTGCCGCGCTCGGTCGGCGCCCTGGAGCGCCGGACAGCGCCGCTGGCGCATCTGGTGCTGTATGCCTTTCAACTGGCTCTACCGTTGTCCGGCTGGGCGCTGGTCTCGGTGTCGATGCTGGAGATCCCCAGCATGCCGTTCAACCTGTTCGTGATGCCGAACCTGCCGCTGGCTGAATCGGATGCGAGCGAAAGCTTCTGGACGTCGGCGCACTGGTATCTCGCCTATGCCGGCATCGGACTTGTCGTCTTGCATCTCGCTGCTGCGCTGCGCCATCATTTCTGGCTGAAGGACGCGGTGCTCACGCGCATGATCACGCCTTCGTCAGATCAGGAATAGAGCGGGCGGCTCATTCGTTTGTTGGGTGAGGACGCGAAAGCGTTGCCTCCAAAAAAGGAATAACTCCATGTATGCGCGCATCATCGGATTCGCGGCGGTCGCCGCTTGCCTTGCCATGCCTGTCTCCGCCGCTGTTGAACTCGGCGAAGCCGCCGGCAGCTACACGATCAACCCGGGCAGTTCCAGCATCCACTTCTCCATCGGCAAGGTTGGTGGCGGGGGGTTGAACGGCGCCTTCGGTCGTTTCAAGGGCTCGATCCGCATCGACAACAGCGATGTCGGGCGCTCCCAGGTCAACTTCACCATCTTTCCCGAAAGCGTCGGCACCGGCCAGGGCCGCATCGACGCCTTCCTGCGCTCCGACGCGGTGTTCGACGCGGCCAACAGTCCGGAAATCCAGTTTCGCTCGACCAGCGTCAAACGCACCAGCGACACCACAGCCCTGGTCACTGGGCGGCTGAAGGCGCGCGGCAAGACGTTTGCGGAAAAGTTCACCGCCGAACTCGGCGGCCTCAAGGCCGGCACGATCAAATTCCACGTCACCGGCAAGGTGCTGCGGTCACGCTACGGCATGGATGTCGGCACACCGATCTATTCGAATGTCGTCGATTTCGACATGACGCTGACGGGAAAACGGAGCTGAGTCTTCAATTGGCTTTTCCATCGATTTCGGGCAAACCTCGTCGCCTGTAATCGAGATGGAGAAGCGTGATGTTCCGATGGGGTGTTTTGTCGACCGCCAAGATCGGGCGCGAGCAGCTGCTGCCCGCAATCGTCGATGCAGAGAACGGCGTGCTGTCGGCGATCGCCAGCCGCGACCTGTCGAAAGCCAAGGCGCTGGGCGACCGTTTCGGCGCGCGCCATGCCTTCGGTTCCTATGAGGAGTTGCTCGCCTCCAAGGACGTCGACGGCGTCTACATCCCGCTGCCGACCTCGCAGCACGTCGAATGGACAGCCAAGGCCATCGAGGCGGGAAAACATGTGCTGGTTGAGAAGCCTCTCGCGCTCGACGCCAAGGATATATTACCACTGATCAAGCTGCGCGATGCCAAGAAGGTGCTGGTCTGCGAAGCCTTCATGGTCATCTACCATCCGCAATGGATCAAGGTGCGCGAACTCATCGCCAGCGGCGCCATCGGCCGGCTGCGCCATGTGCAGGGCGCGTTCTCCTACTACAATGTCGACCCCAACAACATGCGCAACCAGCTTGACCTCGGTGGCGGCGCGCTGCCCGACATCGGCGTCTATCCGACGGTGTCGACACGCTTTTCCACCGGCAAGGAGCCTAGCCGTGTGCAGGCGACGATCGAGCGCGACAAAAAATTCGGGACCGACATCTACTCCTCGATCCGCGCCGATTTCGGCGACTTCGAACTGTCCTTCTATCTGTCGACGCAGATGGCGGCGCGCCAGGTGATGGTGTTCCACGGCGAGAAGGGTTTCATCGAGGTGTTCTCGCCCTTCAATGCCGGGCTCTACGATCATCACCGGGTCGAGCTGCACAACCAGAACCACACCGAGGCGCAGGTGTTCCGCTTTCCCGGCACGCAGCAGTACCGGCTGGAGGTCGAGACTTTTGCGCGGGCGGCACAGGGCGGCAAGGAGCACGTCTTCACCCTGGAAGAATCGGTGCTCAACCAGAAGGTCATCGACGCCATCTTCCGCGCCGGCGGCAAGGACGGCTGGGAAGCGGTCTGACGATTTTATCGAAGCCCGGGGGAGCAAAAGATGGCTGACGACGCGGATGTGATCATTGTCGGCGCCGGCCTCGCCGGGCTGGTTGCCGCGGCCGAGCTGACCGAGGCCGGCAAGAAAATCATCATCGTCGACCAGGAGCCGGAGCAGTCGCTCGGCGGTCAGGCCTTCTGGTCCTTCGGCGGCATCTTCCTCGTCGATTCGCCCGAACAGCGGCGCATGCGCATTCGCGATTCCCATGATCTGGCGCTCGAGGACTGGCTGGGCACGGCCGCCTTCGACCGGCCGGAAGATCTTTGGCCGCGCCGCTGGGCCGAGGCCTATGTCGGCTTTGCTGCCGGCGAAAAGCGCTCGTGGCTGGTGCAACGCGGCCTGAAATTCTTTCCGGTGGTTGGCTGGGCCGAACGTGGCGGCGGCAACGCCATCGGCCACGGCAATTCGGTGCCGCGCTTTCACGTGACGTGGGGCACCGGTCCCGGCGTGCTCGAACCCTTTGTCCTGCGGGTGCGAGAGGCCGAGAAGCGCGGGCTGATCCGCTTCAAGTTCCGCCACCGCGTCAACGAACTTGTCCGGACGGGCGCTGTCGTCACCGGCGTGCGCGGCGACATCTTGCAACCGAGCTCTATCGAGCGTGGGCAAAAAAGCTCCCGCGAGATCGCCGGCGATTTCGAACTGAAGGCGCAAGCGGTGATCGTCG
Source organism: Mesorhizobium sp. P2_H9 (assembly GCF_056403215.1). NCBI lineage: Bacteria > Pseudomonadati > Pseudomonadota > Alphaproteobacteria > Hyphomicrobiales > Phyllobacteriaceae > Mesorhizobium > Mesorhizobium sp. P2_H9. Next base: position 98,517 of record NZ_JBFUFX010000007.1, on the reverse strand, counting down.
CCTCCGGCGGCATCGGCGCCAATCACGAGCTGGTGCGAAAGAACTGGCCGCAGCGGCTCGGCACGCCGCCAAAGCGCATGATCACCGGCGTGCCCGACCATGTCGATGGCCGCATGCTGGCGATATCAGAGGCGGCTGGCGGTTCGATCATCAACCGCGACCGCATGTGGCATTACGTCGAAGGCATCAAGAACTGGGCGCCGATCTGGACGGACCATGCGATCCGCATCCTGCCGGGACCGTCGTCGCTGTGGCTCGACGCGCGCGGCAAGCGCCTGCCGGTGCCGCTCTATCCCGGCTTCGACACGCTGGGCACGCTCAACCACATCATGAGCACCGGTTTTGACTATTCCTGGTTCATCCTGACCAAAAAGATCATCCAGAAGGAGTTCGCGCTGTCGGGCTCCGAGCAGAACCCCGATTTGACCGGCAAGAGCTGGCGCCAGGTGATCGGCCGCGCCACGTCAGGCATCCCCGGACCGGTGAAGGCGTTCATGGAGAAGGGCGAAGACTTCATCGTCGAGGCCGAATTGCCGGCGCTGGTCGCGCGCATGAATGCGCTGGCCGGCGGTGAACCGCTGCTCGAACTGGCGCAGGTCGAGCGCGAAATCCGCGCCCGCGACCGGCAGCTCGACAATCCGTTTTCCAAGGACATGCAGATCACCGCGCTACGCGGCGCGCGCGCCTATCTCGGCGACCGGCTGATCCGCACGGCCAAGCCGCACAAGATGCTTGACCCCGCGAACGGCCCGCTGATTGCGGTGAAGCTCAACATCCTGACCCGCAAGACGCTGGGCGGCCTGCAGACCGATCTCGACAGCCGCGTGCTTAATGCCGACGGCCAGCCGGTCGAGGGGCTCTATGCAGTCGGCGAGGTCGCCGGCTTCGGCGGTGGCGGCGTGCATGGCTATGCCGCACTGGAAGGCACGTTTCTTGGCGGCTGCATTTTTTCGGGCCGCAGCGCGGGTCGGGCAGCGGCGGCTTCAGTGGGATAGACGCGAAAAGCACCTGCATCCGTTCGGGGGTGCCGTAGCTCCTCTCATCGGCTGGCAACCACCATCCGGTTGCCCTCGCTGTCGCGGAACTCGGCGACGGTGCGGCCCCGTTGCCAGGGCGCTTCCTGCGGCTCGGTGATGATCTCGACGCCGCGAGACTTCAAAGTCGCGATGGTCGCTTCGACGTTCCAGTCGACCAGCACCAGCACTGGCTCGGCAGCTGGCGTATCATCGGCGCGCTTGACGAAATGCAGGTTGGTGACGGCGCCGGGAAATGTCAGTTCGATCCAGCGCCAGCCGCTGTCGCCCATCGGTTGGTCGGAAGCGACCTGGCAGGCGAGATGGCCGGTGTAGAACGCCTTGGCGCGGTCCTGGTCGAACACCGGCAATTCGGCAAACTGGATGTGCATGACGTGTCTCTCCTGCTCTTTGATGGCCGCGGCGCAGCCCCACCGGTGAAAGACGATGTGGGTGGTCAAAAAGATTCTCAGGGGTGCGAGAATCTTTTCGGCGCCGCGAAACGTCCTTTCAGCAGACCAACCAAACAGGAGATGGACGATGGGCTACACAATCATTCGCTACGGCGTGAAGGACGCCGAGCTGGCGGAGAACCGCGCGCTGGTGACCAAGGTTTTCGAGGCGCTGGCTGAGGCGGCGCCGCCAGCCGTGGGCTATCTCGTGCTCGAACTGGACAATGGCGAGTTCATTCACATCGTCGGCCAGGACAAGGACAGTTCGGCGATCACCGGGCTGGCGGCCTTCAAGGCCTTCAGCGCAGATCATGCGGGGCGGCGCGCGACGCCGGTTGTCAGATCGCCTGCCAGGATCATCGGCAATTACCGTATGCTGGCTGAACACTGAAATCGGGATCATCCGCGCGGGAATGACGATGAGCACAGCAAAACTCGACCGGCCGGCCTTGGAAGCGATGCTGGCCAGGTTGCGGCCAAAGCTGCATCGCTATTGCGCCCGCATGGCCGGCTCGGTGATCGACGGCGAGGACATCGTGCAGGAGACGCTGGTGAAGGCGCTGCAGGCCATCGACGGCCGTGCCGCCGTCGAGCGCCCCGAGCAATGGCTGTTTCGCATCGCCCACAATGCCGCGCAGGATCATCTGCGCCGGCGCAACCGGGAAAGGTTGCGCATCACCGAGGCCGACATGACGACGATCGAGGACCTCTCCGGCAGCGCCGACGCCAGGCTCGCCGCGGCGACCGGCCTGCGCTCCTTCATGCAGCTTTCAGTGGCGCAGCGCAGTGCGGTGATCCTGGTCGACGTGCTCGGCCTCAGCCTGCACGAGACCTGCGACGTCTCCGGCGCGACGCTGGCCGCGACCAAGGCGGCCCTGCATCGCGGGCGGGCGCAGCTGAGAGTGCTGGCGTCAGCACCGGACGACGCACCCGTGCCCAGGCTCGATCCGGACGACGAGCGGCGCCTGCGCCACTATGTCGATCTGTTCAATGCGCGCGATTTCGACGCCGTGCGGGCGCTGATCGCCGAGGATATCCAGCTCGAAGTCGTCAACCGCACGCGGCTGCATGGCAAGGCGCAGGCATCGACCTATTTCGGCAATTACGACCGCGTCAGCGACTGGGTCCTTTCGCTCGGCTTCGTCGAAGGCAGGCCGGCCATCCTGATCCGCGACCCGCAGGCGAAGGATGACGGCGTCCGCGGCTTCATGCTGGTCGAATGGGTGGACGAGCAGGTCGTCCAGATCCGCGATTTCCGCTACGCGCCCTATTGCGTCGTTGACGCGGATATTCGCTTCATCGACGGGTGAGTGGAAATCTCTAGCCGTTGAATTTCTTGATGGCTTCGGCGCTGACCGGCGTGAAGAAATTGATCAGATTCCCGTCGGGGTCACGAAACAGCAAGGAGCGGTTTCCCCAAGGCATGGTTGTCGGCTGCTGGACAAATTCACTGACGACCTTGCCCAGTCTCGCAAAATCCTTGTCGACGTCATCGACGCGGAACTCGATGATGCAGCTGTGGTTGGCGGCAGGGCGCGCGGAGCCGGCGCCGAACAGGGCAACGGTGCGCTCGCTACCTATTGCCAGGGTACAGGCCGGCGTCGCCAGTTCGGCAAAATCGTCGGTGTAGCGCGTCGCCTGCAGGCCTGTGATGGCTTCATAGAATTCAACCAGGCGGCCGACGTCGCTGGCAATTATGCGCACCGAAATGAAATTCATGGTGTTCTCCTTCTGCGGGGCGATGTTCCCGACTTTTTGCCGCGGGGGTGCGGCGCTGGGCGGCTTGTGGCAGGGTCCTGCTGACAGCTTCCCGTCAGCAGCGAGACCGACATGCGCCGAGCCGACCGCCTGTTTCAGATTATCCAGATCATGCGGCGCTCCACCCGCCCGATCACCGCCGGCATGCTGGCCGAAGAGCTGGAAGTGTCGAAGCGGTGCGTCTACCGCGACATGGCGGATCTGATCGGGCAAAGGGTGCCGATCCGCGGCGAGGCCGGGCTGGGCTATGTCCTCGACAGCGACTTCGACATGCCGCCGCTGATGCTGACACCAGATGAGATCGAAGCCGCGGTGCTTGGCGCGCAACTGGTCGCCGAGCGGGGCGATCCCGTGCTGGCGCTTGCGGCGCGCGACCTGATCGCCAAGATCGCCACCGTCGTGCCAGAACGCCTGCGGCCGTTCATCGCCGAGCCGGCCACCGGGGTGGCGCCGGCCAGGGTGCTCGCCCCTGACGTCCTGGATATTGCGAAAGCCCGCCTATGGATCCGCAGCGGGCGCAAAATGCGTATCCGCTACCGAAACCAGGAGGCGCAAGACAGCGAGCGCGTCATCTGGCCGGTGATCATCGGTTACGCCGAGACGGTGCGCCTCCTGGCGGCCTGGTGCGAGCTGCGCCAGGCGTTTCGCAACTTCAGGACGGATCGCATCGTCGCCGCCGAATTTCTTGACGAGAACCACGGCAGCCGCCTCGGCGAGCTGAGAACCCGATGGAAACTCCATATGGAGACCGAGCGCGGCGTGCGCTTGTCGTGAGGGGACGGTTCCGGCACGCGCGCGGCTGCGGACTTCGCGCAGATGCGCCGTCTGGCGTCAAAGGAACAAAGTTGAGGAGAATCCAATCTAAAGCGACTTCGCCAAGGTCGCGGCCGCGCACGGACAGCCGTTCACTCCGGCAACCCGGCGAACCGCATCTGCGTGATCCAGCGATCGAGGCTTCCGGGTGCGGTCCAAATCTTGCCCCACTCCCTGCGTTCTTTACTGATGGATTCACTGGGAGTGTTCTGGAGGAAAACCGCAAGTGCTTCCTTTGCCTCGCGCTTGTTTCCCAGACATGCTTGGATTCCCGCAAGCATTCGATGCGCGCCGATCGGGATTGTGGACATTTTCCGCATCGCCGCCAGCGCGGCCCCGCAATCGTTCTTTTCCCAGAGCGCCCAGCCCATCTGCCAGTTGAAGTCGTCCGGGTAGAAAGGATCGATGCCCATGGCCTGCCTGATTCGATCGATCGCTTCGTCTGTACGACCAACATAGAGTAGCAGATCCGTGCTGCGGACCAGGATATCCGAGTTGCTGGGGTTCAGGGCGATTGCCTGATCGAACTGCGCAAGGGCCTGCTCCACCTCGCCGGCTTCGGTGTGGATGCTGGCGCGGATATTATGCGCTTCAGCGTCATCAGGACCGAGCAGGATGGCCTTGTCGGCGTATTCGGCCGCGCGCTTCAACGCCTCGTCACGGTCCTGTTCGTTCCAGCCGAACATCGCATCGTTGCGATAGGACCAGGCCAGCCCGATATAGCCGAACTGCGAGTTTGGATCCTCTTGGATCGCCTTGAGGTCCAGCTGCCGAAACAGCTCGTTCCTCGCAGCCGAGAAATCCTCTCGAATCTCGGCAATCCCCATCAGATGATAGTGGAGCGCACTGACCCTGGCGGCACGGCTCTGTGGCAGGGGGCGCTCGATCCTGCGCCCGACCCGTTCCGCAAGCGTGCGGATGATTTCCTCCTGGACGACGAAAAGATCGCCGATCTCCCGGTTGTAGGAGTTGGCCCAGACATGCGATCCGTCATGCGCATTCAGCAGCTGGGCTGTCACTTTCAGCCGGTCTCCCACCTTCTGCTGGCTGCCCTCAAGCAAGTAGTCGACCCGGAGTTCATCTCCGATCTGCCTGGTGTCTGTGGGCTTATCGCGATACCTGAAACTCGAGTTCCGGGCGATGACGGCATAGGTCTTGCTTCGTGCCAGCTCGGTGATGATCCCTTCGGCAACGGCATCGCTGAGATATCCCTTGTCCGCTCCGGCACTGAAGTCGTCGAAGGGAAGGATTGCAATCCTGGGCATGTCGCTCGAAGGGACCAGAGCGGCTCGCCATGCTCCCGCGCTGTAGTATGCGCCGATCGCTGCCGCGACGAGAACGATCGCAGCAAGGATGAACCCGCGTTGCGAAAGACGTGTCTTAGCTCGTTCCATGACGGCCGCGGCGTTTGGGTCGGTTGCGTCCGATGGATGGGCATTCAGCCGGTAGCCTCTCCTGGGGAGGGTTTCCACAATCGCATGCGCGTCGTCCGCCAATGCGCGGCGAATATCGGCAATGCATTGGGTAAGGCTGTCGTCGGTCACGAAAGTATCGGGCCAAACCGCCTGCATCAGCGCATCCTTGGACGCGATCTCGCCCGGTCGCGCCGCGAGCACGGAGAGCACCTCGGCGGATTGGCTGCGCAGATCGACCGCTTTGCCTTCAACCGTTCGGAGTTCGTTGGATCTGGTCAGGAAAACAAAACCGCCAAACGTGATCGTTTCGGCAGATTTCGGGTCAATTTCAGGAGCCTTTCGGGACATTTCACCCTCATGGCGCGCTCCCTAGCCTAGCCCATTTGGCCGCCGCATCCAAGCGATCCCCGCGGCACTGGATTGGACAGGAGGCTGACATGAAACGGACCAGGTTCATCATCGCTCTCGCTCTCCTTTTGACAGCGCAAACGGCTGCAAAAGCGGACTCCCAAATTGTGAATGCAACCGCGCATGTTGTTTCTCTCGCATTTGCAAATGGCGGTATCGACGAACGGCGAGAACAGAAACCCTTCGATACATACGCGCTCTGTCTGGCATGGAAACATCAGAAGGATTTCCTTCCTCCCGATCCGCCCGCTTTTGTCTCTTTCGTATATTGTGCGCAAACAGAGGCGACGCCCGCATCATCCTGAGCGCGAATGACCGAGCCGGCGTCTCGCGGCGTGTCGCGAATGTTTGGTATGAGCTGAGGCGGCGCCCCGGCGAAGAACCAGACGAGAATAGACGGACTGGGCAACTGCGAACTGATGTGGGCTCGAAGGCTTCCCAGGGCAAATCAGTGAATTGCGAATGGCGCGCCCGAAGAGATTCGAACTCCTGACCCCCAGATTCGTAGTCTGGTGCTCTATCCAGCTGAGCTACGGGCGCGCAACAGGCCATGCTTGGCATAGCCCCGCAAACCGATCCTGACGACCGGCCGCGACAAGACGTGTTCCCTAGCGACTGAATTTCCGAAAAGCAAGCCGATCCGACAAAAGTTTTGTCGCAGGCAGATCGAGGTGTGTTGAGATTCAGCTCAAGCCGCGTCGAAAATGGCTGATACCGAGAACCGGCCTACGCCGTCCGTAGCCCTTCATAGAGCGAAGGCACTTATGAGGGCTTCGGCCGGCGAAGGCCGGAGCGGAGCGTACTTTTGGTACGTGAGCACCGGAAGCGCAGGTATCAGCCATTTGCAGGCCGGGCTCAGCTGAATATCAACACACCTTAGGCCGGGCGGCGCAGGCCGTTGCGGGCCTGGTCGAGGCGGACCGGCTGGTCGGGAATGGTGACGGCGAAGGTGGTGCTGCCACCGATCGATTCGACAAGCTCGACCGTGCCGCCATGCGCGCGGATCAATTCATGGGCGATCGCCAGGCCAAGGCCGGTGCCGCCGCTGCGGGCAGAACCGCGAAACGCCGCGAACAGGTTTTCGCGCGCTTTCGGCGGCAGGCCGGGGCCGGTGTCGCTGACGGCGATGCGGCTGACGCTGCCGAGACGCACAGCCGACACGGCCAGGCGCCGCACCAGGGCGCTTTCGGTGTCCGCCGCCATCGCCTGCACGGCGTTGCGGCAAAGGTTGGTGAGTACCCGGAACAGCTGGTCGGAATCGGCGTCGACCTCGAAGGTCAGGTCGACGGCGTTGACGAATTCGATGCCGTCCTCAATGTCGAGCAGACCGTGCACGTCTTCGACCAGCTGGCGCAGCCGCAGGCGGCGGCGCGACGGCGGCGGCTCCTGGGTGCGGCCATAGGCCAGCACGCCTTCCGAATAGGAGACGGCACGGTCGAGCGCGCGCAGCAATTTCGGCGCGAAGGACTGAACGGTCGGGTCCTTGACCTGGCGCAAGCGGTCCGACATCAGCTGCGCCGAGGCCAGGATGTTGCGCATGTCGTGGTTGATCTTGGACACGGCGAGGCCAAGGTCGGCCAGATGCTTCTGCTCCGACAGCATTTTCTGCAACCGCTCCTGCATCAGCGACAGCTCGCGCTCGGCAACGCCGATCTCGTCGGCGCGGGCGGCGGGGCGGATGATGCGCCCGGGGTCGTCGGGCGCCTCGGAAAAGGCCAGCATTGAGCGCGTCATCGTCCGAATCGGGCCGATCATGATCAGGTCTATGGCGGCATAGACCAGCATGGCGGTGAACAGCGAGATCAGCAGCGAGACGAAGGCGACGTTGCGCGAATAGACCAGCATGGCATCGCGCAGGCTGCGGTCGGGCATGATCAGCTCGAATTCCTTGTCGCTTTCGCCAACCGGCCCGAACACGCGCAGCATGCGCCTGCCGCCGAAAAACAGCGTGTCGAGCGCACCTGTCATGCCCTTGATCATGCCGACGCTGGCGATATCGATATGCTCATCGACCTGCGGCGGCATCTCGGCCACCACCAGAAGCCGCGAGACGCCGCCGTCACGCACCGCGATCGCCTTGGCGCCGATTGCCATCAGCACGTCGTTCTGGGCAGCGCGGGAGAGCGAATTGGGTTCGCCCTGCACCAGCACGATCGACACCGCCGCCGCGGTTCCCAGCCGCTCCTTCAGCCAGCTCAGCCGGTAGCTGGCAATCCAGGGCAGGAAAATGAGCACTTCGGCCAGAAGCACAAAGACGATGGTGAGCAGCAGCAATTTGGTCGACAGCCCGCGCGACAAAGGCACCGTGCGGACGGCGCTGTTGGCCGGCCCGGTCCTTTCATCCGCGGGTGAAACTTCGCTCATTGAGACCTGTCTTCACAATCACTTGATAGCCCGAGACTAGGCGATCGCGGCTTTTTTGCCAATTTCATCCTTCGTCGCACAGCGGCGGCGGCACAAAAAACCGCGTCCATCCGCCCGGCAGCGGCGAGACCAACTGGTCGTTCGCGCTGCGACGAACTGCGAGTTCGCGCTGCGACGAACTGCTGGTTCGCGCCGGATTGACTCGCAAAAGCCTTCTTTCTATAAGCCGCTCACGCTCGGGCCATTCGTCCCGGCGCGGTTTCGATCGCGCCAAAACCGGCCCGGCAAAGCTCCTGTTACAAAGTGACAGAATCAAGAAGGGCCGCACCCCGCGGTATTAAAACAAATGAAGCGTACCTACCAACCGTCTAAACTCGTCCGCAAGCGCCGGCACGGTTTCCGTGCCCGCATGGCCACCAAGGGTGGTCGCGGCGTCGTCGCAGCCCGCCGCAACCGCGGTCGCAAGCGGCTGAGCGCCTGAACGGAAGACGAGATCGTTGCCCGCAACCGGCAAGCCAGTGGGACCAAATCCCAAGCGGCTTCTGAAGCGCGCGGAATTTCTGGCCGTCCGCCGCGGTGAAAAGCGGCGCGGGCGGCTTTTTCTCGTTGAGGTTCTCGACCGCGGCGACGATCTCGCGCCGCGCGTCGGCTATACCGTCACCAAGAAGGTCGGCAATGCCGTCGTGCGCAACCGCGTCCGGCGGCGGCTGAGAGAGGCCGTGCGCACGCATGCGGCCAGTGACATGGCGCCTGGCAATGACTATGTCATCGTCGGGCGCGAAGACGTGCTGACCATTCCGTTCGGCCAGTTGAAAGCCGAACTCTCCCGCCGTCTCAGCGGAACACGATAGGCCAAGGGCTTTCGATGGAAAACAACCGGAACTTCTTCATCACCATCGCACTGTCGGTGCTGATCCTGGGGCTGTGGCAGTATTTTTACGTGCTGCCGCGCGGCGAGCAGCAGCGCGAGGCGGCCCGCATCGAAGAGCAGCGTGTGGCGGAGCAGAAGAAGGCCGCCGAGGCCGCCAATCCTGGCGACACCACAGCGCCCGCAGCGCCGGGCGCCATTCCCAACGCGCCGGGCACCGATGCCGTGACGCCGGCCGGCCGCGAGCAAGCGCTGGCGACAAGCAAGCGCATCAAGATCGACACGCCAAGCCTGGAAGGGTCGATCAACCTGACCGGCGCGCGGCTCGATGACCTCCGGCTCAAGCACTACACCGAGACGGTCGACAAGAATTCGCCCGAGATCAGCCTGCTCAACCCGGCGGCGCTGCCCAATGGCTACTATGCCGAGATCGGCTTTGTCGGCAACGACAAGACCGGTGCGGTGCCGGGTCCCGAGACAGTGTGGGCCGTCGATGGCAATGCGACGCTGACCCCGGCAACACCGGTCACGCTGACGTTTACCAACGACAAGGGCCTGACCTTCAAGCGCACCTTTTCGGTCGACGAGAACTACCTGTTCACCGTTTCCGACACGGTGCAGAATTCGGGCACGGCTTCGGTCTCGCTGTCCAACTACGGTCGCGTCACCCGTTTCGACAAGCCGGCTGTTGCCAGCACCTATGTGCTGCATGAAGGCCTGATCGGCTTCACCGGCACGGAAGGCCTGCAGGAACACAAATACGCGTCCATCGAAAAGGACAAGCAGTTCACGCCGGGCAAGTCGACCGATGGCTGGCTCGGCATCACCGACAAATACTGGGCCGTCACGCTGGTGCCGACCGAGAAGCAGCCGTTCCAGCCGCGCTACGCTTATTTCGAAGACGGCCGCCACCGCTATCAGTCCGACTTCCTGACCGACCCGATCACCGTTGACGCCGGCCAGTCGGCGACGGTGGAGAGCGAAATCTTCGCCGGCGCCAAGGAAGTCGGCAAGATCAACGCCTACGCGGAAGACCGTCACATCAAGCGGTTCGACCTGCTGATCGACTGGGGCTGGTTCCACTTCATCACCAAGCCGATGTTCTGGCTGATCGACACGCTCTACAAATTGCTTGGCAATTTCGGCCTGGCCATTCTGGCCACCACCGTCATCGTCAAAGCCCTGTTCTTCCCGCTCGCCAACAAATCCTACGCGTCGATGGCGAACATGAAGAAGGTGCAGCCCAAAATGCTCGAGATCCGCGAGAAATACGCGGACGACAAGATGGCGCAGCAAAAGGCGATGATGGAGCTCTACAAGACCGAGAAGATCAATCCGCTGGCCGGCTGCTGGCCGGTGGCGCTGCAGATCCCGGTCTTCTTCTCGCTCTACAAGGTGCTCTACATCACCATCGAGATGCGGCATGCGCCGTTCTTCGGCTGGATCCAAGATCTGGCCGCACCCGATCCGACCTCGCTGTTCAATTTGTTCGGCCTGATTCCGATCACCCTGCCGCATATGCTGATGATCGGCGTGTGGCCGCTGATCATGGGCGTCACCATGTTCCTGCAGATGCGCATGAACCCGACGCCGCCAGATCCGACGCAAGCCGCGATCTTCACCTGGATGCCGATCATCTTCACCTTCATGATGGCGAGCTTCCCGGCCGGCCTGGTCATCTACTGGGCCTGGAACAACTCGCTGTCGATCCTGCAGCAGGGCGTGATCATGAAGCGCCAGGGCGCCAAGATCGAATTGTGGGACAATCTGGTGGCATTGTTTCGGAAGAAACCGTCGCCGGCTGAATAGCCGGCGCCCCGCTCGCTAAATCAAAAAAGCCCCGGTCCGTCCGGGGCTTTTTTGTGGGGCGAGCGCTCGATCACGTTCCCGTGAGCCGCGAAACTAGCGCCGCCCGGCCGGCGTGACTGCCTCTGACTTTCCAGGGCGCTCGAAATCGCTCAGCCCCCATCCGGAGACCGCTTCGTTTGATCCTATAGCCTCGCGGCTTGCGTCGCGGGGACGCTGGCCGTGGGCCGGCGCAGTTCATATAACTATTTGTTTTTATTGTATTTTTTCTTCCGCTGACGGAAACTATCCTTTCGCCGCCGCGTAACTCTCTCCGACAATCGAATCAACAATTGTCGCATCAGAAGGGTTCTCCAATGGCAAAGTCCATCCTCAAGGCATTCTGCATTTCCGCTGGTCTCGCGCTGTCCGGCCTCGCTGCCACGACGGCCTATTCGCTCGCCAACCCCGCCGTCGGCGGCGCCGCGATGCTGACCTCGAAGAACATCGTCGAAAACGCCGTCAACTCGCCGATCCACAAGACCCTGGTCGCGGCCGTCAAGGCAGCCGGCCTGGTCGAAACGCTGGAGAGCGCCGGCCCCTTCACCGTATTCGCGCCGACGGATTCCGCCTTCAAGAAGCTGCCCGCCGGCACCGTCGCCACGCTGGTCAAGCCCGAGAACAAGGCCCAGCTCACCAAGATCCTGACCGCCCATGTCGTGGCCGGTAAGATCTCCGCCAAGGACATGATGACCAAGGCCAAGGCGATGGGCGGCAAATACGAGATGAAGACGGTGAGCGGCGACACGCTGACCGCCGAAGTCAAAGGCGGTTCGCTCTACATCGTCGACGAGTCCGGCGACACCGCCAAGGTTACGGTGGCCGACGTCAACCAGTCGAATGGCGTCATCCACGTCGTCAACAAGGTGCTCTTGCCGAAGTAACGGTTCCGACAATGGAAAAGGCAGCTGTCCCGTCGGCTTTCTGGGATCCTGCCTTTTCAACCTCATGAGAGGTCAAGTTTCGGAGCTCTCTCGGCACGGCCGGGGTCCTGCAGTCCCTCGCAGGGCCCCGGTTTTAGCTTCGAAGAGACCCCCGGTTCATTCGGAGTTTTTTGCCCGGCGACCCAGCCGGCGAAACTTTGGCCTGCCACGCGCCGTAACTGCGCCGTTGCCGCGGTGTGTTCGCGACGACGCCAAGATACCCTTGCCATAACGGCTTCCGGCGCACAGGCGCCGGTGTTTGGGAGGCCGTGGCGGCAGACCGGGGTCCTGAAGGTCCTTCTCAGGACCCCGGTTTATCTGCGAAACCGGCCGGCATTCGGCAATTTCGTGCGGCTTCAGGACAATGCCGACGGCGCGGTAGACGCAGCCGCGGCGCGCCCCTATAAGCGCCCTTTCGTTTCAGGAACGCTCCATCGATGAACAGCCAGGGTTGATCCGTTCCGCAGGCCGTTGGTGCCGCCGGGCGGATCGCGCTATTTTGACCTTGCCTGTTATCGGATTTGACGGAGCCAGACCATGATCGGACCCAACCCCAACATCAAGCATCCGATCCCGATGCATATGCGCGTCGGTTTCCTGAAGGGCCTGGTGACGGCGCCGAACATCGAGGTCGGCGACTACACCTACTATGACGACCCCGATGGACCAGACAAATTCGCCGAGCGATGCGTGCTGCATCATTACCCATTCATCGGCGACCGGCTGATCATCGGCAGGTTCTGCGCCATCGCCGAGGGCGCGCGCTTCATCATGAACGGCGCCAATCATGCAATGTCCGGTTTCTCGACCTATCCGTTCAACATCTTCGGCCATGGCTGGGAGGACGGTTTCGACCCGAAGACGTGGTCGAAGGAATTGCGCGGCGACACGGTGATCGGCAATGATGTATGGATCGGCATGGAAGCGGTTATCCTGCCCGGCGTGACAATCGGCGACGGCGCCATCATAGCTGCAAAATCGGTGGTGACGCATGATGTGCCGCCCTATGCGATCGTCGCCGGCAATGCGGCCAAGGTGGTGAAGATGCGCTTCGACGACAGGACGATCCGGCGGCTTTTGGCAGTGGCCTGGTGGGACTGGCCGGTGGAAAAGGTCAGCCGCAACCTCAATGCCATTCGTGGCGCCGACATTTCCCTTCTGGAGGCAGCGGTTTGAACGCGTTGAACAAGACTGTGATTGGCACCGAACTGTTTACCCGGGCCTGGATCTTCATCCGCGGCGTGCCGGCGATGAAGTTCCTGCCGCCGGAAGGGCCGCCGGAGATCGCCTTTGCCGGGCGCTCGAATGTCGGCAAGTCGTCGCTGATCAACGCGCTGGTCAATCAGAAAGGGCTGGCGCGCACCTCCAACACGCCGGGGCGCACGCAAGAGCTCAACTATTTCGTGCCGGATGGATTTTCGGGCGAAGGCGCCGACCTGCCGCCGATGGCGCTGGTCGACATGCCGGGCTACGGCTATGCCACCGCGCCCAAGGAGAAAGTCGACGAGTGGACCAAGCTGGTCTTCGACTATCTCAAGGGCCGGGTCACGCTGAAGCGCGTTTATGTGCTGATCGACGCCCGCCATGGCATCAAGGCCAAGGACGACGAGGTGCTGTCGCTGCTCGACAAGGCGGCGGTGTCCTATCAGATCGTGCTGACCAAGACCGACAAGATCAAGGCGGCCGGCGTGCCGCGGCTGATCGAAGAGACGCTTTTGAAAATCAAGAAGCGGCCGGCGGCGTTTCCGTTCGTGCTCGCCACGTCGTCGGAAAAGAGCGAGGGCCTCGAGGAATTGAAGGCCGCGATCGTGCTCGCGGCCAATGGCGGCTAGGGCATACCTGCAGGCTCTAACCCCTTGCCTCCAGGGCAATCCTCTGGTGGCTTTCTTCCGTGGCAAGAGCTTCGGTGCCGTAGGCTTTCAGGAACATGCCGACGCCTGACCTGACGACGCTGTCGATTTCATCCTCGCCCGGGGCTTCCGTGCGGTAGGCGAAGATGCACTGGCGAAAAAGGCCGGCCAGGCACAGATCGGTGAACTGATAGGCGGCAAGGTCGACATCGTCGATCTTGAGCAGGCCGCGCTCGATGGCGGCATTGAGAAAGACCACGAACTTGTCATGGCCGCGCTTGGGGCCGCGTTCGTAAAAGCGCGCGCCCATGTCGGGTATCCTGTCGGACGCGCCGATCACCGTGCGCTGCGCCTGGATGACCTTGGCCGAGGTGATCTTGATGGACAGCACCTTGCCGAACTTCACCAGCGTCTCGCGCAAATCGTCGGCGCGGTCCAGCACATCGTACATGTTCTTGAAGATGGTGCCGCGCTCTTCCTCGATCAGCGCTTCGAACAGCTCTTCCTTGTTGGCGAAGTAGACATAGATCGTGCCCTTGGAGACACCGGCCTCGCGGGTGATGTCGTTCATCGACGCCGCTTCGAAGCCCTTGTCGATGAAGACACGACGGGCGCCGTCGATGATCTGGCTGCGTTTGAGCGGATCCTGTCCTGCTGCCGGGCGGCCACGACGCAGGCTGTCCAGCACATCGCACTGCTCCTCGCCGGCATCGGGTAATATTTCGACCATAAAAGTCACACCTCGCAAAATAATTCGAACCGATCGGTTCGATTGCCCTTGATATGGGCCTGTTTCCGCGCTAAGTCAATGTCCGCATCGAACCGAACGGTTCAGTATAACAGATTTTCCTCATATTAGACCTGCTGAGAGATACCATGTCCTCGAACGCGCCTGTCACCGCCGAAGTCCGTCCTTTTCCCAACGCCAAGGTCGCCCCCGCGACCGAAGCGCCGGGAGTCCCCGTCCAGCCCGCAGCCGCCACGCCCGTCGAAGCGCCGGCCAAGAAGAAGCGTTCTGTGCGCTCCTTTCTGCTGCCGATCATCGCAGCTGGCCTGCTCAGCGCCGGCGCCTGGTACGGCTACAATTACTGGACCGACGGCCGCTTCATGATCTCGACCGACGATGCCTATGTCCAGGCCGACATGGCATTCATTTCGCCCAAGATTTCCGGTTATGTCGATCAGGTCAAGGTGATCGAGAACCAGCAGGTCAAGGCCGGCGACCCGCTGTTGGTCGTCGATGACGGCGACTACAGAATAGCCGTTGCCCAGGCCGAGGCGCAGATCGCCACCTTGAGCAAGACGCTCGACCGCATCGATGCCCAGACTGAAGCCGCGCGCGCCTCGTTCAGCCAGGCGCAGGCGCAGAAGACCGCCGACCAGGCCGCGGCCGACAACGCCGCCCGTGCGCAGTCGCGCGCCGCGCAATTGCTGAAGACCCATGTCGGCACGCAGGCGCAGCTGGACGATGCCCAGACCGCGGTCGATCAGGCCAATGCAGCCCTTGTCGGCGCCGACGCGCAGATCGCCGCGGCGCAGGCCAATATCGGCGTGCTGCAGGCGCAGCGCGCGGAATCGGCAAGCACGCTGGCCTCGCTGCAGCTGAGCCGGGACAAGGCCGTGCGCGACCTCTCCTTCACCGTGCTCAAGGCGCCTTATGACGGCGTCGTCGGCAACCGCTCGGTCGAACAGGGCGACCTGATCAGCCCCGGACAGAAGCTCGCCGTCATCGTGCCGATGGACAAGCTTTATATCGTCGCCAATTTCAAGGAGACGCAGCTTGCCCGCCTGGTGCCCGGCGAGAAGGTCAGGATTTCGGTCGATGCGGCCGACGGCCAGGATTTCGAGGGCACCGTGTCGTCGCTGGCGCCGGCCTCCGGTGCGGTGTTCTCGATGCTGCCGCCCGAAAACGCCACCGGCAACTTCACCAAGGTCGTACAGCGCGTTCCGGTTCGCATCGACGTGCCGGCCGATGTGCTGAAGACCGGCAGGCTGCGCGCCGGCCTGAGCGTCGTCGTCGCCGTCGACAGCCGTACGGCACCTTCGGCGTCGAAGTAAGCGCAAACCGGGAGCTAGGGTCATGGCGACCGCAACCCTGACAGCAGGATCGGCGCCGGCAATGCCGGCCATGCCAACCACCATTTCGACGCGGCGCGTCATCGCCTTCCTGGCGATGGTGTTCGGCATGTTCATGGCCATCCTCGACATCCAGATCGTCTCGGCCTCGCTGGCCGAGATCCAGGCCGGCCTGAGCGCCAGTTCCGACGAAATCCCGTGGGTGCAGACCGCCTATCTAATCGCCGAAGTGATCATGATTCCGCTGTCGGGCTTCCTCAGCCGGATGCTGTCGACACGCGTGCTGTTCACGATTTCGGCGGCAGGCTTCACGGCGGCGAGCGCGCTGGCCGCAACCGCCACCAACATCGACCAGATGATCGTCTACCGCGCCATCCAGGGTTTTATCGGCGGCGGCATGATCCCGAGCGTCTTTGCCGCTGCCTTCACCATCTTCCCGCCGTCGCGCCGGGCCGTGGTGTCGCCGATGATCGGCCTGGTGGCGACGCTGGCGCCGACCATCGGTCCGACCGTCGGCGGCTATATAAGCCATGCCATGTCCTGGCACTGGCTGTTCCTGGTCAACGTCGTGCCCGGCATCATGGTGACGGTGGCCGCCTGGTCGCTGATCGACTTCGACAAGCCAAACCTCAAACTGTTCAGCAAGTTCGACTGGTGGGGCCTCGCCGGCATGGCTGCCTTCCTCGGCTGCATGGAATATGTGCTCGAGGAAGGCCCCAACAACGACTGGCTGCAGGACCAGGCGGTGCTGATCTGCGCCATCATCATGACCGTTGGCGGGGTGCTGTTCTTCTGGCGTGTGTTCACTGCCGAGGAGCCGATCGTCGACCTGAGGGCATTCAGCAATGTCAATTTTGCCTTCGGCTCGCTGTTCTCCTTCGTCATCGGCATCGGCCTCTATGGCCTGACCTATCTCTACCCGGTGTTCCTCGGACGCATCCGCGGCTACGATTCGATGATGATCGGCGAGGCGCTGTTCGTCAGCGGCCTGGCGATGTTCTTCACCGCGCCGATTTCCGGCATCCTGTCGGGCAAGATAGACCCACGGCTGATGATGATGATCGGCTTCTTCGGTTTTGCCACGGGCACCTGGTGGATGACACATCTGACCGCCGACTGGGATTTCTATGAATTGCTGATCCCGCAGATCCTGCGCGGCTGTTCGATGATGCTGTGCATGGTGCCGATCAACAACATTGCGCTCGGCACATTGCCGCCCGACCGGCTGAAGAACGCGTCCGGCCTGTTCAACCTGACCCGCAACCTCGGCGGCGCCGTCGGCCTTGCCGTCATCAACACGGTGCTGATCGACCGCAATGCCTTCCACTACGCAAGGCTGGCCGAGCATGTGGAATGGGGCAGTGCAGCGGCGCAGCAGAAGCTGCAGAACATGACGCTCAATTTCGAGCAGACTGCCGGCCTCGACGCCACAAGTGCTGCGATCTCCAAGCTGTCCGCCATGGTCCACCAGCAGGCGGCGCTGCTGTCCTTCATGGATGTGTTCTTCATGCTGACGGTGCTGTTTGCGACGCTGGGACTGTTCACCATGGTGATCCGCAAACCTGTCGCAGCCGGCGGTGGCGGCGGAGGCCATTGAGACGCGCCGGAACCCCCCTGGCGCCCTCACGCATGACCCCGGAAATTGGAAACGATTTCCGGGGTCATGTTTTGTCAAGCCGCGACCATCCGTCATGACCGAAAAGGCGATGCCGGCTATGCCAAGGCAGGCGGTCCGAACCACCTGGTCAGCGCGTCGGCCAACCCCGCCGTTTCAGGGTCGCCGACCCAGGCGACGTAGCCGTCGGGCCGGACCAGCACGGCGGCGGGTGCCGTGACCGCGCCCAGCACCGGAACCTCCCAGGCGCCATCGTATCTGGCGTCGACCGACCGAACCCGATCCGCCCAAGGGCCGATGTCGAATGCGCCAGACTGACGGAGGTTGAGCAACAGCGGGCGCGCGTCGTGCAGCAGGGTGAAGACCCGCAGCGGGTCGTCAGCGGTGACGAGGTCGAGGTCCGGCATGCGGCGGCCAAGCAGCGGATGGCCCTCACCGAAATCATAGTGGATGTCCAGGCCGGACAACATGCCGGCAAAGCGCTTGCGTGGCTCCGCCATGGCGAGAAGTTCGGACATCGTGTCTCGCAGCGCCTTGGTTCGCTCGTCTTCGCGACGGAGCGCGACCGACGCCATGGTGCTTTTCAACACACGCGCGGCAACCGGATGGCGCTCGGCCTGGTAGGTATCGAGCAGGCTTTCCGGCGATGTTTTCCGGACCACCTGGGCAAGCTTCCAACCGAGATTGACGGCGTCCTGCACGCCGGTCTGCAGACCCTGTCCGCCATCCGGCGGATGCACGTGCGCGGCGTCGCCGGCGAGCAGCACCCGCCCCTTGCGGTATGAAGCCGCTTGCCTTGTCATATCGGTGAAGCGGGCCAGCGACGTCGGATTGTGAACGCCATAATCGGTGCCGTAGACGGCCATCAGCGCCTCGCTGAGTTCATGCAGCGTAGGCTCGCCGCCAGCCCCGACCTCGCGCTCGGTCACCAGCACCCGCACCGTCCCGTCATCCAGCTTGCCAAAGCCGTGAATGCCGATCGCATCGCGGTGGATGACACCCCATTGCGGCTCTCCCGATAGTTCGACCTCGGCGATCAAATTGCTGACGGTCGGCTCCGAGCCCGGGAACTCTATCCCGGTTGCCTTGCGCACGAGACTTCTGCCGCCGTCGCAGCCGACGAGATAGTCGGCACGAAACGACCCGCCGTCGCTGAGCGCGACATCGACGCCACTGTCATCTTGCACGAAGCCCGTCACCTCGCGGCCACGGTAGACAGTGACGCCGCGCTCATCGACCCAATCGGCAAGGATGCGCTCTATGTGCTTTTGCCAGAGCGCCAGCCCGTAATTGTGGCGGGTGGGAAAGTCGCTGATATCAAGCGTAACGCCGGCGAAGGATGCGACCTGGGCGGTCTTGCCTTGTGACAGGAACCGATCGGCGATGCCGCGCTGGTCGAAGACCTCGATGGTGCGTGCGTGCAGACCGCCCGCACGCGTGCCCGTGATTGCCTGGCTGTCGCGCCGTTCGACGACGGCGACATCGATGCCGGCCAATGAAAGCTCGCCGGCCAGCATCAGCCCCGTCGGGCCGCCTCCGGCGATCACCACTTGATGGGAGATCTGTGGCCGGTCGGCATCAACGCGGCCGGTCGACTTACGCCCGCCTTGGCGAGCGCGTTCTTCGGTTCTTTGCATAGGTTCTGGCCCTCTCGATCAGGGCTGCGGAATCTACGCATAAAAAGCTGTTTGCCAATTCTTGAACTTGACTGTTTCCGCCCCATTTTAGGTGTAGGGGCGGTGGTCAGGCCGTAGCCGAAATTCGCGATACGCCGATAACTTCAGTTTGCAGGCTCATAAGCTCCGAGCCGGAGGCGTATTGACGCTGATCGTATCATGGCGAAGAAATTATCGCCCAAGCCGCCGGAAACGACCCCTATTCCGCCGTTCAACCGTAGATCGGGCTCGCCTGTATGCCGTTGCTGGCAGGCAGCTGTTGATCCATGCCAAATCGCAAGATCGGTCGAGCGCAGCATATCCGGAATGGCGTAGCTGGTGTCGCCACGAAGGAAGAGACGATGAAGGCGGCATCTGAAAACTACCAAGCCCGAATGCAGCGGGTGCTGGATCACATAGACCAGCACCTGGACGACGATCTGGGCCTGGAAGCGTTGAGCGGCGTCGCGGCGTTCTCGAAATACCATTTCCACCGGCAGTTCACGTCAACCTTCGGCGTGTCGGTGCATCGCTATGTCCAGCTCGCCCGCATGAAGCGCGCTTCGTACAGGCTTGCCGAGAGCGACGCCCAAAGCGTCACCGACATAGCGATGGATGCCGGTTACGCACCGGATGCCTTCGCCCGCGCCTTTCGGCAACGGTTCGGACAATCGCCTTCGTCGTTCCGCAAGTCTCCCGACTGGGGGCCGTGGCTCATGGCATTCGGGCCTCTCGACAAAGCAAGGAACAAGCTCATGCAGATAATCTTCGAATCCGACGATGTGACGATCCGCGAAGTGCCGCCGACGCCGGTGGCGATCATGGAGCATCGCGGAGACCGGGCGACGCTCCAGGATACCATCCAGCGGTTCATCGCCTGGCGCAAAGCTGCCGGCC
Organism: Mesorhizobium sp. P2_H9; assembly: GCF_056403215.1. NCBI lineage: Bacteria > Pseudomonadati > Pseudomonadota > Alphaproteobacteria > Hyphomicrobiales > Phyllobacteriaceae > Mesorhizobium > Mesorhizobium sp. P2_H9. The sequence goes on along the minus strand of NZ_JBFUFX010000007.1, from coordinate 78,565 downwards.
TGTCGCCCGAGACAAGCCCGACCTTCAACGTCTTCCGTTCCGAAAGGGAGCCGGCGGTCCCGGCCGACTACAGCATGGACCTGTGTGCCGGGACCGACCAGCCGATCGAGGCGAATGACGCGCAGATGAAGGCTGGCGTGATCCCCGGCGGACGTTGCGCGGTGCTGCGCTATCCCGGCAACACCAACAATCTCGAGCCCGCCGCGCTATTCCTTTATCGTGAATGGCTTCCGGCCAGCGGCGAGGAAGCACGTGATTTTCCGATATACTGCCAGCGACACTTTTCGTTCTCCCCGAACGTACAGGTGCATGAAGTGGTCCTTGAACTGTTTCTGCCTCTTAAATAGGACCGCTGGACGGCGCCGTCAGGCCGTCGCCGGCTTGAAGGTCAAGGCGACGCCGTTGATGCAATGGCGCAAGCCGGTCGGGGCCGGACCATCGTCGAAGACATGGCCGAGATGGCCACCGCAACGGCGGCAGTGGACCTCGGTGCGGGTCATGCCGAGCGACCGGTCCGTGGTCTTGCCGATGCCATTGGCGATCTCCTGCCAGAAGCTCGGCCAGCCGGTGCCCGAGTCGAACTTGGTCTCCGAGGGATAGACCGGCAGGTCGCAGCCGGCGCAAGCAAAAATGCCCTTGCGATGCTCGTTGAGCAGCGGGCTGGTGCCTGGATATTCGGTGCCTTCCTTGCGCAGCACATTGAAGGCTTCATCGGACAGGATGGCGTGCCACTCGGCGTCGGTTTTGGTGACCTCGAATTTTTCCGCTGCCCGCGCGTCCTGCGCTCCGCCCATGCGCAGCATGGTTGCCGTGCCCGCCAGCAATGCCACGGCGGCGGCACCGCTCCAAAGAAAGTCGCGACGGTTCATGACCATTCCTCCTGCTGTCCTTTGCCAAACTCAACCGTCACAAGGAAATCAAAACCCGGTGACGATCAGAGCTCTTTGTTTGGGCATGATCTTTTCCGAAAACCGGCTTCCACTTTTCGGGATCACGCCCCTGAAAACGGACACTCCGCAACGGCTCCACGCTTAGGGCGGACGGTGCGGAGTGTACGCTTGTCGATTGCGCGGGTCACGAGGGGACGGTAGCCGCGCAATCTACTTGGAGCCTTGGCCATAGCTTCGCCGGCGGCGAAGCTTTTGTTACATCTTCGGCAGAAGAACCTTGTCGATGACGTGGATGACGCCGTTCGACTGCTCGACATCGGCGATCGTCACATTGGCGACGTTGCCGTTCTCGTCGGTCACGGTGACCTTGCCGCCGTCAGCCTTGAGCGACAGCTCGCAGCCGCCGACGGTCTTGACCTTGTGCGCGCCGCCATCGGCCTTGGCCATCGCGGCGACGTCCGCGCCCAGCGCCTTGGCGCCGATGACGTGGCAGGTGAGTATCTTGGTGAGCTTGTCCTTGTTCTCAGGCTTGAGCAGCGTCTCGACGGTGCCGGCCGGAAGGGCTGCAAAAGCCTCGTTGGTCGGTGCGAAGACGGTGAACGGACCGGCGCTCTGCAGCGTCTCGACCAGGCCGGCCGCCTGGACGGCGGCGACCAGCGTCGTGTGATCCTTCGAATTGACGGCATTCTCGACGATGTTCTTGGTGGCAAACATGGCGGCGCCGCCGACCATTGGATTTTCGGCATAGGCGGCGGTGGCAAGTGCAGAAACAGCGATCGTACCGGCAAGCAAAAGGGTGGCGAATTTACGCATGATGTCGAACTCCTAGGGGTTATCGTTTCCCACATTTGGGACGCGAGGAAGTTACGGAATAGAAATGCGTGAGTTTCACCAAATCAGGAGATTTTTTATTTTTTTCATGTCTGTGCGCAGATTTTTCTGCATTGCCTTTGCCTGCTCATATGCTTTTTCGCATTCGCGCACGACCAGGCAGTGATCCATAATATACTTTTTGCGGAAAACTGACGCCGGGAGCCTGTCAGATGCTCTTCAGATCGCCCGCCGCGACCACCGGTCCGGTTGGCTGACCGGTCGGAGAACCGCCGGTGGGCTCGACGCTGACCGCCAGCACGGCGCCTTGCGCAAGTTTTTCCTGCACGGCCGGCGTGATGGTCAGGTGCGTGGTCGTTCCGGCCGGGATGACACCCATCGAGACCGGGTTGTTCTTGCCTTCGATCATCCACAGCTCGAAGTCCTTGCCGGCGGCGCGTTCGCCGGAGACATGGGACAGGCCGACATCGTGATGGGCGGCGTCGTAGACGACCAGATATTTGACATCGCTGCCATCGGCGCCCAGCGAGGCGACGAGGCGTGTCTGCGGCTGCTCGACCGGCGGGTTGATGTAGGGCACGGCAATGTAGATCGCCAGCGCCGCGACGGCCGCGGTGGCAAGGCCGCGCCAGAAGGCAAGGCTTGCCCAGAGGCCGGCGCTCGGTTGCGCGGTTGTGGTCGAGCTTGTTGCGGTGGAGGAGAACAGCCGGCGGTCGACCGCGACCTTAACGGTCGCCGGAGGTGCTACTTCCGGATAGGCGGACGCCAGCGGCGAAAGGTGCACTTCCCAGCCGTCAACAAGACGGGCAAAGCCGGTTTCCGCGTCGATACGGCTGGAGGCAATCTGGCGTTCGTCCGCTGCCAGGACGCCGAGAACGTATTCGGCGGCGAGCAGGTCGTCGCCTCCACGTTCCGGTCCGTTGTCTTGTGCCAGCGTCATCTTTCCAGACATTCTCTAAGTTTCAGCAGACTGCGCCGTAGCCAGGTCCGCATCGTGTTCAACGGAACGCTGTGGCGCTCCGCCAATTCGGCATAACTTTCGCCATTGAGATAGGCGCCCCGGACAGCCGCTGCCCGGTCCTTTTCCAACTCATCGAGACATTGATAGATGCGTTCGGATTCACCACCCGCCACAACCATAGCCTCAGGTCCCGGAGCCGGATCGGCCACGTCGAGCGCGGCATCGATATCGGCGGCAGGCTTGCGCCTCGCCCTGATGCGATCGATCGCGTGATTGCGCGCGATTGCCACCAGCCAGGAGATCGGACTCAGATCGGAAACAGCGAAACGGTCTGCCTTCGTCCATACTTTGACGAAGACCTCTTGCAGCGCTTCTTCCGCATCTCCCCGGTCATGCAATACACGAAGGCAGACACCGAAAAGTTTCGCACTGGTCTGCCGGTAGAGCAGATCGAACGCGGCCCGATCCTTCATCGAAGTCCGGACAATCAGGGTGGAGATGTCCTGCGGCGTCATGCCGATAAATTAGGCGATTGCCATGTATTTGCAACGGTGGAAACGTTATTGTCCACGTAATCCGCTGTTGCCTCAGGCCCGCCAGTTTTCGACCGCATCGATTGCCAAAGAAATCGCCGGCCGCTAGCCTTCCTGGAGGTGGAGGACTTCAGACATGTCGGTTGAACGGGTTCTGTGGGAACAAGATGCAACCGGCCTCGCCGCTCTCGTGCACAAGGCAGAGATCTCGCCACAGGAGCTTGTCGACGCCGCGATTGCGCGCGCCGAGGCCACCCGCCCCGACATCAACGCCATCGCCGAGCCCCTCTACGACGCGGCGCGGACGCGCGCCAAAACCATCGACCGCAAGCTGCCGCTGGCCGGCGTTCCGTTTGCGCTGAAGGATCTCGGCATCGCCATCAAGGGGGTGCCGACGCATTCCGGCAGCCGCATTCCGGCTTTCACCGCCGATTTCAACTCGGTGATGACCGAGCGCTACCTCGCCGCCGGACTCGTTCCGATCGCCACCAGCACCTCGCCCGAACAGGGGCTGAGGCTGATGACCGAATCCGCAGCTTTCGGCATCACCCGCAATCCATGGAACACGGCCCATACCAGCGGCGGTTCTTCCGGTGGCGCAGCCGCCCTCGTTGCTGCCGGCGTGGTGCCGGCGGCGCATGCCGCTGATGGCGGCGGCTCGATCAGGGTGCCTTCCGCCTGTAGCGGGCTGGTCGGCCTGAAAACCTCGCGCGGCCGCGTGCCGCAGACGCCGCTGATCAGCGAAGCCTGGTACGGCATGGTCGTTGATCATGCCGTCACCCGTTCGGTCCGCGATTGCGCCTTGCTGCTCGACCTCACGCACGGCCCCGATCCGCTGGCGCCCTATGCCGCGCCAGCGCCGAAAGGCAGTTTCGTCGCCGCGGCAGGGCGCGATCCAGGCAAGCTCAAGCTCGCCGTCTACCGCGGATCGCCGCTTGGCCTGCCGATATCGGCAGAGACGCTGAAGGCGTTGGACATCGCCGTGGCGTTGTCCCGCGAAGGCGGACACACGGTCGAGGAGATCGACCTGCCCTACATCGATCGCGATTTCATGGCCGATTTTGCCAGGTCGGTCGCCTCGGCGGTGGCCGGGACGATGCGAGGCGAGGCCTTGCGCGTCGGCCGCCCCGTCCTGGGCGACCTCGAACGCGCCACGCGCATCATTGCGCGCTTCGGCGAGATCGTCTCGGCCGGCGACATCTATGCCGGCCTGCAGCGGCTCAATGCGACATCGCGCCGGCTGATCGCCGAGACCGCCCGGTATGATGCCGTGCTGATGCCGATCATTGCGCACCCGCCGCTCGCCTGCGGCGCCATGGATCCGAAGGGGGCCGACGAGCTGATTGAGAACGTGCTCGACAAACTGCACCTCACCCGGCTCTTGAGGCTCAAGCCATTGTTCGGGCAATTGATGGACAAGAGCCTGTGGTTCACCCACTGGCCGGCGATCCAGAACGTCACCGGCCAGCCATCGATCGCGCTGCCTGTGCATGTCACCGATGCCGGCCTGCCGCTCGGCATCCAGGCCGTCGGCCGGCCAGGCGATGAAGAGACGCTTTTGTCGCTGGCCGCGCAGATGGAAAAGATTTCGGGGTGGTTGGCGCGGCGGGCGCCGTTCAAGGTACCGGCTTAAACCGTGATCCCGAACTTGAGGCCGGATCTGGTCGAATGACGCGATAGGGCTGGCTTCATCAATTTGTGACAGCAAAGCCGTTTGCGGCTTGCCCCAATTCCCGCTAAGACGCCGCCGTCCTTTCCAGCAATCCGGGAACATACCGATGACGGAGATCACCGCCACCGCCGAAATGCAGGCCGCGCTACTTTCGCGCGCGCTGCCCTACATGCAGCGCTACGAGAACAAGACGGTGGTGGTGAAGTATGGCGGCCACGCCATGGGCGACATCGAGCTCGGCAAGGCTTTTGCCCGCGACATCGCGTTGCTCAAACAGTCGGGCGTCAATCCGATCGTCGTGCATGGCGGCGGGCCGCAGATTGGCGCCATGCTGGCCAAGATGGGCATCGAATCGAAGTTCGAGGGCGGCCTGCGCGTCACCGACCAGAAGACGGTCGAGATCGTCGAGATGGTGCTGGCCGGCTCGATCAACAAGGAGATCGTGGCGCTGATCAACGCCGAGGGCGAATGGGCGATCGGCCTGTGCGGCAAGGACGGCAACATGGTTTTTGCCGAAAAGGCGCGCAAGACCATGATCGACCCGGACTCCAACATCGAGCGGGTGCTCGATCTCGGCTTCGTCGGCGAGCCGGTCGAGGTCGACCGCACGCTGCTCGACCTGCTGGCGCGTTCCGAAATGATCCCGGTGCTGGCGCCGGTGGCGCCCGGCCGCGACGGCCATACCTACAACATCAACGCCGACACCTTTGCCGGCGCCATCGCCGGCGCATGCCAGGCGACGCGCCTTTTGTTCCTGACCGACGTGCCCGGCGTGCTTGACAAGAACAAGAAGCTAATCGACGAATTGACCGTGGCCGAGGCCAAGGCGCTGATCAAGGACGGCACGGTGACCGGYGGCATGATCCCCAAGGTCGAGACCTGCATCGAGGCGATCGAGCGCGGCGTCGAAGGCGTCGTCATCCTCAACGGCAAGACGCCGCATGCAGTGCTGCTCGAACTGTTCACCGAGCATGGCGCCGGCACGCTGATCATACCCTGAGGTGTATTGATATTATGTGATGCCGGCCTGCAAACGCCGGCTTTCTCCGCTTCCGGTGCTCACGGACCGAATGTCCGCTCCGCTCCGGTTCTCGAAACCCACGTTTTCGACTCGGCCTGACCTGAATCTGAACACACCTCAACCAATCATAGTCAGGCGCTCGGCGAAATCCCGATAGCGGGCGCGGCCGGCTTGCGGGCGGGGCGCGCGAACACCATCGATTCCTCTTCCGCGTCCTGCGGCGCGCCCCAGAATTCAGCCAGCGTCGGGCCGTCCTTCACCCTGATGTCGCGCGCCAGAAAACCCCAGACTTCGCGGAACCAGACGCGGCGGCCCATTTGCGTGTACCAGCGCATCGAATGGCGCTGCTCCGGATCCCTATGGAACAGGATGCGCGCCAGCGCCTTCGGCCGCGACTGCACCGCCACCTCGATCAGCTTGACGCTGAAGAACAGCATCCAGGGTTTAAGCCGGGTCATCTGCAGCACCTGGTGTTTGTAGTCCCACAGGCGGGCGTCCTTCTGGATCACCTTGCGGTCCCGGGCGATGCGGAAGAACGGCGTCCAGCGATGCGGCGTGACATAGAGCGCCTGGATCTGGTCGGGGTCATAGGCGATGAGCTGGCGAAAGCCGCGCCAGAGATCGCGAAGGGTCTCGTCCTCGAAGCCGGCCACCCAGGTCGCCATCGACAGGATCCCGTGCAGGCGCAGCAGCCTTATCGCCTCGCGGTCGGATGAGGTGCTGCCCCCCTTGCGGATCAATTGCAGCGTTTGCTCGTCAGTGTTTTCCATGCCGAGCAACCAGCGGATCACGCCGGCCTTGCGATAGAGATGCAGGATGTCGGCATCGCGCACGATGTCGTCGGCGCGGGTGGAGCCGACGATCAGCACCGGCACGTTCTCGGCGATCAACGCATCGAGAAAGGCGCGCCAGGCCTTCTTCGAAACGGTCGGGTTCTCGTCGGCGAGATTGATCAGCTCGACACCATGCTCGCGGTGCAGCCAGGCGATCTCCTTGGCGAATTTCACGGGGTCGCGATGGCGCCAGCGGGTCCAGAAACCGCGCTGGCCGCAATAGTTGCACAGATGCGGGCAGCCGCGCGAGAACTGCATGACCACCGCGCGCTTGCCGCCCCAATAGCTGTAGCGGCGGTGGTCGATCAACTCCCAGCCGACGCGATATTCATCGAGGGTGGCGATGGTGCCGGCCGGCCGCGTGGCGAAGGGACGGCGCAGATCGTCGCGATAGGCGATGCCGGCGACTTCCGCCAGCGGCTGGCGTCTCGCCAGCGCCTCGACCAATGCGACGATGGTCGCCTCACCTTCGCCGCGCACGATGAAATCGAAGACATCCGTTGCGGAGAGAATGTCGCGCCAGTGATAGGTCGGGAAGACGCCGCCGTAGATCACCATCGTTGCCGGTTCACGCGCCTTGACCATCTGTGCGATCTGCAAGGCAGTCGGATGCGCCGAGGTCGAACCAGAGTGGCCGATCAGGATGCAATCGGGATGATCGCTCAGGGCATCACGAACAAGCATGGTGAGCGGCATCGGCCCGAATTCGGCATCGACGAGGCGCACGGCATGGCCGGCATCGATCAGCGGGCCGCCCAGCGCCAGCAGGCCGAGCGGCGGCAGATGGTCGTCGGGCACGCGGCTGCCGATGGCGGTGTGCGGCGGATTGATCAGGACGATTTTCATGACGGACCCTTCGCAATGGCGGTCCGCATGTCGTAGCCGGCGATTCAAACTTGGAATTGGGCTCTGTTCAGCAGTTTGTGTGCAGCTTTTCGGCAGAAATGCCTAGCGCCTGAGATGCCCGAGCGGCACGTGGCCCGGCCCCTTGATGTTCTGCAGCACCAGCTGTGTGTGGACGTCGCGCACGCCGTCGAGCCGCATCAGCCGGTGCATGACAAAGGCGTTGAGCTCGTCGACCGACGGCACCATCACATGCAGCAGGAAATCGTGGTCGCCGGTCATCGTCCAGCACGAGGATACTTCGTCCATGCGCTGCACGGCGGCGATGAAGGCTTCGGGCGAGCCATCGCTGTGGCTGGTGAGCCGCACCTCGATGAACACCTCGACCATCAGTCCGACGGCGCGGCGGCTGAGCACGGCGGCAAATCCCTTGATGATGCCGGTATCCTGCATCGCCTCGAAACGCCGCGCGCAAGGTGTGGTCGACAGGCCGATTTCCTGGGCGAGTTCGGACACCGGCTTGCGTCCATCGCGCTGCAGGATGTCGAGCATCTTGATCTCGAACTCGTCAAACTGAGGCATTTTCACTCTCCAGTGGCGCGTGTTGAGTGAATATTATCTCGAATATCCCGTTTGAGCCATCATCAAAACCGATTTGCCTCGGCAAGTCAGGTTAGCCTTGCGGCAGAATTCGCCATTGATGATTTGCGAGGAGAACAGCCATGACGATGAGTGTTGCCGACTACGCCCGCGATTGCGCGGCACAGGGCCTGCGCGGCGACTATTCGGTCTGCCGTGCCGATTTCACCGTGGCGCAAGGCTACGACTACTCTGCCAGCGAACAGGCGGTGTGGCGCACGCTTTGCGACCGCCAGACGAAGCTGACGCAGCAACTGGCGCACCATTCCTATCTCGACGGCGTTGCCGCCCTTGGCCTGCTCGACAAGATCCCGGATTTCGGCGCGGTCAGCGAAAAACTGCGCAAGCTCACCGGCTGGGAAATCGTCGCCGTGCCGGGGCTTATTCCCGCCGCCCCTTTCTTCGACCATCTCGCCAACCGCCGCTTCCCGGTCACCAACTGGCTGCGCACCGAACAGGAGCTCGACTACATTGTCGAGCCGGACATGTTCCATGACTTCTTCGGCCACGTGCCGATCCTGACGCAGCCGGTGTTTGCCGATTTCATGCAGATGTATGGGCAGAAGGCCGAGAACGTGATCGCGCTGGGCGGCGACGAGATGATCACCCGCCTCTACTGGTACACCGCCGAATACGGGCTGATGCAGGAGCCTGGTCAGCCCCTGAAGGCGTTCGGCGCCGGGCTGATGTCGTCCTTCACCGAATTGCAGTTCGCCGTCGCCAGCAAGGATGCCCACCACGTTCCCTTCGACCTCGAAACGGTGATGCGCACCATCTACGAGATCGACAAGTTCCAGCGTGCCTATTTCGTGCTGCCGTCCTTCGACGTGCTGCGCGACGCCTTCCAGACCGCCGACATGGCTGACATCGTCGGCCGCCGCAAAGGCCAGCCGGCGCTCGACCCGGCCACTGTGTAAAGGGTCAGTCGGTCTCGGCCTTCAGCCGCGCCAGCTGGTCGCGCTGCAGGTCGAGGGCCGTGGTGACGAAACGCGATATGGTGGCGAGCTCAGCGTCGCTGAAGGTGGCGATGACTTTTTCGCCTTCCCGCGCAATGGCGCCGTAGTAGCGCGCCGACAGGTCTCGCGTCGCCTCGGTTGCCTCGATCACCACCTTGCGCCTGTCCTCCAGACTGCGCGTGCGCGTGAGCAGGCCGCGCGCCTCCAGCCTGTCGATCAGCGCCGTCACCGCGGCCGGCGTCAGCCCGGTTGCCGTGGCGATCGCACCAGCCGATTGCGGGCCGCCATAGAGCAGCCCGATGCAATGGCGTTCCGCCATGTTCAGCCCGAGCCTCACCCCCACGGCTTCGTCATAGGCCTGCGTCGCGTCCTGCCATTGCATGATGGCCAGGCCGATAGCCGTGGTCATTTCGTTGCGATTTTCGCTTGACGAATTTAGTTCGATCATCTAACTATCAATCTGTCTAACATTTAGACCGTAATAACAATATGCGGCGGCGACCCGGACATAGCAAGGGCCAACCGCAAACAAGGAGTGAAAAATGAGCTTGATCCAACAGCGTGCGCCCCTCTCCCACGAGGAAGAGTTCAAATACGCCAAGCTGGCGATGGAATGGTACGGCTGGGGTTCCCCCATCGGCCTCGGCATCCTGCTGGTATCGCTGGCTGCCGCCGCCGTGCTGGTGCGTATCGCCGTCTACGGTCTTTAGAGGCTGTCCCGTCCCGATGGACCCGGGATGAGGCCCTGTGTTCCCGAAAACCGGTTTCGGGATCATGCTCTAGGCCAGATCAGAATCCACCCAAAGGCGCGCCAGGGCGGTGCCGGCAGCAATCACTGCTGCCGGCGCCGCCGGCTTTTTGGCGGTCAGACGGGTGATGACCTGCGTCACACCGCGATGATTTTGCTGAGATGATCGCCGAGCCGGCAGGCCAGGGCGGTGATGGTCGTCGTTGGATTGCACTCGCCCGAGGTGCAGAACACCGAGGAGCCGCCGACATAGAGGTTCTCCATGCCGTGCACCTTGGAGTTGGCGTCGACGACGCTCTTGGCCACGTCGGTGCCCATGCGGGTGCCGCCCATGTGATGGTGGCCGGCCAGTTCCTCATTGGTCGGATAGTCCTCGCCTTTGGTGAGCCAGTCGGCGATGCGCACCCGGCCGAGATCCTTCTGCACCAATGTCGTGCCGAACAGCCGCAGTCCCTCAAGGATGGTGCGGCGTTCCAGCTCCGATTTCTTCCAATGCAGTTCGATGCGCGGCACACCGGCGTGGTCGACGTCGGTCTTCGACAGTTCGATCTGGTTCGAGGCCAGCGGCGCCTGTTCCCAAGCGACATAGAGCTGGGCGGCGCAGCGCAGGTTCTGGCTGAGCTGGTAGGCGACCCATTCGGCCGCGTCGGGCGCCGTGCAGGCGAGGTCGGCGATCAGACCCTTGACGCCGGCATAGGGCGTTTCGATCAGCCGGATACCGAAATTCATGATCTGCAGGCGCTCCATCGCGGCAAGCGTCGGCGAGAAGAAAGCCTCGTTGACGGCGTCGACCTGGAACTCGCCATAGTCGGCCAGGATGGCATTGCCGCCCTCGAAGGTCGGGTGCTCCATCCAGTAACGGCCGAGTGCCGTCGCATTCGGCACCACGCCGCCGTTCGAGCGCTGGTTCGACCACAAAAGCAGCCGTGAATTCTCCAACCCGCCGGTGCAGGCGATGAAATAATCGGCAGTAAAGGAGCCGGCATCCTGGCCGTTCGACCAGAGTTTGGCGCCGGTTACCTTTTTGCCGTCACCGGCAAGCTCGGTGGCATAGGTGTTGAGCACGACGGCGATGTTCTTGCTCTTGTCGAGCTCGTCGGCGAATTTTTCGCCAAAGCGCACCGCCGGGCTCTTGATCAGCTGCACCCAGCGAATGTCGTCCGAAATTGGCACATCCGGCTGGAAAGCCGGCAGTTCCAGAATATCGTGCACTTCCGGCAGATAGGGCTCGATATCGGCGCGGCTGATCGGCCAGCCGGTATCGGGCGCCCAGGTCTTGGGCTCGAAGTCCTGTTTGTCCAGCACGCGGCACCAGCCGGCCCAGTGGTTCGAACTGCCGCCCATGAAGCGCAGCCGGGTGATGTCGAGATCGAAATAGGGATCGCCGACCGTGGTGCCGCGGTAGAAATCCTGCGAATCGTCGCTGAATTCCCGCGAACCCGCCTCCAGCACGACAACCGGAATGCCGGCGGCGCCAAGCTTCCTGGCGATTGTGGTGCCGGCAGGTCCCGAGCCGAGGATGCAGACCTTGGCGGCAAAGTTCGCGGCTTTGAACGTCTCATAGCTGTCGAAAATCATGCCAGATCGCTCCGCTTCAGGATCCAGCCATTGACCTCGACGATCTCATTTGGGTCGACGAAAGGGGGGTCGGTATCGGGCAGGCGGCGCAGCAGCGACAGCGCCGGCAGTGCCATCAGCGCCTGGACGATCGTGCGGCGTGATATTCTCTTGACGAAGAAACTCATGACACGTCTCTCGATGGAACTTCGATCCCGCATGGCGTTCTCTGAACGGCACACGAGCCCCGGGAGATGCCAATCTCGTGCCAACCTAGCCGGAACCTGATTTCAGGCGGGTAAACGGCATGGTTGAGTGAGAACAAGGTTAGCAATTGCCTAACAAGCGCGGCGGGCTTAAGCGGGACTTCAGGCGGCTTCGGAAATGTCCCGGTCGAGGATCGACAGATTGCGGCCGCGATGCTTGGCCTCGTAGAGCCGCCGGTCGGCGGCACGCATCAGGTCCGACACATTGACGTCTTCTGCGCAGGTGACGCCGCCAATGCTGACAGTCAGCGGAACCGTTCGCTCGTCAACCGGACGAAAGCGGATCAGTTCGACTTCGCGGCGGATGCGCTCGGCGACGCGTTTGGCTTCCTGTTCGGTGGCGCCGACCAGGAAGGCGCCGAATTCCTCGCCGCCGATGCGGCCGAGCACGTCGCCGCTGCGCACGCCGCGTTCGATGGCGCTGGCGATCAAAAGCAGCGCGTCATCGCCGGTCAGGTGGCCGAAACTGTCGTTGATGGCCTTGAAATGGTCGGCATCGATGATCAGCAGCGCACCGCGATCGGCTTTGCGCCGGGAGCCGTCGAGCGCGGCAAAGAAGCTCTCGCGATTGAGCATGCCGGTCATGTCGTCGCGGCTCGCTTTTTCCGACAGCCGCCGGTGGGCAGCGGCGAGTTGAGCGTGGGCGCGAGCGAGTTCGCGATGCGCGCTTTTCAACCTGTCGCTCTGCCAGAAGGTGCTGGCGGTGGCGAGCCAGGCGAGGGCCAGCGGACAGACCGTCGAGCTCAACCAGATGGTGCGGCTGACCGGGAATCCCATCGCGGGAACGATGATCAGCGTCAACAGAAGCGAGGTTGCAACTGAGGCGAAAGCGACGGTGGCGGACTTTAGAAATATGCGGTTCATCGCTGGCTCCCACTGAACCGTCTCTGTGCCAGCAAGCCCTGAAGGTCACCTTTCGGCGATGCCTAAAATTTGAATCTTGGCACCACTTTCGTCACGTTCGACGCGTATAAGTTGTGGATAAATCCCCCTGTCAGGGAAATCGTTTCGTGCCATAAGACGGGTATGACCACGCTCCCTGATCCCGCCCGCTTCGCCCACGTCACCGACTGGGTGTTCGACCTCGACAACACTCTCTATCCGCATCACTCGAACCTGTTTTCGCAGATCGACGTCAAGATGACCGCCTATGTCGGCGAGCTGCTGACGCTGCCGCGCGACGAGGCGCGCAAGCTGCAGAAGGAGCTCTACCAGGAGTACGGCACGACGCTGAACGGGCTGATGACGCGCCATGGCATCGACCCCGACGACTTTCTCGAGAAGGTCCACGACATCGATTATTCATGGCTGGTGCCCGATCCCGTGCTCGGCACCGCGATCCGCCAGCTTCCAGGCCGCAAGTTCATCTTCACCAATGGCGACCGCCGGCATGCGGAACGCACCGCGCGCCAGCTCGGCATTCTCGAGCATTTCGATGACATCTTCGACATCGTCGCCGCCGGGCTGACGCCGAAGCCGTCGCGGCAGACCTATGAGAAATTCGCCGAACTGCACGCCGTCACCGGCCACAATGCGGTGATGTTCGAGGATCTGGCCCGCAATCTGGCCGTGCCTAAATCACTCGGCATGACCACGGTGCTCATCGTGCCGCGCAATTTCGAGCCGACCTTCGCGGAAATCTGGGAACGCGATCCGGCCAATGAGGACGACGTGGATTTCGTCACCGACGACCTCGCGACATTTCTCACGGCGATTGTGGAGGGGGTGGAGGAATTGAAGAACTGAGGAATTGGGGAATTGAAGAACTGGGGAATTGATCCGGAACGCAGAGACCGCGATGCCCTCATTCTTCAATTCTTCAATTCTTCAATTCTTCAATTCTTCAATTCCCCAGTTCCCCGCCCTACTCCCCTAATTTGTAGAAGCGCCTGATGATCCCCCAGGCTTCGTCGGCGGTGTCGACGAAATCGATGATGTCCTGGTCGCCGGGCGTGATCGTGCCTTGCTCGGCGAGGAAATCGAGATCGATCGCCCGCTTCCAGAACGATTTGCCGAACAGGATTACCGGAACACGCTCCATGCGGCCGGTCTGGATCAGGGTCAGCGTCTCGAAGAATTCGTCCATCGTGCCGAAGCCGCCCGGAAACACCGCCACGGCCTTGGCGCGCATGACGAAATGCATCTTGCGGATGGCGAAATAGTGGAAGTTGAAACACAGTTCCGGCGTCACATAGGCGTTCGGCGCCTGCTCGTGCGGCAGCACGATGTTGAGGCCGATCGACGGGGCGCCGACATCGTCGGCGCCGCGGTTGCCGGCTTCCATGACGCCCGGCCCGCCGCCGGTCACCACGACGAATTCGCGGTAGTAGGAGGCGGCCGACTGCTGCGAGCAGAGGCGGGCGAATTTGCGCGCCTCCTCGTAATATTTGCTGTTTTCCTCGAGATTCTTCTTCTGCGTCTCGTTCTTGGCCGCCCAGGCTTCGCCGCCCGGTTCTGGAATGCGCGCGCCGCCGAACAGGATCACCGTCGAGCGGATGCCGCGTTCGGCGAGGATCATCTCCGGTTTCAAGAGTTCGAGCTGCAGCCGCACCGCACGCAATTCGCGCCGCGTCATGAATTCCGGATCGTTCCAGGCCAGACGATAGGTTTCGGCGCGCGTCTGCGGCGTGTCGGGTACGCTTTTCGACCGCTCCAGATCCTCGTCCGAATGCGGCAGCGGYGTCCATCCCGCCTTTTCCATAGGTGTCATATCAGTTTACCCGTCCAAATAATTCACTTGCGCCGTCCCGTGACGCAGCCGCGATTGACCCTCCCCATGCCTTCACATAAGCAGGTTCCGCAAAAGTGTCCTGCGGTTTTGCGACAAGAACCTGCTACATGCAAAGACCTGAGCAGACGAAGCATGCCCAAGGCCCGCGCGACTTTCAAAACAGGTTAAGGCGCTGCCCCTTAACAGCTTGGTAATGGAGCGAATTCATGTCGAAGCCCGATCTGGCGAGCCTCGAAAAGACCATCGAAAAGGCCTTCGAGGAGCGCGATACGATTTCGTCCGCAACCCGCGGCGAGACGCGCGACGCCATTCATGCGGCGCTCGACCTGCTCGACCGGGGGGCCGTGCGCGTCGCCGAGCGCCAGGCCGACGGCAAATGGCACGTCAACCAGTGGCTGAAGAAGGCCGTTCTTTTGTCCTTCCGGCTCAACCCGATGGAGATCATCAAGGGTGGTCCCGGCGAAGCCGTGTGGTGGGACAAGGTGCCGTCGAAGTTCGACGGCTGGAGCGCGGTCGATTTCGAGAAGGCAGGCTTTCGCGCCGTGCCGTCGTCGATCGTGCGCCGTTCCGCCTATGTCGCGCCGGGCGCCGTGCTGATGCCGTCCTTCGTCAATGTCGGCGCCTATGTCGATTCCGGCACGATGGTCGACACCTGGGCCTCGGTCGGCTCCTGCGCCCAGATCGGCAAGAACGTGCATCTGTCGGGCGGCGTCGGCATTGGCGGCGTGCTGGAGCCGATGCAGGCCGGCCCGACCATCATCGAGGACAATTGCTTCATCGGCGCGCGCTCCGAAGTGGTCGAAGGCTGCATCGTGCGCGAAGGCTCGGTGCTCGGCATGGGCGTCTTCATCGGCCAGTCGACCAAGATCGTCGACCGCGCCACCGGCGAGGTCTTTTATGGCGAAGTGCCGCCGAATTCCGTCGTCGTCGCCGGCTCGATGCCGGGCAAGGCTTTCCCGAACAACGAGCCGGGCCCGGGCCTCTATTGCGCCGTCATCGTCAAGCGGGTCGACGCCAAGACCCGATCCAAGACCTCGATCAACGAATTGCTGCGCGATTGACCGACAAGCCGCAACTTCCCTGGCTCTTCTTCAGCCTCTCGGGCCGCGTCAGCCCGAGCGCATACGTGCTGGCGGGTCTGCTGCTGCTGGTCGCCCAGTTTTTCCCGCTCTACCAGTTCGCCAGACTGGAGCCTGGCACCCCTAACAGTCAGATCTGGGCGGTTGTGTTCTGGTCCGTGCTGCTGATTTCGACGTGGTCGAGCTTCGCCGTGACCGCAAAGCGCTTCCATGATTTCGGCAAGCCGACCTACTATGCGTTGATCTCCCTTGTCATTGGCCCCATTCTTCTCATCATCCTGGCGTGCTTCAGGAGCGATCCTGGGCCCAACCGCTACGGCAAACGCACCAATGCGCCGGGTGAACCCTGAGCGCCGATCGGACCTCTTGTCATGCGCTACCGCACGCTTGATCCGAAACTGATCATCGACACCGCCGAGCGGCTGGAAAGCCGGGTCGCCGAGCGTTTTCCCGATGCCGGCTTGCGCGGCGTCGCCGCCGAGCTGGTGTCGCTGTCGCGCGATCTGACCAAGGCGGCCAAGGCGCTCGAAGCGCCGATCTGGTGGCTGCGCGGCATCATCGTCGCCGCCGTGGTCGCCGGTGCCCTGATCTTCCTGTTCGTCGGCACCATCCTGCCGCTCATTCACATCTCCCAGGCCGACGATGCAGTGCAGTCGGTGCAAGGCATCGAAGCCACGATCAACATGATGATCCTGGCCGTTCTCGGCTTCCTGGCGTTGATCCGCACCGAGGAGCGTATCAAGCGCAAGCAGGTGTTTCGCCAGCTGCACGGCCTGCGCTCGCTGATCCATGTCATCGACATGCATCAGCTGACCAAGGATCCGGCGACGCTTTCGGCCAATTTCAAACCAACCGCTCACTCGCCGGCCCGCATCACCAACGCCGCCGACCTGGCGCGCTACCTCGACTATTGCTCGGAAATGCTGTCGATCACCGGCAAGATCGCGGCGCTGTTCGCGCAGTCGGTCAATGACGATGTGGTCATCGACGGCGTCAACGACATCGAGAATTTGAGCTCCAACCTGTCGCGCAAAATCTGGCAGAAGATCACGCTGATCGAGAGCCATCCGGCGGCGAAACCTGCTCAGGCGTCAGGCCCGGCGCGCCAAGCTGTGCCGCCTCCGCCGCGCGCACCAAAGCGGTAACGCTGGTCAGCAATGGCGCTGGCGTGCCGGCTTTTTCGGCAAGGCGCAGCGCCGCTCCTTGCAATTCACCGATCTCGGTCGGCCGGCCGCGCTGCAGATCGTCCCACATTGACGAGCGTGCTTGCGGATCGATGGCAAGCATGCGCCGCGCCAGCCGCCTGAACAGCCAGTCCGGCAGCCTCAGTACCTTTGGCAGCAGTGCGGGCCGCAGGCCTGCGATGCGCGCCGGCTTGATACCCAGCGCCTTCATGGCCGCCAATGCCTCGTCGATCTGACCAGCCAGGATCAGCCGCCAGCGGCGGTCGGCAAGCTCCGTCGCCAGCGGCAGGCCGGACAGTGCGGCAAGCGCGTTGTTCAGGTTCATCAGCAGCTTGCCCCACAGCACCGCCGTCATGTCGGCATGCGTTTCGACTTCAAGCCCCTCGACATCGAGCCGTTCGGCAAGGCCTGCGACGCCGTCCTCGATCATCACCTTGCCCTCGCTGGCGCGATGCACGCGAAGCGGCGATTGCTCGTCTGGATACTGGACGACGTTGAACGGCACCATGCCGGCGAGTACAAGCCGCTGGCCAAGCCCGGCCCGCAGAATGCTGGCATTGTCGACGCCGTTCTGCAGGCTGACCACCACTGCGTCCGGGCGGGCATGAGCGGCAATCAGCGCGGCCATCTCTCGCGTCGCGCCGCTCTTGACCGTCACCAGGATCAAATCGGCGTTGCGCAAGGCGGCCACCGGATCGGCTGTCACCGAAATCCCGTTCGGCTCGATCAAGCTGTCGCGGCCGTCGAGGTCGGTGATGCGCAATCCGCCTTGCCGCAAAGCCGCGTCGATGCGCGGCCGCGCCAGCAGAATCACCGGCCGGCCAGCCAGCGTCAGGCACCCACCAACGTAGCAACCGATGCTGCCGGCGCCGGCAATGGCGATTGTTTTGGTCCCGTTGGACATCCGATATTCCTGCTGTGGCCTCAACTATACGACATGAAAACCATAATGTCGGCGGCATGGCCGGTCTTCATGTCTGGCCGTGACAGGCCTTTCGCTTTCGACTATCGCTTTGCCCATGACGCTGCCGACCGACCCCGCCGCAAACCTCGCCGCCCTCATCCGCTGCGCTTCCGTAACTCCCGCCGAGGGCGGTGCGTTGAGCGCGCTGGAGACCATGCTGAAGCCGCTCGGCTTTTCCGTCGAGCGGCCGGTGTTTTCTGAAGGCGGCACGCCGGACATCGAAAACCTCTACGCACGGCGCTCCGGCAACGGTCCGCATCTGATGTTTGCCGGCCACACCGATGTGGTACCGGTCGGCGACGAAGCCTCCTGGACCCACCCGCCCTTTGCCGCCGAGATCGCCAAGGGCGAGATGTTTGGCCGCGGCGCCGTCGACATGAAGGGCGGCATCGCCTGTTTCATTGCCGCGGTGGCGCGCCATGTCGAGCAAAAGGGCGGCCCCAAGGGTTCGGTCTCGCTGCTGATCACCGGCGACGAGGAAGGCCCGGCCATCAACGGCACGACGAAGCTGCTCGAATGGGCGGCCGGCAAGGGCGAAAAGTGGGATGCGGCGATCGTCGGCGAGCCGACCAACCCGGACGCGCTCGGCGACATGATCAAGATCGGCCGCCGCGGCTCGCTGTCCGGCAGCATCACCGTCAACGGCCGCCAGGGCCACGTCGCCTATCCGCAGCTTGCCGACAACCCGGTGCGCGGGCTGATGAGCCTGGTCGACGCCTTGCTGCACCCGGTCTTCGACAAGGGGACAAAAGACTTCCAGCCGACCAATCTGGAGGTGACCTCGATCGATGTCGGCAATCCGGCCACCAATGTGATCGCGGCGAAGGCGACGGCCACCTTCAACATCCGCTTCAACGACACATGGACCGCCGAGACCGTGCAGACGGAAATCCACAACCGCCTCGACCATGCGTCCAGGCGCAAGAAGTACCGGACGGCCAAGACGCCGCTCGACTATGAGCTTGTCTGGCGCGACCGGCCGAGCCATGTCTTCCTGACGCGCGACGACAAGCTCATCGACACGCTGCGTGGCTCGATCAAGTCGGCGGTCGGCAAGGACCCGGCGCTGTCCACTTCCGGCGGCACCTCGGACGCGCGTTTCATCAAGGACTATTGCCCGGTGGTCGAGTTCGGGCTGGTCGGCAAGACCATGCACATGGTCGACGAACGCGTCGCGCTTGCCGACCTCGAGACGCTGACGCAGATCTACCTGCGCTTCATCGAAGACTGGTTCGAGCGAGGCGTGGCGTAATCATGCTTTCGGCGGATGAAACCTACGCATCTCTAATCGGCGCCTGGCGGCTGATGCTCGGCAAGGCCGACGGATTGCGGCTGCTCGACCTTTCGGCGGACGGTTTCTGGAATTCCTTTTTCGCCATTGTCGTGGCGGCGCCGGCGCTGATCGTTGGCTGGGTCGGCATCGCCAATGTGATCGCCGATCCCGAGGCCATGGCGGGTCGCTTCGGCATGCTCACCCGTCTTGCGACTGTCGAGATCGGCGGCTGGGTACTGCCGCTTGTCGGGCTTGCCTTGGTCGCACCGCGCGTCGGCATTGGCGGGCGCTTCGTCCATTATGTCGTCGCCTACAATTGGGCTATGGCGATTGCTGCCTGGGTGTCGCTGCCGTCAGCATTGCTCAGCCTTTTTGTGCCCTTCACCGACCAGTTCGTCTTGCTGATGATGCTGGCGCTGTTTGTGTTCTCGCAGGGGCTGATCTGGCGGATGACCAATGCGGTCATCGGCAAGGGCGCGGCAGTTGGCAGCGCCGTCTTTTTGGGCATGTTTGTCGCATCACAGCTTGTGTCCTACGCGCTTCAGATGCTGCTCGGCATTTCCATGCCGGATGTGTCCGTCTCCGGATAATCGACGCCGATGAGGAAAAGCCCATCCGGCGGCGCCACCTGGCCGCAGGCGGCGCGGTCGTGCGCTTCGAGCGCAGCCTTGAGATCGGCAATGGTCCAGCCGCCTTCGCCGACACGTTTCAGCGAACCGACCATCGAGCGCACCTGATTGTGCAGGAACGAGCGCGCCGAGGCCCTGACTTCGATCACATCGTCGACCCGGCTGACATCCAGGCGGTCGAGCGTCCGGATCGGGCTGTCGGCCTGGCACTGGGTCGAGCGGAAGGTGGTGAAATCATGCCGCCCGAGCAGCACTTTTGCCGCTTCGTGCATGGCAGCGGCGTCGAGGCGCTTCGGCACCCACCACACCTTGCCCTTGTCGAGCGCGGCGGGCGCGCGGCGATTGACGATGCGGTAGAGATAATGACGGCCGATGGCCGAGAACCGCGCGTCGAAACCATCCGGAACAGCGGCTGCCCTGAGGATGGCGACGCGGGCGCCGGCCATCTGCAGATGGGCGTTGAGGGCGTCGCGCACCTTATCGTTCGGCCACGCCTTGGCGAGGTCGACATGCGCCACCTGGCCGGTGGCGTGGACGCCGGCATCGGTGCGGCCGGCGCCGCGCAGCGAGACCTGCTCGCCACAGAAGCTCTCGATGGCCTGCTCTATCGCCTGCTGCACCGAAGGCTGGTCGGCCTGGCGCTGCCAGCCGGCAAACAGACTGCCGTCATATTCGACGTCGAGGCGAAAACGCGGCATGCCCTGCGGTTGCTCTCGCCTAGGCGGCGAGAGCGGAGCTGAAGGCCGAGGCGTAGACCAGCTTGCCGGCCTCGGGCGCCTCGCCCCAGGTCAATGCCTGCAGCGCTTCGCCCTGGTACTCGCTGTCGAACTTTTCGGCGCGCGCATGGGTGTAGCCGAAGCGGCCATAGTAGGCCGGGTCGCCGAGCACCACGGCCAGCGTCTCGCCGGCGTCCTTGAGGCGGATATGCGCCTCGCGGATCAGCGCGCCGCCAATGCCCGAGCCGTGGAAAGACGGCTCGACCGCCAAGGGCGCAAGTGCCACCGCCGGCGAGCTTTTGCCGCCATTCTGGACGAACAGCCGCGAAAACAGGATGTGGCCGACCACCTGCCCGTCTTCTTCCGCCACCAGTTCGACGACGGCATCACCGCCGGTGACCAGCGCGTCGACCAGTCCGGCCTCCGCCTGCTGGCCGAATGCATGTTCCTCGACGAGGCGGATCGCCTCGCGATCCCGCGGCATCGCCGCGCGTATCGACATCATGCTCATGAGAATTTCATTCCTTTTTCGAGCTTGGTTCCGCGCAGAAACTCCTGCACGGCAGCGGGCCTTCCGCCCGCGCGTTGAACTTCGACCAGCCTGATTGCGCCTGACCCGCAGGCGACCGTTAGCCGGTCATCGAGAATTCCTCCCGACTCGCCCAAATCCTCAGAAAGCAACAGGCCATCTGAAAGCGTCGAGCGAAGCAGTTTCAGCCGTTCTGTGCGGCCACCAATTTCAGTTTCGCACCATGCGCCGGGAAAGGGCGACAGGCCGCGAATGTGATTGTGGACTTCGGAAGCAGGCCGTGTCCAGTCCACACGCGTCTCCGATTTATCGATCTTTTTGGCGTAGGTCACCCCCACCATCGCCTGCGTGGTAAATGTCAGGGTGTTTCTTTCCAGCTGCGCCAGCGCTTCTATCATCAACGCGGCGCCAATACTCATCAACCTGTCGTGCAGGTCGCCGGCGGTCATATCGGGTTCGATGGCGCATTTTTCAACCATTGCCACCGGACCGGTGTCCAGACCCGCTTCCATTCGCATCACCATCATGCCGGTCTCGGTATCGCCAGCCATGATCGCGCGCTGGATGGGTGCGGCACCCCGCCAGCGCGGCAACAACGACGCGTGGCCGTTCAGGCAAGCGAGCCGTGGCGCGTCGAGAATAGCCTTGGGCAACAGCAATCCGTAGGCGACGACCACGGCGACATCGACCTGCAAGGCGCGGAAAGCTTCCTGCTCGGCCTCGCCTTTCAGCGACACCGGCGTGTGAACCTCGACGCCCAGCCTCTCCGCTTCGCGCTGCACCGGCGATGGCGTCAGCTCCAGCCCACGACGGCCGGCGGCACGCGGCGGCTGGGTGTAGACGGCAACGATCTCATGCCCGGCCTCGGCGATCGCCCGCAGCGTCGGCACGGAAAATTCAGGCGTACCCATGAAGATGACGCGAAGGGGCATTTTTCGACCCCTATCCCACCAGCTTGCCTGGCACCTTGTCCCTGGCGAGCTTCTTGAACTTCTTCACCACCATGTCGCGCTTCAGCTTCGAGATGTGGTCGATGAACAGCACGCCGTTGAGGTGGTCGATCTCATGCTGCAGGCAGGTCGCCATCAGCCCTTCGGCTTCGAGTTCCTGCGACTTGCCGTCGCGGTCGAGATATTTCACCCGCACGGCCGCCGGTCGCTCGACCTCGGCATAATAGTCCGGGATCGACAGGCAGCCTTCCTCGTAGACCGAGCGCTGGTCGGCGCTTTCGAGGATTTCGGGATTGATGAAGACATGCGGCGCCGGAGTCTCGTCCTCCTTGGCAAGGTCGATCACCAGCATGCGCAGCGGTTCGCCGATCTGGATTGCCGCCAGGCCGATGCCGGGCGCGTCATACATGGTGTCCAGCATGTCGCCGGCCAGCTTGCGCAAGGCGCCGTCGACGCGCTCTACCGGCTTGGAAAGCTGGCGCAGGATGGGATCGGGAAGGATGATAAGCGGCTTGATCGACATGCTTTCTCACCTAAGACCTCGCGCGAAAAGCGTCAACCGGGGCGCTTGCGGTGTCGTTCACGTTTTGATCTGTGCCGGCGGGCCGAATCATCTATGCTGCCCAAATGAATGATCTGACATCAATCCTTTCCGAGCCTGTTGCCCGGCTCGGCGCCACGACGATCACGCTCGGTCATGCGCTGGCGTTCGGGGCGATGCTGTTTCTAGGCCTGTTCCTGGCGCTGGTCGTTGCGCTGTGGCGGTCGGCCAAGGCGCGGACCGTAGCCGCCGCGGAAGCGGCCGACCATGCCCGCGACGCCGAGGCGCGGATGGCCGGCATCCTGCAAAGCCAGGCCGAAATGCAGGGCCGCATGGGCGCCATCGCCGACGTGTTCGGGGCACGGCAGGCCGAGCTGACGCAGTCGATCGGCCAGCGCCTCGACGCGATGACCGGCCGCCTCGGCCAGACCATGACCGAGCAGACGAAATCGACGCATGAGAGCCTGGCCAAACTGCAGGAGCGGCTGGCGATCATCGATGTCGCGCAAGGCAACATCCAGTCGCTCGCCGGCCAGGTCGTGCAATTGCAGGCAATCCTGTCCAACAAGCAGACGCGCGGCGCCTTCGGCCAGTCGCGCATGGAGGCGATCGTCGCCGACGGCCTGCCGATGGGCGCCTACGAATTCCAGGCGACGCTGTCGAATGGCAGCCGGCCCGATTGCCTGGTGAAGATGCCGAACGGCGCGCCGTCGCTGGCCATCGACGCAAAATTTCCGCTGGAAGCCTGGAACGCAATCCGCGCCGCCGACGGCGCCGACCTTCAGAAGGTGGCCGCGCAAGCCTTCCGCCGCGACATCGAGATCCATGTCCGCGATATCTCGGAAAAATACCTGATCCAGGGCGAGACGCAGGACACCGCCTTCATGTTCGTGCCGTCGGAATCGGTGTTCGCCGAGATCCACGAGAATTTCGATGCGCTTATCCAGAAGGCGCACCGCGCCCGCGTCATCATCGTTTCGCCGTCGCTTTTGATGCTGTCGATCCAGGTCATCCAGGCGATCCTCAAGGACGCCCGCATGCGCGAGCAGGCGCATCTGATCCAAGGCGAGGTGATTCGGCTGATGGAGGATGTCGCGCGCGTCGACGAGCGGGTGCGCCGGCTGCAGACGCATTTCACCCAGTCGGCCAAGGACATCGACGACATTCTGGTGTCGACGTCGAAGGTGACCAAGCGCGGCCAGAAGATCGAGGCGCTGGAGTTCGGTGTGCAGCCTGGCGAGGGTGATGCCGGCACGGTCGAGATTGCACGCCCGGCGGTAGCTAAAGCCGAAACGCGCGTTGCCGATTCCAAGACCGGCCAGTTGAGGCTGCGGGTCGTCGAAGGCGACGACTGAGAAGGTGCCGCGCCGGGGCTACTGCTCCTCCACGACGCTGATCCCCTCGAATTCCGGAAGCCAGTGCAGAGCCGACCGGTGCCACTTCTGTTGTGTCGGGACTAAATCCTCGCGCTGCCGCGCGGTCCCCGCTCTGATTCCATAGACTTTCGGGCCATCGCCAACCGACGTCGCGTAGAGATGCGAACCGCAGTCCCCGCAAAAGCCCTGCGCGCGCTTGGCGCCGCTCGATCCTGTCTTGATATAGACCTTGGGCGTACCCTTGGTAATCCGGTACTGGCTCTCAGGCGCGGGAACGGTGACGCGAAAGGCCGTGCCGGTCAGTTGCTGGCAATCCGTGCAATGACAGATAGAGGTCTTTTGCGGGTCGACCTCCGCCTCATAAGTGATGGCGCCGCAATGGCAACCGCCGTCGATTTTCATCCTGGCTCCTCCCGAAATCCGTCCCGCAATCTTAGCGCGGCGGGGTCGTCAGGCAATGGCTGGCGGCTAGTCCAGAGCCTCTCCGGCTGCCGCCTCGACCGCCTTGCGCCGCCGCTCCCAGGTTCCGGTCGTCTGCGGCTTGACGAACAGCCGGGTTATCTCGGGCATTTCCTTCTTCAGCCGCGCCTCGATGCGCTCGACGCAGGCCTCGATCTCGGGCGCCGCCAGATGATCCTCGAACTCGATGCTCAGGCCGGCGACGATCTCCTGTGGACCCATATGCAGCGTCAGCACGCCGTTCGCGCGCTGCACCGCCGGGTCCTGCTGGGCAATGGCCAACACTTGTTTTTGCACCTCAGGCGACGCCGGTTCGCCGAGCAGCAGGCTCTTGCTTTCACGTGCCAGGAAGATCGCGGTGGCGCCCAGGATCAGCGCGATGCCGATCGAGGCGGCACCGTCGAGCTGCGGCATCTCCAACAGGTCGGCCGCCAGTATGCCGGCGAAGGCGACGATCAGGCCGAGAAGGGCGGCACTGTCCTCGAACAGTACGGTGTAAACGCTGGGGTCCTTGCTCGATTGCACGGCTTGCAGCCAGCCCAGCCTGCCCTTCTGCTTGCGAAACTCCTTCAGCGCCACCCACCAGGAACTGCCTTCGAACAGGAAGGACAGGCCAAGGACGATGTAGTTCACCTTGGCATTGGCGACCGGCTCGGGCGCCAGCATGTGGATCACGCCTTCGTAGAACGACACGCCGGCGCCGAGCGCGAAGACCAGCAGTGCAACAATGAAACTCCAGAAGTAGAGCTCGCGACCATGACCGAGCGGATGCGTGCGGTCCGGCGGACGCGCGGCGCGGTGCATGCCGTAGAGCAGCAGGCCGCCATTGCCGGTGTCGACCAGCGAGTGCACGCCTTCCGACAGCATCGCCGAACTGCCGGTGAAGAAGGCGGCGGCGAATTTGGTCAGCGCGATCGCGAGATTGCCGGCGAGCGCCGCGTAGATGACCTTTTTCGACCCGCCATGCGCCGCCATGGTGTGTACTGTCCTGGTTGATGTCTTGAGCTTAGCGGAGCACCCGCCCAAGCTCCACAGCCATTCACAAGGCGGGCTTGCAGATGCACCTACTCGACGATTTCGTCGGTCCACACCTTGAAGCCGGTGAGCAGGCCCGGGCCGAAAATATGGGTCAGCGGCACGTCGGCTGCGTCGCGGCCGGAGGCGATCAGGATGCGGCCGATGCGCGGTGCGTTGTTGCGCGGATCGAAGACATGCCAGCGACCGCCGAGATAGACCTCCATCCAGGCGGCGAAGTCCATACTCGCCCAGGGTTTGGGCAGGCCGATGTCGCTGATGTAGCCGGTGCAGTAGCGCGTCGGGATGTTGAGCGCGCGGCAGAAAGTGACGGCAAGATGCGCGAAGTCGCGGCAGACGCCGCTTTGCTCGCGATAGGCTTCGGCGGCGGTGCGCGTCGGCCGCGCATTGCCGTAACTGAAGACGATGTGGTTGTGGACGAAATCGCAGACCGCCTGCACGCGTGCAATGCCGAGCGGTGTGTGACCGAACAGCCGCCAGGCTTCGCTGGCCAGCAGGTCGCTCTCGCAAAAGCGGCTGGGCAACAGGAACAAAAGCGTGTCCGACGGCAGGTCGCGCACCTCATGCTGCCAGGCCATCAGGTCGCCCATTTCGAACGTGCCGGGGTCGCGGATCACCGCATCGGTGCCGAAGGTGAAGCGGCCGGGCGGGGCGACAAAACGGTTGCACCAATTGCCGAAACTGTCGCGGTAGCTCTGGATCGGCACCGGCGGATTGGAGGTCAGGAAATCCGGGCGCTCGAGATCGGATGCTCTGCTATAGTGGACGTTGAGCATCGCGATCAGCGGCGTTTCCTGCGGAAAGTCGAAGCTCATCTCGCAGCCGATGTGGATTCGCATCTTTGTCCTGACCGGCCTGCCTGATCATCACCCGGCGAAGGCACGGGCCGATGCTGCAGTGCGAAGACAACCATGACACAGACCGACATGGTTTACGAGCAAATTAGAAACCGGTTGAAAGCGGCCGGCTGGCGGTGGCGACAGGGGCTAGCCTCTTGCAGTCGGGCGTTTCTCTTGTTTCACTTGCCTTCCCACAATTGGAGGAACGAATCATGGCTAAAGGTGCGATGAAAGCGGGCAAGGAAGCCCGCAAGCCGAAGAAGGACGCCAAGAAGCCCGCCGCGGCCCCGGCCCTGAAGGCGCCGCCGGTCAAGGCGATGAAGCTGAAGGAGCGGTAGGCCTCGGCCATCCGTTTCGGTAAAGGTTTTACCGGCGGTGCTCAGGTGCCGCCGGCGCTGCTGTTGATTGACCCCACGCAAGTTTCTATATCCAGCCCGACGAAGACGACTTCGCGCTTTCCCCAAAACGGCCGGGACGACCCGCCAATCTTTGCTTGAGCATCGGATTTTCGGTTCCGATGCCCCGATGGAGCGCTCCGATGTCGTGGATACTTCTTTTCTTTGCCGGCCTGTTCGAGATCGGCTGGGCGATCGGCCTCAAATACACCGACGGATTCTCAAGACCGCTGCCGACCGTGCTGACCGTCGCCTCGATGATCGTCAGCCTGACCTTGCTCGGCCTGGCGCTGAAGACGCTGCCGGTCGGCACGGCCTATGCGGTGTGGACCGGCATCGGCACCGTCGGCACGGCGCTGCTCGGCATCTGGTTGCTGGGCGAGCCGGCGACGGCGATCAGGCTGGGCTGCATCGGGCTGATCGTCTGCGGCATCATGGGGCTGAAGCTGGCGGCCTGACCATACCGACAGACAAACACATTCAGGGCCGCTCAAAAGCGACCCTGATCCTCGAAGCAGATGCTTCGTTAGCCTTGAGGCTAGCGGGCGGAGAAGCCCGGAGGCGTCCTGCCGGTACGCTGCTTGCGCGCCGCATAACGCGCGTCGCGCTTGGCCTTGCGTTCGGCCTCGTCGGCGAGCAGGCGAGCAATACGCTCGTTCTCGTCGGCTTCCCGGATCTTTGCTTCCGCCTGTGCCGCTTCTTCGGCGGCGATACGCGCCGCTTCGGCTGCTGCCTCGCGCTCGGCCTTCTCGACCGCCTCGCGTGCCAGCTTTTCCTGCTTCAGCCGGGCCTTTTCAGCCTCGCGGATTTCGCGGGCCTCGAGGATCGCCTTGCGTTCGGCCTGTCGCGCCAGCACCGCTGGATCGTCTGCCGCCGGCTTTGACTTGAAGCGCTCCAGAAGCGCCTTCTTTGCCTCGTTTGCGGCGTTGCGCCGCTCGAAAACGTCTTTTTCCCTGTAAATAGCCAAGTCCACTTCCCTGAAGTCAATTCGCGACGCTTACATACGCGCGAAAACCGAGAGTTCAAGCGCCAAAACGGCATGGCAGCCATGAAATTGCTGGCTGTTGCAGCCGGGAGACGCCTTTTCGAGGCGAAACCGACATGCACTGTTTACCGTCCGCCCCTCTGGCGGCGAGGCGGACGCATCGCTACCTCTAGGGCAACAATCAAAACATTGGATGACACGTCATGGAACTCGGTCTCTATACTTTTGCCGACGTCAGCCCCGAACCCGGTCCCGGCGCCATTGGACCGCACCAGCGGCTGCGCAATCTGATAGAGGAGATCGAGCTCGCCGACGAGGTCGGGCTCGATGTGTTCGGACTGGGCGAGCATCACCGCCCCGACTATGCGGCCTCGGCGCCGGTCGTGGCGCTGGCCGCGGCGGCCGAGCGCACAAAGCGCATCAAGCTGACCAGCGCCGTCACCGTGCTGTCGTCCGACGATCCGGTGCGCGTGTTTCAGCAGTTTGCGACACTCGACCTGTTGTCGGGCGGGCGGGCCGAGATCATGGCCGGGCGCGGCTCGTTCATCGAATCCTTCCCGCTGTTCGGCTACAATCTCGAAGACTATGACGAGCTCTTTGCCGAAAAGCTCGATCTGCTGCTCGCCATTCGCGACAGCGTCAAGGTGAGCTGGTCCGGCAATCTGCGGGCAGCGATCAACGATCGCGGCGTCTATCCGCGTCCCTTCCAGGACAAATTGCCGATCTGGATCGCCATTGGCGGCACGCCGCAATCGGCGGCACGAGCCGGCGTGCTCGGCCTGCCGCTGGCGCTAGCCATCATCGGCGGCGAGCCGGCGCGGTTCGCGCCGCTGTTCGATATCTACCGCGACGCCGCCAAACGGGCTGGCACCGACCCGGCCAATCTCGCCACCAGCATCAACGTCCACGGCTTCATTGCCGAGACCACTGAGCAGGCGGCCGACGATTTCTACGGACCGCAGGCCGAAGTGATGAACCGCATCGGCCGCGAACGTGGCTGGGGTCCGACATCGCGGGCGCATTTCGACCACGCGCGGGGTCCAAGTGGTGCCTTGTTCGTCGGCAATCCCGAGCAGGTGGCCGAGAAGATCGTCGCCCAGCACCGGATTTTCAACAATGACCGCTTCCTGCTGCAGATGGCGATCGGCACCATGCCGCACGCCAAGATCATGAAGGCGATCGAACTCTACGGCACCAAAGTTGCGCCGATCGTGCGCAAGGAAACGGCGAAGGCCGTTCCCGTCATCGCGGCATCGGTCGCCTGATCCACGGTAGAGGCTTCCTGGACAAGGCCCACACGAGCCTTGTCGCTGCCGGCTAAAGGAACTTTGAGGCGGCACCGGCGTTTTCGCCGATCGGCTGCACCAATTGCGGTGCGCGATCGAGGGAACCAGAATGAAAGTCGAACCCGTCGCTTTGGGCGCAGCCGAAAGCCCGGATCCGCGCGTCGAGGCGCGCGCGGACACACGGCTGATGCGCTCGCTGCTCATCGGCATCTTCATCCTGATGGCCATCTACGCGCTGTATTTCGCCCGCGCCTTCTTCATGCCGGTCATCCTCGCCTTCCTGCTGACCCTGACGTTGACGCCGATCGTGCGCTATTTGCGCAAGCATGGCGTGCCCGACGTGGTGTCGGCGACGCTGCTGGTGCTGTTGTCGGTCTGCCTGTTTGCCAGCGCCGGCTACCTGCTCAGCGGCCCGGTCATCGACCTCGTCAACAACAGCTCGTCGATCGGTCAGCAATTGACCGAGCGCCTGGCGCAATTGCGTCGCCCTTTCGAAAAGATCATGCAGATCTCGCATGAGTTGGAAGGGCTGACCAACACCGGCCAGGAGCCCGGCATACAGAAGGTCGTGGTGTCGCAGTCCGGTATCCTGTCGCAGGCCGCCGGCAACATACTGTCCGCGGGAACCAGCCTGACCATCATCTTCGTGCTGTCGCTGTTCCTGCTGGCGTCAGGCACGATGTTTTATGAAAAGATAATCCAGTCATTTGCCAGCCTCAGCGAAAAGAAGCGGGCATTGCGCGTCGTCTACGACGTCGAGAGCGAAATCTCGCACTATCTGCTCACCGTCGCCCTCATCAACGCCGGCCTCGGCACGGTGATCGCGCTCGGCCTGTGGGGGCTCGGCGTGCCCAACCCGCTGGTCTGGGGCGCAGCGGCGGCACTGCTCAACTTCCTGCCCTATGTCGGGGCGTTCATGACCATCCTGCTGGTCAGCGTTATCGCGCTGATCAGCTTCGATAGCATCTCGTATGCGCTGCTGGCGCCGGCCTTCGTGCTTTTGTGCGACATCGTCGAAGGCCAGTTCGTGACGCCGATGGTGGTTGGCCGCCGGCTCGAGATCAACGCGGTGGCGATCTTCATCGCCATCGCTTTCTGGTCCTGGCTGTGGGGTTTCGTCGGCGCGCTGATGGCGGTGCCGCTGCTGGTCGTCATCAAGGTGTTCTGCGATCATTTCGACGGCCTCAGCCATGTCGGCAATTTTCTCGCCGCGCAACAGACCGTTGTCGTCGAGGAAGAACCCGTCGAGACTGTTGACAAGGCGTCGGCATAGATCGGCGCACAGTTTGCGGCTTCCGATCGGAGTGCCTATATCGAGCCGGTCAAGCCGGACTTCCTTTCCATGACCGATGCCTCATTCGATCTCGATGCCTATTTCGCCCGCATCGGCTACAGCGGTGCGAGGGAAGCTTCGCTCAAAACGCTGAAGGCATTGCATCTCAAGCACCCGCAAGCGATCGCGTTTGAAAATCTCGATACGCTGCTGGGCACTCCCGTTCGCCTCGATCTTGCCTCGCTGCAGGACAAGATCGTCGCCCGGGATCGCGGCGGCTACTGCTTCGAGCACAATCTGCTCCTCATGCAGGCGCTGAAGGCGCTGGGCTTTGCCGTCAGCGGCCTTGCCGCGCGGGTTCTGTGGGGCCAGGCAGAAAACGCCATCACCGCGCGCAGCCATATGCTGTTGCGTGTAGAACTCGACGGCCGAACCTACATCGCCGATGTCGGCTTTGGTGGCCTGACGCTGACGGCGCCGCTGCTGCTCGAGCCCGGTCTCGAACAAACGACCCCGCATGAAAGTTTCCGCATCGTTGAAACCGGCGACCACTTCCGCATGCAAGCCAATCTCGGCGGCGACTGGCGCACACTCCACCGCTTCGACATGCAGGAGGCCTACGAGATCGACTATGCGGTCGCCAACCATTTCGTGTCGACCCACCCGACCTCGCATTTCCTCTATTCCGTCATTGCCGCCCGCGCCTTGCCGGACCGGCGCTACGCGCTGCGCAACAACAGGTTGTCGATCCATCATCAGGGAGGCCGCACCGAGCAGCGCGAGATAGCGACAGCCACCGAGCTCGCCGACGTGCTGGAAGGCGTGCTCGACATCACCATTCCCGACCGTGCCGCCTTCGAGGCCAAGGTGCGGCAGAAGAATATCGTAGGAAGCTGACCATGACCGCTCTGTCCGTTCTCGACCTGTCGCCGATCATCGAAGGCAGCAATGCTTCGCAGTCGCTGGCCAATTCGCTCGACCTTGCCCGCCATGCCGAGCGACTCGGCTACAAGCGCTATTGGCTGGCCGAGCATCACAACATGCCGGGCATCGCCAGTGCGGCCACCGCGGTCGTCATCGCCCATGTCGCCGGCGGCACCAAGACGATCCGCGTCGGCGCCGGCGGCATCATGCTGCCCAACCATGCACCGCTGGTCATTGCCGAGCAGTTCGGCACGCTGGCGGCGCTGCACCCCGGCCGCATCGACCTCGGCCTCGGCCGCGCACCCGGCACTGACATGGGTACGGCACGGGCGCTGCGCCGCAATCTCGAGGCCTCAGACAATTTCCCGCAGGATGTCGTCGAGCTGATGGGCTATTTCCAGCCGGCCGAGGACGGCCAGCGCATTCGCGCCGTGCCCGGCGAGGGCCAGCAGGTGCCGGTGTGGATTCTCGGTTCCAGCCTCTATGGCGCGCAGCTTGCCGCCATGCTTGGCCTGCCCTACGCCTTTGCCTCGCATTTCGCGCCGGCCGAACTCGACCACGCGCTGGAGATCTATCGCTCGCGCTTCCAGCCGTCGGAACAGCTGGACAAGCCTTATGTCATGCTCGGCCTCAACGTCTTTGCGGCGCCCACCGACGCCGAGGCGCGGCTGCTGTTCACCTCGCTGCAACAGGCGTTCGTCAATCTGCGCTCCGGCCGGCCCGGCCGGTTGCCGGCTCCAGTCGAGAATTATGAGCGCGACCTCGACCCGATGGCCAGAACCATGCTGAGCCAGGCGCTGTCCTGCGCCGTCGTCGGCTCGCCGGAAACGGTGCGGCAGGGCGTCGACGCGTTCCTTAGCCGCACCGGCGCCGACGAATTGATGGTCACCGCGCAGATGTACGATCATGCGGCTCGGGTGCGGTCGTTCGAGATCCTGGCCGAGGCGCACAAATCGCTGTCGCAAGCCGCTTGAGGGTTGGCTTTTGCCTGACATGTGCGTCTGCTAAGGGCAGGCGCATTCCTCAGCCAAGAGCCCTCCCGTGACCCATGATCTCGACCAGCACGTGCGCTTTGCCATCGACCTGGCGCGCCGCGCCGGCGACCTCGGGCTGAAATACTTCCGCGACCTCGACAGCCTGACCATCGAGAGCAAGGGGCATCAGGACCTGGTCTCGGAAGCAGACCGCGAGGTGGAGTTGTTCATCCGCGCGGCTATCGCCGCCGCCTATCCGCAAGACGGCATCGTCGGCGAGGAACATGCCTCGGTGGCCGGGACGACCGGATATGTCTGGGTGATCGACCCTATCGACGGCACGGCGAATTTCGTCCACGGCATTCCGGCCTGGTGCGTGGTGATCGCTTGCGCCAGGGACGGGGAGACCGTCGTTGGCGTCATCCACGAGCCATCGACCGGCGAGACCTTTCATGGCCGGCGCGGCGGCGGCGCCTTCCTCAACCGCAAGCCGATCAGGACCAGTGCCGCTGCCAGCCTGGAGGAGGGCTCGGTCGGAACCGGACTTTCAAACCGCGCCAGAACCGAAAATGTCGCCGTGCTGGTCGGCCTCATCCTGGCGGAAGGCGGCGTGTTCTTTCGCAATGCATCAGGCGCCCTGATGCTGGCCTATGTCGCCGCCGGCCGGCTGCTTGGCTATGTCGAAGAGCACATGAACGCCTGGGACTGCCTGGCCGGCATGCTTCTGGTGGAAGAAGCTGGCGGCAGGATCGTGAAACCCGACCCGAAGACCGTGCTGCGGGACGGGACGCTGGTGATCGCGGCCGGAAAGGCTATTTTTCCTGAATTGCACACGCTTTGTTCAAAAGCGTTCAGGTTCTGATCCGGCGCGTGACAACTGGTCCGTTCCCTACCGACCGGCAAGGCGGTGGACGCCTTGCGTAGAATGCTTGCGCGTCGAGCAGCCTGTTCTTATATACGCGCCAAGCCGTTCGGTGCCGGAATGCCGGTTGCCGGAGCGGAATTTCTTGTGAACAGGGGCTTTCGTCGGAACGCCTGTAACGGGTCCTGAGAGCCTGCTTAGCGGAGAGACTAGAAAAATGGCAAAAGTAATCGGTATCGATCTGGGAACCACCAACTCCTGTATCGCCATCATGGATGGCAAGGAGCCGAAGGTTATCGAGAATGCGGAAGGCGCGCGCACGACCCCTTCCATTGTCGCCATCTCGGGCGACGGCGAGCGCCTCGTCGGCCAGCCGGCCAAGCGTCAGGCGGTCACCAATCCTGAAAACACCATCTTCGCGGTCAAGCGCCTGATCGGCCGCCGCTATGACGATCCGGTGACGGAGAAGGACAAGAAGCTTGTCCCCTACAAGATCGTCAAGGGCGACAATGGCGATGCCTGGGTCGAGGCCGGCGGCAAGAAGCAGTCGCCCAGCCAGATCTCGGCGATGATCCTGCAGAAGATGAAGGAAACGGCCGAAGCCTATCTCGGCGAGAAGGTCGAGAAGGCGGTCATCACCGTTCCGGCCTATTTCAACGACGCCCAGCGCCAGGCGACCAAGGATGCCGGCAAGATCGCCGGTCTGGAAGTGCTCCGCATCATCAACGAGCCGACCGCGGCAGCGCTTGCCTACGGCCTCGACAAGAAGGAAGGCAAGACCATTGCCGTCTATGACCTTGGCGGCGGCACGTTCGACATTTCGGTGCTCGAAATCGGCGACGGCGTGTTCGAGGTCAAGTCGACCAACGGCGACACCTTCCTCGGCGGCGAGGATTTCGACATGCGCCTGGTCGAATATCTGGCGGCCGAGTTCAAGAAGGAACAGGGCATCGACCTGAAGAACGACAAGCTGGCCCTGCAGCGTCTGAAAGAGGCGGCTGAAAAGGCCAAGATCGAGCTGTCGTCGACGACGCAGACCGAAATCAACCTGCCCTTCATCACCGCCGACGCGACCGGCCCGAAGCACCTGACGCTGAAGCTCACGCGCGCCAAGTTCGAGCAGTTGGTCGACGACCTCGTCCAGCGCACCATCGACCCTTGCAAGGCGGCGCTCAAGGATGCCGGCCTGAAGGCTGGCGAGATCGACGAAGTGGTCCTGGTCGGCGGCATGACCCGCATGCCCAAGATCCAGGAGATCGTGAAGCAGTTCTTCGGCAAGGAGCCGCACAAGGGCGTCAACCCCGATGAGGTCGTCGCGCTGGGCGCTGCCATCCAGGCCGGCGTGCTGCAGGGCGACGTCAAGGACGTTCTGCTGCTCGACGTGACACCGCTGTCGCTCGGCATCGAGACGCTGGGTGGCGTGTTCACCCGCCTGATCGAACGCAACACGACGATCCCGACCAAGAAGAGCCAGGTGTTCTCGACGGCCGAAGACAGCCAGTCGGCGGTGACCATCCGCGTCTTCCAGGGCGAGCGTGAAATGGCCGCCGACAACAAGGCGCTTGGCCAGTTCGACCTGGTCGGCATTCCGCCGGCGCCGCGTGGTGTGCCGCAGATCGAGGTCACTTTCGACATCGACGCCAACGGCATCGTCAACGTCTCGGCCAAGGACAAGGGCACCGGCAAGGAGCACCAGATCCGCATCCAGGCCTCGGGTGGCCTTTCGGACGCCGACATCGAGAAGATGGTCAAGGACGCCGAGGCCAATGCCGAGAGCGACAAGAAGCGGCGTGCCGTGGTCGAGGCCCGCAACCAGGCCGAAGCGCTGGTGCATTCGTCCGAGAAGTCGCTGAAGGAATATGGCGACAAGGTCTCGGAAGCCGAGCGCACGGCGATTTCCGATGCGATCGCGGCCCTGAAGACGGCTGCCGAGGGCGACGACGCGGCCGACATCGAGGCCAAGAGCCAGGTGCTCGCCGAAGCTTCGATGAAGCTTGGCCAGGCCATGTACGAAGCTTCGCAGAAGGAAGCCGCGGAAGCCGATGCCAAGGCGGACGCCGCCAAGGACTCTGACGTGGTCGATGCCGATTTCGAGGAAATCGACGAGGACGACGACAAGAAGAAGTCGGCCTGACCGTCTGACGGCAGAATAAGCGAAAAGCCCGGCGCAAAGCCGGGCTTTTTTGCAACCCTTGGCCAAAAAAAGTGCGAGCCTGGCCGAAAAAACACGGACAAACCGGCGTCGACACTGGCATCCCGGCCCCATCGCACCTAAATCGACACAACGTGCCGGCAAGCGACGCACAAAGCTTTAAGACGTTGAGCATCCGGACTGCGGGAAAAGATGAAAGCTGATTTCTACGAAACGCTGGGCGTGCAAAAGGGCGCCGACGAGAAGGAGCTCAAGAGCGCTTTCCGCAAGCTCGCCATGCAGTTCCATCCTGACCGCAACCCCGGCGATCATTCCTGCGAGCACAAGTTCAAGGAAATCAACGAAGCCTACGAGACGCTGAAGGACCCGCAGAAGCGCGCGGCCTATGACCGTTTCGGCCACGCCGCCTTCGAGCAGGGCGGCATGAATGGCGGCGCGCAAGGCTTTGGCGGCGGTGGCTTCGCCGATATCTTCGAGGACATTTTCGGCGACATGATGGGCGGGCGCCAGCGCCGCTCCTCGGGCGGCCGCGAGCGCGGCGCCGATCTGCGCTACAATATGGAAATCTCGCTGGAGGAAGCGTTTTCCGGCAAGACCGCGCAGATCCGCGTGCCGGCCTCGATCTCTTGCACGGAATGCTCCGGCAGCGGCGCCAAGCCGGGCACCCAGCCCGTCACCTGCGCGATGTGCAACGGCCACGGCAAGGTGCGGGCCACGCAAGGTTTCTTCTCGATCGAGCGCACCTGCCCGCAGTGCCAGGGCCGCGGCCAGACGATCAAGGATCCGTGCCCGAAATGCGCTGGCCAAGGCCGCGTCATCGAGGAGCGCTCGCTGTCGGTCAATATTCCGGCCGGTATCGAGGACGGCACTCGCATCCGGCTTGCCAATGAAGGCGAGGCCGGTCTACGCGGTGGCCCGTCGGGCGATCTCTATATTTTCCTGGCGGTCAAGCCACACGAATTCTTCCAGCGCGACGGCGCCGATCTCTACTGCAAGGTGCCGATCTCGATGACGACGGCAGCCCTTGGCGGCTCGTTCGAGGTGGCGACGCTGGACGGCACCCAGACCAAGGTGAAGGTGCCGGAAGGCACCCAGAACGGCCGCCAGTTCCGCCTCAAGGGCAAGGGTATGCCGGTGCTGCGCCAGCCCAATGTCGGCGACCTCTATATCCAGACCGCGGTCGAGACGCCGCAAAGCCTGTCGCGCCGCCAGCGCGAATTGCTGGAAGAGTTCGAGCAGCTGTCGTCACAAGACAATTCGCCCCAGTCGAGCGGCTTTTTCGCCCGCATGAAGGATTTTTTCGAGTCCTTCGGCGAGCATTGACGGCCTTGCACGCTTTTGAGCGACATGCATGGCGAGCAGCTTCCCAAACGTCATCAACATCTTATCCCGGGCTTTCGCCTTGCCTTGAACCTCGTAGCTGCTAAGTAGCTTCGGGGAGCGCTGAGGAGAACTTGCATGGCACGTGGTCCGGGATTGCGGAAAGCACTGGCGGAAAAGTTCGACGACGAGCTGAAGTTCTTCAAGGGCTGGATCGACAAGCCGAAGACGGTGGGATCGATCGTCCCGACCAGCTCCATCACCGCCCGCAAGATGGCCTCGATCGTCAATCCCAAGTCCGGCCTGCCGGTGCTCGAAGTCGGGCCTGGCACCGGTGTCATTACCCGCGCCATCCTTGCGCTCGGCGTGAAGCCTGAAAATCTCTACGCGGTCGAATATTCCACCGACTTCGTCCGCCATCTGCGCCGCATCTACCCGGGCGTCCATGTAATCGAGGGCGACGCCTTCAATCTCAACGCCACGCTCGGCGACAAGAGCGAGATGGTCTTCGATTCGGTGGTGTCGGGCGTGCCGTTGCTCAACTTCCCGGTGGCACAGCGCATCGCCTATATCGAAAGCCTGCTCGACCGCATCCCTGAGGGACGGCCGATCGTGCAGCTGACCTACGGTCCGCTGTCGCCGATCCCGCCCGGCCGCGGCGACTACACGGTCGAGCATTTCCACTTCGTCATCCGCAACATCCCGCCCACACAGCTGTGGATCTACCGCCGCAAGGCGCATTAGGGTATGCCGATATTCAGGTGAGGCCGGCCTGCAAATGGCAGCTTCCTGCGCTTCCGGTGCTCACGTACTTCAAGTACGCTCCGCTCCGGTTCTCGGAACCCACCATTTCGACTCGGCCTGACCTGAATCTCAACACACCCCGAAGCAGTCCGCTTCCTCCGGATGCCAATGGCAGTAACTCCGAAAATCCTCGTCTTCGCCGGCTCGATCCGCACCGGCGCCTTCAGCGGCAGGACCGCCGATGTGGCGCAGAAGGAGCTGGCCATGCAGGGCGCCGAGGTGACCCGCATCTCGCTCGCCGACTATCCGCTGCCGATCCTCGACGAGGACCTTGAAAAGGAAAAGGGCGTCCCCGACAACGCCGTCAAACTCGCCCGGCTGATCGCTGCCCATGACGGGCTGCTGATCGCCACCCCCGAATATAACGGCTCCATCCCGCCGCTGCTCAAGAACAGCATCGACTGGGCAAGCCGGGTGCGCAAGGATGGCGGCCGCTCGCTCCGGCCGCTTGCCGGCAAGGTCGCCGGCCTCTGTTCGTCTTCCAATGGACATTTCGCCGGGATACGCTGCATCAACCATCTGCGCGCGGTGCTGGTGCGCTGCCAAATGGTGGTGGTGACGCCGGAGTGCTCGGTGCCGGAGGGCGGCGACGCCTTCGACGAGGGCGGCAATTTCAGGGACGAAAGACTGCATAAATCGATGGAGCATCTATGCCGCACGCTGATCGAAACCTCGCGCATGCTGTCGACCCGGATCGAGACATGATCCGGGCGCAAGAGACGATGCGCGACAGGCTGATCGTCGGCCTCGACGTGCCGACGCTGAAGCAGGCCGAGGAAGCGGTGCGCGAGCTCGAAGGCGTCGTCTCCTTCTACAAGATCGGCTATCAGCTGGCCTTCGCCGGCGGGTTGGACTTCGCCAGAGAATTGGCCAGCGGCGGCATAAAAGTCTTTCTCGACATGAAGCTGCTCGACATCGACCACACGGTGGCCAAGGGCGTCGAAAACATCGTCAAGATGGGCGTCAGCATGCTGACCATCCACGCCTATCCCAAGGCGATGCGGGCGGCGGTGGAAGCCGCCAGGGGCAGCGAGCTGTGCCTGCTTGCCGTCAGTGTGCTGACCTCGATGGACGAACAGGACATGATCGATGTCGGCTATGAGTATGACCCGCACACGCTGGTGTTGCGGCGCTCGGAACAGGCGCTGCATGCCGGCATGGGCGGCATCGTCTGCTCGGCCGAGGAAGCGGAGGCGGTGCGCCGCATCGTCGGACCGAACATGGCCGTGGTAACGCCGGGCATCCGGCCCAAGGGCAGCGACCATGGCGACCAGAAACGTGTGGTGACGCCGGCGCAAGCGATCCGCAACGGCTCCAGCCACCTCGTCGTCGCCCGCCCCATCGTCGCGGCAAGCGACCGGCGCGCGGCGGCGGAAGCCATTCTCGACGAGATGCGCTCGGCATAACCCAGCAACAATTTCCGGAGAAAAAGAATGCCCAAGGGATACTGGATTGCCCGCGTCGAAGTGCGCGACACCGAAGGCTACAAGGAGTATGTCGCCGCCGCCAAACTGGCCTTCGACAAATTCGACATGAAATTCCTGGCGCGCGGCGGACCCTACGAATTCGCCGAGGGCGCCGGCCGCGCCCGCAACGTCATCATCGAGTTTCCGTCGCTTGCCGCGGCGCATGAGTGCTACCACTCGCCGGAGTATCAGCGCGCCGCCGCCATTCGCCAGAAGGTGGCCGACGGCGAAATCGTGCTGGTCGAGGGGGTCTG
This sequence comes from Mesorhizobium sp. P2_H9, assembly GCF_056403215.1. Classification (NCBI taxonomy): domain Bacteria; kingdom Pseudomonadati; phylum Pseudomonadota; class Alphaproteobacteria; order Hyphomicrobiales; family Phyllobacteriaceae; genus Mesorhizobium; species Mesorhizobium sp. P2_H9. Next base: position 39,815 of record NZ_JBFUFX010000007.1, on the reverse strand, counting down.
AGATTTCTCGGAGCTAGTGCCGCGCCGATTGCTCATCTTTGGCCAGCACCTCCGCTTGATGGCGGTGTCCGAGCGTCTCATAGCCGACGACGGTGACGGCAGGCGCCAGTGTCAGGATGATGAGGCAAACCGCCATGTCGACACCGACAAGCGCGGCGATGATCGCAAGTGCTACAACCGCAGCCGTTCCCGCCAGCAGCCAGATGTGGAAGGGATCGAAGCGCTGGACGAGATAGTAGTAGAGCGCATAGATCACGGCGAGATAGATGCCTAGCGGAATTGCGGCCGAGAGCAGGGTCGCCACCGGGCCGATCTGGGCCTTGTGCTCGATGAAGTAGGCCGCGACATGCAGGCCGGCGCCGGTCGCGACGATGGCCGCGACGATCAGCATCTGGCCATAGCCCCAGACGAAGGCGCGGTTGCGGTGCGCATGGAGCACCGGCGCCGAGGGCAGCATGTAATAGACCCACCACATGCCGAAGGTGAGCCCCATGCCGGCGATGCCGACAAGGGCCGCATCGAGGTTCCAGCCTTGCTCCTCGACCACGGCCGACAAGGTCGCCAGCGTGCCGACGACGCCTTCGCCGAGCGCAATGATGGCGAACAGGCTGTAGCGCTCGGCCATGTGGTGAGCGTGCCAGGGCGTGCCGCCATCCTTACGCTCCGCAATCACTGGCCCGGCGAGTTCGATAGCAAGCAGGGCCGCACCGAACAGCAAGCTCGCCAGCACGGAGAAATCGGCCAGGATCTGCATCACCCAGCCGACCTGCGCCACCGCTATGGCCGTGGCATAGGTCAGGCAAGCGCGACGCCGGGCGGGATCCTGTCTCGCGGCGCGCAGCCACTGGAATATCATGGCGACGCGCATGATGACGTAGCCGAGCACCATGATGGAATTGTCGAGATGGCCGCCATGCTCGATCGAAGCGAACATGCGCGGCAGCCCGATCGCCAGCACCAGCACGCCGATCATCTGCACCATGGTGACGAGACGGAAAATCCAGTCGTCGGTGTCATAGGCCAAGGAGAACCAGGAGAAATTGATCCAGGCCCAGCAGATGGCGAAGCTGGCAAAAGCAAAGCCGAGCAAAGCGGCGGCGTAGTGGCCTTCGGCCAGCGCATGGGCGAGTTGGGAAGATGCGAGGCTGAAAGCAGTCACGAAGGTCAGGTCGAACAGAAGTTCGAGCGGGGTCGCGACACGATGCCCCTCATGCGGATCGCGCCCAGCCATGCGCCTGACATGATGGTGGAGGGTTTCGGGGCTGATGGGCGTGGTGTTCATCGCGCGGCCTTCGGCTTGAGGTCGTCAGCCGACACTAGAGGCGAGGCAGTGAGCGTCAAGGCGCGCCGCCAGAGCTGCAGGTCGCCAAAAAGCCTAACGGTTTCGGCTGTGCCTTTTATACGCGACTTTCCTGGCCAACCAGCCGGCTCGCGGCGGTCTCGGCCATCGCGTCCGCGAGGCTCATCCCCCATTGCGAGCGGCAATAGGCGCGAAAATCGAAGCAAGGCAGGCCGGGACAGACCTCGAATTCGATGAGATGGACACGATCGTCTGCCTCGACCCTGAGATCGATGGAAAACACATCGCGCAGGCCAAGCCCGCTGATCAGCCTCTCGGCAATGCGGCGGATTGTTGCGGCGGCGGCCGGCTGAGTGTCGGCGACCGGCAGCAGCACAGGCTCAGTGTAGTGTCCCGCCGCTCTGGCCGCCTCGCCTGTGTCGCCATAGAGCGCCAGGCTGTCCGCCATGGTCTGGAAATCGGCGCCTGAATCGACAAAAACGATGCCGAGCCCCTCGGCACCGGTGTCCGGTTTCAGGCCGAGGAAACTCGCGCGTACATTGCGGCCGGCGACATAGGGCTGCACGACGACGTCGTCGCGATAGGCGGCGAACACACGCCGGCTAAGTTCCAGCGCGTGGCCGAGATTGTGGCATCGCGAATCCGGCCAGATGCCGATCTTGGCGCCCAGCCGGTTCGGCTTGACGAACCAGCCGGCGGGAGCGGTCGGCGGCTCGGACAGCCAGTGACCGTCGCGGGCAAGGCCGGCCGGCGGCGCCGGCAGGCCAAGCGCGCCAAGCACGGCGCCGGAACGGAACTTGTCCTGGCAGAGCGCAAACAGCGCATCGTCGGCGCCGATGGTTTTCAACCCGTTCAGCCTTGCCAAAGCAGGTGCTGCGCCACCGCGGAAATAGGCGATGCCGTCGGTCAACGTCCAGACCAGCGTGGTCTTCGGGTCCCCGTCGGCGAGTGCCTTCGCGGCATCGTCGAGGGCCACCGGCGCGAAGGACAGGCCGCGCTTCTGGCAAGCTGCGGCAAGCGCATCGAACTCAGGCGCTAGATCGGTCGACTGTGCCAGATAGGAGGCGATCTCGGCGGCGCGCTCCGGCGCGTGGCCGTCGGCGACCAGCCTGATGTAACAGGCTTTTTCCGGCTCGTAGACAAGGATCAGCTTCGGCTGGTGGCGCGGCATGGGATCTCCCGGCGATGTATATGGCTACCATCGCATGGCGGGTACAATCGGCTTTCGCGAAACCGACCGTGACGGGCGGTTGCGTGACAGCATCCGCGTGGATGAGGAGCGCCGCTCGCTCGTGTCAGGCGATCAGCACGCGCGGCTCGAAGCGGCCATTGACCTCGATATCGAGCAGGAAGGTCATGCCGCCCTGCGGGTCTAGCTTGCGTTGCTTGTCGTCCTTGCCCTTCCAGGCCGAGGTCACCGCCAGCCGGTTGGCCTTGGCGCCGACGAAGGCGGGGCAGGACGGCTGCGTCACCGGCATGGCGACCGAGCGCAGCAGCTTGCCGTCGGGGCCATAGGCTTCGATGACCTTGCCGCCCCAGACGGCGTTCCACAGCACGCCGTCGCGGTCGAGCACCGAGCCGTCGATATACCCCTTGGAAGCGCGATGGTCGACGAACACTTTCGGCTCGTCGGCCGGCAGGCCTGTCGCCGGATTGCAGGCGACGCGCATCAGCAGCCCGGTCGAGGTGTCTGTGTAATAGGCGATGGCGCCATCCCCGGTAAAGCAGATCGAGTTCGACACGGTGATGTCGCCAAACAGCTTGCGCACTTCGCCCTTGAAGAACCAGTAGATCGAGCCCGCACCTTTCTCCTCGCCCTTGCCCATCGTGCCGACCCAGAATGCCCCGCAAGGGTGGACGCGGGAATCATTGGAGCGGGTGAGCGGATTGTCGGCCTCGATGGCGGTGTGCAGCGTCAGCTTGCCGGTCGCCACGTCGCGCACGTGCAGGCCGGTCTCGGTGGTGATCAGCTGGCAATGGTCGTCGATGATGGCGATGGCGCTGGCCATCTGGCCAAGTTCATGGACCTTCAGCGCACCACCGGAAAAGGGCTTTTCCAGAAGCTGACTGTTGACGATGTCGAACCAGAAGAGCGTATCGGTGGCGGGGTCGTAGCTTGGCCCCTCGCCAAGATGGCAGACGTGATCGCAAAAAACGGAAACGATCTCACCACTCATGACGCACCTCCGAACGCTGCATCCCAGGCGGCCACGGCGGCCTGCGCCCGCATCGTTACGTCGTCAACGCTCATGCCCGGCTTGAACAGGCTGGAGCCAAGACCGAAGACGCTGACGCCGGCCGCTTTGTAGCCGGCAAAGTCTTTTTCCGAAACGCCGCCGACGGCGCCGACCAGCGTCTCAACCGGGAGCACCGCGCGCATCGCCGAAATTCCCGCCGCGCCCAGGACGCTTGCTGGAAAGAATTTCAGCGCCGAGGCGCCGAGCCGGATCGCGTGGAAGGCTTCGGTCGGCGTGAACACGCCGGGCATCGTCACCATGCCATGCTGCATGGCACGGCCCATGACTTCGGCATCTATGTTGGGGCTGACCAGCAGCCTGCCGCCGGCCTCGTGCAAGCCGTCGACATCGTCCGGCGTCAGCACGGTCCCCGCGCCGACCAGCGCCGTCTTGGGAAGCGCTGCGACGATGCTGGCGATCGACGCAAACGGCTGCGGCGAATTGAGCGGCACTTCGATGGCTTCGATGCCGGCTTCGAACAGCGCCCGGCCAACCGCCACCGCCTCCTCCGGCTTGAGGCCGCGCAGGATGGCGACCAGACCACGCCTGAGCTTTGGGAAAGGTGCGGTCCGGTTCATGCGATAACTCCGTTGCTGGCGATCATACCTTGTCGATCAGTCAAGTTCGGCCGATCATGCCATTTTCACGCGCGGCTTCGATCAGGCCGGCACGCACCGCCTCGTCCGCGTCGACGGCCCTGACCGCAAGCCCGGCCAGGCCAAGAGCCTCAGTATAAAGCGTACCCAGTGCACCGGAAGCAATCAGCACGACGGGCGCGGCATTTGCGCCATAGCGGCGGTTTGCCGAGGCGATCTCGCCGCCGATCAGCAGGCCGGAGAGACAGGCCGCGGCATCGTCAGGCTTCAGATCCTGCAGCAGGCCGGCGGCGCGGATGGAAAACAGTTTGGACGTGACATCGCCACCCTCGGCCAGCGCCTTGCGGCACCAGTCCTGGAAAAACGGATTGTCCGATGTGACCGGCTTCGGCTGCTCGCCCAGCGAATGACGCAGGATCGAATGCGCGGCCAGCACCGAAAACAGTTCGCCGGTCGGCCAGGTGCCGAAACCGGCGACCGTGCCGTCCTCGACCAGCACCCATTTCGAATGCGTGCCCGGCATGCAGACGAGCTGGCGACCCTTTGCCGGCAAACCAGCGCCGGCAAGCTGGGTTTCCTCGCCGCGCATGACATCCGGCGCGTCGATCTGGCGCTGGGCGAGCCCCGGCACGATGCGGATGTCGCGATGCTGACCGGGAACTTTGGCGGCGCCGGCAAGGATGGCATTGAGCGGCGACGGCACGGTGACGTAGGGCGCCTCGAGCCAGCCCTGGCGGGAGCCGGCCATGCCGCAGATGATGACGGGCAGCGCTTCGGGCGCACCCAGGGCCGCCAGATGGCCTTCGAGAATTGTCGAAAAGCCCTTCTGCTGCGCGGTGATCAGCCCGTCATCGCCGCGGCGTTCGGCAAGAACCTTTCCGGCGGCGTCGACCAGCCAGACCCGCATGCGGGTGGTGCCCCAGTCGACGGCGGCGACAGCAGGCACCTTGCTTGCCGGAACCTGGCTCACAGGAAGCCTCCATCTACGATCAGCATCTGCGCGGTCAGCATGCGCGAGGCATCCGACGCCAGGAACAGCACCGTTCCGACGATGTCTTCGGGCAGCATCACCTGCTTGATGCACTGCTTGGCGACATGGGCGGCGAGCGCCTGTTCGGTCACCCAGAGCTCCTTCTGACGCTCAGTGATGACCCAGCCAGGTGCGATGGCGTTGACGCGAATGCCGTCCACGCCAAGCTTGCCGGCGAGGCCCTTGGTGAGGCCAAGGATACCGGCCTTGGCGGCGGTGTAGGCCGGCATGTCGGGGTGATTGATCAAGTAGGATGTCGAGGTGAAGTTGATGATCGAGCCGCCGCCGGCCCGCCTCATGCCTGGCGCCACCGCTTGCGCGGTGAAGAAATGCGGCCTGAGATTGATGGCTTGGTTGTTGTCCCAGAACTCGACCGTCACGTCTTCGACGGCGTGGCGTTCGTCCCACGCGGCATTGTTGACGAGCACGGTAACATCGCCATGCGCCGCGGCAGCGCTGGCGGCTGAAGCGCGCAGCGCCTCGACGTCGCGCAGATCGGTCTTGAAGTAGAGCGGCCGAAAGCCGGTCTCCTTCTCCACACGGTCGGCAAGTGCCGTGCTCGGGCCATCGGCGATGTCGATGAAGGCGACTTTCGCGCCCTGGCGAACGAAGCCTTCGGTCAACGCCGCGCCAATGCCGGAGCCGCCACCGGTGATCAGCACCGAGGCTCCCCTAAGGTCGGCAAAATCCGCCGATGGCATCATATCTGTTCTCTCCCAGCCTGATCGGCGCGCATCCTAGCCAGACACGTCGTGTGGGCAAGGGCGAAACGTCGGATTTGCGGGCATATGTCAGACAAAACGACAATGCGCCACACCGGGCGTGCGGTGCGAATGCTGACGGCGTCGAGCTCGCCGGTCAGACTGCCTTGGCGTGCGAGGCGCCGCGATAGGAATCGCGGAGGTAGCCGAGCGTGGCGTCGGCATCGGCCGGCCTGCCGAACAGATAGCCCTGGCCACCGGCGCAGCCGAACTGGACGAGGCGGTCGGCCTGCGCTTCCTGTTCGATGCCTTCGGCGACGACGTCCATGCCGAGCCCCTCGCACATTGCGAGAATAGCGCGGATGATGTGTTCGGACGGACGGTCGTCGAGAATGGAGGAGACGAAGGCGCGGTCGATCTTGAGCTTGTCGAAATGGAATTCGCGCAACCGCCCGAGCGAGGACTGGCCGGTGCCGAAATCGTCGAGCGAGACGCGGATGCCGACGCGGCGCAGATCCTCGACGATCTTCTCGGCCGAGGCCGGGTCGTTCATCAGGCCGGTCTCGGTGATCTCGATCTCCAGCCGGCGGGGGTCGAAACCGCTGCGGTCGAGGATGGCCAATATGTGCAGGCCGGTGTTCTGGTCGACGAGCTGCGAGGGCGACAGGTTGAAGGACAGGAACAGGTCCTTCGGCCAGTTGCGCGCGGCTTCGGTCGCCTTGCGCAGCACCAGCTGCGACAGCGGGCCGATGATGCCGCGCTCCTCGGCGATGGGGATGAAGACCGTCGGCGGCACCGAGCCGAGGTCGCGATCGGTCCAGCGCGCCAGCGTCTCGAAGCCGATGGTGCGGCGGGTGTTCAAATCGACGATGGGCTGGAAATGCGGCTCGACCTCGCCGGCAGAGACGGCGCGGCGCAGCGCCTGCTCGATGCGGGTGACGCGCTTGGCCGCTTCCTCCATCTCGCGGGTGTAGACGACAACCCGGCCGCGGCCCGAACGCTTGGCATGATAGAGAGCCGTTTCGGCCTTGTTGACCAGAATTTCCGTGGTTTCGTCGCCCGAATAGAACAGCGAGCAGCCTACCGAGGCCGAAAGCCTGGCGGTGCGTTCACCGACATCATAGGGCGCCGAAAGGATCTCGATCAGCATGCGCGACTTTTCAGCCGCGGCGTCTTCTGAGAACACCATCGGATAGAGGAAGGCGAATTCGTCGGCGCCGATGCGGCAGACGGTGGAATAGCTGTCCATCGAGGCGCGCAGCCGCATCGCCACCTGGATCAGGATATCGTCGCCGGCCTTGTGCCCGAACAGGTCGTTGATCGGCTTGAAGCCATCAAGATCGAGAATGCCGACGGTGAACGGCGCCGGGTCCTCGGACCGATCGCTGATCAGGCGGTCGACCTTGTCGAAGAAGCGGCGGTGATTGCCAAGTCCGGTCAACGGATCCGTGAAGGCCTGATCCGAGCTTTCCCTGCTTGCCTGCCCGGTGCCAAACGTCGTTTGCATCGGTGTCCCTGTTTTGAATATCGGAATTTATATCCAGATTGCCAGCAAACCCTTTAGGAAACGTATCGCGAAATCGATTTTTTCGTCGAAAAAGGCTGCCGATGGTATGAAATGTCCCGCCCCTTTTCAGGGACGGATGCCTTCAGGCACCTTGCCGGACACGATAGAGTTCGACGGGGGCTCCCTTGGTCTCCATTACCGGCTCGAGCCATTCCGGCACATTGTCGTGCATCAGCCCGGCGAGAAAACCTTGCGGCGCCCTGGCGGCGAGAAGCTCGCTTTCCGGGCTGCCACGGCACAGCGCCACCAGGCCGACATGGTGCGCCGCCACGATTGCCCTGGCGTCAGTGGCTGACCCCATGAAGGCATCGAGCGCAAGCAGGGCGCCGGCGATGTTGCGGTGATAGAGGCCGGCAAAGACGCGATGGCCGGAATAGGCCAGGATCGGCGAGCCGAGGTTGGAAATGGCGAGCACGGCGGTGTCGGGCTGCCGGGCCAGCGCGGCGAACGATGCCTTGGCCTCGCAGGCCGCGTCGATGCGGGCGTCCTTGACGGTCGCCTTGTTGGCGTCGAAGGCGGTCGAGGTCGCGGCGGCGGCGCCGGTCCAGACGGCATTCACCGACACCAGCCAAACCGCGGCCATGCGCAGCGAGACGCCGCGCGAGGGGCTGGTTCTGGCGCGCTCGCGCCATGTGGCGACCCATGCCGACAGCGGGATGACGGCAAAGGCGATGGAGAAGCTCGAGCCGCGCACCTGCCAGACGCTGACGATGAACGCCCCGACAAGCAGCGCGCCGACGAGGCTGTCCTGCCGCCGCCAGGGTCCGCGCCGAAGCCGAAGCGCCATCAGGGCGATCGCCAGCAGCGGCGTGACATAGCGCGCCACCACCCGGGCCGGATCGTAGACGACTAGTTTGAACAGCGACTGCGCCTCGTCGATGTGATCGAGCCACAATTCCTTGAGGCGCGGATCGAGGTTGGCATAGGGAGCTGCCAGGCATTGCGGAAACAGCGCCACCACGACAGCGCCCAGCACGACGGCAAGCAGGCCGAGCGAGATCAGCCGCCGCAGGCGCGTGCGGCCGGCCGCATCGACCGAAACGATGGTCGCGAGACCGGTTCCAGCGATCACTGCCACGACGAACTGCACGGTCGAGAAGGCATCGCATTGCGCCTGGCCCCAGGCCGATGGCTGGATGGTGGTGACGAACACCAGCGCTGAGACGCCGGCAAAGCCGAGGCCAAAATCCCTGGCGATCCGACGTTCGCCGTCGGGGTCGACGGCAAACAATATGGCTATGCAGGCGCCGATGGTGGCGACATAGGGTGCGGTTTCCATGCCGACAGCCAGCGTCAGCGCCGCGCACAGGCCCGAAAACAGCGCCGCCCACCGCCGTGCGGGTGCCTCGAGCAGCAAGCTCAGGCTGGCCATGGTCAGCGTCAGCTGGACATTGTGATGATCGAGCGCGCCCGGCGAAAAGACGCCGATGAAGTGCAGCGCCGAGGCGCCGATGACGGCAGCCGGCAGCACGGCGCCCGGGCCGGCGAAACCGCGCGCCGCGCGGACGGTGAAGAACACGGCCAGACAGAACAGCAGCGCCGGCCACAGCACCTGCGCGATGGCTTCGGCCATGGCCATGCTGCCGGTCAGGGCCGAGGCCAGGAGGATGATGGCGGCGAGCGGTGCGTCGACCAGCCGCGACCAGTGCATGACGAAGCCGCCTTCAAGGCCCATCCTGTACTGATGCAGGTCGAACCAGCCCTGCCCGGCCAGCAGGTCGCGAACCTCGACCAGACGCAGCAGACTGTCATTGTCGCCGCCGGCATTGGTCAGTTCGCGGAAACCGCCGCTGGCGCTGACGGCAACCATCACCAGCGCGGCGATGAGCGCAAGCGCGAGGTCGTTGCGCCATGACGGGCGTGGCGTGGCTTTGACGGACATCTTGGCATCGACAGGGGACACGGGACGGCCTTTGCTTGCTCTCTTTGGCGAGAGGAAACCTAGCGCGAACTCACTGCGCAAACCTTAAGCCGGCCGTGCGAAAGGCGATCCATGTCGCGAAACGCTTTGTTTGCCATTCACGGGATATGGTCCCGAACAGACAATGAATGGCAATTCGGTCGTGGATATTGGCATGAGTGTTATGGCGGTCGAAAAGAAGATCCTGAACGCGGCGCACGGCCGGGCAGTGTTTCAACGCCGCATCCGGGTCCTTTCCGAACATGTCGGCGCCGTGCTGGGCGCTGAAGGCACCGTTCTCGATCTCGGCTGCGGCGATGGCTCGCTCGCCAAGGCGGTGATGGACAGGAAACCCGGGCTGACGTTTCGCGGGATCGATGTTTTTCTGCGCCCGCGTACGGCCATCCCCGTGGAGATTTTCGACGGCACGACGATACCGGCGGCTTCCGGGTCGTTCGACTGGGTGACGATCGTCGACGTTCTGCACCACACGGACAATCCCGGCCATCTTGTCGCCGAGGCCGCAAGGGTCGCCCGCAAGGGCGTCGTCATCAAGGACCATCTGCGGGACGGACCCTTCGCCCACAGCACACTCAGGTTCATGGACTGGGTGGGAAACAAGGGCCACGATGTGCGGCTGCCGTACAACTATCTGTCCAGGCAGGAATGGGAGGCGATTTTCGGTCAGGTCGGGATCAAGGCCCAAAGCTGGCGCGAAAACCTGGCGCTGTATCCCTTCCCGGCCAACCTCCTGTTCGACCGGGGTCTGCACTTCGTCGCATTGCTGCGGTAATCCGCAGGCTGCGGTCGAACGCCCTCACGCGGCTCGTTGATCGTCGCGAAACACCCAGAGCGATGACAGTACATAGCTCGCTGCGCCTGCGGCGAGCGTGATGATGGCTGACATGACCAGCGGCGACGCTGAAAATATCGACACCGCGACATGGGCGGACAGGCCGGCAAACAGCGCGCAGACCAGCTGGGTGACGAGATAGCGTGGCAACGCACGGCCATGGTCGTGCTGTCCCTCGAACGTCCAGCCGCGTTGCGCCGAATAGGCGACGATGAAGGCCAGCCCATAGGCGATGACGCTTCCGGCAAAGGGCGGCATGCCGGCCGAAACCAGGGCCCACGACAGGAAGAAGAACAGCAGCGCCGCGCCAACGCCGACCACGGCGAAGCGGACAAACCGTACCGCGGCGAATTTTCGCGCCAGCCCGTTCATTTTTCAGCAGGTGCGACGGTGTCGCCCGAAGGGCTGGCCTGACCCGCCTTCAACCGTTTGACCGGTATCTCCAGGACCCCCAGCAGGAAGGCTGAGAAGAAGGCCTGGAACGAAATGACGATCAGGCTGAGGCCGAGCACGACGATGCGCGGTATCTCGGAATCGTTGAGTGGGCCGAAGCCGAGATGCGCCCAGCGCGCCACGGCATAGAAGAAGAACAGCGCGCCGCCGGCAAAGCAGATGCCGGCATTGGCGGCCAGACGGTCGGTGCTGATGGTTCTGGCCAGCCAGCCGGAACGGTGGCTTGGCGGCAGAATGCCGGTGATCTCGGCATAATAGCGCGAAATGGCGCCGAAGGTGATGAGCTGGACGCCGGTGACGACCATGAAACAGGCGGCGACGAAGGTGTTGAGGTCGAGCGACAGATTGTCGATCACCCGCAGCGGCCCGAACACCAGCAGTGCCGCAAACAGGAGGCCAAGGCCGCCGAGTACCGCGCCCGGGATGAAGAACATCCAGCGCGGATTGTAGACCAGCAGGAACTTCAGATGCCGCCAGCCGTCGCGCCAGGTCCTGAGATGCGGCGGCCGACTGCGGCCGTCGGGCTTCAGCGTGGTCGGCACCTCCTCGATGCGCAGGCCGGCCAGCGCGCCGCGCACCACCATCTCCGAGGCGAATTCCATGCCGGTCGTCTGCAGGTCGAGCTTGCGGATGCTTTCGGCATTGAAACCGCGCAGGCCGCAATGGAAATCGCCGGTCTTGATGCGGAAGAACAGCCGACCGACAAAGCTCAGCACCGGATTGCCGAGATAGCGGTGCAGCGGCGGCATGGCGCCGGGCTCGATGCCACCCTGGAAGCGATTGCCCATGACCAGATCGGCGCCGTCGCGCAGCCGCGTGACGAAGGCTTCCAGTGCGCCGAAATCATAGCTGTCGTCGGCATCGCCCATGATGATGAAGCGGCCCTTGGCGGCGGCGATGCCGCCGAGCAGGGCCGCGCCATAGCCCTTCTGGGGCACGGGCACGACACGGGCGCCGATCGCGGCGGCGATGTCCTGCGAGCCGTCGCTACTGCCATTGTCGGCGATCAGCACCTCGCCGGAGATCCCTGATTTGTCGAGAAAGGCCTTCGCCTTGCCGATGCAGACGGCGAGCGTCTCGGCCTCGTTGAGGCACGGCATGAGGATGGTGAGTTCGAGTTCCCTGGCCGAGGCGGCGCGGATGGCGGTGACGGCGTTCATGGTCGTTGTTCCATCGAGGGCCCTGCGCGGACGCATCTCCGGCGGGCAATTCGGCGCTTACCCTTGCACGGCAAGGCTTAAGAAAACGATGACGCGCAGCCTCGCCTTGTCTTCAACTGGCCGGTTGCGGCGCGCTGATGCCAATCTTCAAAATGTGGCGATTGGCAGACGCACGGCGAGGCTGTACAGGCAAGACAGCCGCCCATCGCGCTGCCGGAGACCTGCCATGAAGTTGAAGATCGCCGTCCAGATGGACCATATCTCCACCGTTTCGATCGCCGGCGACACCTCGTTTGCGCTGTCGCTGGAAGCGCAGCGGCGCGGCCATCAGCTCTTCCACTACACGCCGGACCGGCTGTCGATGCGCGACGGCAAGGTGTTCGCGCGCATCGAGGAGATGAAAGTCCGCGACGAGAAGGGCAACCATTTCTCGCTGGGCGAGAAGGTGCGCACCGATCTGTCGGAGATGGATGTCATCCTGCTTAGGCAGGACCCGCCCTTCGACATGAACTACATCACCACCACGCATATCCTCGAGCGCGTCCACCCCAAGACATTGGTGGTCAACGACCCGGCCTGGGTGCGCAACAGCCCGGAAAAGATCTTCGTCACCGAATTCCCGGACCTGATGCCGGAGACGGTGATCACGAAGGATCCGCTGGAAGTCGCGGCCTTTCGCAAGGAATTCGGCGACATCATCGTCAAGCCGCTCTACGGCAATGGCGGCGCCGGTATCTTCCATCTGCACGAGGCCGACCGCAACCTCGCCTCGCTGCTCGAAATGTTCGGCCAGATGTTCCGCGAGCCCTATATCGTGCAACGTTATCTCAAGGAAGTGCGCAAGGGCGACAAGCGTATCATCCTGATCGACGGCGAGCCGGTGGGCGCCATCAACCGGGTGCCGGCCGAGCACGATTCGCGCTCCAACATGCATGTCGGCGGCCGCGCGGAGAAAACCGAGCTGACGGCGCGCGAACGCGAAATCTGCGCCCGCATCGGCCCGTCGCTGAAGGCGCGCGGTTTTATCCTGGTCGGCATCGACGTCATCGGCGACTACATGACCGAGATCAACGTGACCTCGCCGACGGGCGTGCGCGAGGTCAGGCGTTTTGGCGGCGCCGATATCGCCAGCCTGTTCTGGGACGCGGTCGAGGACAAACGGAGAAAATAGGACCCTAAGCCGGTTTGGCGTACTGCTCGGCGCTCATGACTTCGATGCACACGAACCGCTCTTTGCCTTCCACCCAGGCGTCGTGGCCGGGCGGAATTGTATAGGACGTGCCCTGTTCGAACGTTTTCTGGGTGCCGTCATTCATTTTGACGGTGATGGTTCCGGACACGACGTAGCCGACATGCGAGACCTGACAGCTGTCCGTCTTGACGACCGGCTTTACACATTCGGACCATTTCCATCCTGGCTCCATGTTGAGCCGCCCGAGTGTAAAGCCGGGAAGCCGCACCACTTCGACGCGTGTCTTGTTGGGCGAGCGAACTTCATCCGGGTTGTTGTGAGACTTGGATGCCAGTTTCGTGACGTTCATTGCACCTTCGGCCATGTCATCCTCCCTACGCTTGACGCGGAGCCTGACGCTGCGATTGTCGGAACCGCGGCCGGATTCATATCACGTTTGGAGCCAATCTATAAGCGATTGCTAAAATAGCGATATCGACTCCTTGGCTCTGACGCCTCAGTTCGGCGCGTAGCCTTCGAGGCGCGAGGACGCTAGGCGATTGTGGGTAGATCAGCCACCAAAAGGCGTAGCCGCCTTTTGTGAAATCACGGTTGGTTCTTCAAACGGACGCCGCGCGTTTCCATACATTAGGCGGCGCTTAAGCTGCCGGAGAATGGCCGGCGCAGGGCGCTGCATTGCCGCCCCACAGCGTCTAGATCACGAAGAAATCGTCCGCGGTAAGCCAGGTGCCCGGGCTTACGGCGGCGAACTTGACAGCCGACGCGCCGCCCGCCCCGTCCACATCGAACAGCACGTCGCCTGTCGCGTCGTCGTAAATGATGTGGTCGCTGTCATCGATGGCCGTCTTGCCGATCGCGAAGACCGCGCCGAAAAGCGGGCCGGCCGACAGCCCGACGAATACGGAGCTGTCCAGCCGGAACACATCATCTTGCGCATTGAAGTCGGCGATGCTGTCGTAATTCGCCGGCCCAAGCGCGTCGAACACGAAGACATCCCTGCCGGCGTCGCCGGCCAGCCGGTCGCGGCCGACACCGCCATTGAGGATGTCGTCGCCAGCGCCGCCCCGCAGGTCGTCGGAGCCGGCGCCGCCGTCGAGGAAATCGTCGCCCGCGTCACCACGAATGCCGTCGGTGCCCGCACCGCCGCTGATCTCGTCATTGCCGGCGTCGCCCTTCAGCCAGTCGGTCCCAGCGCCGCCGATGATCGTGTCGGCGCCGGCACCGCCGAACAGCTGGTCGTGGCCGGCACCACCGTCGAGTGTATCGTTGAACGAGGTGCCGGTGATGCGGTCGCCACCACCCAGCCCGTCGATGATCACCGCACGATCGTAGTTTCCATAGCTCACGATGTTCGTGGCGTCGGTCAGCGTGATGGATTCGGCCGGTGGTGTGACCGTGATCGTGATCGTCGCCACATTGCTGTTGCCCTGGCCGTCCGTGGCGTAGACCGTAAAGCTGTCGGTGCCGACGAAGCCGGCCTCGGGCGTGTAGTCGAACAGATTTCCGCTCAGAAAGTCTGTGTGATAATGCAGGCTGGTGCCGACGTGACCTTGGTGAAACGGGTAGTAGTTGCCGTCGAAACGCGTGCTCTGCTCAAAACTGCCGTGATCCGGTCCGTCCAGGACGACAAAGCTCAAGAGATCGTAGTCGGCATCGGCCACGCTGAATTTGACGTCGTCGAGAAATTGCCCCTGCGAAACCGACACATTCAGATTGGCGGCCGTGGGCGCATGATTGACGAAAGTGTCGGGCTGAAGCGTACCGTCTTCCAGGATGATCTGATGCAGGCCGTACTGCGTGTTTTCGCCGCCGAAATAGTCGTTCGCCCCGATCCATGTCACCGTGAGGGTGTCTGGGCTGGCGGCGTTGACCGAGACGATCCGGGCCGACAGGAAGGCCGCCTGGTCGGACACGGTGCGGATAAGATTGCCTTCATTGTCGAAGACCTGCGTTTCCACCGTCGTCCAGGTCTCGGTCCTGCCCTCATGGGTGAAGCTGGTGATGGTAAAGAAGCCTTCGAAGACATCGACCGAAGCCAGATCGATCCCACCGAACGGGAAATCCGGCTTTGCCCCTATCGGTCCGATGACATCGCCGTCGGTTTCCGCAATGCTGAAAAGGACAGCGTCAGGGCTTGGATTGGGATTGTCGGGTTCTTTCCATACGGTGAGTTCACTGCCATTGCTTAAGGTCGGCATCCTTGTCTTCCTCGCCTTTGCGCCTGGACGCTCTGCGGATGTCCCCCGATTCCAACATAACATGGTATGCGCGCCGGGTCGGTGACAAACCCCTTCGCCTTTCTCCATGTGGTTAATTCCGTCTCGGACGGAGACAGTTCCATGGAGTTCTGCGCACTGCCGTAACATTCGTCGGGAGGCGACAGCGACCCTATGTTCCTGTAATGTTCTTGATCAATTCAGAAATCTGTGCTTGTCTTGTCTGACGTCGCTCACGGTCTGATTGCACTGGCTTAGAGCGAGTCAGGTCCGGGGGCAGAGCAAAGATGGTGGCGCGGGTTCGCACGGTGGCTTTCCAGGGCATCGAGGCCGTGCCGGTCGATGTCCAGGTGATGATCGCGCCGGGCAAGGTCAACATGCATATTGTCGGCCTGGCCGACAAGGCGGTGGCCGAAAGCCGCGAACGGGTGCAGGCGGCACTGCATGCGTCGGGCCTGTCGATGCCGTCGAAGAAGGTGACGGTCAATCTGGCGCCGGCCGACCTGCCCAAGGAAGGCAGCCATTACGATCTGCCGATCGCGCTCGGCCTGATGGCGGCGCTTGGCGCCATTCCGGGCGACATGCTGGCCGGCTATGTCGTGCTTGGAGAATTGTCGCTCGACGGCACCATTGCCGCTGTCGCCGGCGCGCTGCCGGCGGCGATCGGCGCCAATGCCGAGGGGAAAGGCCTGATCTGCCCGTTCGCGTGCGGACCGGAAGCGGCCTGGGCGGGCAAGGATTTCGACATATTGGCGCCGCGCAGCCTGATCGCCATTGCCAATCATTTTCGCGGCACGCAGGTGCTGTCGCGGCCGGAGGCCGGCATCCATGCCTCGGCGCGCGACCTGCCCGACGTCTCCGACATCAAGGGCCAGGAGACCGCCAAGCGGGCGCTGGAAGTGGCGGCGGCCGGCGGCCACAATTTGCTGATGGTCGGCCCTCCAGGCTCGGGCAAATCGATGCTGGCGCAGCGGCTGCCGTCGATCCTGCCGCCGCTGGCGCCGAAGGAGCTTTTGGAAGTCTCGATGATCGCCTCGGTGGCCGGCGAACTCGGCGAGGGCAAGCTGACCGACCGGCGGCCGTTCCGCGCGCCGCACCATTCGGCCTCGATGGCGGCGATGGTGGGCGGCGGCCTCAGGGCACGGCCGGGCGAAGTGTCACTTGCCCATCACGGCGTGCTGTTCCTCGACGAGTTTCCCGAATTCACGCCTCAGACACTGGATGCGCTGCGCCAGCCGCTGGAGACCGGCGACTGCATGATCGCGCGCGCCAACCACCGCGTCACCTATCCGGCGCGCATCCAGCTGGTGGCGGCGATGAACCCGTGCCGCTGCGGCATGGCCGGCGAGCCCGGCTATCGCTGCCTGCGCGGCGAGCGCTGCCGCACCGACTACCAGGCGCGCATTTCCGGCCCGCTGCTCGACCGCATCGATCTCCGCATCGAGGTGCCGGCGGTCTCGGCCAGCGATCTGATCCGGCCGGACCGGGCGGAGAAGAGTGCTGCCGTGGCGCTGCGCGTCGCCCGCGCCCGCACCATCCAGCGCGAACGCTTTGAGCGCCTGGGCGCTACCCTCGCCACCACCAATGCACACTGCTCGCCTTCCGTCATCGAGGAGATCGCGATGCCGGATGCAGCCGGCCTGTCACTGCTCAGGGATGCCAGCGAAAAACTCGGCTTTTCCGCGCGGGCCTACCACCGGGTGCTGAAGGTGGCGCGCACGCTGGCCGATCTCGAAGCCAGCGAAACGGTCGGCCGCATTCATCTGGCCGAGGCGATTTCCTATCGCATGATGTCGGAGCGCGTGGCGCAGGCGGCGTAGACTCCTGCCGGTCGCTGGACGTACGATTGCAAGACGTTGGGGTTTCGCGCCTGACGGTCGTCGCAGCGATGTAATCAACCGAGGGCTTGGGGGATGATTTCGGTTTCGCCGGCGCGTAGCGCCGAAGACTTCGAGACCTTGGCAGGGCTCTGCCGCAAGCTTGCGCAATGGGATGTCGACGCTTCGGTGCCCCACGGCGTCTCGGAGGAGGCTGTGAGGGCGCTCTTTCATCCGGAAACAAGCGGCCATCTGCTGGCGGCGACGTTCGGCGCGCCGGATGCCGTGGCCTTCATTGCACGATCGGAGGGCCTGCCGGCGGGCTGCCTCGCCTTCGACCCGTTCGACGACAAGAGGGTGGAGCTTCATCGGTTCTTTGTCGATGAAGCGTTCCGCGGAAAGGGGATCGGCCGAGCCCTGATGGGAACTGTGTTGGCGGAGATCGAGAAGGGGCGCAGCCGGACCGTGCTGATCCACACCACCTTCTACATGACAAATGCCATCGCCGTGTACGAGTCGTTCGGCTTCAGGTCTTGCCCGCCCTTTCGCGAAACCCCGGAGCATGTCAGGCATACCGACATCTTCATGTCGCGCTCGATCGCGCCTGCATGAGGCGAGAAGCCATGGGGGATTCCGCCATCGGAGATTGCCTCGGAGGGCCGTCTATGCGGGACCCTGCTGCGCCTTCAGCTGCAGCCGCCGCGCGTGCAACACCGGCTCCGTATAGCCATTCGGCTGGACACTGCCCTTGAACACCAGGTCGCAGGCGGCCTGGAAGGCGACGGAGTTGTCGAAGTCGGGCGCCATCGGGCGGTAATGGGGATCGCCGACATTCTGGCGGTCGACGATGGCCGCCATGCGCTGCAGGGAATCCATCACCTGGATGCGCGAGCAGACGGCGTGGCGCAGCCAGTTGGCGATGTGCTGCGAGGAGATGCGCAGCGTGGCGCGGTCCTCCATCAGGCCGACATCGTTGATGTCGGGGACTTTCGAGCAGCCGACGCCTTCCTCGATCCAGCGCACGACATAGCCCAGAATGCCTTGCGCGTTGTTGTCGAGCTCGCGCTGGATCTCGTCGGGCGTCCAGTTCGGACGCACCACCACCGGCACCGACAAGATGTCGTCGAGCTTGGCCTTGGGCCGGCTCTTCAACGCCGCCTGCACGGCATGGACATCGACCTTGTGGTAGTGCGTGGCGTGCAGCGTCGCCGCCGTCGGCGACGGCACCCAGGCGGTGTTGGCGCCGGCCTTTGGATGGGCGATCTTCTGTTCCAGCATCGCCGCCATCAGATCGGGCATCGCCCACATGCCCTTGCCGATCTGGGCGTGGCCGGCCAGCCCGCATTCCAGCCCGGTGTCGACATTCCAGGCCTCGTAGGCGGAGATCCAGGCGGCCTGCTTCATGTCGCCCTTGCGCAGCATCGGGCCGGCTTCCATCGAGGTGTGGATCTCGTCGCCGGTGCGGTCGAGGAACCCGGTGTTGATGAAGACGACCCGGTCTTGTGCCGCGCGGATCGCCTCCTTGAGGTTGACGGTGGTGCGCCGCTCCTCGTCCATGATGCCCATCTTGATGGTGTTTTTCGCCATGCCGAGCAGGGCCTCGACGCGGTCGAAAATCTCGACGGCGAAAGCGACCTCTTCCGGCCCGTGCATCTTGGGCTTCACCACATACATCGAGCCGGCGCGGGAGTTCTTGCGGCGGCCGTTCGGACCGACATCGTGCAGCGCGATCAGCGCCGTCAGCGCCGCATCCATGATGCCTTCCGGCACCTCGTTGCCGTCGCGGTCTGATATCGCCGGATTGGTCATGAGGTGGCCGACATTCCTGACCAGCATCAACGAGCGGCCGGGCAAGGCAAGCTGGCCGCCATTGGGCGCGGTGTAGGACCGGTCGGGATTGAGCTTGCGGACAAAAGTCTTGGCCCCTTTGGTGATCTCTTCGGCCAGATCGCCCTTCATCAGGCCGAGCCAGTTGCGGTAGACCACGACCTTGTCGTCAGCATCCACCGCCGCGACCGAATCCTCGCAGTCCTGGATGGTGGTGAGTGCTGACTCCAGCACGACATCGGCGATGCCGGCCGGATCGGTGCGGCCGATCTGATTGGCGCGGTCGATTGATATTTCGATGTGCAGGCCGTTCTTGACCAGCAGGACGGCTTGCGGGTTTTCGGCATCGCCGCGATAGCCGGCAAACTGTTTGGGATCGGCCAGCGTGGTGCCGCCGGCGCCGGAGCCGAGCCGCAAGGTGCTGCCCAAGACGGTAAGCCCATTGACGCCGGCCCATTTGCCCAGAGTGAGCGGCACCGACTCGTCGAGAAAATTCTTGGCCCAGGCGACGACCTTGGCGCCACGCGCGGGGTTGAAGCTCTTGCCCTTTTCGGCGCCGCCGCTCTCGGCAATGGCATCGGTGCCGTAGAGCGCATCATAGAGCGAACCCCAGCGCGCATTGGCGGCATTCAGCGCATAGCGCGCATTCATCACCGGCACCACCAGCTGCGGCCCGGCGACGACAGCGATTTCCGGGTCGACATTTTCGGTCGCGACGGAGAAGGCTGGCCCTTCGGGGACGAGATAACCGATCTCCTTCAGGAAGGCCTTGTAGACCTCCATGTCGCTAGGTGCGCCATTGCTGCGGTACCAGCCGTCGATCTGTTCCTGGATGGCATCGCGTTTGGCGAGCAGCGCCCGGTTCTTCGGGGCGAGATCATGGACGATGGACGAGAAACCGCTCCAGAAAGCGTCGGCCGCAATGCCGGTGCCCGGCAGCGCTTCGTTGACGACGAAGTCATGAAGCGCGCGGGCAATCTGCAATCCGGCGATCTCGATGCGATCGGTCATCAGGGCTTCTCCAGATGAAAGGCTTTGCGGCCTTTGGCATGTCAGGGATGAAGGGTCAATTCAGCTTAGGGTGAAGGTGGGGATTTTGGGCGGTTGGCGAAGGCGGTGGCGACAGCGTCCTTCGCCCCGTTTACGGGGAGAAGATGGCGGCAGCCAGATGAGGGGCGGCGCGGCGTTTGTTGGATGCGCCGTACCGCGAAACCGCATTGGCTGGCGCTGCCCCTCATCCGCCCTTCGGGCACCTTCTCCCCGTGAAACGGGGAGAAGGAAGAGGCGCCTAAACCGCAATCCTCGGCCTTCCCGACGCCACCGCCACCACATGCGCCTCGATGAACATGCGCTGGGCTTCGACCGTCGAGACCTTGAATTCAGTCGCGATTTCAATTTCAGCGCTGTCGGTGCCGGCATCCTTGGCCCGCTGCGCGACGATGGCGCGCACATCGGCTTCAGCGGCCGCGATCGCCGCCGCTTCGTCGGTGAAATCGCGCACGGTTTCGCCCGAGGCGAGGCGAAACAGGCCTTCCTGGGGCTGGCTGACGCGCGCCTCGGCCGAAACCCTGACCTGGCCGACGACGGCGCCGAGCGCGTTGGCGACATCGGTATCCTCCGGCACCACGCAGTCATTGCCGACCAGTTCGGCAAGGCCGGCATAGTGCAGCGGCGCCGAGGCGCCGAGGCCGATGACCGGGCGGTCGAGCGCGACGGTCAGCCGAGCAATGCCGGGATGCGAATCGACGGCGCGCTGCACCAGCGCATGCGCGACGGTGGCCGCGCCATCCAGCCCATCCTCGGCAAAGGCGGTTTCGAGGATGACTTCGGCCGACAGGCGCGTCAGCGTGGTCAGTACCCGTTCGGAGATGGCCTCCGGCGAGGCGGCAATGGATTGCCCGCGGCCGTCGCGCTTGCGGGCGAAGAGTTCAGCGCCGAGACGGGCCGTGACCGGGTCCCAGTTGGCCTGCTTGCCCAGTACATGGGCGGCGTCCGATGGGGTAAAGCCGGCGACATGCACCAGCCCACGCGACACCAGCCGGTTCAAGGTGGCGTTCTGGGCGTTGGAGATCAGCAATTTGTCGACGGCGAGCGGCACGGCGCCGATCAGCTCGTATAGTTTTGCCTCGGCGCCGGTGAGGCCTGCCGCCAGCCGGTCGGGCACGCCGGTGCGCACCGCCAGGCGGCCATCCATGCGGCCGGGATTCGGCGCGCGCAGCTGGCGTTCGAGCTCTGACGTCACCGCCGCGCCATGCACCATGCCGGCCAGCGCCAGCGGCACCAGGCGGCGCGGCCCGAGCAGGATTTTTGGGTTGAGCGCGCCATCCTCCAGCGCCACTTCGGAATCGCCGCCGAGGCCAAAGGTGCGCATGGCGACGGCCTCGACCATGGTGCGAAAGCCGCCGACGGTGGCGCCTTCCGGATCGAGCCGCGGGCGACCGCCATCGAGCACGGCAACGTCGGTGGTGGTGCCGCCAATGTCGGAGACCACGGCATTGTCCAGCCCGGTCATGTGGCGGGCGCCGACCAGGCTGGCGGCCGGACCTGACAGAATGGTCTCGATCGGACGTTGGCGGGCAAACGCCGCCGAGACCAGCGCGCCGTCGCCGCGCACCACCATCAAGGGGGCGACGATCTTGCGGGCGTCCAAAAATCCTTCGGTCGCCGCCACCAGCCGGTCGATCATCGAGATCAGCCTGGCGTTGAGCAGCGTCGTCAGCGCCCGGCGCGGACCGCCGAGCTTGGCCGACAGCTCGTGGCTGGCGGTGACCGGCAGGCCGGTCTTTTCGCGGATCAGGTCGCGGGCAGCGAGCTCATGCGCCGGATTGCGGGTGGCAAAATAGGCGCAGACGGCGAAGCCCGACACCGAGGCGCCGAGTTCCGGCAAGGCCGCTTCCAGCCCGGACAGATCGAGCTTGGCCGCATTGCCGTGCACATCATGGCCGCCTGGGCAAAAAATCACCGGGTCGGTGCCGAGCGCCGCCTTCAGCCCGTCGCGGGCAAGGTCGCCTTCGGCAAAGCCGATCATCACCAGCGCCACGCGCCCGCCCTGGCCCTCGACCAGCGCGTTGGTGGCGAGCGTCGTCGACATCGACACCAGTTTTATCGCGGCCGGGTCGGTGCCCGCCTTCTGCAACACCGCGTCGACCGCGCCCGATATGCCGACGGCGAGATCATGCCGCGTGGTCAGCGCCTTGGCCTTGGCCAGCACCTTGCCGTGCGGCCCCTCGGCTTCCGACCACAGCACCGCATCGGTGTAGGTGCCGCCGGTGTCGATGCCGAGGAACAGGGGAAGGGGTTTGGTCTTGGCGGTCATAAGGGCGGGTCCGGAGATTTTGCGTCCCCGCCCTTAGCCGATAGCGGCCTGGGGATAAAGGCGGGAGAGATGGGCCAAGGGAGGAGTTCGATCTCCCCCCTCGTGGGGGAGATGGCCGGCAGGCCAGAGGGGGGCGCGAAGGATCGCCCACTTTGCCACGACCTAAGGCGCCTCACCGACCCCAGCAGCAATCACGATATGCTGGCAGACATTGTCGATGTCGCGGATGATCTCGTCGTTCCAGAAGCGCAGAACGGTCCAGCCATCCTGTTCCAGATGCCCTGTCCTTGCTTCATCGCCGGCGACGGCTTCCGCATGCTGGGAGCCGTCGACCTCAACGACGAGTTTCTTCTCCGGGCACGCGAAGTCGACAATATAGCCGGCGATCGGAAATTGCCGCCGGAAGCCAAGCCCCATCAACCGGTGCGCATCGATCTCGCGTTTGCGCGATGTTTTGGTGGCAATGGCGTGTGGGGCATTTCGATGCTCGGTGGTTGGGGAGGTCGGCGCTCTATGGCGCCCCCCTCTGTCCTGCCGGACATCTCCCCCACGAGGGGGGGGAGATTGGCAGCTTCGGCCTCAGCGGAAGAGACCACGTTATTTCGCCGTGACCGTGCCCTTCATCGAGCTGTGGATCGCGCAATGGAACGGGTGGGCGCCGGCGGCCGCTATCTTGACCTTCGCGCTCTTGCCGGTGGCGAGATGGCCGGTGTCGAAGGAGCCGTCGAGCGCGGTGGCGGTGTGCGTCATGGAGTCGGCATTGGTGAAGGTGATCGTGTCGCCGACGGCGGCCGAGATTTTCGACGGGCTGAATTTCATGCCCTTGATCTGGACCGCATGATTGGCGGCGTAGGCGGGCATGGCAAAGGCAAGCAGTGCAAGAACGAGCATGGTGCGCATGATGGATTTCCTCCTGAGCGCTAGACCCTCATCCTACACTAACGCTGGCGCACGGCCTTTCATGCCACGAAGCCGATCTTTTTATGCGTGTTGTCACAAAACGGCTTGTTCGCCGAATGGCCGCAGCGGCAGAGGAAAACCCGGCGCGTGCGGTCGATGGTGTGGCCGGTGCCGGTGACGATCTCGACATTGCCTTCGAGCTTGAGCGAGCCGTTGGTCGTCGGCGTGACGGTGAGCGGTCCGTCCCTCGCCTCCAACGCCGGCGTGTCCTTCAGCGGCGGCTCGCCGGTGGCGGTGAAGCCGGCCTTGATATGGCTGTTGTCGCAAAACGGCTTGTTTTGCGAGGCGCCGCAGCGGCACAGCGTGGCGCGGTAGAACGTTTCGCCGTTGAGCACGATCTCGGCATGCACGGCCAGCGGGCCGTTTTCCCTAAGCCGCACCGTGTTGACCACCGGTGGCTTTTCCTGCGGCCCGCCATCCTTGCGGACATAGGTGATGGCGCCCGACGGGCAGCTTTCGGCGATGGCCACCACTTTTTCGACACTGGCCGCATCGGGGTGGATCCACTCGCCGGGCGCATTGGGCACGAACACATGCGGATTGCCCAGCACGCAGTTGCGCGAATGGATGCAGCGTTTGCCGGAAAAGCCGACGTCGATCTTATCGCTTTCAACCACTGCCATGGGTGAGCTCCTGTTTCTTCCTTCTCCCCTTGTGGGAGAAGGTGTCGCCGAAGGCGACGGATGAGGGGTGTTCCAGAGGACACCAACGCCTCATTCCCGTCCAGCACCCCTCATCCGTCTCGGCGCTGTGCGCCGATCCACCTTCTCCCACAGGGGGAGAAGGAAGGGGCTCCGCCTCACGGCGTCAGTTCGATTTCCTCGGTCTCGCCGCCATTGCAGGTGTAGCAGCAGTCGTCGCATTTTTCCTTGTTGCCGGGGCCGACGCCCCAATAGGTCTGCTCGTCGCCGTCAACCCAGGCGCCGTAGCAGATCGACTCGCCCTCGTCGCAGGACAGCGGGATCTGCTTGGTCTCGCCGTCGTCGAGATAGAAATCCTTGCCGTCGCCCGGCCAGACATAGTCTCGGTCCTGGCTGTAGAGCTCGAGGCGCATGGCGTTGGGGTGGCTGTTCTTGACGGCAAAGGTGATGTCGGCGGCGTGCGCCGCCGGCGCAAACAGCGCGGCGAGCGAGAGTGCGACGACGATGCGGCGCTTGGATGTGAAAGACATGAAACCCCCTGGATGAGAATCGGCCCCCGGCCGCTGGGGGAATCATTGCACGATGTGTGGGAGGGCGGAAGGGGAATTGGGATAGTCCCGGGGTGATTGGCGAAGGCAGCCGAGCGCGGAATCTCCCTCCTTGAGGGGGTTGAGGAGTGGTCCGCGTAGCGGACGGAAAGCCAACTGCTTGGCTTTCCGAACGACGAAAGCCGGCAGGCCAGAGGGGGTCGGTCCGACCGGTCTCGACCTGCTGCGGCAGATGGAGGCTGGAGCTCTACGCGAGGCGACCCCCTCTGTCGCCTTCGGCGACATCTCCCCCACGAGGGGGGAGATTGGCAGCTTCCGCGCCGCGCGCTACGGCACCAGATCGATCGTCTCCGTCGTCTTCTCCACGCAGATGAAACAGCAATTGTCGCAGGGTTGGTCATTGTCCGGGCCGACGCCGGCGGAGATGCTGTCGTCGCCGTTGACCCAGGCGCCATAACAAATGTTTTCGCCCGGATTGCAGGAGATCGGCACCGATTTCTGCGAATTCGGCTCGATCATGAACACCTGGTCGTCGCCCGGCCACACCGTCTTGCGGTCATGGCTGAACAGCTCGACCGCCACCGATTGCTGCCGCAGGTTCTTCACGAAGAAGGCCATGTCGGCGGCGTGGGCGGAGGTGGTGAGGAGAAGGGCGGCGAGGATGAGGCGAATCATGGTGGCGGGTTCCCTGAGGGGCAGAGTAGAGCACGGGCAGAGGAGCGAGTAATCTCCCCCTTGAGGGGGGAGATTAGCGCGTCACCTCCACATGCGGCGCCAGTCGCTGGATCGCCGCGATGATGTCGGCGCCGCTCATGTCGAGCGAAGACACCTCCATGTGCACGGTGTTCTGGCCGAACGGCAGCATCAGGTTGAGCGCATTGGCCAGCGCGTATTTGATCTCGTCGGGCGGCGCCTCGGTCAATTCGAAATTGACCATCCCCGACCCCTTGCCGGAGGTGAGGCGCACGCTCTGCACCTTGTTCCAGGGCACCAGCACGTCGCCGAGGCGACGGTCGCGAAAGCCCTTGGCATCGAGCACGACCTTGACCGAAGTGTCGAAGGCGCCGCGCGCGAGGAAATAGCCGAACCCGAGGAAGCCAAGCGCCAGCAGCGCCACCAGCAGCGCCACCAGCAGCACCCGCCCGCCATCGGCGCCGGTGACCAGCCCCTTGAGCGTGTAGAAGCCGAAGATCGCCGCGAAACAAGAGCGCCCCGAAGGCGGAAGACATCTTGCCGGTTGGGCTGTTGCGGAGTTCGACGGGAGCGGACATTTTTTTACGTTCACCGTTCGGCCTTCAATAGGGTCCAGATCCAGCCGATGAAGGTCAGCACCAGGAACGGATAGCCGGCCGCGGGCAAGGGCGAGGAGGTCGGCAGCAAGGGCGCGCCCCAGAGGATTTTGCCCACAGACAGGGCAAACAGAAAGGCGGCAACGAGGCCGGTGAGCCGCATCCACAGAGCGAAGGTTTTTGGCGCGCTGATCAGCACCAGGGCCGCCGCCCACAGCGAGATGCCGCCGGCATAGGAGGGAACGCTGGCCTCGAGGCCTGCCGCATTGCCGGCCAAAAGCAGGCTCTCGCCGGCGACGAAGGTCAGGAACCCGGCGGCGATGCCGTCATTGCCCAGCCGCTGATATTTCATCGTCAACAGCGCGGTTGCCACCACGAGTGCTGCGCCGTCGATCGTCCACAGCGTTTCGCGCAGTTCCGCGCTGGCCACAAAAGTGCCGGCAAGGCCAAAAGCGCCACCAATGGCGAGGCCGATCGCGGCGACGATATCCAGAGTGGAGCGCATCGAGACCTCCCCCAAAACCGGGCTCGAGGATAGTTCAGGATGGGAGGTTCTCCAAGCGGCGCGCGATGAGGAGGCGCCGGCGCTTCTTCCCTTCCCCCCTTGTGGGGAAGGGAAGACCTAGCCATTCACCGCCACATGCGGCGCCAGTCGCTGGATCGCCGCGATGATGTCGGCGCCGCTCATGTCGAGCGAGGAGACCTCCATATGGACGATGTTCTTGCCGAAGGGCAGCAAGAGGCCGAGCACATTGGCCGGCGCGTATCGGATGGCATCAGGAGGCGGCTCGGTCAGCTCGAAGCTGATCATCGCCGAGCCCTTGCCGGAGGTCAGGCGGACGCTGCGCACCTTCTCCCAGGACACCAGCACGTCGCCGCCGCGCCGGTCGCGAAAGCCTTCGGCATCGAGCACCACCTGGACGCTGGTGTCGAACGCGCCGCGCGCGATGACCAGACCAAATCCCAGGCAGCCAAGCGCGAGCACCGCAACCAAAAGCACCCCACGGCCCGGCGCGCCTGACGCAAGCCCCATGAGCGCGAAGCAACCGAAGATCGCTGCAATCAGAAACGGCCCGATCGCGGGAAAGATCTTCCCGGTGGGGCTGTTGTGGATTTCGAGCGGCGCGGACATGGCGCGAGGGCTCACTCACCTCTCGGGCTTCAGCAAGGTCCAGATCCAGCCGATGAAGGTCAGCACCAGGAACGGATAGCCGGCGGCGGGCAGAGGCGACGAGGTCGGCAGCAAGGGCGCGCCCCAGAGGATTTTGGCCACCGACACGGCAAACAGGAGGGCGGCAACGAGGCCGGTGAGACGCATCCACAAGGCGAAGGTTTTTGGCGCGCTGATCAGGACAAGGGCCGCCGCCCACAGCGAGATGCCGCCGGCATAGGAGGGAACGCTGGCCTCGAGGCCTGCCGCATTGCCGGCCAGAAGCAGGCTCTCACCGGCGACGAAGGTCAGGAACCCGGCGGCGACGCAATCATTGCCTTGCCGCTGATACTTCATCGTCAACAGTGCGGCTGCCACCACGAGGGCCACGCCGTCGATCGTCCACAGCGTTTCGCGCAGTTCCGGGCTGGCCACA
The DNA here is from genome assembly GCF_056403215.1 of Mesorhizobium sp. P2_H9. Classification (NCBI taxonomy): domain Bacteria; kingdom Pseudomonadati; phylum Pseudomonadota; class Alphaproteobacteria; order Hyphomicrobiales; family Phyllobacteriaceae; genus Mesorhizobium; species Mesorhizobium sp. P2_H9. The sequence continues at coordinate 12,626 of NZ_JBFUFX010000007.1, read as the reverse complement.
AAAGTGCCGGCAAGGCCAAAAGCGCCACCAATGGCGAGGCCGATCGCGGCGACGATATCCAGATTGGAGCGCATCGAAACCTCCCCCAAGCCGGGCTCAAGGATAGTCCAGGATGGGAGGTTCTCCAAGCGGCGCGATAAAGAGGGCGCCGGCGCTTCTTGCCTTCCCCCCCTTGTGGGGGAAGGTGGATCGGCGCGCAGCGCCGAGACGGATGAGGGGTGCTGGACGGAATGAGACGGTGGGCTAGGTCGGCTAATCTTCGCAAACATCGATGATTGCCGAGGATTTGGGCGAGCCCCCGCCGGGGCCTGAAGACCACCCCGCGCCGCCGCCCGGCGAATAATATCCACCGTGCAGCTTCAGCGCCGCGCTGGCGGGGGGCCCGCTGCCTCCGGCACCTCCCCCGCTTTCGAAGCCTGTCATCGATCCACCGGATCGATGACTTGGCGCGCTGCGCGCGCCAACCGGCTTCTCAATCCCCCATCTTCAGCGCCTGAATAAACGCCTCCTGCGGGATATCCACCTTCCCAAACTGCCGCATCCGCTTCTTGCCCTCTTTCTGCTTGTCGAGCAGCTTGCGCTTCCGGCTCACGTCGCCACCGTAGCACTTGGCGGTGACATCCTTGCGCAGCGCCGAGATGGTCTCGCGGGCGATGACCTTGCCGCCGATGGCGGCCTGGATCGGGATCTTGAACAGATGGTTCGGGATCAGCTCCTTCAGCTTCTCGCACATCTGGCGGCCGCGCTTTTCCGCCGCCGTGCGGTGGACCAGCATCGACAGCGCGTCGACCGGCTCCTCGTTGACCAGGATCGACATCTTCACCAGATCGCCTTCCTTGTAGTCGGTCAAATGATAGTCGAAGGAGGCGTAGCCCTTGGAGATCGACTTCAGCCGGTCGTAGAAATCGAAGACGACTTCGTTGAGCGGCAAATCGTAGGTGAGCATGGCGCGCTTGCCGACATAGGACAGGTCGGCCTGGACGCCGCGCCGGTCCTGGCAGAGCTTCAGGATGCCGCCGAGATAGTCGTCGGGCGTCAAAATGGTGGCGCGGATCCACGGCTCCTCGATGGCGGATATCTTGACCACGTCGGGCATGTCGGCGGGGTTGTGCAGTTCCTTCATCGAGCCGTCGGTCAGCAGCAGCCGGTAGACGACGCTGGGGGCGGTGGCGATGAGGTCGAGGTTGAACTCGCGCTCCAGCCGCTCCTGGATGATTTCCAGATGCAGCAGGCCAAGGAAGCCGCAGCGATAGCCGAAGCCGAGCGCGGCGCTGGTTTCCATTTCATAGGAGAAGCTGGCGTCGTTGAGGCGCAGCTTGCCGACCGCGGCGCGCAGATCCTCGAAATCGGCGGCATCGACCGGGAACAGGCCGCAGAACACCACCGGCTGCGCCGGCTTGAAGCCTGGCAGCGCCTTTGCCGTCTGGCGCTTGTCCTCGGTGATGGTGTCGCCGACGCGGGTGTCGGCCACTTCCTTGATCGAGCCGGTGAAGAAGCCGAACTCGCCGGGGCCAAGCTCGTCGACATTGATGCGGGCGGGCGTGAAGACGCCGGTGCGCTCGACCAGGTGCTTGGCGCCAGTGCCCATCATGCGGATGGTCTGGCCCTTCTTTAAAACGCCGTCGATGACGCGGACCAGCACGATGACGCCGAGATAGGCGTCGTACCAGCTATCGACCAGCATGGCCTTCAGCGGCGCTGAGGCATCGCCTTCGCGCGGCGGCGGCAATTGGTTGACGATGGCTTCCAGGACATCCGGAATGCCGAGGCCGGTCTTGGCCGAGATCAGCACGGCGTTGGAGGCGTCGATGCCGATGACTTCCTCGACCTGCTCGCGGATGCGCTCGGGCTCGGCGGCCGGCAGGTCGACCTTGTTCAGCACCACGACGATCTCGTGGTTGTTGTCGATGGCCTGGTAGACATTGGCCAGCGTCTGCGCCTCGACACCCTGCGAGGCGTCGACGACCAGCAGCGAGCCCTCGCAGGCGGCGAGCGAGCGCGATACTTCATAGGCGAAGTCGACATGGCCGGGCGTGTCGATGAGGTTGAGGATATAGTCCTCGCCATTGTTGGCGCGGTATTTCAGCCGCACGGTCTGCGCCTTGATGGTGATGCCGCGCTCGCGCTCGATGTCCATCGAGTCCAGCACCTGCTCCTTCATGTCGCGCAGCTCCAGCCCGCCGGTGGACTGGATCAGCCGGTCGGCAAGCGTGGATTTGCCATGGTCGATATGGGCGACGATGGAGAAATTGCGGATGTGGTCGAGGGGCGTGCTCATGTCGCGCGCTTTAGCAGGGGCAGGGTTGAGGGGCAAGCGGTGCGGGGTGCCGACGCCTCTTGCCTTCTCCCCTTGTGGGAGAAGGTGGATCGGCGCGCAGCGCCGAGACGGATGAGGGGTGTTGGAAGGAATGAGGCGGCTGGTTAGTCTAACACACCATGCCGCATCAACCCGTCCCTCCCGCCAAACGCAGCTTTGCCCGTGCACTCAGGCGCGAGATGACGGAGGCAGAAGGCAAGCTATGGAGTGAACTGCGCGACCGCAGGCTCGACCAGATAAAATTCCGACGCCAGGTGCCTGTCGGAAAATACGTCGCCGATTTCGCCTGCCTCGAAGCCGGCCTGATCGTCGAAATCGACGGCAGCCAGCATGCGGAGTCTGATTCAGATCGGGTGCGCGGAGTTGAGTTAAAGGCGAGAGGGTTTCGCGTGTTGCGCTTCTGGAACGACGATGTGCTGAAAGACGTGAATGCCGTTTGCGATACGATCATCGCCTATGTACGCGATGTGAACTTGCAGCCTTGGCGGTAATGGCTCCTCTTTCCCTTCTCCACTTGTGGGAGAAGGTGTCGCCGAAGGCGACGGATGAGGGGTGCTCCAGCTTGATAGCGACGGCGATCCGTCCAACACCCCTCATCCGTCTCGGCGCTACGCGCCGATCCACCTTCTCCCACAAGGGGCGAAGGGAAGAAGCGTCGGCGCCGCAATCACAAACCAGTGAACGATGTAACGAAGCCTCTGCCGGCGGCGAAGTGGGAGATGAACCCCGCCGCAGGAGACTTCCCCATGTCCCGATCGAAAAGCAAACGCAGCGCGCTGCTGGCTGCCCTGATGGCGCTTGCCGCGACGGGTGCTGCCGCTGCCCAGCCGCTCACCGTGGTTGAATTGTTCACCAGCCAGGGCTGCTCGTCCTGCCCGCCGGCCAATGCCAATCTGATCAAGGTCAAGGACCAGCCGAACGTGCTGGCGCTGTCGTTCAACGTCACCTACTGGGACTATCTCGGCTGGAAGGACACGTTTGGCAAACAGGAATTCACCCAGCGCCAGGTCAGCTATGAGCCGGCGCTCGGCCGCTCCGGCCCGTTCACGCCGCAAGTGGTGGTCAATGGCGATGCCGATGCAGTGGGTGCGGCACCCGGCGAAATCGAGCGGCTGATTTCCTCGAGCGGCCGCGCCAAGGGTCCGTCGCTGTCGCTTGATGGCGGGAAAATAAGCATCGGCGCCGGCTCAGTGCCCGGCGGCAAGGCGGATGTCTGGCTGGTTCGCTACAAGGACGGCGTCGTCGAGGTGCCGGTGGCGCGCGGCGAAAACACCGGGCGCACGCTGCCGCACGCCAATGTCGTGCATGCGCTGCAAAGGATCGGCAGCTGGAGCGGCGATGCCACGTCGCTGCCGCTGCCGGCGGCGTCTGGTGGGCTCAGCACCGCGGTGCTGGTGCAGACGCCGGGCGGCGGACCGATCTTGGCCGCCGCCACCAACTAATTCCCAAGATTTGCGCAACGCCGCTTGAGCGGCGCCGCACTGCCGGCCGCATCCGCGCGCCACCAACCCAAGGAGACTTCCATGACCAATCTTTCTCGCCTGACGCTTTCGACGATGGCTTTCGCTCTGTGTTCGACGGTGCTGTTTGCCGGCGGCATCGCCCGCGCTGAAGATGCCATGAAGCCAGCCATGGCTACCGATGCCATGAAGCCGGCCACGGACGCCATGAAACCGGCGACCGATGCCATGAAACCAGCGACCGATGCGATGAAACCAGCGACCGATGCGATGAAGCCTGTCGATCCGATGGCGACGAATGCGATGAAGCCGGCCGACCCGATGGCTACCGACGCCATGAAACCGGCAACGGATGCGATGAAACCCGCGATGGGAGCGACCGACGCCATGGCTCCGGCCAAATAGGCTCGGTTCGCTTCCGGCCGCCCCTGGCCATGGCCGTTCCCTGTCCAGGTCAGGGACGGTCCCTTCTGTCGGCGATGCGCTGCGCCAGATGCGCACAGCAATGTGAAACGGCGACGTACCTATATATCGTACAATCAAACTCCAACTTGGGAGATCAGACATGACCGGCATTGCAAAGACGAGAACGCCGAGTTTCGCCAAGGGCGCGCTCGCCGCCCTCGTCCTGGCGGCGGCGGGTGCTGCCTTCTGGCAGAGCCCGGCCGTCTCGGCCGAGGGCGCGGTGGTGATCCCGCCGCCGGCGATGGACGAGAAGGCGGCCAGCGGCACCGAAAAGGCGATCTTCGCCGGCGGCTGCTTCTGGGGCGTGCAAGGCGTGTTCCAGCACGTCAAGGGCGTGACCAAGGCGGTGTCGGGCTATACTGGCGGCGACAAGGACACCGCCGTCTACGAGACCGTCGGCAGCGGCCGCACCGGCCACGCCGAATCCGTCGAGATCACCTATGAGCCGTCCAAGGTCACCTATGGCCAGCTCTTGCAGGTGTATTTCTCGGTGGCGCACAACCCGACGCAATTGAACTATCAGGGCCCCGACAGCGGCACCCAGTACCGCTCGACGATCTTTGCCGAAAACGACGCGCAAAAGAAGATCGCGCAGAGCTACATCGCCCAGCTCGACCAGGCCAAGGTGTTTGCCGAGCCGATCGTCACCACGCTGGAGACAGGCAAGACCTTCTACCCCGCCGAGGACTATCACCAGGATTTTCTGACGCTGAACCCGACCTATCCCTACATCGTCTACAACGACCTGCCCAAGGTGGCGAATTTGAAGGCGCTGTTCCCGGCGCTGTACAGCGACAAGCCGGTGCTGGTGGCGGCGAGTAGCAAGAGCTGAGTTTGGTAGGTGTTTGGGAAGATACGGAGCAGCGACGCCCTCCCTCCCTTCCCTTCGTCATCCTAGGGCGGAGCAAGGAGCGTAGCGACGCAGCGCAGACCCTAGGATCCATGCCGTGAAGGTGATCGTAGGATGCAGCGGTCCAGGATAGCTGCGCGGCAGATCGCCAGCTATCCTCACGCTATGACCGGCTACGTCTACATGACCGCGAGCCAGAAGCGCGGCACGATCTACATCGGCGTCACCAACGATCTTGGCCGCCGCATGCCGGAGCACAAATCAGGCCAAGGCGCAGGCTTCACCAGCCGCTACGGCGTGCAGCGGCTGGTCTGGTACGAGGAATTCTTCGACATTACCGACGCCATCCAGCGCGAAAAATCGCTGAAGCGCTGGCCACGCCAATGGAAGATCGATCTGATCGAGACGGCCAATCCCGAGTGGTTCGAGCTCTTTCGCGGGACGGGGTGGTAGTCGCTCGGTTCCTTGCACCGCTGGAGCACGGCACCACTGTCACGGCATGGATCCTAGGGTCTGCGCCGCGTCGCTTCGCTCCTTGCTTCGCCCTAGGATGACGAAGCGATGGGATACGCCACCCTCTTCGCCAACGCCCATTCCCTGCTCCTCTCAATCATACGTCAAATCCGTCGCCTTCCCCCCGAACACCCGGTAGGCGTAGAACGAATAGAAGATGATGACCGGCAGCACGACGACCGTGCCGGCGAGGATGATGGCGAGGCTTTCGGGGGCCGAGGCAGCCTGCCAGATGGTCAGTTTGTCCGGCACCACGAACGGGTAGAACGACCAGGCCAGGCCGGCAAAGCCGAGCGCAAAAATGGCGGCCAGCGTCAGGAACGGCGTCAGCGCATGGCGGTCGTCGGGCTTGGGCAGATGAAAGGTCTGGCGCCACAGCCAGGCGAACAACAGGGCCGAGAAGATCGGCAGCGGCGACAGATAGAGCATCTCTGGCCAGACGAACCATTTGGCGAAGATGCGCGGGCTGGCGAAGGGCGTTGCCAGCGACACCGCGGCCATGCCGAGCGCGGCCAGCACCAGGGCGGTGCGCAGCCACAGCACCGCCTTCTTCTGCAACTCACCTTCCGTCTTGTAGATCAGCCACGCCGCGCCCATCGCGCAATAGGCGGCGGCGAGGCAGAACGCCACCAGCGCGCCAAAGGCCATGCCGCCAAGGCCGACATCGAGGCCAAGCACATAGACGCCGAGCATATAGCCCTGCGCCAGCGAGGCGATGATGGAACCCAGGAAGAAGATACGGTTCCAGCGCTGCTTCTTGCCGGCCGGCACCTTGGCGCGAAAATCGAACGCGACGCCACGCAGGATCAAGCCCACCAGCAGCACGAAGACCGGAATGTAAAGCGCGGTGAGGATGGTGCCATGCGCCATCGGGAAGGCGACCAGCAGCAGGCCGACAGCCAGCACCAGCCAGGTCTCGTTGGCATCCCAGAACGGGCCGATGGCGGCGATCATCGTGTCCTGCTCGGCGTCCTCGGCGGCGGCAAAGAGAATGCCGATGCCGAGATCGAAACCATCGAGGATGACGTAAATCAGGATGGCGAGGCCCATCAGGCCGGCGAAGATGAGGGGGAGCGCGGTTGGCCAGTCAATTGTCATCTTTTTTCTCCTCACTCACCAGCCGCTGGCTGCGACAAGGCTGCGCTTCTGACACCCGGCAGTGGCGAGTTGTCGCCGTCCTTGGCCGCCTTCAGCGCCAGGTGCACCAGCACGCCGAGATAGGCGATTAGCAGCAGCACGTAGAGGATGAGATAGACGGCAAGCGTGAAGGCGACATGGCTGCCGGCGACCGGACCGACGGCGTCGGCGGTCTTCAGCACCCCGGTAACCAGCCAGGGCTGGCGGCCGATCTCGGTGGTGTACCAGCCGGCCAGCGTCGCCAACCAGCCGGACAGCGCCATGGGCACCATCAGCATGGCCAGCGGCTTGGGCAGGCTGTGGCGGCGCTTGAGGAAGAAGGCGGCCGACCAGGAGACGATGAGCATCAGGATGCCGGTGCCGACCATGATGCGAAAGCCCCAGAACACCGGGAAGACCGGCGGATGGAGACCGGGATAGTCGTTCAGCCCCGGCACGACGCCGCTGGTCGAGTGCCTGAGCACAAGGCTGGCGCCGTCGGGGATGGCGATCTCGAATTTGTTCTCTTTCGTGGCCTCGTCGGGAATGGCGAACAGCACCAGCGGCACGTTGGGGCCGGTGTTCCAGTTGGCCTCCATGGCGGCGATCTTCTGCGGCTGATGCTCCAGCGTGTTGAGCCCATGCTGGTCACCGGCGAAGATCTGGATCGGGATCAGGATGGCGGCGGTGAAGACGCCAGTGCGCAGCGCCTTCCACATCGATTCCGAACGGTCGCCAGTGAGATAGCGCAGCGCTGACAGGCCGGCGATCAGGAAGGACACCGTCAGGCCGGAGGCGAGCAGCATATGGACGAGGCGGTAGGGCATGGATGGGTTGAAGACGATCGCCCACCAGTCGACGGCATGTGCGACGCCGCCACGCATCTCGAAGCCGGCCGGCGTCTGCATCCAGGAGTTCAGTGCGATGATCCAGAAGGCGGAGACTGTGGTGCCGCCGGCGACCAGCACGGTGGCCAGCGTGTGGACACGGTTGGAGACGCGGCGGAAGCCGAACAGCATGATGCCGAGGAAGGCCGCTTCGAGGAAGAAGGCGGTGAGGATCTCGTAGGCGAGGAGCGGCCCGGCGATGTTGCCGACGGTCTGCATGTAGCCCGGCCAGTTGGTGCCGAACTGGAAGCTCATGGTGACGCCGGTGACGACACCCATGGCAAAGGACAGCGCGAACACTTTTACCCAGGTGAAATAGGCGCGCATCCAGGCGGAATCGCCTGTCGCGTTATAGCGCAGCTTGAAGAACAAGAGCACCCAGCCAAGCGCAATGGTGATCGTCGGAAACAGGATGTGGAACGAGATGTTCGCGCCGAACTGGATGCGCGACAGGATGAGCGGGTCCATGGCGGGCTCCGGCTGCTTCTTATGCCCTGAAGAATAGGCGCGAGGCGCGGTCCAGTCAAAGCGGCGTGGCGTCACGCGGGGCGCGTTGTCGCAGCAGATCATGGGAAAGCGTCAGCGCACGCTGTCGTGTCACGACGATTGTCGAGAACTGTCAGCAGCGGCATCGGCTTGCGGTTGCGCGCACCGACATTCGACCTATATCAGGTGACCTCTTTCAAGCAGCCGTTTTCAGCCATGCCATCCATCATCTCCATTTCCGGGGTCACCAAGACCTATGCCACCGGCTTCAAGGCGCTGAAGGAGATCAACCTCGACATCGAGCGCGGTGAGATCTTTGCGCTGCTCGGGCCGAACGGCGCCGGCAAGACGACGCTGATCTCGATCGTCTGCGGCATCGTCAACCGCTCGTCGGGCACCGTGACAGTCGACAACCATGACATCGGCAAGGACTATCGTGCCGCGCGCAGCCTGATCGGGCTGGTGCCGCAGGAACTGACCATCGATGCTTTCGAGAGCGTGTGGGCAACGGTCAATTACAGCCGCGGCCTGTTCGGCAAGCCGGCTAACCATGCCTTCGTCGAGAAGGTGCTGCGCGACCTGTCGCTGTGGGACAAGAAGGACGCCAAGGCGATCACGCTGTCGGGCGGCATGAAGCGGCGGTTGATGATCGCCAAGGCGCTGTCGCACGAGCCGCGCGTGCTGTTTCTTGACGAACCGACGGCCGGCGTCGACGTCGAATTGCGCCAGGACATGTGGGAGATGGTGCGGCGGCTGCGCGAGGACGGCGTCACCATCATCCTGACGACGCACTATATCGAAGAGGCCGAAGCGATGGCCGACCGCGTCGGCGTCATCAACCGCGGCGAGATCATCCTGGTCGAGGACAAGGCCGAGCTGATGCGCAAGCTCGGCCGCAAGCAGCTGATGCTGGAACTGCGCCGCCCGCTCGCCACCGTCCCGGAGGCCTTGTCGCGCTATGCGCTGGAGCTGTCGCCCGACGGCGGAAAACTGACCTACACTTATGATGACCAGGCAGAGCGGCCGGGCGTCGCCTCGCTGATCCGCGACCTCGAGGCATCAGGCATCCAGTTTCGCGATCTCGACACGCAAAACAGCTCGCTGGAGGAGATCTTCGTCAATCTCTTGAGGCAAGAGCCATGAACCTGCGTGCGGTATGGGCAATCTATCGGACGGAAATGGCGCGCACGGGGCGTACCCTGCTGCAGAGCGTCATTTCGCCGGTCATTTCGACATCGCTCTATTTCGTCGTCTTCGGCTCGGCCATCGGGTCGCGCATCACCGAGATCGACGGCATCAGCTACGGCGCCTTCATCGTGCCGGGGCTGATCATGCTGTCGCTGCTGACGCAGTCGATCTCCAACGCCTCCTTCGCGATCTATTTCCCGAAATTCGTCGGCTCGATCTACGAGCTGCTGTCGGCGCCTGTCTCCTACCTCGAGATCGTCATCGCCTATGTCGGCGGTGCGGCGACCAAGTCGATCGTGCTTGGGCTGATCATCCTGGCGACGGCGTCGCTGTTCGTGCCGCTCACCATCCTGCATCCGTTCTGGATGCTCGCCTTCCTGGTGCTGACGGCGGTGACCTTCAGTCTGTTCGGCTTCATCATCGGCATCTGGGCGAAAAGCTTCGAGCAATTGCAGCTGGTGCCGCTGTTGATCATCACGCCGCTGACCTTCCTTGGCGGCAGTTTTTATTCGATCAACATGCTGCCCGGCATCTGGCGCACGGTGACGCTGTTCAACCCGGTCGTCTATCTGATCAGCGGGTTCCGCTGGAGCTTCTATGGCAAATCCGACGTCTCGGTCGGCATCAGCCTCGGCATGACCGTCGTTTTCCTATTGGTCTGCATCACCATCGTCGCCTGGATCTTCAGGACCGGTTATCGGCTGCGGAACTGACCTCAGATGGCCTTGACCAGCCGCAGCAGCCCCAGCATCTCGACATAGGTCCCCTTGCGGAAGGCGATGTAGACCGGCTCCTCGACGCCGTGGTAGCGGCGCTTGAAGGCGGCCTGTCCCTGCAGGTTGAACCTGCGGCGGTTGACCCAGGGCGAATCATAGGCGCGCCGGAAGGCATTGCGCCAGAAATCGCTTTCGACAAATCCGCTCGGCTCGATGTCGACCATCGGCGACAGGCCAAGCGTGACGACCGAGATGCCCTCTTCGCGAAAACGGTCGACGGCGAATTTGGTCAGGCCGATTTCGGCATGCGGCGAGGCATCGATATGCTTGCGCTTGAAGGCGGTGGTGTAGCCGATGACCTTGCCGTCGCGAAATAGCGGATCGAAGTCGAGCAAAGCGACAAGCTCCCCCTGCGGACCGTGCAGGATGAAGCGGCGCATGTCGACGCCAAGATGATCGGCGAAAGGGCGGTTGAGAAAGCCCATCTCCCAGCGCTTGACGATGCGGTCGCCGCGCCAATTCTCGGAAAGCCGGGCGATCTCATCGAGGAAAATGGTCCGCTTGTCCTCGGCAAAGGAAAAGCCCTTTTTCGAGAGCCAGCGTTCGGAATAGCGGACGGTCTCGTTGCGCTTTCCGGAAAAATCGTGATCGGGCAGGACAAGCCTGGTGTCGATGCCGAAGCGATTGACCTGATAGCCGAGCCCTGCGAGCACGCGGGCGGTTTCCGCGCCGACCTGCACGAACCAGGGGTCGCCGGCGGCTTCGACGAAACGCTTGATGTAGTCGGGTCGGTCGGCCGGATGCGCCACCGGATCGCCGAGAGCGAAGTGGTGCTTCATCTTGGTGCCGAAGGCGATGTAGCCGTCGGCATCGCCGAAATAGGACAGTTTTTGTTGTACGGCGGTGGAATAGGCGAGCGAAAAATCGCCGTGCCGGCGAACCAGTGCCAGGCGCTCGACATGGCTCAGCTCCTGGCGCGGAACCCTGGGCGCGGCGCCTTCAAGCAGCCTGTCGAAATAGATGCGCAACGAGGGCATGGTCGAGCTTTCGCGTGCCTTGGGGTATGGAGGCCAGCCCACGGCCTCGAATCAGTCGTATTGACGCGACCTGATTATCGATCATATCGCGCAAGTGCCATATAGGACGCACTCTGCGCCCCACGGCGCACCTGGAAGGGAATCTCGGCGGAATGGCGGCAACGACAAGCGAAGCGGTGCCCGATGGACCGGTGATCGTCATCGGCGCCGGTGCGGCCGGGCTGGCTGCGGCCGACGCGCTGGGCAGGCTCGGCGTGCCTGCCGTGGTGTTGGAGAAAGAGATGCGGCTCGCCGAACCGTGGCGGCGGCGGCACGAGCGGCTGCATCTGAACACGCACCGGGCGCTGTCGGCGCTGCCGGGGCTTTCCTATCCACCGCGCACCGGCGCCTTCCCGCACAAGGATGTCATCGTTGACCATCTCGAGGACTTTGCCCGCGAGCGCGGCCTTGCGGTCGAATTCGGCGTGGCGGTCGAACGGATCGCCGGCGATGGCCAAGGCTGGCTGGTGCACACCAGCGCGGGTCCGCGCAGCGCCGCCCATGTGATCGTCGCCACCGGCCGCGACCGCCTGCCTTGGATGCCGGACTGGCCGGGCGCTGCAGCTTTCCGGGGCAAACTCATCCACGCCGCCGATTTCGGCACGGCGGAAGACTATTCGGGCAAAAGCGTGCTGGTGATCGGGGCCGGAAATTCCGGCTTCGACGTGCTCAACCATCTCTCAGGCATCGACACCAAACATGTCTGGCTGTCGGCGAGGCACGGCCCGTCGCTGCTGCCGAAGCGGATCGGCAGCGTCGCCGTGCACCGCTTCGCCGGCTTCATGGCGCAGCTGCCGACGCCCATCGTCGACAGGATGATCTCGGCGACGCAGCGGCTGGTCTTCGGCGATCTCTCGCGCTTCGGCCTGCCACCGGCGCCAAAGGGCGGCGCCAGCCGGCTCGGCGCCGAGCAGATCGCCATTGCCGTCGATGACGGCGCCGTCGCCGCGCTCAAGGCCGGCCGTATCACAGTGGCGGCGCCGGTGGCGAGCTTCGATGGCGCGGCTGTCCGGCTGAGTGACGGCACGATCATCGAGCCGGACGTGGTGATCGCGGGGACCGGCTACCGCACCGGGCTCGAAACCATGGTCGGCGATCTCGGTGTGCTCGACCAAAAAGGCGTGCCGAAAGCCAATGGCGGCACGCCGAGCGGCCAGCCCGGCCTGTGGTTCATCGGCATGCGGCCGAGCCTGACCAGCTACTTCCACAGCGCCGGTCTGCAGGCCCGCGAGATTGCGAGGCAGATTGCCAGGGGGTCGTAGCGGAGCACTGGACGGTGAAGCACTGCGCACTTCTTGAGATTGCATCTGTGGCACAGATTGGTGGTTCCACGCATATCTGCGTGCTGGGATCGCATACCTCGGCGATTGGCCGAAGCGCCCATCCCCTTCGTCATCCACGGGCGGAGCAAGGAGCGTAGCGACGCGGCGCAGACCCGAGGATCCATGCCGTGACTTTTGAACTACGCTGCGGTGGAGAGTCCGCTGCACTCTAGAGCGGGATGAATCTAGGTTGGCGCATAGCCTGCCTCTGTGATAGCCTGCCTCTGTGA
>NZ_JBFUFX010000006.1:0-378754 GCF_056403215.1 Mesorhizobium sp. P2_H9 | reverse complement strand
GTGTTGCCGGCGCGGCGCCCGCGGCGGGCGGCGTCGCCGGGGCAGCCGCATCGGCGGGCGGCGGCGCAGTTGGCGCAGCCGTGGCTGCAGCATCGCCGGCAGGCGGAGCAGGCGTCGCTGGCGCAGGTGCGGGCGGAGGCGGTGTGGTCAGCGCGGCGACGGATTCGCCCTCGCCAATGCCGCTTTGTCCTGCCGCCGGACCCGGGTCGACCTCGCTACCTTCGGGCGTCAGGCGCTGGGTGAACTTCGTTCCCTCGGCATCTGCAGCAGCCGGTGCCGCGGCATCGGTGGTCGCCGGTTTGGCTGGGGCGGGTTTCGCCGGTTCGACCTTGGCGACAACGGCGCCATTGCCGCTGAACATCTTCCCGAACGCATCCTTGTTCAGCCAGATGCCATAGCCGCCGCCGGCAATCACCAGCAACGCGACGGCGGCGGCAATCAGCCCGCCATAGCTGCGCTTACGCTCGGCCGGACGCAGGCGCTGGAATGTATTCTCAACGGGCTCCTCGTCATTGGCAAAGACATCGCCCTTGTCGTTCGACGCCGCGTCGAAGTCCGGAAGACGGTTGTCGGCGGGGTCGAAAGGCGACGGGGCCGGAGGCGCTTTCTGCGACGGGACCGGAGTCGCTTTCTGCCAGCTCGGCTCCGGCTTGGCAGCTGGTGCCGCCGGCTGCCAGGCCGGCTCGGTTTTCACCGGCTGCCTGGTGTGGCTCGGCTGGTTCTTGTTGCGGTCGATGGAGGAAAAAATGTGTTCCAGTTCCGCCAGCGGATCGGACGCCGGCACGGTTCTGGCGTAGTCCCGCTCGACGCTCGATATCGCATCTTCCAGCGCGCGCTTCTGACGATCGGCGACCGACGACGGCGGCGGCGGCGTGATGGCCGCGAGCTTGGCCGCGATGGTCGAGCGGGCCTTGTCATAGACCCTGGCACGCACCTCCGGCGTCGTTTCGCCGAGATTGTCGAGCGTCTTTTTCAGAACAGCAACAAAATCTGCCATGCTTCAGTCGACCTGTATTTTGTTCCTGGGCCGGCCCCCGCAAATCGGCCGCGATGCCCGGAAAGGCTGAGAAACTAGTCTTGAAACGGGTCGGTCACAAGTATTGTGTCGTCCCGTTCCGGGCTGGTGGAAAGGAGTGCGACCGGCGCGCCGATCAGCTCCTCGATGTAGCGGACATATTTGACCGCCTGGGCCGGCAGATCGTTCCAGCTTCTGGCGCCGGCGGTAGTGCCTTTCCAGCCCTCCAGCGTCACGTAGACCGGTTCGACCCGCGCCTGCGCACCCTGGCTGGCCGGCAGGTAATCGATCATCTCGCCGTCGAGCCGGTAGCCGGTGCAGACCTTGATCTCGTCGAGGCCGTCGAGCACGTCGAGCTTGGTCAGCGCGATGCCCTTGATGCCGTTGACGGCGACGGCCTGGCGCACCAGCACCGCGTCGAACCAGCCGCAGCGGCGCTTGCGGCCGGTGACGACGCCGAACTCATGACCCCGCGTGCCGAGGAACTCGCCGATCTCGTTCTTTTGTTCGGTCGGGAACGGGCCTTCGCCGACACGCGTCGTATAGGCCTTGGTGATGCCGAGCACATAGCCGATGGCGCCCGGACCGACGCCGGAACCGGCGGAAGCCTGGCCGGCGACGGTGTTGGACGAGGTGACGAACGGATAGGTGCCATGGTCGATATCGAGCAGCGTGCCTTGCGCGCCCTCGAACAGGATGCGCTCGCCGGCGCGGCGCTTGTCGTCGAGGATTTTCCAGACACGGTCCATATAGGGCAGGATCTCATCCGCGACCGAGGTCAGCTCACGCAGGATGGCATCATGCGTGACTTCGGCATGGCCCAACCCGCGGCGCAGCGCATTGTGGTGCGTCAGCAGCCTGTCGACCTTCAGGGGCAGCGTTTCCAAATCCGCCAAATCCATTACCCGAACCGCGCGCCGGCCCACCTTGTCTTCATAGGCGGGGCCGATGCCGCGACGGGTCGTGCCAATCTTCGTCCCGGAATTGGAAGCGGCGTCCTCGCGGAATCCGTCCAGCTCTCGGTGCAGTGACAGGATAAGCGCGGTGTTTTCGGCTATTTTCAGGCGGTCCGGTGTCACCTCGACGCCTTGCGCCTTCAGTTTCGCCACCTCCGCGACGAAAGCGTGCGGATCGAAGACGACACCATTGCCGATGATCGACAGCTTGCCTGGTCGCACCACGCCGGACGGCAGCAGCGACAGTTTGTAGACCTTGCCGTCGACGACCAGCGTATGGCCGGCATTGTGGCCGCCCTGGAAGCGCACGACAACGTCGGCGCGTTCCGAAAGCCAGTCGACGATCTTGCCCTTGCCCTCGTCGCCCCACTGCGAGCCGACGACCACCACATTGGCCATGTTTCTTTTCCCTTGAGATGCCGCCATGGCGGCTTGAAGACGGTTCGAAACGACAGGCCTCTATAACGTCAAGACCCGGCGGGCGCGACCATTCTTTGCAGCCGAAAACGCCCTGAGGCACAACAATTTTCGCTATTCGCATCATTTACTTGGCTGAGCAGCCGCAATAGGTCGGCAGCGACCCTCGCCATGCCTTCCTCCGGCTGGATTTCGCCATGCATCGAAACGCCTATCTGTTCCTGCTGTTCACCACCTTGCTGTGGGGCGGCGCTGGCGCTGGTGTTGGGCGGCATCGGCCTTGCCGAAAATAGCGGCCGCAGGGCGGTGAAGCATCGGCAGCTCCAACGAGGGTCTAGAAAACGAAAAGGCGCGAAACGGGTTCGCGCCCTTCCATCCTTCATGGCAAATCCGGCCTATACGCCGCCGACATCGAATTGCAGCCGCTTGGCCGAGTCGATCGATTTGTGCGCCCGCACCTGTTCCAGCACATTCTCCGGGAATGGTGCATCAAGATAGAGCAGCGCGATGGCGTCGCCGCCGGGCCGGTTGCGGCCGAGCTGGAAGTTGGCGATGTTGACGCCGTTCTCACCACAGACCGTACCGAGCAAGCCGATGATGCCGGGTGCGTCGGCATTGGTGGTGTAGAGCATGTGCTGGCCGACCTCGGCGTCGAGATTGATGCCCTTGATCTGGATGAAGCGCGGCTTGCCGTCGGAGAAGCAGGTGCCGGCGATCGAACGCGTCTTGTGCTCGGTCTTGACCGTCAGCTTGATATAGCCGTCGAACACGCCCGACTTGTCGCGCTTGACCTCGGCAACGATGATGCCGCGTTCCTTCACCATGATCGGCGCCGACACCATGTTGACGTCGGAGACCTGCGGCCGGATCAGACCGGCAAGCGTGGCGCTGATCAGCGCGCGCGTGTTCATCGTCGCGGTCGAGCCGTCGAACAGAATCTCGACCTCCGTGATCGGGTCCTCGGTGACCTGGCCGACAAAGGCGCCGAGCACTTCGGCGAGCTTGACGAAGGGTTTTAGCCGCGGCGCTTCCTCGGCGGTGATCGACGGCATGTTGATGGCGTTGGAGACCGCGCCCTTGATCAGATAGTCGGCCATCTGCTCGGCGACCTGCAGCGCCACATTCTCCTGCGCCTCGGCGGTCGAAGCGCCGAGATGCGGTGTCGCCACGACGTTTTCCATGCCGAACAGTTCATTCTTGTCCGCCGGTTCTACCTCGAACACATCGATGCCGGCGCCGGCAACCTTGCCGCTCTTCAGCGCCGCGACCAGATCGGCCTCGACGACCAGCCCGCCRCGSGCGCAGTTGATGATGCGCACGCCTGTCTTCATCTTGGCGATTGCCGCGGCATCGATGATGTTGCGCGTCTTGTCGGTCAAAGGCGTGTGCAAGGTGATGAAGTCGGCGCGGGCAAACAGCTCGTCCAGTTCGACCTTGTCGACGCCAAGCTCCTCGGCGCGTTTGTCGGACAGGAATGGATCGAAGGCGACGACATGCATCTTTAAGCCGACGCCGCGCGTGGCGACGATCGAGCCGATATTGCCGCAGCCGATGACACCCAGCGTCTTGCCGGTGATCTCGACCCCCATGAAGCGGTTCTTTTCCCATCTGCCGGCATGGGTCGAAGCGTTGGCTTCCGGGATCTGGCGGGCCAGCGCGAAGATCATCGCCACCGCATGCTCGGCGGTGGTGATCGAATTGCCGAAGGGCGTGTTCATCACGATGATGCCCTTGCGGCTTGCCGCCGGGATGTCGACATTGTCGACACCGATGCCGGCGCGGCCGACGACCTTCAGCCTGGTGGCGGCGTTGATCAGCTTTTCAGTGACCTTGGTCGCCGAGCGGATAGCAAGACCGTCATACTGGTCGATGACTTCGAGCAGCTTTTCCTTGTCCTTGCCGAGATCGGGCAGATAGTCGACCTCGATGCCGCGGTCTTTGAATATCTGCACGGCGGTGGTGGAGAGTTTGTCTGAGACGAGAACGCGGGGCATTGGCGTGATCCTTTGCGATTGACGTCCCTCCCCCTTGAGGGGAAGGTCGGCGCGTAGCGCCGGGGTGGGGTCGGTACGGCCGGACTCGGCCAAATCTTCTTTCGGTGGGATGTGGAGCCAGGTGGAGACGACCCCACCCGGCCCTTCGGGCCACCCTCCCCTCAAGGGGGAGGGATTAGGCCGCCGCTTTCAGCGACGCCTTCTGCGCGGCAAAGGCCCAGTCGAGCCAAGGCAGCAGCGCTTCGAGGTCGGACGTCTCGGCCGTCGCGCCGCACCAGATGCGCAGGCCGGGCGGTGCGTCGCGATAGGCGCCGATGTCATAGGCAACGCCTTCCTTATCGAGCACCGAAACCAGCCCCTTGGCAAAAGCCGCCTGGCCGTCGGCATCGAGTGCCGCGATATCCGGGTCGGTGAAGGACAGGCATACCGAAGTGTTCGAGCGCGTGGCCGGCTCGACGGCAAGATGGCCGAGCCACGAAGACTTCTCGACGAAGCCGTCAAGCACGGCGGCATTGGCGTCGGCGCGAGCAATCAGGGCCTCGAGGCCGCCGATCGACTTTGCCCAGGCAAGCGCATCGAGATAATCCTCGACGCACAGCATCGAAGGCGTGTTGATGGTTTCGCCCTTGAAGATGCCTTCGATCAGCTTGCCACCCGATGTCAGGCGGAAGATTTTCGGCAGCGGCCATGCAGGCTTGTAGCTCTCCAGCCGCTCGACGGCGCGCGGCGACAGGATCAGCATGCCGTGCGCGCCCTCGCCGCCCAGCACCTTCTGCCAGGAGAAGGTGACGACATCCAGCTTCTGGAAATCGAGCCTTTGTGCGAACGCCGCCGAGGTGGCGTCGCATATGGTCAGGCCCTTGCGATCGGCCGGGATGAAATTGCCGTTCGGCACGCGCACGCCAGACGTGGTGCCGTTCCAGGTGAAGACGACATCGCGGTCGAAATCGATCTTTTTCAGGTCAGGCAGTTCGCCGTAGCCAGCCTCGATCTTGCGCACGTCGGCGAGCTTCAACTGCTTGACCACATCAGTGACCCAGCCGGAGCCAAAACTCTCCCAGGCGACCATGTCGACGCCGCGCTCGCCGAGCAGCGACCACAGTGCCATCTCGACGGCGCCGGTATCCGACGCCGGCACGATGCCGATGCGATAATCTGCCGGGACCTGGAGAATTTCGCGCGTCAGCTCGATCGCCTGTTCGAGCTTGGTCTTGCCGATCTTGGCGCGGTGGGAGCGGCCGAGCGCAGCATTTCTCAAGGCCTCGACCGACCAGCCGGGGCGTTTTGCGCAGGGACCTGAGGAAAAATTGGGGTTTGCCGGACGGAGTCCAGGCTTCGTATGCGTCGTCATCGTGGTCTATCCTTCCAGATAGTGGCCCCTCGTTGGGGAGGGGTGGCCCACGGACGGCGATATGCGTTCAGGCTTCAGGCGTCAAGAGGAAAGTTTCTGTCGCGGCCAGGATACCGGCCGCATGTGGCGCAAAAGCAAACGGCGGGCCGCAAGACCCGCCGCTCCAATCTGGCTCCCGCAAACCTACCAGAGGTCGTAGCGCAGGCCGAGCTTGACCGTCTGATAGCTGATGCCTTTGTGGATGTTGAAGGCGCCGCCGTCATAAGCGACATATTTGCCGCTCGGGATCGAAAAGTACTCGTAGCCAAGGTCGAGCGAGACATTCTTGGACACCTGATAGGACAGGCCGGCACCGATCGAGTAGGCGAGGTTGAATTTGGCCTGGGAGTCTTCCGACCCTTTGTATCCGGCCGGATCGTTACACGCGAAGCCGCCAGCGCCCGACGTCGCATCAGGGGCGATTTCAACGCAATCGCGCTCGCCCTGGGTCTTGAAATACCTGTTGTAGGCGATGCCGACGCCGCCACCGATGTACGGAGTGATACCAACATAGGTGCCGAGGTCCGCATAGCCATTGGCCATGACGCTGTAGCCTTTGTTGGTACCGTAGTTCGATGCCATACAGTCCTGGGTCGCAGCCACCGGAACGATGATGAACCCGCCACTCCCGTCAGGGAACAGACTGTTTGTCGTTCCGGCGCACCCGTTTGGCACCAATGCATGGTCGCCGAACTCGTTGCTCGGCAGGATTCCACCATTCAGCTCGAGCCGAAGATAGTCGTTGAGATGGTAGCCAATGCCGACACTGCCGGTGAAAAGGCTGCTGCTCTGGGAGAAGTTGGTGACGCCGAGCGCGTTGCTTTCGTCGGTGAACGGATGGCTGAAGGAATAGCCGAGATCGCCGCGCAGATACCATCCGGAGCCGACCTCGACCGGTTGATAGTCCGGTGCCTGATCGACATAGATCGGCGGGTCGTAGTCGGCGGCATGCACGGGCGCCAGCGGCATAAGGACGATTGCGGCAAGCATCAATGCGATACGCGATCTAAAGGTCATGGTCCTCGGCTCCCGAAGTTGGCGCATCGCAATCACGAGCGCCGTTTGAGAGCATTGTTAACCATAGTGGTTAAGTGCCGGTTAAGGATAACGGAGAGTTACCGAATTGATTTCGATGAGCTTTCGGCTCAAACGAAAACCGCCCGGCAAGGCCGGGCGGTTCGCAAGCTTGAGGATTTCGAAGCGACTACTTGGTGTAGATCGGCTGCGGCTCTGGGACGTAGGGCTCCGGCGCCGGGGCACAATCCGATCTGCCGAACTGGTAGCGCAGGCCGCCGCGCACTTCGTGGACGCTGATGCCGCGGTCGTAGCCCGGACCGACATTGCTGTCGGCGGCGTATTCGAACATCTTGCCGCCATTGATGTGGCTGTAGCGGTAGCCGACATCGAGCTTGACCCGGTCGGTCAGGCAGTAGGAAGCGCCGACCATGGCGGCATAGGCAAAGCGCCAGCCCTTTCCACCGCTATGGAAGAAATCGCCGTCGGCATCGCTGTTGTGCAGCGTGTCCCACTTGACCCAGGCGCCGCCGATGCCGGCGCCGACATAGGGCGTCACACCGTGCCATGTGCCGATATCGACATAGGCGTTGGCGAGAAGCAGCAGCGCCGAATAGGACGAGGTGTCGGTCGAAACGCAAGGCGTGCCGGGAGCGGGCGTATTACAGAAGCCGCTGGTCGAGCCGCGGAATTTCGAACTGGACATCCAGTCCGCGGTCAGGTCGGTGCGGAAATGCTGGTTGATCTGATAACCGACACCGGCGCCGGCCGAGAAAGCGCTCTTCAGCGAGCCGGTGGCAAAGCTGCCGGGAAGCTGGGGCGGTGCCGCATTGTAGGTGGTGTAGTCGCCGCCACCGAACTTCGACCAGTGATAGTCGATGTCACCGCGAATGTACCAGCCGCCAAGATCGGCGGGCTGCTCGTAGGCAACCGGCGGCGGGGCTTCTTCGACCTGCGGCTCCGCCAAATCGGCGGCGAATACTGGTCCGGCCATTCCCGCGAGCAGCGCGGCAAAGAGGGCCTTTCGTGCTGTATTGAACATGCTTGTCACCCCTGAGAACTCTCGGACCATCGAACCCCGCCCGAATGTGATTGACCTCAGTTGTGGATAATGAATTGCAAAGGTTAAAAGGCGTTTAACCGTGTCGATTAACCACGAATCTATACAATTTTAACGAGAAGACACTGCCTGCCCAAGGCGCGGTATTGCGTCGACTGGATAAAAAAGCCCGCCTGAAGGCGGGCTTTGTAACGTCTCGAACCGACAGCGCTGCGCGTCCCCTGGACACGCCGGGATCAGGCGGCGCTACGCGTTTCCGAAATGACCTCGACGATGTCGTTGACGACGGCCTCGACCAGTTGCGGGTCGTCGCCTTCGGCCATGACACGGATAAGCGGCTCTGTGCCGGAGGGCCGGATGACCAGTCGCCCGGCCTTGCCGAGGCGATTGCGGGCGTCTTCGATTGCCGCCTTGACCGGCGCCTCCTCAAGCGGCTTGCCACCGGAAATATGCACGTTCTTCAGCAGTTGCGGCACCGGCTCGAACTTCTTCGACAATTCGCTGACCGGCCGGTTCTGCCGCTTGATGCAGGCCAGCACCTGCAGCGCCGAGACCAGGCCATCGCCGGTGGTCGAGAAATCGGACAGCACGATGTGGCCCGACTGTTCGCCGCCGACATTCAGCCCGTGCGCGCGCATGTGCTCGACGACGTAGCGGTCGCCGACCTTGGTGCGGTGCAGTTGCAGGTTCATGCCGCCGAGGAAGCGTTCGAGGCCGAGATTGGACATCACCGTCGAGACGACGCCACCACCGGCCAGCCGGCCGCTCTGGTGCCAGGACTCTGCGATCAGCGCCATGATCTGGTCGCCATCGACGATGGCGCCGTTTTCGTCGACGATGACGACGCGGTCGGCATCGCCATCGAGCGCGATGCCGATATCGGCACGCACCTCATGCACCTTTTTCTGCAGCCCGGCCGGATGGGTCGAGCCGCATTCCTTGTTGATGTTGAAGCCGTTGGGCTCGACATTGATGGCGACGACTTCGGCGCCCAGCTCCCACAGTGCCTCGGGCGCCACCTTGTAGGCAGCGCCATTGGCGCAGTCGACGACGATCCTGAGGCCCGAAAGCGACATCGAGCGCGGCAGAGTGCGCTTGGCGAATTCGATATAGCGGTCATGCACGCCATCGACGCGCTTGGCGCGGCCAAGCCCGTCCGAATCGGCGAGCGCCAGTTCGATGTCCTTGTCGAGCATGCCCTCGATCCGCTCCTCGATCTCGTCGGAGAGCTTGTAGCCATCGGGACCGAACAGTTTGATGCCGTTGTCGTAGTAGGGATTGTGCGAGGCCGAGATCATCACGCCGATGTCGGCGCGCAGTGACCGCACCAGCATGGCGACTGCAGGCGTCGGAATGGGGCCGAGCAGGAACACATCCATGCCGGCGGCGCACAGGCCCGACACCATCGCGTTCTCGATCATATAACCGGAAAGTCTTGTATCCTTGCCGAGCACGACACGGTGGCGATGGCTGCCGCGCTGAAACGACAGGCCGGCGGCCATGCCGACCCGCATGGCGATCTCCGCCGTCATCGGAAACTTGTTGGCGCGCCCGCGAATGCCGTCCGTGCCGAAATAACGCCCTGCCATGCTAGCCAGATCCCCGTCGGTTTTTCAGCCGCCCGTAGTGCCACAATTGGGCCGCACCCGATCATCACATTGTATGATTATATATTACGATTCCTTAGAAAATCATTGTGGCGGCTGTTAAGATGATTCGACAGCTTACCATGGCGACACGGTGTTTCGGCAATACACCAGCCACGGCGCACTGGCCGGCCAAGATTCACCCCGGAATAGCTTGCCTCGGCGGCGCAGGACACAACAATTTCATCACCTTATCGGGAGGAATGCACTTTCTGGCTGCATCCGCACCAGTTGCATCTGGCGCAACCGATCGTTGAGAGCTAATGATCCGCAAGGGACATATATGGGCTGCAGCAACGGAGAAACGCTATGCTCATCCACCGACTAGCCACTTTGACGGGTCTCGCCGTCGTGACCTTGTTTCTGGCGGCGCCAGCCAATGCGCTGACCATGGCCGAGTGTAGTACCAAATACAACACCGCAAAGGATGCCGGTACGCTGAACGGGGCGACCTGGAACCAGTTCCGCAAAGCAGAATGCGGCACCGACGCCAGCGCCACCACCACCGACACCAAGCCAGCCAAGAAGACGGCAAAGGCCACCGACGCTGCAAAGGCCGACACCAAGGCTGCCGCCACTGACGCCGCACCTGGCCTGACGGCAAAGGAATGCAGCGCCAAGTATCAGGCGGCCAAAGCCGCCGGCACGCTGAATGGCGTGAAGTGGAACGACTTCCGCAAGACCGAATGCGCCGCCGGCGCGTCCGCCGCGGCTGAACCAGTCAAGGCGACGACCAAGGCGGCTGCCGCGCCTGCCGACGAGGCAAAGGGCCTGACGACGAAAGAGTGCAGCGCCAAGTATCAGGCGGCCAAGGCCGCCGGCACGCTGGGCGGCGTGAAGTGGAACGACTTCCGCAAGACCGAGTGCGCCGCGGGCGCGTCCGCTGCGGCTGAGCCTGTCAAGGCCACGACCAAGGCAGCCGACGCCGGCAAAGGCCTGACGATGGCCGAATGCAGCGCCAAGTACCAGGCAGCCAAGACCGCCAACACGCTGGGCGGCAAGAAGTGGAATGACTTCCGCAAGGCCGAATGCGGCGCCGGCGCAGATGACGACGACACCGTGCCGGCTCCGAGCGAGGCGACCTATACCAGCGAGCCCGAGAAGCCCTCGGTCACCGCTCCCAAAGGTGTGAAGTTCCCGACGGCGATCTCGAAGAAATACGCCAGCGAGACCCCGGCCAAGGGCCGCATGCACACCTGCCTCGAGCTCTACTATGCCAACAAGGATGCCAACACGCTGAATGGCCTGCGCTGGATCCAGAAGGGCGGCGGCTTCTACAGTCTCTGCAACGCCAAGCTGAAGAGCTGATCGCGTAGCCATATTCTCCAGACAAAGGCCCGCGCATCGCAACATGCGCGGGCCTTTTTGTTGCGCTCGAATACGCCCGGCTTTGCTCGCGTCTGCATATCGCGGAAGCTGTCGGCGTCATCTACTCGCCCACACTGCCCACTGCCAGACTTATCGGTGGTTTGCAAAAATTCCAATTGAACATATGCAGAACAAACAGTATACAAAAGGACATCGAACTTTTGTCAACCAGGAGGGTCTTATGTCCAGATTGAAATTGGCGGCATTGGCTGTGACGGCATGGGTTGCTTGGAGCGTCGCCCCTGCAAGCGCACTGACGATGAAGGAATGCGGCGAGGCCTATCGCACAGCCAAGGAAGGCGGCACTCTGAACGGCATGGATTGGACCGCTTTCCGCACGGAGAAGTGCGCTACGTCAGCTGCGGAGAGTGCCAGCGCGGATACGGTCAAAACCGAGCTGCAGCCGAAGAAGGAAACCAGCGCGGCGGTCGCCCCCGTTGTAGCGCCGGCGGGCGTGACATTCCCGACCACCCTCGCCGCCGAGTTCAAGACCGAAAAGCCCGCGAAGGCGCGGATGAAGACCTGCCTGCAGGGTTACCACGGCAACAAGGACGCAGGTACGTTGAACGGCCTTCGCTGGATCCAGAAGGGCGGCGGCTATTACAGCCTCTGCAACGCCAAGCTGAAGAGCTGATATAGGACCCCGCGGACCTGTCCAGGTTCGCGGGGTTTTTCTTTGTGCAAGATCAGTAGACGGTCGGTACCCAGTGCTGGCTGGTCTTGGGCGGACGGACATAGCCGTCGTCCTTCTGTCGCGGGCTCAGCTTTATCTTCGCCGGACGGATTTCCTTGTACGGAATCCGCGTCAGCAGATGGCTGATGCAATTGAGCCGCGCCTTCTTCTTGTTGTCGGCATCGACAATGTTCCACGGCGACTGATCGGTGTCGGTGAATTTCTGCATCATGTCCTTGGCCCGCGAATACTCGACCCAGTGTTCGCGCGACTTCAGGTCCATGGGCGACAGCTTCCAGCGCTTGATCGGATTGTCGATACGTTCCTTGAAGCGGCGCTCCTGTTCGTCATCGCCAACCGAGAACCAGTATTTGATCAGGATGATGCCGGACTTGATCAGCATCTCCTCGAACAGCGGGCATGAGCGCAGGAATTCGCTGTATTCGTCATCGGTGCAGAATCCCATGACGCGCTCAACACCGGCGCGGTTGTACCAGGAGCGGTCGAACAGCACGATCTCGCCCTTGCCAGGCAGATGCTGGACATAGCGCTGGAAGTACCATTGGCTGCGTTCGCGCTCGGTCGGCGTGCCCAGTGCGACGACCCGGCAGACGCGCGGATTGAGGCTTTCGGTGATGCGTTTGATGACACCGCCCTTGCCAGCAGCGTCGCGGCCTTCAAAGATCACGACGACCTTCAGCCCTTCCTTTTGCACCCAATCCTGCAGCTTGATCAGTTCGAACTGCAGCCGGACCAGCTCGTCGACATAGCGGTAGGGTTTTTTGGCCTTGGCCTGCTTGGCCTTCTTCTTCTTTTTCTTGCCCCCGCCGGCATCGCCGTTCGGCAATTGCCAGGCTGCTTCCTTTGCCTGGCCCTCGACCGCGTCGAGATGGATATCGCCTCCAACCGGAGCATTTCTGGCCTGCTTGTCCCTCTTGCCCATTTGATCACACCTCCCACGCAGCCGCGCCGGTTGATCTGGCGGCAGCCGACTAATCGATTCAATACCGACTGTGAGGGGAGTCAAGCCAATGGGGTGCAACGCCCGAATGGAAATGTCCTGCCCCAAAAGAAAACGCCGCGGTTTGAGCCGCAGCGTTTTGAAAAACCTGTCCTGGCCAGACCCTAGCTTGACGGCTGAGGCTCCATGCCGCCTTCGGGCTCCGGGCCCTTCTTGCGGCGGCCACCGGACTTCGGCACGGCCGAGCCACGGCTCGGCGGCGTGTCGTCGCCAAGGTCGCGGGCTGGCTTGTGGCCGGCGATCAACTGCTTGATCTCCTCGCCCGATAGCGTCTCGTATTCGAGCAAGCCTTGCGCCAGCGCGATCCATTCCTTCTTCTTTTTGGTCAGAATGGACTTGGCCGAGACATAGGCCTCGTCGATCAGCCGGCGCACTTCGGCGTCGATGATCTGCGCCGTCTCTTCCGAGACATTTTGCGTACGCGCCACCGAATGGCCGAGGAACACTTCTTCCTGGTTGTCTCCATAGGCGACATGGCCGAGCTTGTCGGAGAAGCCCCAGCGGGTGACCATGGCGCGCGCCAGCTTGGTTGCCTGCTCGATGTCGGAGGAGGCGCCCGAGGTGATGTTCTCCTTGCCGAACTTGAACTCCTCGGCAACGCGGCCACCCATCATGATGGCGAGGCGCGAGATCATGTATTTGTAGCTCATCGAGTAGCGGTCGCCTTCCGGCAACTGCATGACCATGCCAAGCGCCCGGCCGCGCGGGATGATCGTCGCCTTGTGCAACGGATCGGCCGACGGCACGTTGAGCGCCAGGATGGCGTGGCCGGCCTCGTGGTAGGCGGTCAGCTCCTTCTCGGCCTGCGTCATGGCCGACGAGCGGCGCTCGGCGCCCATCATGATCTTGTCCTTGGCGTCCTCGAATTCGGCCATGGTGACGAGACGCTTGTTGCGGCGCGCCGCCATCAGGGCGGATTCGTTGACGAGGTTCATCAGGTCGGCGCCGGAAAAGCCCGGCGTGCCGCGCGCGATGACCTTGAGATCGACATTGGGCGCCAGCGGCACGTTGCGCACATGCACCTTGAGGATCTTCTCACGGCCGACGATGTCGGGGTTCGGCACCACGACCTGGCGGTCGAAACGGCCTGGACGCAACAGCGCCGGGTCGAGCACGTCGGGCCGGTTGGTGGCGGCGATCAGGATGATGCTTTCGTTGGACTCGAAGCCGTCCATCTCGACCA
This sequence comes from Mesorhizobium sp. P2_H9, assembly GCF_056403215.1. Lineage (NCBI taxonomy): Bacteria > Pseudomonadati > Pseudomonadota > Alphaproteobacteria > Hyphomicrobiales > Phyllobacteriaceae > Mesorhizobium > Mesorhizobium sp. P2_H9. Next base: position 365,017 of record NZ_JBFUFX010000006.1, on the reverse strand, counting down.
GCAACTGGTTCAGCGTCTGCTCGCGCTCGTCATTGCCGCCGCCAAGACCGGCGCCGCGATGGCGACCGACCGCGTCGATTTCGTCGATGAAGATGATGCAGGGCGCATTTTTCTTCGCCTGGTCGAACATGTCGCGGACACGGGATGCGCCGACACCGACGAACATCTCGACGAAGTCCGAACCGGAAATGGTGAAGAACGGCACGTTGGCTTCACCGGCGACCGAGCGCGCAAGCAGCGTCTTGCCGGTTCCCGGAGGCCCGACCAGCAACACGCCGCGCGGAATCTTGCCGCCCAGCCGCTGGAACTTCTGCGGGTCGCGCAGGAACTCGACGATCTCTTCCAGATCTTCCTTGGCTTCGTCGACACCGGCGACGTCCTGGAAGGTGACGCGACCATGCGCCTCGGTCAGAAGCTTGGCCTTCGACTTGCCGAAGCCCATGGCGCGACCGGAGCCGGACTGCATCTGGCGCATGAAGAATATCCAGACGCCGAGGATGAGCAGCATCGGCAGCCAGCCGATCAGGGTGCCGAACAGCGTGTTCGAACCGTCGGATTCAGGACGGGCATTGATGGTGACATTCTTCTCCTGCAGCCTCGACACCAGTTGCGGATCGCCAGGCGAGTAGGTCTGGAAGCCGCTTGCGCTGTCCGTGTAGGTGCCGGAGATACGGGCGCCGGCGATCGTTACCGTCTTGACCCGGCCCGCCGAGACTTCCTGCAGGAACTGCGAATAGGGGACGTCGCTCGAGGCTCCACGCGTCTGCGGCGTCTGGAACAGATTGAAGAGTGCGATGAGCAGGACCGCTATGATCGCCCAGAGCGCGAGATTGCGATAATTCGGATTCATCAATTGTCCCGTTGGCGTCCGCTGGCGGACACAGTCATGAGAGGAAACTTAGGCCTAACATAGGGAGAGCGCTTCCCCTTGCCAAGCATAACAGCACGTCTGGGTTAAGCTTTCGCCCATGATCAACCGGCAGTGTGGCCGTGGAAAGGCGGGGCCGGAACGGGGGGCGCGCCGATCAGCTTGGCCACAGCGCTGGCCGGTGCCAGATCGAAGGACGGCAGGAAGCGGGCAAAAGGCGCAACGACCGGATGTGCCGCGATTGCCCGCAACACCGGGCTGTCCTGCGCCAGACCAAGCCATTCCCCGTCGCGCCAAAACGCTGGCTCAGCGGCGAGCGCGGCGCGGACAAGGCTCGGTGGCGTGCCGTCTTCGGCGAGAGTGCGCCTGGCCGCAGCAGCCGCTCCCAACGGCGCGATCAACAATCCATCCGAAATGTCACCCGATGTGATCCACCGGCGACCGTCCCAAAGGGCAGCGTTCGCCGCAGGTGCCGCGGGTGGCAGATCGCGGGTTTCACGGTGCAGGAAGATGCCGGCCCGCCGCGCGTCTACCACCGTCCGCGACAATGTGGCGCAAAGCGGCCCGGCCCTTAAGCTGTCGAACAGCGCTTCGCTGCGGGCCAGGTCCGGCAGAAAGGAAACGCCGCCACAAGCGGCCAGCAGGATGCGCAAGGCGTAGACTGCAGCCAGGCCATCGCTGGCGGTGGCAAAGCCGGGGTCGAGACGGATGAGACCAGGGGTCGGCTGGCTGGCGAAGGCACGGATCAGCCCGGCCGCGCGATGGCCAAGCTGTTCGCGTTCGGTGGCAGCCTGCCTGGCCAAGGCGATCGCCGCCGCAAACCGCTGCCCATCGTCACCGGCGAGCGCCGCGCGGATGCGCGGCCGTTCGAAATGCCTGTCAGTGTTGGTCGGGTCTTCGATCCAGCCGACATGTTCGCGCTGGAGGAACGCGCGCAATGCCGTCCGTCGCACGCCAAGCAGCGGCCGTAAGATCCAGATGCGCCAATCGTAGAGGGTTGCCGGCGCCATACCAGCGAGGCCGCGGCCTGCCGTTTCAGCAGGCCCTCGGCCCTCCTCCCGCGCGTGCCGCATCTGCACCGTCTCGGCCTGGTCGTCGGCGGTGTGGCCAGTCAGGATCAGGCCGATATCAGCGGCTTGCGCGGCCTGTGCCAGCAACCGGTAGCGCGCCTCGCGTGCGGCGGCGGGCAGCCCGGTCGATGGCTTTGGCCCGGACCAGAGCAGAGTGCGATGTGCAATGCCGCGCCCGGCACAGAGCCCAGCCACGGCTTGCGCCTCTGCTGCCGAACCCGGCCGCAAATCGTGGTCGATCGTCACCGCCAGCAGCTTGGTTGCCGGTGCGGTACGCTCGAGATGGTTCTTGAGGAGAAGGAGAAGGGCGGTCGAATCGCTGCCGCCGGACACGGCCGCAACAGCGCCGTTGGTAAAGTCGATCTGCGAAAAATCCGAAAGGTCACGCTCGGTATCGAGCATCATGCATGTCGCCCGAATGTGGTCCCCGTTTTGGGACAACGACATGCAAGGGAAAGACTAGCACGCCGCGAGCGCCTTCTCCTGCTTGACGCGTTCCTTGAGCGCGCCGGAAATGTCGGGATAGCGCTTGCCGATCTCGCCGAAGGTGGCGCAGGCAACATCCTTCTGCTTGAGGCCAACCAGCGACACGCCGAGCTTCAATAGCATGTCAGGCGCCTTCTTGGCTTTCGGGTAGTCCTTGCTGGCGGCAAGGAAAACCTCGGCCGCGTCGTGGTACTTCTGCTGGCCGAGCAGCGACTCGCCCAGCCAGTAATGCGCGTCCGCCGCCTTGGCGTCCTTGGGAAAGCGGGAAATATGGTCGCGAAACCCTTCCTCGGCGGTGCTGTAGTCACCCGACAGGATGAACTGGTAGGAATTGCGATAAAGCTCTTCCGGATCGTTGGTGGAGGGCAGCGCCGCGACCACCGTGCCATCGGCCTTGGCGGTTTTGCCGGCCTTGGCGCCTGCGGCCGGGGCTTCTGTCGGGGGAACGGCAGTCTCCGCTGGCGCAGTGGCCTGCGTGTTGCCGTTGGCGTCGACCACATTGCCGTTCTTGTCGACGGTGATGGTGCCGAAGGTCTTCGGCGGCGTGCCCTGCACCGTGGTGCCGGGATCGCCGGTCGGCGATTCGATGATGACATCCTGAACGCTCTGGCCGCCTGCGGATTGATCACTGGCGGGCGCCGTGCCGGCATCGGCCGGCGCCGGCGTCGCCGGCGCCTCGGCGACGCTGTCGTCGGTAGTGGTCGTGGCGTCCGACTTTTTCTGTGCCGGAGGCTGCTGTGCGCCTTGCGAACCGCCTTCCAACTGCTGGAAGCGGAACTCGTTGTCTTCCTGCTGCTTGCGGATCTGCTCCTGCATCTGCAGCACCTGGAAGTTGAGCTCCTCGATCTTGCCGTTCATCTGCCGCAGCTGCTCCTCGAGCGCCGTGGCGGTGGTGCCGTCCGACTGCTGGGCGACCTGCTGCTGATCCGGCTTCTTCTTTTCACCGAAAATGCCGAGGGTGGGCAGATGGAAGGAAAAACCACTTTCCGCTGGTTGCCCGGTGCCGCTTGCCGGAGCGGCGACGCTTGATACGAGCAGCAGCGCAAGGGTGCCGCTCAAGACCGTTCTGAAATGCATGTGCCTCTCGCCGTGAAAATCGTTGGTATGCGCCTTTCCGGTCGGGGTGGACCGGTCAGGCACCCTCGGCTCTTAGCAGGACGTGAGACTTCGGCCAAATTTTGTTTCGCTGGTCCAGATATGAAAAAGGCGGCCATTTGGCCGCCTTTCGCATGGATGTGTTGTATTTTTGCCGACTTCAGCGCCGCGCGTTCTTTCGAACGCGCAAAGGACGCTGAAGCACTTTGACCTGGCGCATGATCCCTTTCCGAAAATCGAAACCGATTTTCGGGGTCATGCGCTAGGAACCGGCGCCGCTGAGCGTGGTGACGGCGCGGCGGTTCTGCGACCAGCAGGAGATGTCGTCGCAAACCGCGACCGGACGTTCCTTGCCGTAGGAAATCGTCTTCAGGCGCTGGGCCGAAACACCCTTTGCCACCAGGAAGTCGCGGGTGGCGGCGGCACGACGGGCGCCGAGCGCCAGATTGTATTCACGCGTGCCGCGCTCGTCGGCATGGCCTTCGATGACGACGGCATATTGCTTGTACTGGTTCAGCCACTGCGCCTGGCGGGCAAGCGTCGTCTGCGCGTCGGCGCGGATCGCGGTGGAGTCGGTATCGAAGAAGATGCGGTCGCCAATGTTGACGGTGAAGTCCTGTGCCGAGCCGGGCGTTGCCGCGCCGGCGCCGTTGAGGCCGAGATCGGCGGCGCTGTTCGGCGTCTTCTTCGAGGCGCAACCGGTGATGGCGAGCATCGCGACGAGCGCGATCATGACCGGGTTTCTGGTAAGTGCTGCGATACGGCCCATGCCGCCTCTCCTTCGTATTTCGAGTGATTTCATTGATCACCCAGTAACCACGTTTGGGTTAACCGGCATTCAACAAACACGGTTAAGATTTGGTTTCGGCTGCCGTCCACAGCCGAAATGACCTGATGTCACATTGGTCGCGGACCGTAGGCGGAAATGCGGCCAAAACGCGACTTTGGCGTGAAAAAAGCCCCAAAATGGGGCTTTTGAGGTACTGTTGCCAAGTTGCAACGGAGCGAGCGGAGGCTCGCCCGAAAAACCCCAACATGGTTTATTCGAGCAGGGGCGACCAGGCCGGGTCCGAAGCGAAATTCGAGGTCGGGATCGACTGTTCGTTGCGGCCGGTGAGATCGACCGAAACCAGTTTCGGGCCTCCGGCAGAGTCGCGGAAGAACATCAGCACCCGGCCGTTGGGTGCCCAGGTCGGCCCTTCCTGCTGGAAACCGGAAGACAGGATGCGCTCGCCCGAGCCGTCGGTCTTCATGACGCCGATCTGGAATTCGCCGCCGGTCTGCTTGGTGAAGGCGATGAGGTCGCCGCGCGGCGACCATACCGGTGTCGAATAGACGCCATCGCCGAAGGAGATGCGGTTCTGGCCCGAACCGTCGGCACCCATCACATAGATCTGCGCACGGCCGCCACGGTCGGAGGTAAACACCACCTGGCTGCCGTCCGGCGAGTAGGACGGCGAAGTGTCGATGGCGGTCGAATTGGTCAGCCTGGTCGTCGAGCGGCTTCGCAGATCCATGGCGAAAATGTTGGAATTGCCGTCGTCGCGCAGCAGGCTCATGATCACCTTCTGGCCGTCGGGCGAGAAGCGCGGCGCAAAGGTCATGCCTGGAAAATTGCCGACCAGTTCGCGCTGCCCGGTCTCGATCTGCAAGAGATAGACCCGCGGCTGCCCGCTTTCATAGGACATATAGGTGATTTCCTGCCGGTTCGGCGAGAAACGCGGCGTCAGCACGATCGACTTGCCATCGGAGAGATAGCGGACATTGGCGCCATCTTGGTCCATGATGGCGAGGCGCTTCTTGCGGGCGTTCTTGGCGCCCGATTCGTCGATGAAGACGACCCGCGTGTCGAAGTAGCCCTTCTCGCCGGTCAGCCGCTCATAGATGGCGTCGGCGATGATATGGGCGACGCGACGCTGATTGGCGTCGTTGGCGAAGAACTGCTCGCCCGACATCTGCTGGCCGGCAAAAGTATCCCACAGCCGATATTGGGCGCGGATGCGGCCGTCTGCCTCCTTGTTGACACTGCCGGTGACCAGCGCCTGCGCATTGATGACCTTCCAGTCGTCGAAGCGAGGGGCGGCGTCCGGATTGGCGATTTTCTCGATGAAGGCGCTCTTGTCGATCGGGGCGAAGAGGCCGGAGCGTTTCAGATCGGCGCTGACAATATCGGAAATCTGAGCGCCAAGCGCATCACCGCCCTGAAAATCAGTAATAGCGATCGGCAGCGGCTCGACATTGCCCTTGTTGACGTTGATCTCGACCAGCGCCCACGCCGGCAATATGGCGCTCGCAGTCATGCCCAGCGCCATCGCTGTGATCATCAGGAGTGGCTTGAGGATGGATTTCATGTCTTCTCGCTTCTCTTAACTGATTCTGGGGACGCCAGGCCTAGAGGCCAAGCATCTCCCTCGGATCGAAAGTAACCCGGACCTGAGCCCAGATATCCTGTTTACCGGGAGGAACCTGCAGGCCGGCCATGTTGCATTTCTGAACGGCACGCACAGCGCTCTCATCGAACTGACGGTTTCCGCTCGATTTCTCGACGGTCGGCCTGCCATCGAGCTTGCCGGAGGCGTCCAGATTGAAGAGGACCACCGCGACGAAGTTCTCCGAACCCTCGAGCCCTACCGGCAGTGTCCAGCAACCGCCAAGCTGATCGGACAGTGCGCCCATTTCGCTTTGCGACAGCTTCTGGCCCTGGTCCTTGTCACCGCCGAGCGACGCCTGTTGGGTCGAGCGCTTGGCGCCACCGCCCGACGGCTTCTGCTTGTCGAGCATGGCCGAGATCTCGTCGGCATTGAATTGCTTTTCGTCCGACTTCGGTTTCGATGAAGCTTCCTTGACCGGCTTGTCGGCGTCCTTGCGCTCCGGCGCCTTGGCGCTTTCGGCCTGCGCCGGCTGCGGCTTCGGCCGCGCTTCCGGCGCAGGCGCGGAATCCGGAAGCTGTGTCGCCTCGGTGGGCGGATCTTGCGCTATGGCTTCAGCCACCGCATCCGGCTTCACCTCGGGCGTCGGCTCGATCGCGGCGGTCTTGTCCTCCGGCGGCGTCGGCGTAGGCTCTTTGGCCGGTGTCGGCTTGGGGTCCGTCTGCTTGACCGGCTCGGGCTTGACCTCTTCCTTCGGCTGCGGCGCCGGCGCCACTTCCGTCGCCGGAATAGGCTTTGGCTTTTCCTGCGGCTTCGGCACGTCCTCGGTCTTCGGTTTCTCGACCGGTGTCGGTGCGGGCGGCGGAGCCGACGTGGTGTCGACCGGCTTGGGCTTGGCTTCCGGCGTCACCGGCTTGTCGGTGTCGACACTGTTCTCGCCAACCTTCTGGGCGGCCGGCACGATATCGGGACGCTGGGTCGGCAACGGCGCCGGCTTTTCGTGCATCACGGCCTTCTTGTCGCCTTGCAGGACTTGCGCCATCGCTTCCATCGGCACGATGTCGACTGCGACCGACTCAGCGGCGGTCGGAAGTGCAGCCGGCGCTGACAGCGTGAACAGACCGAAGCCGAGCACGACAGCATGCAAGATCACCGATGTGGTGAGGCCGGTCTTCATCTTCTTGTCTATTGATCCTGTTCCTGGAGCGAGACGAGGCCGATATTCTTGTAACCGGCGGCCGAGATGCGGGCCATCACCTTCATCGCCGTGCCATAGTCGGTGGCCTTGTCGCCGCGGATGAAGATGCGCTCCTCATAGCCGGTTTTCGAGATTGCCTGCAGCTTGGCCACCAGCTCGTCGATCGGAATCTCGGTTTCCTGGAGGAAGATCTTGCCGGCCGCGTCAATCGAAACGGTGATCGGCTGGGTGTCGGCGTTCATCGCCTTGGCCTGCGTGTCCGGCAGGTCGATCGGCACGCCGACCGTCAGCAAGGGCGCCGCGACCATGAAGATGATCAGCAGCACCAGCATCACGTCGACCATCGGCGTGACGTTGATCTCGGACATCAGGCCATGATGACGGCCACGCCGCCTGTGCCCGCGTCCGCCGCGTCCACCACCCGCGCTTACAGACATTCCCATGATCGTTCCTCAGGCCTTCTGCGCGACTTTTTCATCGATTTGGCGCGAGAGTATGGCGGAGAACTCATCCGAGAACCCCTCCATGCGCACCGCGATCTTGCTCGCGTCCGACGACAGCTTGTTGTAGGCGATGACCGCCGGGATGGCGGCGAGCAGGCCGATGGCGGTCGCCAGCAGCGCTTCGGCAATGCCGGGCGCCACGACGGCAAGACTTGTGTTCTTCGATCCGGCGATCGCCTGGAACGACGTCATGATGCCGATGACGGTGCCGAACAGACCGATGAACGGCGCGGCCGCGCCGACCGTGGCGAGGAAGCCGAGACGCCCTTCCAGCTTCTCCATCTCGCGGGTCAGGGCCAGATCCATCGCCTTGTCGATGCGGGTCTGCAGGCCGAGCGGCGATTTGGCGCCCTTCTCGAAGCTCTTCTTCCATTCGCGCATCGCGGCGACGAAGATCGCGCCCATGCCGGCGGTCTTGCGGTCGGCGAGCGTGCGGTAAAGCTCTTCCAGCGACTGTCCCGACCAGAACACCTGCTCGAAACGGTTGAGCGCGAGCCGCATGCGGGCGTAGGCGACAAGCTTGTCGACGACAATCGCCCAGGTCCAGATCGAAGCGCCGAGCAGGCCGATCATCACCAGCTTGACCACCCAGCTGGCCTGCATGAACAGCGCCCAAATCGACAATTGCGCGCCCGGTTCGGCGAGTGCGATGTTTTCCATGATTACGTCCTTAAAGATTTTCCGGGCATGGCTGGCGGCTGGCCCCTGGGCATCCCTTGTGGTCCGTTCGCGCGAGGCTTGCGGAATAACCCCAAAATGCAGCGTTGGCGGCCTTTTCAGGGCAAATATTGGTGAAAGGAAGGCGCTTGGATTCTTCCAATCTTCACCAGTCTCTTCATGAACCGTTATGGTTAAGGATGGGTTAGGAAATGTGGCGCGGCGCATTGCCGCGCCCTCGCCGCCAGGCAAAGGTCTGTTTTCTCCGCGCGCGATTGCCGGAAATGACGACAGAAGCGACGTCTAGCTGCTCGCCTTGGGCATGAAGGCCACAACCCAGTCCTTCGGGAAGCGCCGCGGCCGACCGTTCTCGCCGATGATTGCCGCCTCGACCCGCGCCTCGACCAGCACCTCATCGCCCCGCTTCAGCTGCTGGGCCATGAAGATGCGGGCGCCGGAAATCTCCTCGGTGCGCGTATCGACGGTCAGGATGTCGTCGATGCGGGCAGGTCCACGGAAATCGATCTCCATGCGCCGCACCACCCAGACGATCTTCTCGCCATGCTTGCCATCGGCAAGCTCGGTGTGGTGGACGCCGGTAAGCCGGAGATAGTCGGAACGGCCGCGTTCGAAGAATTCGAGATAGCGTGCGTGGTAGACGACGCCGGAGAAGTCGGTGTCGGCATAGTAGACCCTTGCCATCAGCCGGTGACCGAACGCCGTCAGCGTGCCGGAAAGACCGGCCGAGAGCGCTGCCGATTCACCATGATCGTCCATTGCGCTTTCCTTTTTGGCCCTGACCGGGCACCTGCTTGTGGTGGCGCAGCTACCCGATGGCACTGTTGACGACGATGATCAAGACCTTGATGGCGGCACTGCTTGTACTGGCCGGCCTGGTCGTGCCAGGCCACGCCGCGAGCTTTTCAATGAAGCGCGGCCTCAACCTCGACCAGTGGACGACCTGGCCAAGCGAGGACAAATGGAGCGATCCAGGGGCCATCCTGCCCTATCCCGAATGGCGCAAGTTTGTCAGCGAGAACGACCTCAAGGCACTGAAAGACGCTGGCTTCGATTTCCTGCGCATGCCGGTCGATCCGTCGCCCTTCCTGTCCGACCAGACGCCGGCGCTGCGCGACGACCTCTATGCCAGCGTGCTGGACTCGGTACACATGATCAACCGTGCGGGGCTGAAGGTGATCGTCGACATGCACCTGATCCCGTCCGGCGCCAGCCGCAAGGTCGGTATGGGCGAGGTGATGGACGATCCGCAAACCTTCGACGCCTATGTCGAGATGATCCGCAAGATGGCCCACACGCTGGCCGCAGAGGATCCCACGAAAGTCGCCTTCGAACCGATGAACGAGCCGATCGTCGACTGCGACAGCGACGGCACCAACCTGTGGCCGGATCGGCAGAAAAAACTGTTCGCAGCGGCGCGTGCTTCGGCCACCCGGCTGACGCTGATCCTGACCGGCGCCTGCTATTCCAACGCGGCGTCGCTGACGAAGATCGATCCGAAAACGATCCCCGACGACAACGTCATCTGGACCTTCCACTCCTACGATCCGTTCCTGCTCACCCATCAAGGCGCGACCTGGGCCGGCGATTTCATTCCCTATGTGACCGGCCTGCCCTATCCGCTGACAGCGGTGCCGCGCGCCCAGCTCGACGTGACGCTCGACACCATCCGCGCCAGGATCAAGGCCGACGCGCCATGGGCGCGGCGGAGCGGGTTGCTTGCTTATCTCGACGAGCAGGTTGCCGCCCTGGATACGAAAGAAAAGCTGCTCGCGGCGATGGACGCGCCGTTCACCTTGGTTGAAGCCTGGGCAAAGGCCAACGGCATCAAGCCGGAAAACATCACGCTGGGCGAGTTCGGCATGATCCGCCAGGAATACGGCAATGCCTATGTGATGCCGGCCGAGTACCGGGCTGCCTATGTCAAGGATATGGTCGCCCGCGCCGAAGCGCATGGCTTCTCGTGGTCGGTATGGAGCTACGGCGGCGCCTTCGGCATCGTCGACGCTTTCAACGGCGACAAAGCCGAACCGAACGTGATGGACGCGATCAAGTCCCTTCACTAAGCGTTTAAGGCGGAACCGAGATCGATCTGCAGGATTTCCGGGCGCATTCCAAAGCGCACCGGCATGATGCTGAAGCCGAGCCCGCCGGAAACGATGAGATGGCGGTCGTGCTCGACGACATGGCCGTAGGCAAAGCGGTTGCCGAAGCGGGACGGCACCACCGGCGAATAGCCGAACAGCCGTACTTGGCCGCCATGGGTATGGCCGGAGAGCGTCAGCGAAACCCGCCATGGCACGTTCGGAAATATGTCCGGCTCATGCGCGAGCAGGATAATCGGCGCGTGGTCGCTCACCTTCGCCAGCGTACCGTCGAGGTCGTCCAGGCCCTCGAATGCGCTGCGCCCTTTGCCCGGTCGCAAGGCGAGTTGATCGGCAAGCCCGGCGATCCAGAAGTCTTGCCCGTCCTTCTCCAGCCGCACGGCGTCGTTTTCCAGCACGGGAATGCCAACGTTCTCCAGCGCCTTGCGCGCCACTGTCGGCCCGACTCCCGCTTGCTGGGCGGCAACATCCCACCACCAGTCGTGATTGCCGAGGATCGACAGCGCGCCGAGCGGAGCCTTGAGGCCGGACAGGGCGGAGGCCCATTGGGGCGCTTCCACCTGGTCCGTCACCAGCGGCATACCCGAAATGTAGTCACCGAGCAGAACGATCAGGTCTGGCTGCAGCGCATTGGCCCGCTCGACCAGCGAAGCGATCCGCTCGGGTGTCATCCAGGGCCGGCAGGCGTGGATGTCGGCCAGCGCGACAATGCGCAGCTTCAACCCGGCAGGCCAGTGCGGTGGCGTCAAGACATAGCGCTTCACATGCGTCAAAAGCATCGGCTCGATGCCGACCGCATAGGCGCCGAGCGAAGCGACCGACAGGAACGGACCCCCGACGATTTTCAGGAACCCGCGTCTGGTGATCATTGCTCAACTCCGGCACTTGATTGGCGCAATCCGCACCGACACCGCCAAGCTCGTTAAAACTAAGCAATGCGCCGGCAAGCCGGCGAAGGTTAGGAGATTTTGCGCAGGACCGAAGCCGGCGGCAGAAATATTGGTTACTCTTCCTGGAACAGGCTGATCTGCTGCTGCGCCAGATCCTTCGGCGCGTCGAGGCCGAGATGCCGCCAGGCATTGGCGGTCAGCACGCGGCCACGCGGCGTGCGCTGGATGAACCCCTGCTGGATCAGATAGGGCTCGATAATGTCCTCGATGGCGTCGCGCGGCTCGGACAGGCCGGCGGCGATGGTCTCGATGCCGACCGGTCCGCCGCCGAAATTCCGCGCGATCATTGAGAGATAGCGGCGGTCGAGCGCGTCGAGGCCGAGCGCATCCACCTCCAGCCGCGTCAGCGCCTCGTCGGCGATCTGGCGGTCGACATGGCCGTCACCGGCAACACTGGCGAAATCGCGCACCCGGCGCAGCAGCCGGCCGGCGATGCGCGGCGTACCGCGGGCGCGACGGGCGATCTCAAGCGCGCCATCGTCGCCGAGTGGCATTTGCAGGATGCGGGCGCCACGGCGCACGATCTGCTCCAATTCCTCGACCGAATAGAAATTGAGCCGCACCGGAATGCCGAAACGATCCCGCAGCGGATTGGTCAAAAGCCCGAGCCGCGTGGTCGCGGCAACCAGGGTAAAACGGGCGAGATCGATCTTGACCGAGCGCGCCGCCGGCCCCTCGCCGATGATCAGATCGAGCTGGAAATCCTCCATCGCGGGATAGAGGATTTCCTCTACAGCAGGATTGAGCCGGTGGATCTCGTCGATGAACAGCACGTCGCGGTCTTCGAGATTCGTCAGCAATGCCGCCAGATCGCCGGCCTTGGCGATGACCGGCCCGGAGGTCGAACGGAAATTGACGCCGAGTTCGCGCGCCATGATCTGCGCCAGCGTCGTCTTGCCGAGACCTGGCGGCCCGACGAACAGCACATGGTCGAGCGCCTCGCCGCGGCCCTTGGCGGCCTCGATGAAAACCTTGAGATTGGCCCGCACCGCCGCCTGGCCGACAAACTCGTCAAGCGTCTGCGGCCGCAGGGTCTGCTCGGCATCCTCGCCGCGTTTTTCCGGAGCAATGAGGCGTGGCGAAAGGCTCATGCGACCTTCCTCGCATAGCGCTGGGAACGGGACAAGCCACGCCTCACCGCGCCAGTTCCTTCAGCCCGAAGCGGATCAGCTTCGAGGCGTCGGCATCCTCGCCGGCGGTCTTCAGCGCTGCCGCCACCGCATTGGCTGCCGTGTCGCGCGAATAGCCGAGATTGACCAGCGCCGAGACGGCATCGGTGATCGGCGCCGGTGCGACGCCTTCGCCGAGTTCCTGCTTGAGGCCGATGGTGCCCGAGGCGGAACCGGCATAAGCCGGCGCCTTGTTCTTCAATTCGGTGACGATGCGCTCGGCCACCTTCTTGCCGACGCCGGGCGCCCGGCTGACCATGGCGATGTCGCGCAGCGCGATGGCATTGGCGAGATCGGCCGGCGCCAGCGTCGACAGGATGGCCAGCGCCACCTTGGCGCCGACGCCTTGCACATTGCTCATCAGCAACCGGAACCACTCGCGCTCCAGCACCGACTGGAAGCCATAGAGCCGCAGCATGTCCTCGCGCACATAGGTCTCGATGAACAGCACCACCGCCTCGCCGGGCGCCGGCAACGCCGCCAGCGTGCGCGCCGAGCAATAGGCGACATAGCCGACGCCATGCACGTCAACCAGGCAGAAATCCTCGTCGATCTCGTCCAGCGTGCCTTTGAGCTTGCCGATCATGGGCGATCCCTCATGCCAGCGCCGCCATCCTGTAGGCGACGCTCTGCCGGTGGTGCGCGTGGCAGATGGCGATGGCCAGCGCATCGGCGGCATGCTCGGTGTCGAAAATGGCTTTTGGCAGTAGCACCTTCACCATCATATGGATCTGCTTCTTGTCGCCATGGCCGACGCCGATCACCGCCTTCTTGACAGCGTTGGGCGCATACTCGGCAACCAGAAGTCCGGCCCGCGCCGGCACCAGCATGGCGATGCCGCGTGCCTGGCCGAGCTTCAGCGTCGCCACCGCGTCCTTGTTGACGAAGGTCTGTTCGACCGCCGCTTCGTGCGGCATGGCCTGCTGCAGGATGTCGGCGAGCCCGTCATGCAGTTGGCACAGCCGCGTCGCCAGCGCCGCCTTGTCGTCGGACCGCACGGTGCCGGAGGCGATGAAGCGCAAGGAGTTGCCGAGGCTCTCGACGATGCCCCAGCCGGTGCGCCTGAGCCCCGGATCGATGCCGATGATGCGAATCGCTTCCCCCATACGCCGACTTTACCTCCGGCGGACAGCGATGCCAGCGAAATGTGAACAAACCAGAAACAACGAACAGGCTGTTTGAGAGTTCGCTCTGAGGAGACAGATGGCGCGGTTTTCGAAAACCGAAGCGGAACGCACATAAGTACGCGAGCATCGGAAGCGCAGAAAACCGCGTCAGATGGCCGTCAGAGTAGAATTATCAAGCAGGCTGTCAGCCGCGGGCGAAAGCCGTGTTGAGCAGCGTGATCTGGTCGGAAACCGGATTGGCGCGGCGGCCCATTGGCGGCGTGTCGACCATCGTGCCGCCGTAGATTTCCTCGTCCATGCGGCGCACCAGCGCCTGCAGCCGCAACGAGCGGGTGACGAGGTCAAGGAAATCCTTGGGCAGTTCGCTCCAGCCGGCCGCTTCATCATGCGCGGAAGCGGTGTCGAGACGCACCTTGGATTTTTCGGAAGCAACCTGGTCGCGGGTCATCTCGCCGGAGTTCGCGGCCCGCTGCAAAAGCAGCCAGGAGGCGACTTGCATCAGCCGTGTGGTCAGCCGCATCGATTCGGCGGCATAGAGCGTTGCCGCTAGCCTGGAGAGCTTCTTCGCCTCGGCCCGGCCTTTGCCGTCGAGATATTCTGCCGCTTGCTCGACCAGGCCCATACCCTCCTGGTAGAGCGGCTTGAAGGATTGGGAGAAAACCCGACGTTCCGCCAGTTTAATGGTTTTCGCAACGCCCTTCGAAGGCTCGTTCATTGGAGACGCCCCTGCTACCCGCTGGCTGATTCGGCTTCATCGCCGTCCCGCCTGCACCCTAAATGACTGAAGCTTGAAAATGCGCTTCGTCACCGGTGAAGGCAAGCACATGTTTAACAAACGGTTAACGGCGCCGCCGGTGCCGGACGACCCCGGAAAAGCGGACAAAAAAAGAGCCGCGGATAAGGCGGCTCTCAGGAGTTTAACAGGGAGGCGTCAAACGAAGTGGCTCCAACCACTCGGTAAGAATCCAGATAACTGGATGAACGTAGTAAACGCCCGTAAAGCTTAATGAAGCCTTAACGGAGCGGATATTTTTCGATCGAGCGCCACCCTTCTGTGCCGGAACAGCACAGCCGAACTGGCGCTTCGTCAATGTTTCCGAATGATGCCGCATCGTGCACCGACCTCTCCCAGCGCGGGAGAGTGAGCGCCACGCGCTTGTGCAATCTTCGAGTGGCCTTCATCCAGCCATCCCGCCAGCACGTGGAAACAAACCGGCTTGGCGCGCGACATCGTTCCGAAACAGCCGCCGCGCTAAACGCCCGCTCCTCGAACCCAGGCAGCGCAACCCCAGCGTCGCCCGCAATCAAAAAATCAAAGGAGAGAACCATGGACTGGTACTCGATCGTCAAGTTTTTGCACATCGTTTCGGCGACCCTGTGGGTCGGTGGCGGTTTCGTCCTGTTCCTGCTCGGAGTGATGGCTGAGCGCGCCGGCAACATCGAGGACAAGTTGCAGGCGATGCGCGCCAGCGGACAGTTGGGCGGCCGTTTCTTTGCACCGATGTCGATGCTGACGCTGCTCTTCGGGCTCGTCATGTGCAGCTTCTGGGTTGGCTTCACCGACCTGTGGATCCTGATCGGTCTCGCCGGCTATGCCACGACCTTCTCGATCGGCATGTTCATCTTCAAACCGACCGGCGAGCGGATGGGCGCCATGATCGCCAAGGATGGCATAACGCCCGCCGTTCTCGCCATTGGTCAGCGCATGATGAGCGCCGCGCGCTTCGACTATGCGGTGATGCTGGTGATCGTCGCCGACATGGTGCTGAAGCCGACCGCGCATGACATCGGCGTTCTCGCCGGCATGGTGCTGGTCGTCGCGGCCGGCGCTACCTTGGCATTCGGCGGAACACGGCGGCTGGTACCGTCCGCCGCCTGAGGCTCGCCATGACGGCAGCCCGCAAGGCTGCCGTTCCCTCTAGAACAGCCCGGCGATGCCATCCCACAGCAGTTTGACCGCGACGACCGCAACCGTCGCATAGGTGAAGGGATAAAAGATTTCCGGCCGCATGCGCCGCACCAGCCAGGCGCCGGCGATGGTCGCCAGCGGCGCCAGCGGCATCAGCACCGCCGATGCCGTTAGATTGGCGGTGTCGAACTGGCCGAGCGCGAAATAGGGCACCAGCTTCAGCGCATTGGTGGCGGCAAAGAAGATCGCCGACGTCCCCGACAGCACCTTTGGATCGAGACGGATCGGCAGCGCATAGACCTGGAACGGCGGCCCGCCGACATGGGCGACGAAGCTGGTGAAGCCGGCGACGGTGCCCCAGAAGGCGGCAGCGATGCGGTTGGGGGCAGCCGCATGATCGGCACCGTGACGGAACTGCAGATAGAGCCAGCGCAGCACGAAAATCAGCGCCACCGCGCCGACAATCAGCCGCACCATCTCTTCGGTGACGAGGGCTGCCGTCAGCCAGCCGAGGCCGATTCCGATCACCGCGCCCGGCATCATGTCGACCAGCATCTTGCGGTCGTAGACGCCCCACCATGTCCACACCGAAACGATGTCCATCAGGCACAGGATCGGCAGCAGGATAGCGGCGGCCTGCACCGGCGGCATGGTCAGCGCCATCAACGGTACGCCGACAAAGCCGACGGCGCCACCAAAGCCGCCTTTCGACAGACCAACGAGAATGACCGCCGGAATGGCGGCGGCATAAAACCAGGGATCGGCGAGCAGACCTGACATGGGGAGGGAGGTTGGAGGGAAGACGTGAATTCTGGAATAGACCAGAAATGGTCGCGCCGCGACTGCAAATATCGCGCGGCGCGCCAGCGCCCGTCACATATTCGGCATAGGCGCCAGCGGCGGCGGGCGGCGGCGGATCGGCTGCCCCTTGATGATGGCGGTGCTGGTCTCGGCCTTGTCGGCGATGCGGTCGAGAATCTGGTCGAGATCGCCGATCGAGCGCACGAACAGCCGGGCGACAAAACAGTCATCGCCGGTGACCTTGTCGCACTCGCCAAATTCCGGAATCTCCTCGATCAGCTTCTGCACGATGTGCAGCTTGCCCGGCAAAGGCCGGATGCGAACGATCGCCTGCAGCGTAAAACCGAGCGCCTGCGGATCGATCTCGATGGTGAAGGCGCGGATGACGCCGCGTTCCTCGAGCCGCCGAAGCCGTTCCGAGACGCTCGGCGACGACAACCCGACCTGGGCAGCCAGCTCCTTCAACGAGGTTCGTGAATCCTTGACCAGGATCTCGAGAAGCTTCCTGTCCAGCTCGTCCAGCACTTCTGTTCCTTAGGAGAAAACGCCATTTCCCTTATATAATAAGGCGACCTTCCCTATACGCCCCTTCGTGAACCATAGAAGGGGTCGATTAGGCATGAGAATATGAAACCTCAAACTATTGAGGTTTCTGATGGACAACACGCTACGCGGCACGATCGAAATGTCCGCCGCAATGGCGATCCTGGGCACCATCGGCTGGTTCGTCGTGCTCTCCGGCCAGCCGATCATGGACGTGGTGTTCTGGCGCTGCGCTTTCGGTGCGGTAACGCTGCTGGTCATCTGTGCCGCCCTTGGATTGCTGCGCGGCAGGCTGTCGCTGCGCGTCATCGGCATCGCCGCTCTCGGCGGCGCGGCCATCGTCATCAACTGGCTGTTGCTGTTCAGCGCGTTTTCGCGTGCCTCGATCTCGATCGCCACGGCGGTCTACAACACTCAACCCTTCATGCTGGTCGGCTTCGGTGCGCTGTTCTTCTCCGAACGGCTGACCATCACAAAGCTGACCTGGCTTGGCATCGCCTTCGCCGGCATGCTGCTGATTGTGCAGGCCACGCCTGATGCAGGCGACGTCGGCACCAACTATTTCACCGGCATCGCCATGGCGCTGGGGGCGGCCTTCTTCTGGGCGGTCGCCGCCATTGTCACCAAGAAGCTCAAGGGCACGCCACCACACCTGATCGCACTCATCCAGGTTTGCGTCGGCGTCGTCATGCTCGCGCCCTTTGCCAATCTCACCCAGCTTCCCACCGATCCGTGGAGTTGGGCCATGCTGGTGACGCTTGGCGTCGTCCATACCGGCTTCATGTACATATTGATGTATGGCGCCATCCAGAAGCTGCCGACGCACCTGCAAGGCTCGCTGTCCTTCATCTACCCCGTGGTCGCGATCCTGGTCGACGTCGTTGCCTTCGGCCATCGGCTGCATCCCCTCCAGATCGTCGGCGCCACCGCCATCCTGATCGCCGCAGCCGGCATGAATCTCGGCTGGACGCTGTGGAAGTCGAAGTCGCCGACAGCGAATGCCCAGGCAAGCGGATAAATCACGACGCCGCCTCACAGCCGCGTGATCTTGCGGCAGACACGCTGCGGGATTTGCGCCGGACCCTGACTCATGCGATGAGCGTTTCAGGCGCATGCGACGGGTGGCGGCTTGGACAGCGTATCCTTTCAGAATCGGCTATTGCCTCGCGAGCGTATCTTGTGGACCGGATCTCCCGCGCAAGGTCTGCTGTTCGTACCTAGCGATGTATTTCTCATTCCGTTCAGCCTGCTTTGGTGCGGGTTTGCTATTTTCTGGACGGTCTCGGCGGCAAGGCAAGGTGCGCCATTCTTCTTCTATGCCTGGGGAGCGATGTTCGTTTGCATCGGGCTCTTCATGGTCTTTGGTAGATTTGCCTTCGATGCATGGTTGCGACGCAGGATCTCCTACGCTGTCACGGACAGACGCATTCTCATTATGCGGACCGCACCGTTTTCCAATTTCAGGTCGCTCGATTTGGAGCGCCTTCCCGATGTGCAACTGACCGGTGAGAAAGCGACACGAGGGAATTTGCGCTTCGGATCGGTGGCAACCCCCTTCGGATATCCAAGGATGGGCGGCTGGTTTCCGGCCCTTGACCCCGTCCCGCAATTTCTCGGGGTCGAAAGCCCGTCGAAGGTGTTCGATCTGATAATGAAAGCCAGCAGCGATATCCGCTCCGGTCATCGATCGCCCCCTGCTGGCTAGCAGCCTGTTCAATCCCTGTACTTTGCTCTATGCCGCAATCCAACCATCTTCGCCCGGCATAGGCGAAAACCGGGATCGAAGGCCTATGAACGAAGCAACACCTCCAAACCGCTGCCGCATCGTGCTGATCGCGCCGCCAGGCGTGTCGGCGCAAAGCATTGCGGCGGCATTCGAAGGCGGCGACGTCGCCTCGCTGATCCTGCCCGAAAACGGCATGGACGAAGCCTCCTTCCAGGCCTTGGCCGAAGAGATCGTGCCGGTTGCGCAAGCTGCTGGCGTCGCGGTCATCATTGCCGGCGACACCCGCATTGCCGGCCGCGTCCAGGCCGACGGCATCCATGTCGAGGTTGGAAAGGCCGAACTTGCCGAGACGATCGGACATTTCCAGGCAAAGATGATGGTCGGCACCGGCGGCGCCAAGACCCGCGACGACGCGCTGGAACTCGGCGAGTTGAGGCCCGACTACATGTTCTTTGGCCGCTTCGGCTATGACAACAAGCCGGAGCCGCACCCCCGCAACCTGTCGCTTGGCCAATTTTGGGCGGACGTGATTCAGATCCCGTGCATCGTCATGGCCGGGTCCGATCTCGCTTCGGTGACAGCGGTGGCCGCCACCGGCGCCGAATTCGTGGCGCTGTCCAGCGCCGTCTTTGCCGAGGGCGTCGACCCGAAGACAGCTGTCGCCGGTGCCAACGTGCTTCTCGATGAAACCGCGCCGCGTTTCGAGGACTGAAATGTCCTCGCCAATGCTTCCTCTCCAGGCCCTGATTGCGGTCTTGATGATGCAGGGCGCCGCCACCGCCGCGCAGACCATTCCGCTACCGCAGCCCAAGCCAGACATCGGCGTGCACGTCGACAAACCCATCGACAAGCCGCTGCCACAGCCCGCCACCACCGCCGAACCGGCGCCGCTGCCGTCAGCCGACGCCATCAATCCCGACCGTTTTGGCGCCAAGCCGTCGGACCCGGCCTACGGCGCCTTTCAGCGCGGGCTTTACAAGACGGCCTACAACCTCGCTTTGACCCGCGCGCAAAATGGCGATCCGGCGGCCGAGACGCTGTTGGCCGAGATCCTGTCGCGCGGGCTGGGCGTGCCGCTCAACGCGGCGGAGGCCGCCAAGTGGTATGCGCTTGCGGCGGAGCAGGGCGTGCCGGAATCGCAATTCCAGTATGCGCTGATGCTGCTCGACGGCCGCTACGTCAAGAAGGACGAGAAAGAAGCCTACGCGTTGATGCAGGCTGCCGCCGAGGCCGGCAATCGGCTGGCGCAGTTCAATTTCGCACAGTTGCTGGTCGAGCAGGACCCCGGTGATGCCGGCATCGCAAAGGCGGTCTCCTACTATGAGCGGGCCGCCGCCACTGGCCTTGCCGATGCGCAATATGCGATGGCGCAGATCTATGCCAATGGCGCCGGCGGCAGGCCGCGCGACGACGCCCAGGCCCGCCGCCTGCTGGCGCAGGCCGCACGGCAGAATTACGACACCGCGCAGATCGATCTTGCCGCCTGGATGATCGAGGGACGTGGCGGCGCGCGCGACCTGAAATCCGCCTTCGGCTGGATGAAACAGGCTGCCGAGGGCGGCAATGTCGCCGCCCAGAATCGCGTCGCAAAACTCTATATGCAAGGCATCGGCACCGATCCGGATCTCATCCTCGCCGGCGCCTGGTACATCGTTGCCCGCCGCGCCGGGCTTATCGATCCTGAGATGGACGATTTCCTGCAAGGGCTGACCGACGACCAGACCAAGCAGGCGTTGCAGAGGGCAAACCGCCTGCCCTGACGCCTACCCCCTGGGCTACCCCCGACCTACCCCCTCTAGGCGGCCTCCCTTGCCTCTTCAGGCGATTTGTGGTCTTGGAGGCCGAAATTCGCAGCGGCGAACATCTCATTCCGGATCAAAAATCATCATGGCCAAGATCAATGGCAACGAAATCCGTCCCGGCTACGTCATCGAGCACGATGGCGGCCTGTGGGTGGCGGTGAGGACCAACACCGTCAAGCCCGGCAAGGGCGGCGCCTACAACCAGGTCGAACTGAAGAACCTCATCAACGGCACCAAGCTCAACGAGCGCTTCCGCTCGGCCGAGACGGTCGAACAGATCCGGCTCGACCTGAAGGATTTTTCCTTCCTCTACGCGCAGGAAGACGCGCTGGTGTTCATGGACACCCAGAGCTACGAGCAGCTCGAATTGAACAAGGACTTCGTCGGCGATCGTGCTGCGTTCCTGCAGGACGGTATGATGGTCACGGTTCAGCTCTATGAAGACAGGCCGATCGGCATTTCGCTGCCCGACTATGTGACGCTGACCATCACCGAGGCCGACCCGGTGGTGAAGGGGCAGACGGCCGCATCCTCCTACAAGCCGGCGGTGCTGGAAAACGGCATCCGCGTGCTGGTGCCGCCCTTCATCGGTTCGGGCGAGCGCATCATCGTCGACACCAACGAAATCACCTACGTACGCCGCGCGGACTGATGCATGTCGCCCAAAAGTGGCCCCGGTTTTGGGTCACCGACATGCATCGAAACAAAGCTTAAAGCGCAGCAGCAGGAAGAACAACGATGGCACGCTCCGCACTTCTCAACGTCATGGTCCAGGCCGCCATGAAGGCCGGCCGCTCGCTGTCGCGCGACTTCGGCGAAGTGCAGAACCTGCAAGTGTCGATGAAGGGGCCGGGCGACTATGTCAGCCAGGCCGACCGCAAGGCCGAGGACATCCTGTTTGCCGAACTGTCGAAGGCGCGGCCGGGTTACGCCTTCCTGATGGAAGAACGTGGCGCCATCGAAGGCGACGACGGCCAGCACCGCTGGATCGTCGATCCGCTCGACGGCACCACCAATTTCCTGCACGGCATTCCGCAGTTTGCGATCTCGATCGCGCTGGAGCGCCAGGGCCAGATCGTCGCCGGCGTCATCTACAATCCGGCAATGGACGAGCTCTACACCGCCGAACGCGGCGGCGGCGCCTTCATGAACGATCGCCGGCTGCGCGTCGCCGGCCGCACCAAGCTGGTCGACACCGTCATCGGCTGCGGCGTGCCGCATCTCGGGCACGGCCAGCACGGCAATTTCCTCGTCGAGCTGCGCAATGTGATGGCCGAGGTTTCCGGCATCCGTCGCCTCGGCTCCGCCTCGCTCGATCTCGCCTATGTTGCCGCCGGCCGCATGGACGGGTTCTGGGAAGTTGGCCTGTCGGCCTGGGACATGGCCGCCGCCATTCTTTTGATCCGCGAGGCCGGCGGCTTTGTCTCCGACATGGATGGCGGCCAGGACATGCTGGACGCCGGCTCGGTCGTCGCCGGCAACGAGGTCATCCACCGCGCGCTGTTGAAGACGATCAAGAAGCCGGTCACGCCGCGCTGAGGACCTTGGCGCCCAAAGGATCCCGGCGCGCTGAAGCGCCGCGGTCGCAAAACCGCAACCAAAGCTTGAAATACTGTCCGGCAAGCGCCCAGATAAGGGGGATGCAGGATCATTCATGACGGACGCGCGGCCAGAATCCCAGATTGAAATCCCTTTCGTGGGTCGCTGGCACTATTCGCGCGCCGAAATGATCGCCGACGGCATCGTCCATGCAGTGGGCATCGTGCTGGCGATATCGGCCGGTTCGGCATTGCTGGCGCTGGCCGCCTTCCATGCCGGTCCCGGCGAATATGTCGCCGCCGCCTTCTACGTGATTTCGCTGCTGACCGTGCTGTCGGTGTCGCTGGCCTATAATCTGTGGCCGGTGTCGTCACCGGCAAAATGGATCCTGAGGCGCTTCGACCATGCCGCGATCTACCTGCTGATCGCCGCGACCTACACGCCTTTCCTCGCCCAGCTCGACACCTCGCCGCTGGCCGTTTCGATGATCGTCCTGGTGTGGACCGCGGCGGCCATCGGCATCGCCATAAAAGTGCTGCTTCCCGGCCGCTTCGACAGGCTGGCGATCGTCTTCTATCTCGCCATCGGCTGGAGCGGTATCGTCGTGGCCAAGCCACTCGTCGAGACACTGCCGACGACATCGATCGCGCTCATCGTTGCCGGCGGCGTCGTCTATTCCTGCGGCGTCATCTTCTTCGCCTGGAAAGGCCTGCGCTTCCACAATGCGCTGTGGCACGGCTTCGTCGTCACCGGCGCCGGCCTGCATCTGGCCGCCATGGTCGACTGCCTGGTCATCAACCGGTTCTAGGCTCTCCGGCAATATTGCCAGGCGCCATTCAATTTGGTCACAATTCCGTTTAAAGTCGCGAATTACGTGATCGGCGGCACTGGAGCAGTTCCAGGGAAAGTGTGAGCGGTTTCCCGTTCGGAATTGCGTCAAGGCAAATAAAGAGCATCGGAAACGGGGCACGGATGGCTTTTCTCAGATCCTTCGGCATGGGCAGGCGTTCTGATGTCCTGATTTACGATCCGCACAAACTGTCGAGCCCGCAGGTCTTCGTGCTGACCATGGTCATCTTCCTGGCCATCGTCGCCTTCATCGCCGCCATCCTGACCCGCCAGATCTCGACCGCCTTCGGCAGCAATCCCGGCCTGAACGGCCTGATCGTCGGCGTGCTGGCGGTCGGCATCCTGCTCGCCTTCGCCCAGGTCGGACGGCTGTTTCGCGAAGTGCGCTGGGTCAATTCCTTCCGTGCCGGCTCCGAAACCACCGAACCGGTGCTGCTGGCGCCGATGAAGGCGATGATCGGCCGCTCGTCGACCGTGGCCTTCTCGACCAGTTCGATGCGCACCATGCTTGATTCGATCGCCACCCGCCTCGACGAAACCCGCGACACCTCGCGCTACCTTGTCGGCCTGCTGGTGTTCCTCGGCCTGCTCGGCACCTTCTGGGGCCTGCTCAACACCATCGGCTCGATCCGCGAAACCATCGAGTCGCTCGATCCCGGCACAGGCGACGCCGCCGCCGTGCTCGATTCGCTGAAGCAGGGCCTGTCGGCGCCGCTGGCCGGCATGGGCACCGCCTTCTCGTCCTCGCTGTTCGGCCTCTCCGGCTCGCTGGTTCTCGGCTTCCTCGACCTGCAGGCCGGCCGCGCCCAGACCCGCTTCTACACCGAACTTGAGAACTGGTTGTCCTCGGTCACTGATCTCTCGTCCGACATCGTCGTCGCCGATCCGGCCAAGACCGAATCCTCCGACGAGATCCGCGTGCTGTCGGAAAGGCTGCGCAGCATGCAGGAGAACGGCGGCTCCAATCCGCGCGTCGCCACCGCCATGGCCAATCTCGCCGACGGCATTTCGGGTCTGGTCAAGAACATGCGCTCGGAACAGCAGATCATGCGCGACTGGGTCGAAGCCCAGTCGGACGAACAGAAGGCGATGCGCAACACGCTGGAAAAAATCGCCGACGCCCTGAAGAA
The DNA here is from genome assembly GCF_056403215.1 of Mesorhizobium sp. P2_H9. NCBI lineage: Bacteria > Pseudomonadati > Pseudomonadota > Alphaproteobacteria > Hyphomicrobiales > Phyllobacteriaceae > Mesorhizobium > Mesorhizobium sp. P2_H9. Next base: position 341,103 of record NZ_JBFUFX010000006.1, on the reverse strand, counting down.
GCCCGGGGTCCACTAACATGGCGCTTGCCAAGCGGCGCACCGATCGCCGCATCGACTATTGGCCGGGCTTTGTCGACGCGCTGTCGACGCTGCTTCTGGCGATCATGTTCCTGCTCACCGTTTTCGTGCTGGCGCAATTCCTGCTCGGCCGCGAGCTCTCCGGCAAGGATACGGCGCTCACCCGCCTCAACTCGCAGATCAACGAACTGACCCAGTTGCTGGCGCTGGAGCGCTCGACGACGCAGGACAAGGATGATTCGCTCGCCAATCTGCAGGCATCGCTGTCTGCGTCAGAGGCGGAAAAGAGCCGGCTCGAACAGCTGCTGGCACAAGGTGCGGGCGCCGGCGACGCCGCCAACCAGCGTGCCATACAGCTGGGCGGCGAACTCGACAGCCAGCGTCAGATCAGTCAACAGGCGCTGAGCCAGGTCGAGATCCTCAACCAGCAGATCGCAGCACTTCGCAAGCAGATTGGCGCGCTCGAAGACGCGCTCAACGTGTCGGAAACGCGCGACCGCGACTCCAACACCAAGATCGCCGATCTCGGCCGCCGCCTCAACGTCGCGTTGGCTCAGCGCGTGCAGGAGCTCAACCGCTACCGCTCCGACTTCTTCGGCCGCTTGCGCGAAATCCTCGCCGACCGCGAGAACATCCGCATCGTCGGCGACCGCTTCGTCTTCCAGTCGGAAGTGCTGTTTCCCACAGGCTCCGAAGAGATCAACGAGGCCGGCAAGGTCGAGATGAAGAAGCTTGCCGACGCCATCATCGAATTGCAAAAAGAGATCCCGCCGGAGATCAACTGGGTGCTGCGCGTCGACGGCCATACCGACAACAAGCCGCTGTCCGGCGCCGGCCGCTACCGCGACAATTGGGAATTGTCGACGGCGCGCTCGACCTCGGTGGTGAAATTCCTGATCGAGAACGGCGTGCCGGCCAACCGGCTGGTCGCCGCCGGCTTCGGCGAATTCCAGCCGCTCGATCCCGCCGACACCGAAGAGGCGCGCAACAAGAACCGCCGCATCGAATTGAAGCTCACCGAACGTTGATCCATCTTCACGCGATATCACGCGAATTTGTTTGCCGGCTCAACTCTAGGGCGCAGGCCTAGGCCGGCAAGGCCTGAAAAGATTATCTTTTTTTAATTACACTTTGCCGCAGAGCGCTCCTAGCGTTCGCCTTGGGCCGAGAACCGCCGGCGATGGCTCCCATCATCGCGACGCGACGGAACCGGACGGCCCGCGGCCGGAACGTGGGCGAGACAGTCGCCACCTTCCACAGTCAAAGGAGACGCCACGATGCGCTCTTTCACTCCCAGGACCTCGCTTAAAACCGCAACTCTGGCAGCACTTCTCATTGCTGTTCCGTTCGCCGGCGCCTACGCCGCCGGACACCACAAGGGCGCCCTTGACGAGGCCGCACCGACCGATTTCACCGGTCCGCGCGTCGCGGCGCTGATCGATCAGGTGCAAGGCGTCGACAAGGGCATCGCCGACGCAAGGCAGGCGAACACGATTACGCCGGCCGAGGCGCAAAAGCTGCACCAGCGGGCCGCCAATATCAGCCATGCCGCCGAAAAAACCGCTGCCGCCGACCATGGCAGGATACCGGCGGCGCAATACGCCCAGTTGCTGCACCGGCTCGACAATCTCGACCAGCGGCTGCTGAGCGACACCGGCAGTGGCTTCAACATGGGTGACGGTTCGGACGGCGGAAACTATCCGAACGGCTGACAGCGTCCGAGCAAGGACAAGGAAGGGACTGCCTGGCGCCTCGGGGCTGTTGCCCCGCTGGCGTCTTTTTTACCAGCCGAGCCACACCGCCAGCAGCGCCAGCGCTGCCGGCACCGTTTGGATGAACAGGATTTTCCTGCCGACAGTCGCCGCACCGTAGAGGCCGGCGATGGCGACACAGAGCAGGAAGAACACTTTGATCTGGAGCCCGGCGGCGCCGAGACAAAGCCCCCAGATCAGGCCGGCGGCGAGAAAGCCATTGTAGAGCCCCTGATTGGCGGCGAGCACTTTCGAGGCGCTGGCGAATTCCGGCGTCAGGCCGAAAGCCTTGTGGCCGCGCGGCGTGTCCCACAGCACCATCTCCAGATAGACGATGTAGACATGGATCAGGGCCACCAGCCCGACCAGAATGTTGCCGATCATCTTGTCTCCCCTCCATCGCGGTCTTTTGCCGTCCGCCAGCATTCCACGCGCGCCATCTCTTCCGCAAGGTGCATCGGCGAGAGCCGCCCTGGAGGGTTGCCAATAGCCGTGCGTTGGTATCTTTTCCCGCCGTCCAAACTCACCGGAAGCAGCCCATGTCCTTTCAGAAACTCGATGACCTCGGCCACAGGCTCGAAGCGCTGGAGCACGCGCTTGCCATCCTCGGCGCAGACGAGGCGACCCATATGGCCGTCGGCGGTGGCGAGAAGCGCGCCGAGGCGATGTCGGCCCTTGCCGGCATGCATCACCGACAGGCGACGGCGCCGGAGATCGCCGACTGGATTGCGGCGGCCGAGCAGGAAACGCTGAACGAGGAACAGCAGGCCGCGGTCAGGGAATTGCGCCGGCAATACACCAACCTGACCTGCCTGCCGGTGGAATTCGTCGAGCGGCAGACGGTCGCCCGGATGCGCTCGGAACAGCTCTGGCGCGACCTGCGCGGCAAGAACGACTGGGCCGGCTTCCTGCCGGCGCTCGAAGGCATCGTGGCGTTGGTGCGTGAGGAGGCGGCGCTGCGCGCCGACGTGCTCGGCCTCGATCCCTATGACGCGCTGATGGAGCAATATGATACCGRCAACCGCGCCGCCGACATCACGCCGGTGTTCGCCGAATTGAAGACCTTTCTGAAGGGTTTTGTCCCTGAAGCGCTGGCGGTGCAGGAAGAGCGACTGGCGAAACGCCCGCTAAAACCGCTTTCAGGCAGCTATGCCATCGACAGGCAGCGCGAACTCGGCCTCGCCATGATGGCGGCGGTCGGCTTCGACCTCACCCATGGCTCGCTGTCTGTGTCGCACCATCCGTTCTGCGGCGGCGTGCCCAGCGACGTGCGCATCACCACCCGCTACAAGACCTCCGATTTCCTGTCGGCGCTGATGGGCGTGCTGCACGAGACCGGCCATGCGCTCTACGAGCAGAACCTGCCGAAAGCATGGGCGCACTGGCCGCTCGGCAAGGCGCGCGGCATGGCGGTGCACGAAAGCCAGAGCCTGTTCGTCGAAAAGCAGCTCGGCCGCAACCCAGAATTCTGGCGCTGGGCGCTGCCGGTGATCGAACGACATCTTGGCGAGAGTTGGACGCTCGACGACATCCTGCCGCATGTGCACCGGGTCGAGCGCGGCCTGATCCGCGTCGATGCCGACGAGGTGACCTACCCGCTGCACGTCATCCTGCGCTTCGAGCTGGAACAGGAACTGGTCTCGGGACGGCTGCAGGCGGCCGACCTGCCCGAGGCCTGGGACGCCAAGATGCGCGACTATCTCGGCCTGTCGACCATCGACAATCCGGCCGACGGGCCGATGCAGGACGTGCACTGGCCTGGTGCTGCCTTCGGCTATTTCCCGTCCTACACGCTGGGCGCCATAATGGCGGCGCAGCAATGGGCGGCGCTGACGAAGGACCATCCCTCTGTCGACGACGACCTTGCCAGGGGCGATTTCGCCGCCATCAACGACTGGCGCCGCAAGAAAATCTGGTCGCAGGGCTCGCATTGGTCGACGCCGGAACTTCTCGAACGCGCCACGGGCGAAAAGCTCAATGCCGCGCATTTCACCGAGCATTTGCGCAAACGATATGGGGACGCCTAGGCAAATAGGCGAAATGCGCATGCCTACTCCGCCGCGCCCCTGAACGCGCTGGCCCCGGTTTCGAACTGCAGCTTGGCCAGCCGCGCATAGATGCCGCCCTTGGCGACGAGGCTCTGATGGGTGCCTTCCTCGACGATGCGGCCGCCATCCATGACCAGGATGCGGTCGGCCTTCAGCACTGTCGCCAGCCTGTGGGCGATGACGATGGTGGTGCGGCCCTGCATCAGCCGCTCCAGCGCCATCTGCACCAGCGTCTCGCTTTCGGCGTCGAGCGCCGAGGTCGCCTCGTCGAGCAAAAGGATCGGTGCGTCGCGCAGGATCGCGCGGGCGATCGCCACGCGCTGGCGCTGGCCGCCGGACAGCGTCACGCCGCGCTCGCCGACCTGGCTGTCATAGCCTTTCTCGAGCTTGAGGATGAATTCGTCGGCCAGCGCATCTTTCGCTGCCGCCTCGATTTCGGCCTCGCTGGCGCCCGGCCGGCCAAAGCCGATATTGTCGCGCGCGGTCGCCGCAAAGATGGTGACGTCCTGCGGCACGATGGCGATGCGCGCCCGCACCGCTGCGGGATCGGCTTCGCGCACGTCGACGCCGTCGATGACGATGCTGCCGGTTTCGGGGTCGTAGAAGCGCAGGATCAGCGAGAACACCGTGCTCTTGCCGGCCCCCGAGGGACCGACGATCGCCACCGTCTCGCCGGGCTTGACCTGGAAGCTGAGGCCATGGACGGCGGCGCGATCGGGCCGGGCCGGATAGGAGAAGGACACGTCATCGAAGCCGATCGCGCCTTTCGCCGTCGCCGGCAGCGGCTTCGGATCGGCCGGCGCCTGGATGGCCGGTTTTTCAGCGAGGATTTCGGTCAGCCGTTCGGCGGCACCGGCCGCCTGGGCAAGTTCGCCCCACACTTCCGACAGCGCGCCGAGCGCGCCGGCGGCGAACACCGAATAGAGCAGGAACTGGCCGAGCGTGCCCGGTGAGAGCGTACCGGCGAGCACATCACGCGAACCGAACCACAGCACCGCCACCACCGAGGAAAAGATCATGAAAATGGCAAAGAAGGTGAGGAAGGAGCGGGCAAAGACCGAGGCGCGCGCGGCGTCGAACGCGGCTTCCACGGCAGCCGAAAAGTGATTGGTGACCAGCTTCTCATTGGTGAAGGCCTGCAGCGTGCGCACCGCGCCGATCTGCTCGCTGGCATAGGCCGTGGCATTGGCCAGCGTGTCCTGCGCCAGCCGCGACTTGCGCCGCACCGAACGGCCGAAAGCGACCAGCGGCAGCACGATCAGCGGAATGGCGGCAATGACCAGCCCTGACAGTTTCGGGCTGGTGACGACCATCATCGCTACGGCGCCAAGGCCAAGGATGACGTTGCGCAGCGCCACCGAGGCAGTGGCACCGACAGCCGACTTTATCTGCGTTGTGTCGGCGGCGAGCCGCGACACGATCTCGCCCGACTGGGAGGTATCGAAAAAGGACGGCGACAGCGTCGTGACATGGCGGAACACATCGCTGCGGATATCGGCAACAACGCGCTCACCCAGCGTGATGACGAAATAGTAGCGGCTGGCCGACGCCGCCGCCAGCAAGGCAGCCATCACCACCAGCATGGCGAAGTACTCGGCGATGAAGTTGGAATCGGAAGCCGAAAAACCGTGATCGATCATGCGCCGCACGGCCAGCGGCAGCGCCAGTGTCGTTGCCGCCGCGACGACCAGCGAGATGACCGCGCCGATGACCATTTTCCGGTAGCGGGCGAGATAGGGAAACAGGCGCCGCAGCGGCCCGAGCGAGCGCCGACGCTCGTCTTCCCCGCCGCTGATATCCGCCATGACCGTTTCCTCTGGCCGCTTCCGGGTGGGCGATTCAATATGCGCCTGCCACGGCCTTGTGATTCAATTCCGGCTGATGTATAGGCTCGCCGACCGTTTTAGAAGCCGTGGCTCCTCAATAGCTGCGGCTTCGAGTTTTAAAAAGGGGCGCATCGACGCAGGCTTTGCGCCCGTCGGCCGCTCCGGCAAGCCACGAACAAAGCCCAGGATCAGAACAATGAAGACCGACATCCATCCCGATTACCACACCATCAAGGTCGTCATGACCGACGGCACCGAATACATGACCCGTTCGACCTGGGGCAAGGAAGGCGATACGATGAACCTCGATATCGACCCGACCACCCACCCGGCCTGGACCGGCGGCCAGCAGACCCTGCTCGACCGCGGCGGCCGCCTGTCCAAGTTCAAGAAGCGTTTCGAAGGTTTCGGCCTCTAAGCCTGCATCGGCCTTGTCGCAGATCAAAAACCCGCCCTCGAGGCGGGTTTTTTGTTACCGCGCCTAAGGTTCAGCTTTCGCTCCCTACTCAAGCAGAAGCTCCCGCAACGCCATGCGCTTGTAGGCGGCGACCAGCCTGTCGCCCTCATCTCGCTCGACCGAGATCGCCAGCCGCATGGCGGCCTCGCCCATCTGCCAGATGAGAAATGCCGTGGTTTCCAGCGCCGCCAGATCGGCGGCCGGCCGCAGCCGCTTCAGCACCGCGGTGAGGAATTCGGCGTTGGCTCGGCTGTCGGCGAGTTCGAGTTCACGCAGCGCCTTGTCGGCCTGTGTGCCCGACCAGATGTCGCGCATGACGGGCTCGGCCAGAAACAGCCCGTAATAGATATCCACCAGCTCCGAAAACGCCCGCCGCAGGCCCTCGGCGTCACTGACATCGGCCAAAACGGCCGCGATGCAGGCCTGGCTTTCGGCGGTATGGCGCTCTGCCAGCGCCCAGACGATCGCACGTTTGTCGGGAAAGAACTGGTAGAGCGAGCCGATCGAGACCCCTGCCCTTTCCGCCACTTCGCCCATGCGCATGGCGTCGCTGCCTTGTTCGGCAATTAGCGCCGAGGCGGCGGCCAGCATGCGCTCGACCCGCTCGCGGCTGCGCTGCTGGCTCGGCGCCCGGCGCGGCGAGGCGATCTGTTCGTTGGCCGGTGGGGCGGTGCCTTCCATGACTGTCTCCAACAAACGCGCTCAGCTGAATCACCGTGAAAATTGGCTTGACTCGCAAAATACGAGGGTTTATCACGTTTTGCAAATGTGAGGATTACTCATATTCTCAAAACAGAGGAACCAGAGATGACGGACACGACATCGAAACCAACTCTGATCCTCGGCGGCACCGGAAAAACCGGCCGCCGTCTTGCCGAGCGGTTGACCGCGGATGGCACGCCGGTGCGGATCGGTTCGCGCGCAGGCAGCCCACGCTTCGACTGGGAAATCCCCGCGACCTGGGGCCTGGCGCTGCAGGGCGTCGCCGCCGTCTACATCAGCTACTACCCCGACATTGCCGTGCCGGGCGCCGCCGAAGTCGTCGACGCCTTCGCCCGGCTCGCCGTGGCCAATGGTGTCACCCGGCTGGTGCTGCTGTCGGGGCGCGGCGAGACCGAAAGCCTCTGGCGCCGACTGGACGATCCTGCGCTGCGCCTGGTTCTCGCAGAATTTCAGCGAAGGTTTTCTCGTCCAGCCCTTGCTGGAAGGCGAAGTGGCCTTGCCGGTCAGCAATGTCGGCGAACCCTTCGTCGATGCCGACGACATCGCCGAAGCCGCCTTCGTCGCGCTGACCGAGCCAGGCCATGTCGGCCAGCTCTATGAGTTGACCGGGCCGCGACTCCTGAGCTTCGCCGACGCGGTCGGCGAGATCGCCAGGGCCACCGGACGCGACATCCGCTTTGTCAGGATTTCGCACGCCGAGTTCACGGCTTCGGTGGCCGCGCACGACATGCCGCCTGAGTTTGCCTGGCTGCTCAACGAGCTGTTCACCGAAGTGCTCGACGGCCGCAACGAGGCGCTCACGGACGGCGTCCAGCGCGTGCTTGGCCGTGGGCCGAAAGACTTCTCCACCTACGCAACCGAAACCGCCGCAACCGGCATCTGGAGCAACTGAGATGATCAAGCTTCTTCCCACCCTCACCATCATTGCCGCAATCGGCTCGGGCGTCGTCGGCGGCGTGTTTTTCGCCTTTTCCAATTTCATCATGGCGGCGCTTGCCCGGCTGCCCGTCCCAACGGGCATCGCCGCGATGAATTCGATCAACATCACGGTGATCACGCCGACCTTCATGACGGCGCTTTTCGGCACCGGCCTGCTCTGTGTGGTGCTGATCGCCGCCGCCATCATGGGTTGGAGCCAGTCCGGCTCGTACTGGTTGCTTGCCGGGGCGGTGATCTACCTGATCGGCAACCCGATCGTGACCATGATCTTCAACGTGCCGCTCAACGATGCGCTCGCCGCCGTCGACCCGACCAGCGCCAACGGCGCCGCCGTTTGGGCGAACCATCTGAGCCAATGGGTAATGTGGAACCACGTCCGCACCATCACCGCCATCGTGGCGATGGCCTGCTTCATCTTCGCATTGGTGTGAAAATGGCACGTCGCAAACGCAAAAGGACCTCGCCTCAGGCGGGGTCCTTTTGCGTGTGACCCTTGCGGTCGGAATGGCCTAGATCCCGATCCGGATCGATGACGTCGCGCACCAGCTGCTTAAGTTTTGCCGCGTCCGGAAAGCCGCCGTCGCGCTTGCGGTCCCAGACCAGCGTGTCGTTGCAGGAAATGGTGAAGATGCCGCCGGTGCCGGGCACCAGCGTCACTTCGCCGAGATCCGTGCCGAAGGTGGAGAGCAGCTCCTGCGCCATCCAGCCGGCCCGCAACAGCCACTGGCACTGCGTGCAATAGGTGATGCGGATGGCTGGGAGATCGCTCATGTTCGAGTTTCGATCATGCCGCGCTGAGCTTGGCCATGGTCTCGTCGTCGACCTCGAAATTGGCGTAGACGCTTTGCACGTCGTCGTCATCCTCGAGCGTGGCGACCAGCTTCATCAGCGACTGTGCCCGTTCTTCGTCGACGGCGATATTGGTCTGCGGTTTCCAGATCGGCTTGACCGACTCGGCCTCGCCGAGCGCGCCTTCCAGCGCCTTCGACACCTCGCCCAGGCTTTCAAAGGCGCAGTAGATGGTGTGGCCTTCCTCGTCCGACTGCACGTCGTCGGCCCCGGCTTCGATCGCCGCGTCCATGACCTTCTCGGCGTTGCCGGCCGAGGCTGGATAGTAAATCTCGCCGGCGCGGTCCCACATGAACGACACCGAGCCGGTTTCGCCCATCGCCCCACCCGCCTTGGTGAAGGCGGCGCGCACATTCGAGGCCGAGCGGTTGCGGTTGTCGGTCAGTGCCTCGACGATGACGGCGACGCCGCCTGGGCCATAGCCTTCATAGCGCACCGCTTCGTAATTCTCGGCATCGCCCATCGACGCCTTGTTGACGGCGCGCTGGATGTTGTCCTTCGGCATCGACACCGCCTTGGCGTTCTGGATCGCCAGGCGCAGGCGCGGGTTCATCGATGGATCGGGCGTACCGCTCTTCGCGGCGACGGTGATTTCTCGCGCCAGCTTTGAAAACATTTTCGACCGCACCGCGTCCTGGCGGCCCTTGCGGTGCATGATGTTCTTGAACTGTGAATGGCCAGCCATGGCACCCCTGTCGTCTTCTCGTCTAGAGCAGCTTGCGGCCAGGTGGATCACCCGGCGTTTTGCAAAAATGCTCAAATTCAAAATCTAGAACGCCCTGATGCGTCCGGATGGACGCAACGTCGCTCTCTGTCGGAATGGCCGGCTTATAGATAAATCGGCTCAATTCGTCCAGCCGCGCCGTATATGCGGCGCGCGTGTCCAGGATTGTCGCTTTTCCGAGGCTAGTGGCCGCCGGACTTGGACTTCTTGCGTTTGCGCGCCAGCATGTTGAGGCCTTCGACCAGCGCCGAAAAGCCCATGGCGGCGTAGATGTAACCCTTGGGCACATGATAGCCCATGCCGTCGGCAATCAGCGTCATGCCAATCATCAACAGGAAGCCCAGCGCCAGCATGACGATGGTCGGGTTCTTGGCGATGAAATTGGCCAGCGGCGCGGCCGCCAGCATCATCACGCTCACCGCCACGATCACCGCGATGTACATGATGGCGATCTCGTCGGTCATGCCGACAGCAGTGATGATCGAATCGATCGAGAAGACGAGGTCAAGCAGCAGGATCTGGAAGATCGCGCCGGCGAGCGAAAGCTGCAGCGTCTCGCCCATCATTGAATCCTGGTGATCGTCGAGATCGACCGTGTGGTGGATTTCCTTGGTTGCCTTCCAGACCAGGAACAGGCCGCCGGCGATCAGAATCAGGTCGCGCCAGGAAAGGCCGTGGCCGAAGGCGGTGAACACCGGCGTCGTCAGCTGGACAATGATCGAGATGGTGGCAAGCAGCACCAGCCGCATGACCAGCGCCGCCGAAATGCCGAGCCGCCGGGCGCGGGCCCGCTGCGCCTCCGGCAATTTGTTGGTGAGGATCGAGATGAAGATCAGATTGTCGATGCCGAGCACGATCTCCAGCACCACCAGCGTCAGCAGCGCGATCCAGGCGGTCGGATCGTTGACGAAGGCAAAATGCGGCGCCAGGAATTCGATGAGCTGCATGGAGGTCGTCCCCTCTTTAACGATCTAGAGCAGTGTCGCGGTTGGCCGGCAGTTAGGTACTGCCTGCACCCATATCAATGTCACGACCAGAAGGACGGCGCGGTTTCCTCCAGCCGTGGCCCGCGGCGAAACGGCGCGATCTTCTCGGCGAGGCCAGTGCGGTCGGAAATGTCGACGCCGACGCCGCACAATGTCGCCGGTCCGGTCGCCGCCTCGAACCGGCCTTTCGGCACTTTCGACAGGAACCGGTTGAGCGGTTCTTCCTTGTCCATGCCGAGCGAGGAATCATAGTCGCCGCACATGCCGGCGTCGGACAGATAGCCGGTGCCGCCATTGAGGATCTGGTGGTCGGCGGTCGGCTGGTGCGTGTGGGTGCCGACGACGAGGCTGGCGCGACCATCGACGAAATGCGCAAAACACATTTTCTCCGAAGTCGCTTCCGCGTGAAAATCGATGACCGCCGCATCGGCCTGTTCGCCGAGCGGGCAGGCGGCGAGTTCGCGCTCACCGGCCTGGAACGGATCGTCGAGCTCGGGATGCATGAACACCCGGCCCATGATGTTGGCGACCAGCACGCGTGCGCCATTTTTGGCGATGTAGACGCCGGAGCCGCGCCCCGGCGTGCCCTTTGGGAAATTCGACGGGCGCAAGAAGCGTTCCTCGCGCGGCGCGAAAACCAGCGCATCGCGCTGATCCCAGACATGGTTGCCGGTGGTGACGACATCGGCGCCGGCCGCGATCGTGTCGCGAAAGATGTCTTCGGTGATGCCGAAGCCGCCGGCGGCATTCTCGCCATTGACAATGACGAAATCGAGTTTGAAATCCGAGATCAGGCCGGGCAGCTGTTCCCACACTGCCGTGCGCCCCGATTTGCCGACCATATCGCCAAGAAAGAGAAGTCTCATCTAGGTCCTGAAAAGCTGCATGGACCCTTGGAAAGGATCATGCGTCTGAAAGATAATCTATCTACAATTTTGGCGAGAACCGGCGCAACCCGCTCTCGGTGAGTATTTCCGGGATGACCACGTCATGCGGCTCGTCCGGCACCAGCGCCACTTCCTGGCAATCGAAGGCGATGCCGATCAGTCGCGGCGGACGCCCTTTGTCCACCAGCTTGGCGATGGCGCGATCATAGTAGCCTGCGCCATAGCCGATGCGGTGGCCGCGCGCGTCAAAGGCAGCGAGCGGCACCAGCATCACCGCGGGATCGAGCACCTCGGCCTCTTCATGTGGCCCGACCGTGCCGAATCCCATCTCGACCATCGGCGCGCCGCGCACCAATTCGCGAAAGACGATGGTGGTCTTGTCGAGAATGGCCGGCAGGCAAAGCCTTGCTCCTTGCTCACGCAAGGCAAACATCAGCGGCCGCACGTCGACTTCCGAGCGCATCGGCCAGAAGCCGGAGACGATCTGTCCCGGTTCGACAGCGAGATGATCGCGCGCCGTCTCGGCCATTTCGAGAGCCGCCTCCACCCGCCAGAACTCATCGAGCGCATCGCGGCGGCCGAGTGCTTCCTTGCGGAGATGCTTTTTCAGGTCTTTCGGAGAGGTCATGGAGCCAAGGTAGAAAAGGTCGGATTTGGGCGGAGTGTCAGGAGCGACGTTTTCTACCGCATGATCCACCGGAATGTCAGTGGATCCAAAGCGTTTGAGTGACGATCCACACAACCGGTGGAGAGAGCGATCCCGGGAACCTACAAAGTAGGTGGGCGCCGTATGAGAAAACCCACGGGTCTTCCCAGGGACAGCTCCCTAGGGATCATTAAGGCCCCGGGGAAAATGTTCTCCTGCCGGGAAGCGCAGACCGTCGACCCTGATATAGGCCTCTTGCCGCCTATAGACCAGATGCCAAGACATTCTCGGCCGCATTATTCGCGACCCGCCCCTGCCACCAGACCAGCGCCGGCATGGCCAGCAGTTCGACGCAGAGCCCGGCGATGTGGCCCGCCGACGGCGCACCGGCCACCAGCAGCGAGAAAAGCCGCGCCAACCCGCCACTGAAGGTGCAGGCGGCAAGCAGGCGAAACCGTTCGGTCTTGGTCTCGATGCCGGGAATGCAGCTGTACCAGGCGATGCCGACGGCGAGGAAGAAACCGGAGAGGAAACGGAAATGGCTGTCGAGATCGACCGGCCAAGGTGCCGTAACATGCAGGAACTGCGGTCCCGAAACCATGCCTTCGAGGCCGACCAGCACCGGCGTCGCCGCCAGCCCCGCGACAGCGACTTGCAGCGCTGCCTTGCCGAATGTCTTTTCTTTCAACTCTGTCGTCCCTCGGTCCGAGGTTGGACCTGACAAAGCAACGGAGTTGGCGGCACGAGGTTTCACGGCAGCTTCGTCGCAGCCTTGCACAGCCAAAGCCGTCTCCTTAGGGTCCCCCGATGAACCAAGGAGCAAAAATGCGTTTCGAAGGCACGGCGGCCTATGTCGCCGACAAGGACCTGATGGTGGCGGTCAACGCGGCAATCGCGCTGGAGCGGCCCTTGCTGGTCAAGGGCGAGCCCGGCACCGGCAAGACCGAACTTGCCAGGCAAGTGGCATCCGCACTCGGCCTCGACCTGATCGAATGGCACGTCAAGTCGACGACGCGGGCGCAGCAGGGCCTCTATGAATATGATGCCGTGTCGCGGCTGCGCGACAGCCAGCTCGGCGATAACAGGTTCAACGACATCAGGAACTACATCAAGCGCGGCAAGCTTTGGGAAGCCTTCGCCGCCGGCAAGAAGGTCGTGCTTTTGATCGACGAGATCGACAAGGCCGACATCGAGTTCCCCAACGACCTTTTGCAGGAACTCGACCGGATGGAGTTCTTCGTCTACGAGACCGGCGAGACGATCCGCGCCATGGTGAGGCCGATCGTCATCATCACCTCCAACAATGAGAAGGAACTTCCGGACGCTTTTCTGCGCCGCTGCTTCTTCCACTACATCCGCTTTCCCGACGTCGAGACGCTGCACAAAATCGTCGACGTCCACTATCCAGGCATCAAGCAGAATCTGGTGCGCGCCGCGCTGACCCAGTTCTACGAAATCCGCGACGTCCCCGGCCTGAAGAAGAAGCCGTCAACCTCCGAAGCGTTGGACTGGATCCGGCTGTTGGTGGCCGACGACATCGCGCCGGAGGATCTGCGCGCCGACCCAAAAAACGCGCTGCCCAAGCTGCACGGCGCGCTGTTGAAGAACGAGCAGGACGTGCACCTGTTCGAGCGCCTGGCTTTTATGGCGAGAAGGCAGGGGTAGGACGGCAGTAATAGGGTTTTCCCCTGCTGTGGACGGTTGCGGGCAACCTGGCATCAAGGCAGCCTCGGGCATGAAGCTTCGGAGGAAAATGAAATGACCGAGATCACCGTCCGCCCACTGGCGCAGTTCGATCATGCCGACTGGCAGCGGCTGTGGACCGCCTACTTGACTTTCTACGAGACGGTGCTGCCGCAAGAGGTCTACGCCATCACCTGGAAGCGGCTGTTCACGGAAGGTGAGTTCGAGCCAAAGGGCTTCATCGCCACGCTCGACGGCAAGGCCGTGGGTCTCACCCACTATCTCTACCACCGCTCCGGCTGGTCCGAGAAAAACAACTGCTATCTGCAGGACCTGTTCGCCGACCCCGATGTGCGCGGCAAAGGCATCGGCGCCGCTCTCATCGAAGCGGTGAAGCAGGAAGCGGCCAAGATCGGCGTCAAGAACGTCTACTGGATGACCCACGAGACCAACACCACCGCGCGCAAGCTCTACGATCATGTCGCACGGCGGACCGGCTTTATCGAATATGATTTGATGTAGACAAGACCATGTTCATCCCCTTCTTCCTCGAACTGAAGGCCGCGCGGGTTCCCGTTTCGCTCCGGGAATATCTGTCGCTGCTGGAAGGGCTGGAAGCGGGACTGGTCGACTATGACGTCGAGGGTTTTTACTACCTGGCCCGCACTGCCCTGGTGAAGGACGAGCGCCATATCGACCGTTTCGACCAGGTCTTTGCGCATGTCTTCAAGGGCATTGAAGCGCTGGATGGGCCGGATGCGGTGGACGTCGCCAATATTCCCGAGGAATGGCTGCGCCGCCTTGCCGAAAAGCACCTGACCGACGAGGAGAAAAAACTGGTCGAGGCGCTGGGCGGTTTCGAAAAGCTGATGGAGATCTTGAAGCAGCGGCTCGAGGAACAAAAAGGCCGCCACCAGGGCGGCTCCAAATGGATCGGCACCGGCGGCACCTCGCCCTTCGGCGCCTATGGCTACAACCCCGAAGGGGTGCGCATCGGCCAGCATGAAAGCCGCAATCGCCGCGCGGTCAAGGTCTGGGACAAGCGCGAGTTCAAAAACTTCGACGATGCCGTCGAGCTCGGCACCCGCAACATCAAGATCGCGCTGAAGCGCTTACGCCGCTGGGTGCGCGAAGGCGCTGAGGAAGAATTCGACCTGCCCGGCACCATCCATGCCACCGCCGAGCATGGCTATCTCGACGTGCAGACGCGGCCCGAGCGGCGCAATGCGGTGAAGCTGTTGATGTTCTTCGATGTCGGCGGCTCGATGGACGATCACATCAAAACCGTCGAGGAATTGTTTTCGGCCGCCCGCGCCGAGTTCCGCCAGCTCGAATATTTTTACTTCCACAATTGCCTCTACGAGGGCGTGTGGAAGGACAATCGCCGCCGCCACGCGGAGACCATCCCCACCTTCGACCTGCTCCACAAATACGGCCCGGACTATAAGGTGATCGTCGTCGGCGATGCCTCGATGAGCCCCTATGAGATCGCGCATCCCGGCGGCTCAGTCGAGCACTGGAACCCGGAGGCCGGCGTGGTCTGGCTCGGCCGCCTGCTGCAGCACTGGCCAAACGCGGTATGGCTCAATCCGGAAAACCAGAAGAATTGGGGCTTTACCCATTCGATCGCGATGATCCGCGACATCTTCGGCGGCCGCATGTTTCCGCTGACGCTCGCCGGTCTGGAGGGCGCGACGAAGCAGCTTTCAAGGAAACATTGACTTGCGGCTGGGCGGCCAAGATTCAGGTCAGGCCGAGTCGAAAATGACGGCGTGCGAGAACCGGAGCGTACTTGCAGTACGTGAGCACCGGAAGCGCAGGTATCAGCCATTTGCAGGCCGGCCTCGCCTGAATCTGGGCAGACGCGTAACAAATGCCTATGTTGGTGCGAACATGAGGTTGCAATCAACAACGAGCCGGCAAGGCTGAGGAGATCAAATGGACACCCACACCTATCCCGTCACCCGCACCGACGCCGAATGGCGCGCCCGGCTGACGCCTGAGCAATATGCGGTGATGCGCGACCATGGCACCGAGCGGCCGGGAAGCTGCGCCCTGCTCTACGAAAAGCGCGCCGGCACCTTTTCCTGTGTCGGCTGCGACCAGCCCTTGTTCGAATCCAAGCTGAAGTTCGAGAGCGGCACCGGCTGGCCGAGCTTCAACGATCCGGTCCCGGGTTCGGTCGAGAACACCGTCGACCGCAGCTACGGCATGGTCCGCACCGAATGCCACTGCGCCCGCTGCGGCAGCCATCTCGGCCACGTCTTCGACGACGGCCCGCCGCCGACCGGCCTGCGCTATTGCATCAACGGCGTCGCGTTGAAATTCGAGCCGGCCGCGTAAGCCGAAGCTCTTTTATCGCCTAGCGAAGGGCGGCTCCGGCCGCCCTTTTTCGTTCAACGATTGCTTTGATTTAGACGACGGCCGTCAGGATCAGCCATAGCGCGGAACCGAGCATCATCGCCGAAGCCTTGGCGCCAGCGGCCTTCTCAGCGGTTCGCCAGACGGCAAGGGTCAGGAAGATGTTGTAGGGCACCGGCGAAAAATGCACCGCCAGAACCAGTGCCAGCGGCAGCCTCAGCCCGAGCAGGATGAGTGCCGCCACCGTCGAGGCGATGTTGATCGCGGTGCCGATAAAGGCCAGGTCGCGCCAGAACAGCCGGTCGAGCGGCACCAGGCCTTGCCAGCGCGAGCGGAAGAACGATCCGACGGCGGATATCATATCTTGCTCTGTCCCAGCACGTCGGTGACGACCCGCTCGATGCGTGAGCATTCCGTCACCAGCCAGTCGGCCATCGCCGGCCAATTGTCCTCGGCAAAGCAGTTGACCCGCCACATCGAATTGATGCCGAGGCCCTCGCAACTCTGTTCCGGCCTGAGCTTCAGCCTGTCTTCGATCGCCGCCTGGAACGGCTTCAGCCGCGACCAGGATTCTGTAGCGCCGAACTTCTCGTTGCGGCCGAAGAAGACGCCGACATGGTTCTGCGCCGGAGCGACATACATGGAAAGCACCAGGGCGAAATCGGGCAACCCGCGCTGCCAGAACCAGGGCCCGCGCCGCGCCATTAGAGGCCGTTCTTCCGGATGCCGTTCCGCGAACAGCGTCCAGAAGCTGCGTTGGCGAAATTCAGAGGCGCGGCGGGCGCCGAAGTCGAATTCGCTCATGGCCCGCTCCAGCATCATGCTCGGCCCGAGACTGTTTTCGAAATTCGCTCTGGCGAGTCATATGGCGGTGGTTTCGAGAACCGTAGCGCAGCGGACATTTGGTCCGTGAGCAACGGAAGCGCAGAAAACGCCGTCAGATGGCCGCCGGAGTAGAATTTCCAGACAGTCTCTTACACCATGCCGAGCGCGGCCTTGTAGAGATCGAGGATGGTTTCCTCTTCCTGCCGCTCGGCCTGGTCCTTCTTGCGCAGCCGGATAATCGACCGCATCGCCTTGGTGTCGAAGCCGGTGCCCTTGGCCTCGGCGAACACTTCCTTGATGTCATCGGAAATGGTCTTCTTCTCTTCCTCGAGCCGCTCGATGCGCTCGATGAAGGCGCGCAACTGGCCGGCGGCAACAGTCTGGCTGGTATCGGTGATGTCGTCGGCCATTTTTCTTCTCCGCTTCTTTTTAAGCGCCGCGATTCTGGCGCGGCGAAATGGAGCGGGTTCGATGCCCGAGCGGGCGCGGCGGGTCAAGACATTATCGGCGCTTCGTGAACGGCTGCTGCCAGCCGTCCCCAGAGCGATCGATCGGCGCGTCAATTGAACGCGATCAACAGATCCTTCGCATCGATCTGGTCGCCGGCCTTGACCAGCACCTCGGCGATCGTGCCGTCGCGCTCGGCATGCAGCGCCGTCTCCATTTTCATGGCTTCGATCGACAGCAGCACGTCGCCGGCCTTGACCGCCTGACCGGCGGCAACCGCAAGTGCGGAGACCACGCCCGGCATCGGCGCGCCGACATGCGCTTCATTGCCGGGCTCGGCCTTGCGCCGCGCCTTGGCGGCGGAAGCGCCATGCGCCCGGTCCGGCACCTTGATGCGGCGCGGCTGGCCGTTGAGCTCGAAGAACACGGTGACCATGCCCTTCTCGTCGACATCGCCGATGGCCAGGCAGCGCACCACCAGCGTCTTGCCCTTCTCGATGTCGACAAAGATCTCGTCTTCCGACTTCATGCCGTAAAAATAGGTCGGCGTCGGCAGCACGCTGACCGGCCCGTAGGTCTCCTGCGCGCCGGCGAAGTCGGCAAACACTTTTGGATACATCAGCCACGAGGCGAATTCGAATTCTGACAGCTTGCGCTCGAGCTTCTCCTCGATCTCCTTGCGGCTCGCCTTGAGATCGGCGGCTTTCAGCAGCGAGCCCGGCCTGACCGTGATCGGCTTGTCGCCCTTCAACACCTTCTTCTGCAGCGCCTCCGGCCAGCCGCCGGGCGACTGGCCGAGATCGCCGCGCAGCATCGACACAACCGAGTCCGGGAAGGCGATGTCCTTGCTGGGGTTCTCGACATCGGCGACGGTCAGGTCCTGGCTCACCATCATCAGCGCCATGTCGCCGACGACCTTGGACGACGGCGTCACCTTGACGATGTCGCCGAACATCAGGTTGACGTCGTGATAGGTCTGCGCCACCTCGTGCCAGCGCGTCTCCAGCCCGAGCGAGCGCGCCTGCTCCTTCAGATTGGTGAACTGCCCGCCCGGCATTTCGTGCAGATAGACTTCCGAGGCCGGACCCTTGAGGTCGCTTTCGAAGGCAGCGTACTGGTTGCGCACCGCCTCCCAGTAGAACGAGATTTTCCGGATCCATAGCGGATCGAGGCCGGGATCGCGCTCGGTGCCCTTCAGCGCCTCGACGATCGAGCCCAGGCATGGTTGCGAGGTGTTGCCCGACAGCGAATCCATCGCCGCGTCGATGGCGTCGACGCCGCTCTCCACCGCCGCCAGCACCGTCGCCGCCGACAGGCCCGACGTATCGTGGGTGTGGAAATGGATCGGCAGGTCGCTCGCCTCGCGCAGCGCCTTGAACAGCACGCGGGCCGCAGCCGGCTTCAATAGTCCGGCCATATCCTTGACGGCGATGATGTGAGCACCGGCCGCCTGCAATTCCCTGGCCAGCCCGACATAATATTTGAGATCGTATTTGGCCCGCGCCGGATCGAGGATGTCGCCGGTGTAGCAGATCGCCGCCTCACACAGCTTGCCCTCGGCGCCAACCGCATCCATGGCGACGCGCATGTTTTCGACCCAGTTCAGGCAGTCGAAGACGCGAAACAGGTCGATGCCGCCGGCAGCTGCCTGCTTGACGAAATGCTGCACGACATTGTCGGGATAGTTGGTGTAGCCGACGCCATTGGCGCCACGCAAAAGCATCTGCAGCAGCAGATTGGGTGCGGCTTCGCGCACCAGCGACAGCCGCTCCCATGGGTCTTCGGTGAGAAAGCGCATGGCGACGTCAAAGGTGGCGCCGCCCCAGCATTCCAGTGACAAAAGCTGCGGCAAGGCTCGCGCGTAGGTGCCGGCAATGCCGGCGATGTCATGCGTGCGCATGCGCGTTGCCAGCAGCGACTGATGCCCGTCGCGCATCGTCGTGTCGGTGACCAGCACCTCTTTTTGCGCGCGCATCCAGCCAGCGAATTTTTCCGGCCCGAGCGCGTCGAGCTTCTGCTTGCTGCCGCCTGGCACATTGCCGTTGAGATAGGGCACCACAGGTGCCGCCGCATCGGCCTTCGGCTTCGGCCGGCCGCGTGTCTCAGGATGGCCGTTGACCGAGACATCGGCCAGATAGTTGAGCAGCTTGGTGGCGCGGTCCTGCCGCTTGACCTGCTGGAACAGCTCCGGCGTCGTGTCGATGAACTTGGTGGTGTAGGAATTGTCGGCAAAACTCGGGTGATTGATGATCGCCTCGAGGAAGGTGAGATTGGTCGCGACGCCGCGGATGCGGAACTCGCGCAGCGCCCGGTTCATGCGGGCGATGGTCTCGGCCGGCGTCGGCGCCCATGCCGTCACCTTCTCCAGCAGCGGATCATAGAAGCGGGTGATGACCGCGCCCGAATAGGCGGTGCCGCCATCGAGGCGGATGCCGAAACCGGTGGCGCCGCGATAGGCGGTGATGCGGCCATAGTCGGGGATGAAATTGTGCTCGGGGTCTTCCGTGGTGATGCGGCACTGCAGGGCATGGCCGTTCAGCCTGATGTCCTTCTGCGCCGGCACCCCCGATTCCGGCGTGCCGATGGCAAAACCGTCGAGGATGTGGATCTGCGCCTTGACGATGTCGATGCCGGTCACCTGTTCGGTGACGGTGTGCTCGACCTGGATGCGCGGGTTCACCTCGATGAAGTAGAACTTGCCGGTGTCGGCATCCTGCAGGAACTCGACCGTGCCGGCGCCGATATAGGCCGTCTCGCGGGCGATCTTCAGCGCGTAGCCGCACAGCTCCTCGCGTTGCGACATTTCGAGATAGGGTGCCGGCGCCCGCTCGACCACCTTCTGGTTGCGGCGCTGGATCGAACAGTCGCGCTCGAACAGATGCACGGCGTTGCCTTGGCGGTCGCCCAGCACCTGCACCTCGACATGGCGGGCGCGCTCGATCAGCTTTTCGAGATAGACCTCGTCCTTGCCGAAGGCGGCTTTCGCCTCGCGCTTGCCTTCCGTGACCTCGCGGGCAAGGTCGGCTTCGGCGCGAATGGCGCGCATGCCGCGGCCGCCGCCACCCCACGATGCCTTCAGCATCACCGGGTAGCCGATCTCCTTGGCCAGTTTCTTGACCGCCTCCATGTCATCCGGCAACGGATCGGTGGCGGGGATCACCGGCACGCCGACCTCGATGGCGAGGTTGCGCGCCGCGACCTTGTTGCCAAGCCGGCGCATCGTGTCCGGCTTCGGCCCGATGAAGGTGATGCCGGCCTCGGCGCAGGCGTCGGCGAATTCGGGGCTTTCGGACAACAGGCCGTAGCCTGGATGGATCGCATCGGCGCCCGAAAGCCTGGCGACGCGGATCACTTCCTCGATCGACAGGTAGCTTTCGATCGGCCCCATGTCGCGGGTCAGATGCGGTCCGCGCCCGACCTGGTAGCTTTCGTCGGCCTTGAAGCGGTGCAGCGAATATTTGTCTTCCTCTGCCCAGATCGCCACGGTTTTGAGGCCGAGTTCGTTGGCCGCGCGAAAGACGCGGATGGCGATTTCGGACCGATTGGCGACAAGGATCTTCGTGATTGCCAAGGACTGGGCTCCAGACACGAGGGGATGGGGGCTAAAGGCAATGATTAACGCGAAAATGCTGCAGTGCAAACAAAATCAGGAGGCGATTAAACCGATTTAAATCGATTCTTCGCGTGAAAGCGGCATGCATTTGCCTGGACGCGTCGGCAGCCTCCGATTTGCGATCCGGGCGGATGCCCTTCGCCCGCCGCATCGAGGCTCGATTTCGGGTTTTGCAAGGGGTCGTACCAGACATGAAAAATGCCCGGCGCAGCGCGCCGGGCATTTTCCGATTTCAGACGTTTGTCGGCTTATTGCTCGAAGTAGGTGTACTTGCCGTCGTCACCCTTCTTCCAGTTATAGATAACGTAGTCGGGGCGGGTGATGTCGCCCTTGGCGTCATAGCCGATGTCGCCGATAGCGGTCTTCCAGGGGCCACTCGCCTTGATCTCTGCGGCAACCTTCTGCGCGTCGTCCGACGAGCCGACCTTGGCGGCGGCGGCGGCGACGATCTGCAGGGCGGCGTAGGAGTAAAGCGTGTAGGCCTCAGGCTCGAAACCGGCGGCGCGGAACTTCTCGACGAGTTCCTTAGCGTTCGGGTTCTTGCGCGGATCGGGAGCGAACGTCATCAGCGTGCCATCGACGGCGTCGCCGGCGATCGAAGCCAGTTCGTTCGACACGATGCCGTCGCCCGACATGAACTGGACCTTGAGGCCCTGGTCAGCCGCCTGGCGCTCGATAAGGCCGAACTCGGTATGCAGGCCGCCGTAGTAGACGACGTTGACACCGGCGTCCTTCATCTTGGCGATGAGGGCCGAGAAGTCCTTGTCGCCGACATTGATGCCTTCATACAAGACTTCGGTCAGGCCGTTGCCATTGAGCGCCTTCTTGGTTTCGTCGGCGAGGCCCTGGCCATAAGGCGTCTTGTCATGGATGACCGCGATCTTGCCATCCTTGAAGTGCGCGGCGAGATAGTCGCCGGCAACCTTGCCCTGCTGATCGTCGCGTCCGCAGGTGCGGAACGTGTTCCACAGGCCGCGCTCGGTCAGCTGCGGGTTGGTCGCCGAAGGCGTGATGACGAGAATGCCGTTCTCGGCATAGACTTCCGATGCCGGGATGGTGACGCCCGAGTTGAAGTGGCCGACAACATATTTGACGCCGTCAGCGACGAACTTGTTGGCAACCGAGATGCCCTGCTTCGGATCCGACACGTCGTCGCCGACTTCGAGCTTGACCTGCTGGCCGTTGATGCCACCGGCCGCGTTGATGTCGGCGGCCGCCTGCTCGGCGCCCTTCTGCAACTGGGCACCGAACGCTGCGTTCGGGCCGGTGATCGGACCGGCGACGCCGATCAGGATGTCAGCCCACGCGTTACCGCTGAACGCGACAAGCGCGGTCAGGGCGACGGCGGACAAAAGTGACTTTTTCATATAACGCTCCCATTTACCGAGTGGGCGTGGATGATGCTTTCATGCGATGCCCACTCTTGCTCGCAGAAAGTTTACTTTGCCGATTTTCAGGCACTTGTCACGCCGATTCATCCCCGGAACGGCGTTAATGATGAACGTCAGCCCTTCGGTTTCCAGCTCAAAAGCGACGCTCGTTCGTAGAGCCAATTATACTGCGTCACCATCTGGTTGGTGCGCGTGTATTGATAGCCGATGAAGCCCAATATCAGCAGCACGATGGTGTCGACGATGTAGTAATGCAGCGAAAACATCGTGCCGCCGAACAGCGCGTGATGGATGAACCTGATGCCGATGCCGAGGCCGAGCATGTAGGCGAACAGCTGGATGAAGCTGCGCCATGTTTGGGCACTGGCCTTGCCGGTCATCCATGCCGCCCAGCCGCCGAGCAGGCAGGTGACGAAGAAGAACTGCCAGATCGAGGGTTCCTCGTAGAGAATGCCCTGCATGATGATGACTCCCTAGCATGGTCCCGAAAAGTTGCAGACTTTTCGGACAAATATCATGCGACAAACAAACAACTTGGAGCGGAATACCGGATGCACGCATTCCGCTCCAAACTCAGTGGTGGCCGCCTTCGAGATAGGCGGCGCGCACTTCCGGATTGGCGAGCAGTTCCTTGCCGGTGCCGCTCATCGTCACGTTGCCGTTGACCATGACATAGCCGCGGGTGGCGAGCTTCAGCGCGCCAAAGGCGTTCTGCTCGACCAGGAACACGGTCAACCCTTGCGTGCGGTTCAGTTCGCGGATGGCGTCGAATATCTGTTTGACGATCAGCGGCGCCAGGCCCAGCGACGGTTCGTCGAGCAAAAGCAGCTTCGGCCGCGCCATGAGCGCGCGCCCGATCGACAGCATCTGCTGCTCGCCGCCCGACAGCGTGCCGCCGCGCTGGGCGATGCGCTCCTTGAGGCGCGGGAACAGCGTGAACACCTTCTCGACGTCCTCGTCATAATGCTTGAGGTTGTCGAGGCTGGCGCCCATCTGCAGGTTTTCCATCACCGTCATGCGCGGGAAGATGCGGCGTCCCTCCGGCGACTGCGCGATGCGCATGCGCGCAATCTCGTGGGTCGGCATCTGGGTGATGTCGGTGCCGGCGAAGGTGATGGTGCCGGCGCGGGCGCGAGGCGCGCCAAAGATGGTCATCATCAGCGTCGACTTGCCGGCGCCGTTGGCGCCGATCAGCGCGACGATCTCACCCTCGTTGACGGCGACATCGACGCCGTTCAGCGCCCGGATATTGCCGTAAAAGGTCTGGACGCCCTTGATATCGAGCAGCGTATTGGCGGCCATTATTTGCGTCCTCCGCGCGGCTTGGTTGTCGAGGACTTCCCGGTCGGCTTGGCCGTGGCTCGCTCGGACGACTTTCTTGGCAAGTTGGCCTTTGCATCGACCTGCTCTGCCTTGGAGGCGCCTTTCGACACGGTGACGCGTTCGCCCTCACTGTGGCCGATCGTGTCGGTCACCGGGCCGGCCATCATCGACGACGACATGTCGGACCCGTGCGCCTTGTCGGGACCGGTGTCCAACTGCTCGATGACGGCTTCGTCACCGACCTCGGTCAGCACCGTCTCGACCTCTTCGTCATCGACACCGAGATAGGCGGCGATGACGCGCGGATCGGTCCGCACCGATTGCGGACTGCCGTCGGAGATCTTGCGTCCGTATTCCAGCACCACGACATGGTCGGAAATCTGCATGACCACCGACATGTCGTGTTCGATCAAGAGGATCGAGGTGCTGTTCCTGATGTCCATCAACAGATCGTTGAGTGCCGCCGATTCCTTCGGATTGAGGCCCGCGGCCGGTTCGTCGAGGCACAAAAGCTCGGGACCGGTGCACATGGCGCGTGCGATCTCCAGGCGCCGCTGCGCACCATAGGGCAGGTCACCGGCCGGATCGTCGGCACGGTCGACGAGATTGGCCTTCTCCAGCCAATGCTTGGCGAGGTCGATCGATTCGGCCGACGCCTTGCGGTAGCTCGGGAAGCCGAACAGGCCCAGCATCGTATAACCCGACGCCTTCATCAGCTTGTTGTGCTGGGCGACGAGAAGATTTTCCAGCAGCGTCATGCCCGAGAACAGGCGGATGTTCTGGAAGGTGCGCGCCACCTTGGCGCGCGCCGGGATCTCATGGTTCGGCAGCCGTTCAAGCAGGAAACTCGAGCCGCCGCTGAGGTTGAGCGTGATCATGCCTTCCGACGGCTTGTAGAAACCGGTGATGCAGTTGAACACGGTGGTCTTGCCGGCGCCGTTCGGTCCGATCAGTGCGGTGATCTCGCCGCGCCTGGCCTGGAAAGACAGATCGCCGATGGCGACCAGACCACCGAATTTCATCGACAGATGGTCGACCTGGAGGATGGCGTCTTTCATGGACGGATCGGTCTTCTGAATCGAGTTCATGCTCATCAGCCGTGTCCCTCTTTGGTGAAGGACCCCGAGACCGCTCTTCTCTCCTTGAGGAAGGCTGTCGGCTCACGGCTGCCGACGAAACCGCGCGGCTTCCACAACATGACGATGACCATGGCCATGCCGAACAAAAGCATGCGGTAGAGCTCCGGTGTGAAGTCAGGACCGAATATGGCCTTGAGGAAGTCCAGCTCGCGCAGGATTTCCGTGCCGCCGATCATCACCAGCGCCGCCACCGCGATGCCTCCGAGCGAGCCCATGCCACCGAGCACGACGATGGCCAGGATGATCGCCGATTCCAGGAACACGAAGGATTCCGGGCTGACGAAGCCTTGCCGTGCGGCGAAGAACGAGCCGGCAAAGCCGCCGAACATGGCGCCGGTGGCGAAAGCGGTGAGCTTGGTGGTGGTGGTGTTGATGCCGAGCGAACGGCAGGCGATCTCGTCCTCGCGCAGCGCTTCCCAGGCGCGGCCGACCGGCAGGCGGCGCAGCCTGATGGTGACGAACGCGGTGAGCAGACAGAGCAGCAGGATGAGATAATAGAGGAAGATCTTGTAATAGGCGCCCGACTGGGCAATGCCCAGCACTTTGGCGATGTAGTTCGGGTCCGAGACGTTGAACGACATCAGGCCGAAGAACGAGACCTTCGGAATGCCGGAAATGCCGGCGGAGCCGTTGGTCACCTCGCGCCAGTTGATGATCACCAGCCGGATGATCTCGCCGAAGGCCAGCGTCACGATCGCCAGATAGTCCCCTCGCAGGCGCAGCACCGGAAAACCGAGCATCACGCCCCAGAACGCTGCCATCAGGCCTGCGGCCGGCAGCAGGATCCAGAACGACAGGCCGAAATGCGTGCCGAGCAGCGCATAGGCATAGGCGCCGACGGCATAGAAGGCGACGTAGCCGAGGTCGAGCAGGCCGGCCAGACCGATGACGATGTTCAGCCCCCAGGCCAGCATCACATAGATCAGAATCTGGATGCCGAAATTGTCGACCCACTTCAGCGAGCCCTGGAAGCCGACCAGCAGAACGATCACGATCGGATACAGGAACAGTACGGTTATGCCGATCTTGTTGAAGTTGCGGCGCACGAAGCCGGGTTGCGCCGCGACTGCTGGAGCTTGGGCCTTTTGCGCCTTGGCGCGCTCAAGGGCGGGTTGTGCGAACCCGACATAGAGGAAACGTCCAGCGGCGGTGAGGAGCACCACTATGGCCAGCAGACCCCAGCGCTGCACCAGGATCAGCTCGTTGGAGATATTCTGGTCGGTCTTCAGGCCGATGAACAACACGAACAGGCCAAGCGCGATGGCGCCGGCATAAAGCGCCTCGCGAAAGGCGCGCTGGACGGGGCTGGCGACGACGTCGCTTTCCGGAGAAACGGTAACCGCCATGATTTCAGACCTTTTCGACTTCTGGCCGGCCAAGAATGCCGGACGGCAGGAAGATCAGCACGATCGCCAGGATGGAGAAGGCGGCGACGTCCTTGTAGTCGATGGAGAAATAGGCCGACCACATGCTCTCGATGAAGCCGATCAGCAGCCCGCCGAGCACGGCGCCGGGCAGCGAGCCGATGCCGCCGAGCACCGCCGCGGTAAACGCCTTAACACCGGGCGTGAATCCATCGGAAAATACCACCACGCCGTAATACATCAGGAACAGCGTGCCGGCGACGGCGGCAAGGGCGGCGCCCATGATGAAGGTGATCGAAATGGTACGGTCGACATCGATGCCGAGCAGCGCCGCCATCTTGCGGTCCTGCTCGCAGGCGCGCTGCGCTCGGCCAAGCGAGGTCTTGTTGACGAGATACCAGAACAGCGCCAGCAGGATCGCGGTGACCACGACAATGATGATCTGTTTCAGCGACACGCTGACGCCCTCGATCGTGAAGACCTTGGACACCATCGGCGGGACCGGCTTGTTACGCGGCCCTTGCGTCACCTGGACGAAATTGGACAGCGCGATCGACATGCCGATCGCGGTGATCAGCGGCGCCAGCCGGAACGAACCGCGCAGCGGCCGGTAGGCCACCTTTTCGATCGTCCAGTTGTAGAGGCTGGTAAGCAGCATCGCCACGATCATCATGATCAGCAGCGCGAGCACAATCGGCACCGAAGTGAACAGGGCGCCGAGGATGAGGAAGACGATGAGGGCGGTGAAGGCGCCGACCATGAAGATGTCGCCATGGGCGAAATTGATCATGCCGATGATGCCGTAGACCATCGTATAGCCGATTGCGATCAGCCCATAGATCGATCCCAGCGTCAGCCCGTTGATAAGCTGCTGGATGAAGTACTGCATGCTGTTGTGGCTCCCCTGGAATGTCGCCCATGCAGACGCATTCCTTTTCGTATTTCCCCTAGTCGTAAAGTTTCGAGCCCGGATTGCAACGTGATTTTTCGATGGTCATGCGTGTTTTCCCGACACGCCATCAGATTGCCCGTTTTTTCTTATCCGACCCCTGGACTATCGCGGACCCTATCATTGGCATAACGCAATGTCTTTGACGATTCGGCCGCATCATGCACCTCGTTTCGAAGAAACCACCGTCAAAATTAGGTGATGAGCAGGATCGTTGCGTCATTGAAGGCGATCCGGTTTTCGCGCCTTTCGCGCCCCGCGGCTCCGGATTCTGTTAGCTGGCGACAAACCTGCGCTAAAACGGATCATGGCCGGCGATTGAGATGGCCTTCAATCCGGCCATCCAATCGAGCAATGGTCGCTCCGCCTGGCCTCAATAGGCCGAACCGCCGTCCTGGCCAAGAACGTGCCGCTCAGTGCCCTTCAATGGCGGGTTGAACACGCTGACCAGGACCATGTCATTGGCCGCATCCGCGCGCAGGAAATGCTCGTCATGTTCGTCGAGCACATAGATCGTGCCCGGCTCGATGCGATGGACGGTGCCGGACATGTCCTCGACCTCACCCGCGCCGGCGATGCAGTAGCAGGCCTCGAAATGCCTGATGTAATGGAGCCGTGATTCGCTGCCGGCGCGCACGACGGTATGGCAGACGGTGAACCCCATGCCGTCCTGCTGGGTCAGCAGGCGATGGCTGGTGCCATTGCCCCAATCGACGAAGAAGTCAGATTTTTCTACATCAGTGAGTTGTCTTGTAAACATGATCGTTCTTTCGAAAGCTACGGCCACAGCCATGACACGCAAAACGGACTAAGGGATAGCGCTGCTTTATCTCAAGTTTTTGCGATGATCCCGGGATCCGCCTGCAGGAATGCCGCAGCTGAGGGGCGCTTTCAAATGATTGCTTCTCACCTGATATGTTAGTAAATTTGACAGATGGACTACATCCCGTTGAATGCCGTGCGCGCTTTCGAGGCGGCGGCCCGCCATTTGAGCTTTTCGGCTGCCGGCGAAGAGCTTCACGTCACCCACCCGGCCATCAGTCACCAGATCCGGCGGCTGGAGGAATGGCTGGGCGTCTCGCTGTTTCACCGGGATGCCCGCAAGGTGCGGCTGACCGAAGCCGGGGTGATCCTGCAGACCTCGGCCAGTGGCGCGCTTGCCGAACTCGACGCCACTTGCCGCCGCATTCGCCGCAATGCCGGCCAGGAAACCTTGTCCGTCGGCTGCATCCCTTCCATCGCCAGCCGCTGGCTGGTGCCGCGTCTGTCCGACTTTGCCGCCCGTCACCCCGGTATCGGCATGCGGGTCGCCTATGCCAAGGCCGATGAGAGGTTCATCGACGGCCACAACGATGTGCTGATCACGCTCGGCGCCGATCCCTCTCCCGACGTCACCAGCCTCAAGCTGTTTTCCCGCCTCAACCGGCCGGTGTGCAGCCCCCACTATCTCGCCGGCAAGGAACACCTGCGCACGCCGGCCGGCATCGCCGGCGCCGACCTGTTGCACGACGAGACCCGCGACGGCTGGCGCGAATGGTTTTCTGAAAGCGGCCTGCCCGGCGTCGATGTCGGCAATGGCCCGGTTTTCGCCGACTTCAGCATTCTTGCGACGGCGGTCATCGCCGGCCACGGCGTGGCGCTCTGCCCCGTCGAAGTTTTTCGCGATGAGCTGAAGCGCGGCGACCTGATCGTCCTGTCGGAGATCGCGACCAACCGCGACAAGGGCTACTTCCTGACCATGCTGGCGCAGGCCTCACCGGCAGCGGTCAAATTCGCCGACTGGTTTCGTCAGGAGGTTTCGGCTGACAAGGAAGCAGGCGGCTCTCAGGCCGGACAACTCGACGTCACTTGACGACGAAGCCATGCGCGAACGGATCGCGGTCGTCGATGAAGATCGTGTTCAGCCCGGTCATCCGCGCCCAACCCCCGATCGAGGGAATGATCGCCGGTTTGCCGGCAACGGTGACGTCTTTCTCGACCTTGCCCTTGAAGAGCGAGCCGATGATCGATTCGTGGACGAAGTCGTCGCCGGCCTTGAGCTTGCCCTTGGCATGGAGCTGCGCCATCCGCGCCGAGGTGCCGGTCCCGCACGGTGAGCGGTCGATCGCCTTGTCGCCGTAGAAGACGGCGTTGCGCGCGTCGGCCCCCTCCACCGTCGGCTTGCCGGTCCACAGCATGTGCGACAGCCGGTTGATGCCGGGATTTTCCGGATGCACGAAGGAATACTTCTCGTTGAGCCGCTGTCGCACCACCGGGCTCCAGGCGATGAAGTCGCCGGCTGAATGATCAGCCATGTCGCGATAGTTTTCTTGCGGCTCGACAATGGCGTAGAAATTGCCGCCATAGGCGACATCGACACTGATCTCGCCGAGCCCGGGGCATTCGACCGTCAGTCCCTCGGCATAGAGGAATGATGGCACATTGGTAATGCGCACTTCCTCGACATACTCGCCAACCTGTTTGTATTCGGCGGTGACCAGGCCGGCCGGCGTGTCGAGCCTCAGAACGCCCGGCGTCTTCGGCTTGATCAGCCCGTGCTCGATGGCCATCGTTACCGTGCCGATGGTGCCATGGCCGCACATCGGCAGGCAGCCCGACGTCTCGATGAACAGTATGGCAATGTCGCAATCCTCCCGCGTCGGCGGATAGAGGATCGAGCCCGACATCACGTCATGGCCACGCGGCTCGAACATCAGTCCGGTGCGAATCCAGTCATACTCGGCCAAAAAATGCGCGCGCCGCTCCATCATCGTCGAGCCCTGGAGCAGTGGCCCGCCGCCGGCGACCAGCCGCACGGGATTGCCGCACGTGTGGCCGTCGATGCAGAAGAAGGAATGCTTGGCCATGACGTCTCCTGGAACTCAAAACCGTTGTGGGCTGAAAGGGGCGAGATCGATCGGCGGAGTCTGCCCGAGAACGAGATCGCGGATCAAGCGGCCGGTAGCAGCCGACTGGGTCAGGCCGAGATGGCCGTGGCCGAAGGCATAGACGACAGACGGGCCGTTCCGAGCGCCGCCAATGACCGGCAGCGAATCCGGCAGCGAGGGACGAAACCCCATCCATTCGCGGCCGCCTGAGGGATCGAGCCCCGGCAGGAAGGCTTTCGCCTTTCCCAGCAGCGCCTTCGAGCGGGCATAGTTGGGTGGCCGCTCGATGCCGCCGAGCTCGACCGCGCCGCCGACGCGCAGGCCGGTATCGAGCGGCGTGATGACGAAGCCATGGCCGGAGAAGATCAGCTGCCGCTTCACATCGAAGGCGGTCTTCGGCAGCGTCGTGTTGTAACCGCGTTCGGTTTCGAGCGGGATGCGGTCGCCGAGATTTTTGGCCAGCAGATGCGACCAGGCGCCGGCGGCGATGACGAGGTGTTTTGCCTGCCGCGTCGTGCCATCGGCCAGCGTCAGCGTCGCGCCGTCCTGAGCCGCATCGATACGTTCGATCCGAACCTTTTCAAAACGCGCGCCCTTGCTCTGCGCATAGGCCCAGATGGCTTTGCCGAGCAATTTCGGGTCGGCGACGGTCTTCCATCCCGGCACGAACGTGGCCTTGATGAAGCGCGGTGACAGACCTGGCTGCAGCCGCGCCAGCTCTTCGCCATCGACATGGCGAAAGCCGATGCCGAAACGCTGCTTGGCCGCCCAGCCGGGCAGCGATGCCTTGAACTCGGCTTCGCTCTCATAGAGTTCGAGCGAGCCGTCCTCGTGCAGCATGTCTCCGGTACCGGAGCGCGCCATCAGCCCGGCCCATTCGGCTTCGGCGAGCCGCATCATCGCGACTTGTGCCGCGATGCTGCCCTCATAGCGATCACTGCGCCCGGCACGCCAGAAGCGGAACAGCCAGGGCAGGAGTTTTGGCAGATAGGCGGGCGGAATGCTGAGCGGCCCGAGCGGGTCGGCAAGCCATTTCGGCAGTTGCCTGATCATGCCCTTGTGGGCGAGCGGCAGCACGTCGGAAAAGGCAAAGGCAGCGGCATTGCCGGAGCTCGTCTCTTCGCAAATGCCCGTCCGGTCGAAGATCGTGACGTTGCGCCCTGCCTCAGTCAGAAAGGCAGCGGCGCAGATGCCGATGATGCCGCCACCGACTATGGCGATATCTTCCCCTTCTCCCCGTTCACGGGGAGAAGGTGCCCGAAGGGCGGATGAGGGGCGGCGCCCCGCTTCTGCCGATTTGGAATTTCCTTGCACGTGGGCGCTGCCCCTCATCTGGCTGCCGCCATCTTCTCCCCGTGAACGGGGAGAAGAGAGCCATCAAAACTGCGGCAGATTCGGCCGCACCGCCAACGCGTCTTTGACGATCTTCTCGACCGCCTTGCGGCGTTCGCCCGAAAGCGGCTGGCGCGGCATGCGCACCCGGTCGTTGGTTTGAATCGCAAAAACTTCGGCGAGCTTGATGTTCTGCACCAGATAGGTCGACACGTCGAGGTCGAGCAGCGGCCGGAACCAGCGGTAGATGCTCAATGCCTCCTCGCGGCGGCCCTGCTTCATCAGCTGGTAGATGGCGACCGTCTCGCGCGGGAACGCCACGACCAGTCCGGCCACCCAGCCGATGGCGCCGACCGACAGCGCCTCGAACGCCAGATTGTCGACGCCGGTGAACAGATCGTAGCGGTCGCCGAAGCGGTTGATGATCTCGGTCGAGCGGCGGATGTCGTCGGAGGATTCCTTGATGGCGACAAAACGCTTGTCCGACGCCAGCTCCTCCATCTGGTCGACGGTGACGTCGACGCGGTAGGCAAGCCGGTTGGAGTAGATCATCACCGGCAGATCGCCGGCCTGAGCGACGGCGCGCAGTGCTGCGACCGTCTCTTCCTCATTGGTGTGGTAGATCGGGCTCGGCACCACCATCAGCCCGTTGGCGCCTTCCTTCGCGGCGCGACGTGCGATGGTCGCCGCCTCGCGGGTGCCGGCCTCGTTGACGGTCAGCAACACCGGCTTCTTGCCGGCGACCTTCTGCGCCGTCTTCAGCACTTCGATCTTCTCGTCGGGCGACAGCATCGGCCCTTCGCCGAGCGAGCCGCAGACGATGATGCCGTCGCAGCCGGCCTCCATCTGCAGAGCAAAGCAGCGCTCCATCTCGGCATGGTCGAGGCGGTCGTCCTCGGTAAACTTGGTCGTGACGGCGGGGAAAACTCCGGTCCACATGGTCATCTCTCCATCTGATATATCAGTGATATATTTCAAGCGAAAGCCGCTGTCAATGCGGATTCCATTGTGATATATCCAAAATATATCAGGAGATGACCCTTGGCATTGGTCGACGAAAGCCAAAGCGCAGAGCCGGTGGCGGCGAAAGCCTACCGCGTGCTCGAGCACATGATCGTGACGCTCGAGCTGGCGCCCGCCAGCTTCGTCACCGAAGGCGCGTTGATCGAGCGGCTCAAGCTCGGGCGCACGCCGGTGCGCGAGGCGATCCAGCGGCTGGCCTGGGAAGGCTTGCTCGATGTCCGGCCGCGCGCCGGTATTGCCATTGCCCCGCTGCATCCCGGCGACTGGCTGCGCGTTCTCGACGCCAGGCGCGGCATCGAAGTGGTACTGGCCCGCTCGGCCGCCCGCTTCGTCACCCGCGAGGCAGCCGACCTGTTTCACGATGCGGCGCTTGCCATGCAGAAGGCGGTCATCTCCGGCAATGTGCTTGCCTTCATCCAGGCCGACAAGGCACTCGACGAGGCACTGGCGCTGGCCGCCGACAATCCGTTCGCTGCCCGGCTGGCCGCACCCTTGCAGACCCACAGCCGCCGCTTCTGGTTCCGCTACAAGGCCGACACCGGCCTCGCTGAGTCTGCCGAGCACCACGTCGCGCTGATCCGCTCGATCTTGGCCGGCGACGAAGAGGCCGCCGCCAAGGACGCCAAGCGCCTGATGGCGCTGCTGCGCGGCCATGCCGAGGCAGCTGCCACGCGCTGATCAGGCAGCTCAGTTCCCGTGCGCCATCGCGTTCACGGTGAGGGTATTCTCCCATCCCTCACCGATCGCGAGGATACAGCTTTGGCCGTTTACGTCGGTTATCAGCAGGGTCCATGTCCCACTTGCCGAGACATAGATTTCGACAACGGCAGCTTGCCCGACAACACCGTAGCCGATCTGCCTCTGTTGAAAGGCCTGCGCCAGTCCGGCGATAACGTCACTGTGGCCGCCGCAGACGAGTTGCGCCTGAGCGGGCAGCGTCGACAGCGCCAACGCGGCGGCGATCGCGGCTATCCTGATCCATCGAAACGAAAATATGTGTGCCATTTGGCACCTCCTTCGCCTTCACGTTCCGGCAAAGGGAGGCACATAGGCAGCCTCAATATGCCGGAGCGTTCCAGGCCGGGTCCGACGTCTTCATCACGTCACTCCTTCTGGTTTCCGGTCTGTCGTCTGGGAATTTTGTCTCATTCCCTCGATTCGATATGGTGAGGTCCCGATCCGAAAACAAGCACCATTGCCTTGCCGTCACCGGCGCCACCTCACAGGATTTTGTCACCGCATGACACGATCCAAGCAACAGGATGCCGTGCAAAAAAAGGCGCGGCAAAAGCCGCGCCCTTGGCTCGATAAAATCCGACCTCAGTTCATCGTCGGAATGACAAACTCTGCACCATCTTTGATGCCTGCCCGCGCACCCGCAGCCGAAGGCGAGGACGCGCAAACAGGAAATCGTCCGGCTAGTTCATCGTCGGAATGACGAACTCCGCACCATCCTTGACGCCGGACGGCCAGCGCGACGTCACCGTCTTGGTCTTGGTGTAGAAGCGGAACGCGTCCGGGCCGTGCTGGTTGAGGTCGCCGAAGGAGGAACCCTTCCAGCCGCCGAAGGTGTAATAGGCGATCGGCACCGGGATCGGCACGTTGACGCCGACCATGCCGACCTGGACACGGCTTGCAAAGTCGCGCGCCGCGTCACCGTCACGGGTGAAGATGGCCACGCCATTGCCCATTTCATGGTCGTTGGCGAGCTTGATGGCGCTCTCATAGGTCGGTGCACGCACCACCGAGAGCACTGGGCCAAAGATCTCTTCCTTGTAGATGCGCATGTCCGCCGTCACATTGTCGAACAGGCAGCCGCCCATATAGTAGCCGTCTTCATAGCCCTGCATGGAGAAGCCGCGGCCGTCGACGACCAGCTTGGCGCCTTCCTTGACACCGATGTCGACATAACCCTTGACCCGCTCCAGCGCTTGCGCCGTGACCAGCGGGCCGAAATCGGCGGACGAATCCGTCGACGGGCCGACCTTCAGGCTTTCGACGCGCGGGATCAGCTTTTCCATCAGCCGGTTGGCGGTGTCGTTGCCGACCGGAACCGCCACCGAGATCGCCATGCAGCGCTCGCCGGCCGAGCCGTAGCCGGCGCCTATCAGCGCGTCGACGGCCTGGTCCATGTCGGCATCGGGCATGATGACCATGTGGTTCTTGGCGCCGCCGAAGCACTGCACGCGCTTGCCCGACGCGGTGCCGCGCGAATAGATGTACTGGGCGATCGGCGTCGAGCCGACGAAGCCGATGGCCTTGATATCAGGATCGTCGAGGATGGCGTCGACCACGTCCTTGTCGCCATTGACGACGTTGAGGATGCCTGCCGGCAGGCCGGCCTCGATGAACAGTTCGGCGATGCGCATCGGCACACCTGGGTCACGCTCGGAAGGCTTCAGGATGAAGGCGTTGCCGCAAGCGATGGCCGGCGCGATCTTCCACAGCGGGATCATGGCCGGGAAATTGAACGGGGTGATGCCGGCAACGACGCCGAGCGCCTGACGCATCGAATAGACGTCGATGCCGGGGCCGGCGCCATCGGTGAATTCGCCCTTCATCATATGCGGTGCGCCGATGCAGACTTCGACCACTTCGAGGCCGCGCTGGATGTCGCCCTTGGCGTCGGCGATGGTCTTGCCGTGCTCGCGCGCCAGGATCTCGGCCAGCGAGTCGTATTCCTTGGCGACCAGTTCGAGGAACTTCATCAAGACGCGCACGCGCCGCTGCGGGTTGGTTGCCGCCCATTTGGGCTGGGCTTCCCTGGCATTGATGACCGCTGCGCGCAGTTCCGCCTGCGAAGCCAGCGCCACCGTGCCGCGCACAGTGCCGTCCATCGGCTGCATGACATCCTGCTTGCGGCCGCTGGTGCCGGCGACATGCTTGCCGCCGATGAAATGACCGTAGTCGATCATGATTTCTCTCCCTTTGTTGTGATGGGATTATTCAACGCCTTTGCGCGG
The DNA here is from genome assembly GCF_056403215.1 of Mesorhizobium sp. P2_H9. Lineage (NCBI taxonomy): Bacteria > Pseudomonadati > Pseudomonadota > Alphaproteobacteria > Hyphomicrobiales > Phyllobacteriaceae > Mesorhizobium > Mesorhizobium sp. P2_H9. The sequence goes on along the minus strand of NZ_JBFUFX010000006.1, from coordinate 305,969 downwards.
TCGATGGCAACGCGAGCCAGAACGCAACCGTTGTGCGTAAAATAGATATCGGTTGGTGTCTGTGCATTAATTGCCGCAAATGATAGGGTGCAGCGTCGATTGCTGGAACCACACGTTGAGCCTTGACCGTTTTCACCGGGACCATTCCCATGAACTGGGATGACGTCCGCATCTTCCTCGCCGTGGCCCGTGCCGGCCAGATCCTTGGCGCCGCCAAGCGGCTGGAGCTCAACCACGCCACCGTCTCGCGCCGCATCGCCGCGCTCGAAGATGCGCTCAGGACGAAACTCTTTCGCCGGCTTACCACCGGTAGCGAGCTAACGCCGGCCGGCGAGCGCTTTCTCGACATCGCCGAGCGCATGGAGGGCGACATGATCGCCGCGCGCTCCACCGTTGCCGGCGAGGGCGACGATGTCTCCGGCACAGTGCGCATCGGCGCGCCGGACGGTTTTGGCGTCGCCTTTTTGGCCAAGCACCTCGGCCAGCTCACCGCGCTTCACCGCGAACTCACCATCCAGCTGGTGCCGGTGCCGCGCTCCTTCTCGCTGTCCAGGCGCGAGGCCGACATCGCCATCACCGTCGAGCGGCCAACGGAAGGCCGACTGGTGGCGGGGAAGCTGGTCGATTACACGCTCGGCCTGTTCGCCTCCCGCGCCTATGCCGAGGCGCATGGTCTGCCCAAAACAGCCGCCGAGCTTGGCCAGCACAATCTGATCGGCTACGTGCCGGACCTCATCGTCAGCCCCTCGCTCGACTATGCGGCCGAGTTCAGCGCCGACTGGCGCACCAGCTTTGCCATTTCCTCGGCACTCGGCCAGGCGGAAGCGGTGCGATCGGGGGCCGGCATCGGTATCCTGCACACCTTCGTCGCCCGCTCGATGCCGGAGTTGCTGCCGGTCGACATCGTCGCGCCCATCCGCCGCGCCTACTGGCTGGTCTATCACGAATCGGTCCGGCCGCTGCGCCGCGTCCAGATCGTCGCCAATTTCATCACCAAGGCGGTGGAGCGGGAACGCGGGCTATTCGTATAGGATCGGGGCGCGTCGGGCACGAATGTACCGTCCGTAGTGCGAACCAAGCCGCCTTGCCCTTGCCACAAAATCGGCCAGTGTGGCATCAGGTGCAGGCGTTCTCGATCACGTGGCCAAAGCGCTGGGTGGGGACATTTTCGGAAATTGGCGCGGATAGACATGCGAGCCGTTCTTGCCATCCTGCCGCTGGTTTTCGTCTCGGCCTGCGCCAACCCGTGGACGAAGGTGCCGGAAGCGGAATTGCCCAAGCCGATCCGCACGGCCATGGCACGCCCCTCGCCTTTCGTCTTCGGCAATTACTGCGGCCCCGGCACCCGCACCGGCGACCTCTCGGCCCGGCCGGTCGACCGCCTCGATAGGGCTTGCCAAACCCATGACGCCTGCTACATCGCCCGTCGCAACCATTGCGATTGTGACAGCGCGCTCATCGCTTCGGCCAGGACGATCCGCGATGACAGGACGGCGCCAAAGAAGATGCGCGGCGAGGCAGAGCTTTTGATCGCCACCTTCGTGCTTCCGGTCTGCAAGGTCTTTCCGCAAGGCTTCATGCCGCCGCGCGATCCCGCCCAGTTGAAGGAATTGAACGAGGCAGCGGGTTGAACCGGGCCGCGTGCATGGCCCTGTTCGGACTGGCGTTTGCCGCGCTTGCCGGTTGCGCCGGACCACTTCGCCATGGCTGTGATTTCTTCCCCAACGGAAAGGATTGCTCGAGACCGTCGCTGTCGGCGGGTACATCAGAACCGCAAATCGCGGCCAACCGGTTTTTCGGCGACACCGGCACCAGCGACTACGAAAAGCAGTTCCTGGCGCTGCTCGCCCACAACCAGATCGGCGCCATCGACCGCACCAATGGTACCGGCCCTTTCGGCCATGATCGTCACGCCATCGCCAACAGCGATTTCCAGGCGACCTATCGGGCGCTGGAACAATTGGCAAAGCCGCTCGCCACCGCGCAGGTGCCGCCGGCGAGCGGCCAAGCGGGCGAAGGCCGTTTCGACGGCCGCTGGCGGGTGTCGCGGCAGACGCTCTATGTCGACGCCGCCGCCCGGCCATCTCAGCCAAAGACCTTCAGCTTTTCCGGCCTGCAGGCACGCTCGGTCGAAATCCTGCTGCGCCAGGCGGGACGGCAATCTGTCGACATCGGCGGTACCTGCGACGGTGCGCTGGCGCTCCGTGCCGGCGGCCATTCGCGCACCATCGCCAGGGGCGCGGCATTTGGTTTCCACCTGTCCGGGGAGGGTGTCGCCGTCAGCCTGTTTCCGAGCGAAAGTGTGAACCGCTGCGACCTGCAAATCCGCTCCAGCCTTGCGCTGGCCGGCACGCCGCTCACCATCCTGCGCGAAGAAATCGCCGACCCGGCGCTGGCCGCCTTCGATAGCCGCTACCAGCGCTGTCCGGTCCCCGATCCGGCCGGCCTCGAAGAACTCGACCACGTTTTCTACGCCAGCCGCTGGCTGTCGCAGACCTGCTCGCTGCCGCTAGGGTCACCACGACTGTTGCGCAAGTCGCGCGAGGGCTTCAACGCCAAGGTCGAAGCGCTGATGGGCGCGGCCTTGCCCGACAGCGCCTTCGACAAGGGCGATCCCGAACTGCCGCTCGATTTCTCGCACGCGCCCAAACTCAGGCTGATCTATCTGTCGTCGCTGGAGTTCAAGGCGGACTTTTCCGGCCGCATTATCGAGCGGCTGATCCGCCATCACGCCGCGCTCGGCACCAAGGTGCGCATCATGGTCACCGACGTGCTGGAGCGCGACAAGGACGACGCCATGCTGCATCGGCTGGCGGCCGAATTCCCCAATGTCGAGCTGCAGGAATACCGCTGGCGGCCAGACCACGGCGCGCCGATCGACGAGCAGCTGTCGCAATTCCACAAGACCCACCACGTCAAGATGCTGGCGACGCTTAGCGACGATCCGGGCCGCTCCCGCGTCATCATCGGCGGCCGCAACATCCATGACGGCTTCCTGTTCCACCAGCCTGTCGACCTGTCGCGCTACCCGAACCTCCAGCAATATGGCCGGACCGACGGACTGTCGCTGAATTACTATTCGAACTGGAGCGACTTCGACATCGAGATATCGGACCGGGCCACGGTCGAGACGCTCGCCGCGCATCTTTCGACGCTGTGGCTGCGCGACGCCGACACCAACATTATCAGGCCCTTCTCCATTCCGGTCCGCTCAGGCAGCCAGCGTCCGCAAGGCACAGCGCGACATTTCATCTCCGTGCCTTACGAGGATGGGCATGCTCTGGAAGCCTATTTCGTCGAGCTGATCGACACCGCCGAGCACCGTATCGAGATCGTCAATCCCTATCTCAACCTGACGCCGAAGCTCGCTCTGGCCTTCGACCGGGCGCTGGCCCGTGGCGTCAGGATTGACATCGTCGGCCGCATCGACCTCAAGGGCGACATCGGCGGTAAGTTCCTGACAGCGCTGAACAAGCTGTTCGTCGAGAAATACGGCGACCGCATCAACATCCGCGAATTCAAGGCGCCCGATGTCGTGCTGCATTCCAAGATCATGATGATCGACGAAAGGCTGGTGACGATCTCGTCGGTCAACCTCAACAACCGCAGCTTCTTCCACGATTCGGAGAACGGCATGATGGTGCTCGATCCCGCCTTCTATGCCAGGATGCAGCCGATCTACGACGACTATGTCGCCCACTCCAACCCGGTCTCGACGAAAGTGACGATCCCGTGGGCCTACCGCCTGTTGTTCAGCAAAGGCTGGGTGAAGGAAGCGTTTTAGAGCATAACGACGACAGCCGATTGAAGGCCGCCAAACGTTCGTCATCCTAGGGCGAAGCAGGAGCGAAGCTCCGTCGCGGAGACCCTAGGATCCATTCCGTGACCTCTATCGAAGGCTGCAGCGGAGCAGAATTCTGAACCGTGGCAACACCTTAGCCTCACGGCATGGATCCCGGGGTCTGCGCCGCGTCGCTTCGCTCCTTGCTCCGCCCCAGGATGACGACCTCATGGAGGTCTCCGCCAATCCCACCGTAACTGCTGGTGTGAATCGGCTCGGCAAACACTCGCACTAACTCTGATACCGCTCTGGCCCCAACTCGCGCACATTGATGTCCGGCACCCGGCTGGAGATGATGTCGGCCAGCACCTTGGCCGAGCCGCAGGCCATGGTCCAGCCGAGCGTGCCATGGCCGGTGTTGAGATAGAGGTTGGAGAACTCCGTGCGGCCGATCAGCGGCGGTCCGTCCGGCGTCATCGGCCGCAGCCCGCACCAGAACGTCGCCGCCTTGAGGTCGCCGCCCTCCGGAAACAGGTCGCCGACCGAGTGCTCGAGCGTGCGGCGCCGCGATTCGTGCAGCCTGAGATCGAAGCCTGAAATTTCCGCCGTGCCGCCGACGCGGATGCGGTCGCCAAGCCTGGTGATCGCCACCTTGTAGGTTTCGTCCATGATCGTGGATTCGGGCGCGGCGGCCGCATCCTTGATCGGCACGGTGATCGAATAGCCTTTGACCGGGTAGACCGGGATCGGCCGTTTCAGCTGGCGCATGAATTTCGCCGAATAGCTACCCATCGCCATCACATAGGCGTCGGCTACCCGCCAGCCCTTGTCGGTGGCGATGTTGGTGATGCGGTTGCGGTTCTTGACGACGCGTCTGATCGTCGTGCCGTATTCAAAGGTGACGCCGCGCGCCACGCACAGCTCCGCCAGACGGTCGGTGAACATCTTGCAATCGCCGGTCTCGTCGCCCGGCAGCCTGAGGCCACCGACGAACTTTTCGCGCACGCCCGCCAGTGCCGGCTCCGCCGCGATGCAGCCATCGGGGTCGAGCACCTCGTAGGGAACGCCATAGGTCTTCAGCACCTCGATGTCGCCGGCCGTGCCGTCGAGCTGCTTTTGCGTGCGGAAAAGCTGCAGCGTTCCCTTGGCCCGCGCATCATAGGCAATGCCGGTCGTCTCGCGCAGCGCCTTCAGCGTGTCGCGGCTGTATTCGGCGAGCGGCACCATGCGCGCCTTGTTCACCGCGTAGCGTTCCGCCGTGCAGTTGCGCAGCATCTTGAGCAGCCAGACCCACATATGCGGATCGAAAGCCGGCCGCACCACCAGCGGCCCATGCTTCATCAGCAGCCACTTGATCGCCTTCAGCGGGATGCCGGGTCCCGCCCAGGGCGAGGCGTAGCCGGGCGACACCTCGCCGGCATTGGCAAAACTGGTTTCCAGCGCCGGACCTTTCTGGCGATCGATCACCGTCACTTCGTGGCCGGCCTCGGCGAGAAAATAGGCGGTGGTGACCCCGATCACGCCGCCGCCCAACACCAGGATCTTCATCGCACCATTCTCCACGACGACGTCTCGCCTGGGCTTGAAGCCCAGACCGTCGCTTTCTGTCTGCCGGATTTTGCAGCGTCCGCCAAGTGCTTGCGTGCTCTGCCGCTATCCGTTGTCGTAGCGGCGATGGAAGCGGGAGCCGAGGCTGGTCAGGATTTCATAGCCGATGGTGCCGGCATGACCGGCGGCATCGTCGACGCTCTGTAAGGGACCCAGGAGTTCGACGAGGTCACCTTCCGCAAGCTTGCCCGCCGGCAGCGCGGAAATGTCGAGGATGATCGAGTCCATCGACACGCGCCCGAGGAAGGGCAAGCGCACGCCTTCGAACCAGGCGGCGGAAGCCGCGCGGCGGTGCCAGCCATCGGCATAGCCAAGTGAAATTGTCGCCGCGCTCAACGGACCCGTCGCGTGAAAAATGTGGCCGTAGCCGACGCCGGCTCCCTTTTCGAGTCGCCGCGTCTGCACGACCTTGGCCTGCAGCCGCACCACCGGCAGCATCGGGTTCGGTTCGCCCGGCGTTGGATTGATGCCGTAGAGCGCCGCCCCCGGGCGGGCGAGGTCGAAATGAAAGGCCGACCCCAGGAAGATGCCGGAGGAATTGGCGAGCGAGGCGGGAGCCTCGGGCAGCACCTTTCGCAGGCGTTCGAAGACCAGCCATTGCCGCTCGTTGGCCGGATGCTCCGGCTCGTCGGCGCAAGCGAGATGGCTCATGACAAGGGTAACGGCGATGCCGTCGAAGGCATGCGGATCAGCAGCAATCGCTTCCACTTCCGCAGGTGCCATGCCGAGCCGCGACATGCCGCTGTCGACCTGGATGGCGGCTGGCAGTTTCCTGCCGGCCTGTCGGCCGGCTTCACCCCATGCTTTGAGCTGGCCAGCGCTGTTGATGACGGGAACAAGGTCCGCTGCAACCGCCTCTGCTTCCGAGCCGGGCGGCAGGCCGTTGAGGACATGGACCACTGGTTGGGGTCCGAGAGCCTTGCGCAGCGTCAGACCCTCGGCCAAAAGCGCGACGAAGAAGATCCTGCAACCTTCTTCTGCCAGCGCCCGTGCGACTGGTGCCGCGCCCAGACCATAGCCGTCGGCCTTGACGACACCGGCGCACCGCACGCCACCCAGTTGCGCCTTCAATCGCCGGTAGTTTTCCCTGATGGCGCCAAGGTCGATGGTCAGAATCGCGCCGGCCGCCGCTTCGCTGACCGGCTCGCCGGCAGTGTCTAAAGGTTCGGAGAGAGACCCTTTGGCGGCGTTGCTCATGCCAGCCCCTTGTTGCATCAACCCATCAATAGGGCCGCCGCGCGGGCGCGGCAACCATGCGGAGACGATGCCGTTCCTGGCCGCCTTACGCCACCAGATGCCGGAACGCCGCCACCACGTCCTCATAGACCTTGCGCTTGAACGGCACGATCAGCTCGGGCAGGTCCTGCATTGGCCGCCAGGCCCATTTGTCGAACTCGGCCGCATGCCCGCCCGGCGGCGGATTGATCTGGATTTCGCTCGCCTCGCCGTGAAATCGGAAGGCAAACCATTTTTGCGTCTGACCGCGAAAGCGTCCCTTGAAGGCGATACCGACCAGGTCGGGCGGCAGGTCGTAGTTGATCCAGTGCGGCGCTTCGACCAGCAGCGAGACCGAGCGCATGCCGGTTTCTTCGTAGAGTTCGCGCTCCGCCGCCTGCAGAGGCTCCTCGCCCTTGTCGATGCCGCCTTGCGGCATCTGCCAGAGCTGCGTCGTGCCAGCGAATTCGCTGTCCGGTTCGGCAATGCGATGGCCGACCCAGACCAGGCCGTCGCCATTGAGGATCATCAGCCCGACGCAGGGACGATAGGGCAGCGTTTCGGGGTCGACACGTTTCTTCTTCGACATCGGGTCAGATTTCCAGCCGTTTTGAGAATTCGCTCCGGCGAGGCAGGTGGCAGCGCTTTCGAGAACCGGAGCGGAGCGTACTTAAAGTACGTGAGCACCGGAAGCGCAGAAAACGCCGCCAGATGCCCGCCGGAGTAGAATTATCAAAACGGCTGTCAGCCTTTTTCCGGGTCAATGGCCACCGCCGAGATCGGCACGATCTCGATGCCGCGCTTCTTGGCTTCGATCACCCAGGACGACACCGTGTCGACGGTCAGGTCGAAGGCCGAGCCTATGCCGACGGCAGAGCCTTTGGCCCGCGCGGTGGCTTCCAGCGCGTCGAGCTTTTTGAGAATCGCGCCGCGATCCTGCACAGCGTCGATCGCCGTGTCGCCGGCGACGAACGGCACGCCGTCCTTCAACGCCAGGTCTGGCGCCAGGCTGCGCGCCGACGAGCCATCGTCGACATAGGCCAGGCCGCGTCTGCCGAGCTCGGCCATAAATGGCCCCATCGCTGTCGCATCGACCGAAAAGCGCGCGCCCATATAGTTCATGACGCCGGTATAGTTGGTGGTCCGCGACAGCGCCCAGCGCAAATTCTTCAAATTCTCATCCGGCGTCGCGGAAACAGTCAGCGTGTTGCGGCCGGGATTGACGTTGGGATAGTCGAACGGCTCCAGCGGCACCTGCAGGACGATCTCATGCCCGCCCTGCCGCGCCGCCTGCATCCAGCGGCCGATGCTGTTGCCTTGCGGCGCGAAGGCCAGCGTCACCTCGGCCGGCAGCTTGGCAATCGCCGCCTGCGTGCCGGTCTGCGACACGGCCAGCCCGCCAATGACGATCGCCACGCGGGCACCGCGCGCGCCGGACCATGGTCGCGCATAGACATCGAACGGCCGCCTTCCGTCGGCGGCACGGATCGGCAACGGTCCGGTGTCGCTGGGCTCGATCAGCGCCTTGTCGGGAATATGCGCGATCTTCAGGTTCTGGCCGAGCGTCGACGGGTCGTGGATGACGATGGCCGCCTTGGGCGGACCGTCGCCCTCTTCCGTTTGCACATGGATGATCTGCGGCCCGCCTGTCTTGGCCGGCGCGTCCGCCTTCGGCGCTGCCGTTGCAGTGACCGGTGCGGCCGCAGGCTCTGCCGCGGCCGTCACTTTCGGCGTCGACACGGTGGCTGCTTCCGGTTTGCGGAACGGCTTTTCGCGCAGCGCGATCGCACCGGAGATGCCGACCACCGCCAGCACGGCAAGCGTGGCCGCAACCGCACCGCTGCTGGTGCTGCGGGCCACGCGCGGCGACCGGACGGTCTGTCCGAGCGGGCGTTCGATATCCTTTACGATGTCTGCCAAGCAGCATCCCCGAATCAAACTGCCGGAACCTCACGGTCCCGGCAGCATTGCATTGCTTCGATCAGCCGGCCAGAGCTGCTTGCCCGGCCGGGTCGACCCTTACTGGTTGAGCACAGCCTTCTCCGGATTCGGCGGGAATGCCGGATCGGTCTTCTGGCCGCGCAACAGCTGCTCGGCATAGATGAGCTGCAGATCGTCTTTCGGATCCGGCGGCACATAGGCAGCCGAGCCCGAACCGGTATCGCTCTCATCGGCGCCTTTGATGTGGCCCTTGAGGTCCGATTCGCCACGAGTCAGATCCCTGCCCTGCAATTCCGGCGGCAGCGGCTGGTCGACCTTGATGTCGGGCGTGATGCCCTTGCCCTGGATCGATTTGCCGGATGGCGTGTAGTAGAGCGCCGTCGTCAGACGCAGCGCACCGTTCTCGCCAAGCGGGATGATGGTCTGCACCGAACCCTTGCCGAAGGACTGCGTGCCGACCACGGTGGCGCGGCGCAGGTCCTGCAGCGCGCCGGCAACGATTTCCGAGGCACTGGCCGAGCCGCCATTGACGAGCACGATCAGCGGCTTGGCGCCGATGTCGTCGCCCGGCCTTGCGTCGAAGCGGGTGACGTCCTTGGGATCGCGGCCGCGGGTCGAGACGATCTCGCCACGGTCGAGGAAGGCGTCGGACACGCTCACAGCCTGGTCGAGCAGGCCGCCCGGGTTGAGCCTGAGATCGAGCACATAGCCCTTGAGCTTGTCGTTCGGCACCTGCTTCTTGATGGTGTCGATGGCGTTCTCGAGGTCGTCATAGGTCTTTTCGGTGAACGAGGTGATCTTCATGTAGCCGACGTCGTTTTCGACCCGGAACTTGACCGCCTTGACCTTGATGATGTCGCGCACGACCGTCAGCTCGATCGGCTTGTCGGCGCCCTGGCGCAGGATGGTCAGCTTGATCGGCGTGTTGACCGGTCCGCGCATCTTCTCGACCGCGTCGTTCAGCGTCAGGCCGCGCACCTCGTCGCCGTCGATCTTGGCGATATAGTCGCCGGCCAGCACGCCAGCCTTGGCGGCCGGTGTGTCGTCGATCGGCGTGATCACCTTGACCAGGTCGTTCTCCATGGTGACCTCGATGCCAAGGCCGCCGAACTCACCCTTGGTCTGCACGCGCATGTCCTGCGCCTGCTCGGCATTCATGTAGGACGAGTGCGGATCAAGCGAGGCGAGCATGCCGTTGATGGCGTTTTCGACCAGCGACTTGTCGTCCGGCGGCGTCACATACTGCGCCCGAACACGCTCGAAGATGTCGCCGAAGATCGCCAGTTGCTTGTAGGTTTCGGAGCCCGCAGCGTTCGCCGTCGAGCCAGGCGCGCCGTAGACCAGGCTCATCGCTGATGCGCCCATCAGCGCACCGGCAAACAGAAGCGACAGTTTCCGCATAATTTCACGTCCTTCCAGAAAAACGGTCCGCCCACCATGGGGTCGGATCGACGGGTTTTCCATCCTTGCGGAACTCGACATAGAGTTCCGGCGTGGCATTTCCATTCTTCGAGGCCGAGGTGCTTGCCACCCGGGCCTCTCCCATCGCGCCGACCGGCTCTCCTGCGAGCACCGACTGGCCAGACGCGACGCTGATTCTGCTCATCCCCGCCAGAACGACATGATAGCCGTCACCTGCGTTCAGGATCAAGAGTTGACCGTAGGAGCGAAAGGGCCCCGCATAAAGCACATTTCCGTCCGCCGGTGCGGTGACGATGGCTCCCGATTGTGTCGCAACCATGTCGCCAAGCATCACTGCGCCGTTACCGTCGTCGGCCCCGAAGCGCCGCTTGATCTTGCCGGTGACCGGCAGCGCGACCTGCCCCTGAAGTGCCGAAAACGGCGCCGTGGCGGTCAGCTGATTGCCTTCCGGCACCGGCAGCGACGCCAGTTCCGTTGACGCGGTTGTGCCTGCGTCCGCCTTGTCGGCGTCAGCCGCCTTCTGCTCGCCGGCCTTAACGGCATCCGCCGCCTTGCGGCTCTTGTCGGCCTCGAGCGAGGCGATCAGCTCCTTCAGGCTGCCGGCCTTGGCCGCAAGTGCCTGGGATCGCTGCTTTTCGGCCACCATCGCCGTCCAGGTGTCCGCTTCGAGCTTCTGCTTGGCCTCGAGCAACATGCTGAGCCGCTTCTTTTCCGCTGCCTGCTCGCTGACCGCCGCGGTCAGGCGTGCCCGCTCGGCCTCGATAGAGGCGGTCACCCGCGATTGTTCCTTGAGGTCGGCCAGCAAGCTGTCGGTCTGCTGGCGCAGTTCCGGCACCACCGCGCCGAGCAGGATGGCGCTGCGCACCGAAGACAGCGCGTCCTCGGGCTTGACCAGGATCGCCGGCGGCGGGTTGAGCCCCATGCGCTGCAGCGCGCCCAGCACCTCAGCCAGGACGTCGCGCCGCGCCATCAGCGAAGTGCGGAGCTTCTGCTCCTGCCCCTTCAGCCCTTCAAGCTTGGCGCCGATGTCCTCGATGTCCTGGCCGAGCTTCTGCTCGGTCATCGCCGACTGGATCAGCGCCGCGGTGATCGATGCATGGTCCTTCTTGACCGCCGCGATGTCGGCGGCAAGCTTGCCCAACCGCTCAGACGACAGCGTGATCTCTTTCGAGACCTGCTCGTACTCGGCCCGGCTCTGATCGGGATCGGGCGCCATGTCCAGCGTGTTCTGCGCCCGCACGGCGCCCAGCGAAAGCGCAACCGCCGCCGCAGCGATGCCGCAGCGCGCGCGCCAGGAGCTCGTTCTTGATTTCCAGTCTTCAGACATTGAAGCCCGACTCTATGCGCGGCTTCGTTAACGAACAATCAACCATATTCGAAAGGTCCACCAGCTCAGCGCAATCTGGCTGCGCATTGGGGCGGAAATCCGGGCGGATCGCGCCAATTCGCGGGATTACGAGCGATGATAGGGATGCCCGGAAAGAATGGTAGCCGCCCTGTACAGCTGTTCTCCCAGCATCACACGCACCAATTGATGCGGCCAGGTCAGCGCGCCGAACGACACCGTCAATTCCGCCTGATCGCGCAGCGATTGATCGTGACCGTCGGCGCCGCCAATGGCGATGACCAGGGCCTTGCGGCCGCCATCGCGCAACAGGCCGATGCGCCCGGCGAAATCCTCGGATGACAGGTTTTTGCCACGCTCGTCGAGCAGGATCAGCGCACTGCCTTGCTGCAAGAGCGTCTGCAGCTTCTGGCCTTCCTCGCGGCGACGCTCATTGGCGGTCTGGGCGCGACCTTCGGCAATCTCGACAACACCTGAGAATTCGAACCCCACCGCCGGGCCGCTCTTGGCGAAGCGTTCGAAATAACGGTCGGCGAGTTGCTTCTCGGGGCCGGCTTTCATTCGGCCCACGGCATGAACGGTAATCTTCATCCTCGCCTCGAAGAGCAGCTAAAACAAAAGCTGCTCAGTGGAGGGTCTCTTCCTCGAGATCCGGCGCCTGCCACATCTTTTCAAGATTGTAGAAGTCGCGGACTTCGGGGCGGAAGACATGGACGATGATGTCGCCCGAATCGATCAGGACCCAGTCGGCACCGGCCAGCCCTTCGACGCGCGCCATGCCGAGACCGGCATCCTTGAGCGCCTTGAGCAGATGGTCGGCGACAGCCGAGACATGACGGTGCGATCGGCCCGACGCAACGACCATGTAGTCGCCGAGGCTCGATTTCCCCTGAATGTCGATTGAGACGATGTTTTCGGCCTTGGAGTCTTCCAGACTGGCAAGGACTGTCTTGATGGCGCGGGACACGGCGTCGTTTACGCTGATCCCGGCCGGCGAAGGCACGATGTCGGCCTTCTTCCGCAGTGCTGTTCTCAGTGTATTTCCTTTCGCAGCAAGAACAACCAAATCACCCTTCAAAGCAGGTGACACCACTTAGATAGGCAGAGTTCCGTTGCAGTTTCAAGACGGCAGGCTCCGCCATCGCAAACGCAGGGCCCGTATTGCGGTTCCGCGCCTCGACAAAAATGGGAACCCGGACGCCTTGCGAGGGTTATCGACTTGCCGACCAACACGGATTCCCAATCATGCCAATCGACCCCCAGAACACCCTTCTCACGGTGCAAGCAGGCCTTGCGCAACTCAGCACGCTGATCGTTTCCTATTCCTTCTCGGCCGTCGGAGCGATAATCCTGCTGGTCGTCGGCTACGTCATCGCCGGGCTCGCCGAACGATCTATCTTCGCCGGCCTCGGCCACATCCATGGCTTCGACGCAACCTTGCGCCACTTCTTCTCGAAGATCGTCCGCTACGCCATCCTGATCCTCGTCGTCATCATGGTGCTTGGCCAGTTCGGCGTGCAGACAGCGTCGATCATTGCCGCCATCGGCGCCATCGGCCTCGCCATCGGTCTGGCCCTGCAAGGCACGTTGCAGAACATCGCCGCCGGCATCATGCTGCTGGCGTTGCGGCCCTTCCGCATCGGCGAATATGTCGAAGTCGGCGCCATTTCCGGCATCATTGAGGAGATAGGGCTGTTCGCCACCCGGCTGCGGACCGTCGACGGTGTCTACATGCTTGCGCCCAATTCGACGCTCTGGAACCAGCCGGTCCGCAACTATACGCGCAATGGCGTTCGCCGCGGCGACATAACGCTGACCATCGGCTCCTGGAATGACATCGATCTTGCCCAAAAGACGATGCTGGCCACCGCCGCTGCCGAACGGCGCGCCAAGCGCGAGCCGGCGCCAATAGCCTTTGTCGCCACCGTCGGGGACAGCACCGTCGCCATCACCTTGCGCTACTGGACCTCGTCAGCCGATTTCTTCGCCACCCAGATCGATCTCACCAAGCGCGCCAAGCAATCCTTCGATGCCGAAGGGATTTCGGTGCCCGCGCCGCCGCCGGAAGCGCCGTATCAAGAACCCTCGGCCACAAGGCAATAGGACTAGTTATCCGTGCGGCGCGGCTCTTCGCCCGCGAAGGCGAGTTCCACCGGCAGCGGCGCCTGCGCCGTCATCGGCGCGAAGCTGCCGGTCTCAGTGGCGGGAACCGCCCGCGTGGTGGCCACCCGCCACAGCACGAACAGGCAAAAGCCGGCGGCAATGACGATCGCCACATAGATGAAGGCCTGCGTACCGTAGACGGCCGAAAGCGCCGTCACGATGCCGGGCACGACAAAACCCGACAGCGACCAGGCAAACAGCAGCGAACTGGACAGCGCCACCATGTCGTCCTTGCCGGCGCGGTCCGCGGCATGCGCGCTGGCCAGCGAGTAGATCGATTCCGAGGCGCCGTCCCAGACGATATAGATGACGATCAATGCGGCCAGCGCGCCGCCATCGAAACCGAGGGCAAACGCTCCCGCACCGGCGGCAAGTGCCGAGGCGGCGATCAGCACATAGCGGCGGTCGGTGCGGTCGGAGATCCAGCCGAGCGGGATTTGCAGGATCAGCGTGCCGACCGGCATGGCCGACAGCAGCAGCGCCACATCGGCCTGGCTGTAGCCCTTGGCCGTGGCATGGATCGGCGCGAAGCCGGCAATCGCCATCGACAGGCCGCCGACGGCCAGCATGCCGGCAACACCGACCGGCGAGATCCGCCAAGCCCGAAGCAGCGCTACCGATGCCGCCCGCGGCGCCGGTGGCTGAGCGAGCCGCGTCATGCCGACGGGAAGGATCGACAACGCCGTGAAGGCGATGCCGACCAGCGGTGCCTCCGCCGTATTGATGTCAACCAGCGCCAGCGTCGCGTAGCCGACACCGAGCCCGGCGACATAGGCGACGTAGAAGAACGCCATCACCCTGCCGCGTATGGCGTTGGCGACGGCGTCGTTCAGCCAGCTCTGCGCGACAATGAAAAGGCCGCAGATCGAGAAGCCATAAAGAGCCCGCGCTGCAATCCAGACGATGGGATGCGTCCCGGCGCCGACAGCGGCGTTGGAGAGCGCGATCAGCGCCGACAGCACCATGAAGGCACGGGCATGGCCGACCCTTCTGACCAGCGGTCCGGTCAGGATGCAGCCGGCGAGACCGCCCGCCGAAAGCCCGGTGATGATCAGCCCGGCCCAGGTCGGATCGAAACCCTCGGCGCCGAGCCGCACCGGAATATAGGCGAACATCAGCCCGTTGCCGACGGCGATCAGCGCCATCGACACGACGACGCTGGCAATGGCAATCAGCGGCGCCGACGGCTTGCCTTCCGGATCGATTGTGGCGCGGTCCTTCTCCAGCATTCACGCACCATCGCCCACCGCACGGCGAAAAGCCGCCGCAAAAGCGACATCGCCGGACGGCCAGCAGCGCAGATGCTCACATGGCCAGAATTTCGCCCAGCGGCGAGGTCGGCGGCACATCGGCGAACGAGAGTTTGCGACATGCATCGACCCGAGCGGCCCGCCGATCCAGACGGCATGAACCGCAGGCAGGTCCTGATCGATCATGGCCCCGAACCGATCACAGCTTTGCCATATTGCGGATCGCGCTCGACGACAGCGATGACCGCGGGCCATGGATAAAGGTCCAGGCCGGCGCCTTCATGCGGGCGAGCCGCGGCGCGTCACCTTCGTCGACGCGGGCGTAGTCGAAGGTCTTGGCGACGACCGACGACAGGAACGACAGCGTTGCCCCCGGACGGTCGATCACCGCGATTGGAAAGGTCATGACGATCTGCCGCCAGCGCTGCCAGCGGTGGAAATCGCGCAAACTATCGGCACCCATGATCCAGACGAAATCGACGCCGGGGTTGCGCGCCTTGACCAGCGCCAGCGTGTCGGCGGTGAAGCGGATATGGTGGGCGGCCTCGAAGGCGGTGACCTTGATCTTCGGGTTCTTGGCGATCTGCTCCGACTGCAGCAGCCGGTCGCTGAGCGGCGCCAGCTCGCGCGTGCTCTTCAGCGGATTGCCGGGCGTCACCATCCACCACAGCTGGTCAAGCGCCAGACGCCTCAAGGCAATCTCGGCAACCAGCGCATGGCCGGCATGCGGCGGATTGAACGAGCCGCCGAACAGCCCGACAGCCAGGCCCTTTTCGGCATGCGGCATCTTCAGATGCCGATACCCGACGCCCGGCCAGGACTTCGAAAGATCGCTCAAGGCCGTATCTGGCCGGACCCGCGCACGCGGTATTTGAACGAGGTCAGCTGCTCGACGCCGACCGGCCCACGCGCATGCATCTTGCCGGTGGCGATGCCGATCTCGGCGCCCATGCCGAACTCGCCGCCATCGGCGAACTGCGTCGAGGCGTTGTGCAACAGGATTGCCGAATCGATTTCGTTGAAGAATTTTTCGACCGCCCTGGCATCTTCGGCAACGATCGCCTCGGTGTGATGCGAGGAGAACGTCTCGATGTGCTCGATCGCCCCGGCAACGCCGTCGACCAGTTTTACCGCGATGATGGCATCGAGATATTCGGTCACCCAGTCGGCATCGATCGCCGGCTTGGCGTCGAAGAACAGCTTCATCACTTCGAGATCGGCATGGATCTCACAGCCGGCCGCACGCAGCGCGTCGAGGATCGGCACCAGATGCGTCGAGGCAACGGCCCGGTCGACCAGCAAAGTCTCGGCAGCACCGCACACGCCGGTGCGCCGCATCTTGGCGTTGACCGCGATCTGAACTGCCATGTCGAGCTTGGCCGAGCGGTCGATGTAGAGGTGGCAGATGCCTTCGAGATGGGCAAAGACCGGCACCCGGGCCTCGGTCTGCACGCGCTCGACCAGGCTTTTGCCGCCGCGCGGAATGATGACGTCGAGTGCGCCGTCAAGACCTTTCAGCATCTCGCCGACGGCGGCGCGATCGGTGGTCGGCACCAGCTGGATGGCGTCTTCCGGCAGCCCGGCGGCCTTCAGCCCTTCGACCAGGCAGGCATGGATGGCGGCTGACGAATTGAGCGAATCCGAGCCGCCGCGCAGGATCACCGGATTACCGGCCTTGAGGCAGAGAGCGCCGGCATCCGCCGTCACATTCGGCCGGCTCTCATAGATGACGCCGACGACGCCAAGCGGCGTGCGCACGCGTTCGATATGCAGGCCGTTCGGCCGGTCCCATGCGGCGATGACGTCGCCGACCGGATCCTTGAGTTCGGCGATTTCACGGATGCCGTCGGCCATGGCGCGGATGCGCGCCGGATCGAGCTTCAGCCGGTCCATGAAGGAGGGGGACAAGCCCGACTCGTGGCCGTTCGAGACATCGATGGCGTTGGCGTCGAGAATGTCCTGCTCGCGGACGACAATCGCGTCGGCCATGGCGAGGAGCGCGGCGTTCTTGGCACCTGTGGTAGCGATGGCCAGCGGTCGGGCAGCAGTGCGGGCACGGCGGCCAATATCGGCCATCAGTGCGGCAGTATCATCCCGGGATTTTTCATGCAGCTTCAGCATGGCTCATCCTCCGCTCTGGTCACCGGCCAATACTTGGTCACCGGCCCCTACTTGGTTACCGGCATGGCTCACCACAAGGTCATCGCGGTGGATCATCGCCGAACGCGCTTCGTAACCAAGAACCGTTTCAATTTCGGCAGTCTTCAGGCCAGCGATCCTTACGGCATCGGCGGCATCATAGGCAACCAGCCCGCGCGCGATCTCGCGGCCTTCCGGCGACAGGATCGCCACAGTATCGCCGCGCGAAAAATTGCCGCTGACCAGTTTGACGCCGGCCGGCAGCAGCGACTTGCCCGACAAAAGCGCGCCGATGGCGCCGGCATCGACTGTCAGCCGTCCCGCCGGTTCGAGCTGGCCGGCGATCCAGGTCTTGTAACCCTTGACCGGATTGGCGCTCGGCCGGAAGAAGGTGGCGCGCTCGCCGCGCTCGATCGCCATCAGCGGCGACAACCGCGTCCCGGCGGTGATGATCATGGCGGTGCCGGCGGCGGTGGCGATCTTGCCGGCGTCGAGTTTTGTGCGCATGCCGCCGCGCGACAGTTCGGACGCAGCCGCCCCCGCCATCGCCTCGATATCGGGCGTAATGCGGTCGACCATCGGAATGAACTTCGCGTCGGGATCGCGCGCCGGCGGTGCCGTGTAGAGCCCGTCAATGTCGGAGAGCAGGACCAGCAGGTCGGCGCCCATCATCGTCGCCACCCGCGCCGCCAGCCGGTCATTGTCGCCATAACGGATTTCGGAGGTCGCCACGGTGTCGTTCTCGTTGATGACGGGCACCGCCTTCATCTTGAGCAGCGTCGAGATGGTCGCGCGGGCATTGAGATAGCGGCGGCGCTCTTCGGTGTCGCCGAGCGTCAGCAGGATCTGGCCCGACTTCAGGCCGCCCTTGCCCAGCGCATCCGACCAGGCACCGGCCAGCGCGATCTGCCCGACGGCAGCGGCCGCCTGGCTCTCCTCCAGTTTCAGTGCACGCTTGCCGAGGCCGAGAATCGTGCGGCCAAGCGCAATGGCGCCGGAGGACACGACGAGGATTTCGGCGCCGCCTTCAGCCAGCACGGCAATGTCGTCGGCCAGCGACGCCAGCCAGTCGCGCTTCAGGCCGCTCGTGCGGTCGACGAGCAGCGCCGAGCCGATCTTGACGGTGATGCGCCGGTATTTTTTCAGCGACTGCGCGGCCATGCTAGCGATCCCAGCGCGTCTCGACCGGGACCGCAGTGGCGGCGCGGGCTTCGCCCACCACCGCCATCAGCGCGCGCAGCACCGCCTCGACGCCTTCGCCGGTGACGGCTGACAGCAGCATCGGCGCGCGTCCGGCAGCGCGCTTCAGCGCCGCGACCTTCTTCTTGCGTTCGGCGGCATCGAGAATGTCGACCTGGGAAAGGGCGACGATCTCGACCTTTTCGATTAGCCCGTTGCCATAGGCATCGAGTTCGGCGCGCACGGTCTTATAGGCCTTGCCCGGATTTTCCTCCTGCGCCGAAACAAGGTGCAGCAGCACACGCGTGCGCTCGACATGGCCCAGAAATCGGTCGCCGATGCCGACGCCTTCATGCGCGCCTTCGATCAGGCCGGGAATGTCGGCAATGACGAACTCGCGCGCGTCGATGCGCGCGACGCCGAGGCCGGGATGCAGTGTGGTGAAGGGATAGTCGGCGATCTTCGGCTTGGCAGCCGTAACCGCCGCCAGGAAGGTCGACTTGCCGGCATTGGGCAGGCCGACCAAGCCGGCATCGGCGATCAGCTTGAGTCTCAGCCAGATGTTGAGCTCTTCGCCCGGCAGGCCGGGATTGGCGCGGCGCGGCGCCTGATTGGTCGAAGTCTTGAAATGCTGGTTGCCAAAACCGCCATTGCCGCCCTTGGCCAGCAGATAACGCTGGCCGACCACGGTCAGGTCGCAGATCAGCGTCTCATTATCCTCGGCAAACACCTGGGTTCCCGCCGGCACTTTCAGGGTCACGTCGGCGCCTTTGGCACCGGTCATGTTGCGGCCCATGCCGTGAATGCCGGTCTTGGCCTTGA
The DNA here is from genome assembly GCF_056403215.1 of Mesorhizobium sp. P2_H9. Lineage (NCBI taxonomy): Bacteria > Pseudomonadati > Pseudomonadota > Alphaproteobacteria > Hyphomicrobiales > Phyllobacteriaceae > Mesorhizobium > Mesorhizobium sp. P2_H9. Next base: position 287,104 of record NZ_JBFUFX010000006.1, on the reverse strand, counting down.
AATGCTGCTGGTAGCGATAGTCGATCAGCGTGTTCAGGCCGTTGACGGCCTCCAGCCAGACATCGCCGCCACGGCCGCCATCGCCGCCATCCGGCCCGCCGAACTCGATGAATTTTTCGCGCCGGAACGACACCGAACCGGCGCCGCCGTCGCCGGAGCGGATGTAAACTTTGGCTTGATCGAGAAATTTCATCGGATTTCGTAGTTTCTCTATTGGCCTTGCGGCATTGCTCTAACCCTCGGCACTGCTCTAAACCAAGGTGGGGCGAAGGGCGAGGCCGTTTTGCGACGACGGCGCCGCGCGATTTTTTGCGGCGCTGTTGCAATTTGCCCGGGCCGGGGAGATGTGGAATGCGGGTTGTAACCTACAACATCCAGTATGGCATCGGTCTCGATGGGCAATACGACGTCGGTCGGATCACCGACGCCGTGCGCGGCGCCGACGTGATTGCGCTGCAGGAGGTCACCCGCAACAACCCCAGGAACGGCAATCGTGACATGGTGGCCGAGATCGGCGAGGCGCTGCCTGAATATTTCGCCGCCTATGGCAGCAATTTCGAGGTCAATGTCGGCTCGCGCGTCGAAAACGGCCGGGCGCTGACGACCACCTTCCAACTCGGCAACATGGTGCTGTCGAAAACTCCCATTCATCTGTCGCGCAACCTGCTTTTGCCGCGCAGCCGCAGTTTCGAGGCGATGAACTTCCAGCGCGGGGCGCTGGAGGCGCTGATCGAGACGCCGCTCGGTTTCATCCGTTTCTACTCCACTCATCTCGACCATCGCAGTCCCGTCGAACGCACCAGCCAGATCCGTTTCCTGCGCCAGCGCCTGTTGAACTATGCGCTCGAGGGCGGCGGTCTCTCCGGCATTCCCGAGATCGGGCTGCCGGATCTGCCCTATCCCGAAGCCTTCATCGTGCTCGGCGACTTCAACATGCTGCCCGGATCGCCCGAATATGTCGAACTCGCCGGCCGCCCGGATCATGAGTTCGGCATGCCGCTGACCGCCGATCTCGCCGTCGACGCCGCCCAGCGTCTCGATACGCCCGATCTCGTCACCTGGGTCGATCCGAAGCGGCCCGACGATGTCAACCGCCACAAGCGCATCGACTATGTCTTTACCTCGGCCTCGCTCGCCAAATCGCTGAAGAGCCTATGGGTCGACCGGCAAGCGGTCGGTTCCGACCATCTGCCGGTCTGGCTCGAGACAGCCTGACCGGCGTGATCCGCATACATCAGAAGTGGACCCAATTCCTGAGGCTGGTCCAGGTCTTGCGATCGAGGCGATAGCGCTCGACCGGCACCTGGCCGGCGACGATCGAGTTCAGCATGCCCTGGCCGGCATACTGGAAGCCGCATTTGTGGATGACCCGCCGCGAGGCCGGATTGATGACCCGCGTCGAGGCATGCAGCACCTGGATCGTCGTCCTCTGGAAGGCGAGGTCGACCAGCGCGTGCGCGGCCTCGGTCGCATAGCCGCGCTTCCAGAAGGGTTCGCCGATCCAGTAGCCGAGTTCCAGTCCGCGATCGGTCGTGTTGAGACCGGCGCAGCCGACGAAGGTGTCGGTTCCCGCCAGCGTCAGCGCAAAGGCGATCCCCGCCCGGCGCGACGCCGTCATGGCAAGAAAGGCGCGCGCCTCCGCCTCGCCATAGGGGTGCGGCATGCGGGCCAGCATTTCGGCGACATGACGGTTGTCGGCGAGTGCGGCCAGTTGGCCGATATCGCTTTCACGCGGTGCACGCATCACCAGCCGCTCGGTGGCCAGCACCGGGCAGTCTATCGCGTAACTTTCGTCTTCCGTGTCTTCCGCTTCGGCAACCATGTCAGTCCTCCAGGCACAAGAAAAAGGGGAGATGGAAACCCATCTCCCCTGATCCATTTCCTGGCTTGGCCAGACACCGGTTCCCGAGATGGGTGCCGGTGTTCTCGTACGGAACCGGCTACTCCGCGGCTTTGGCGATCGGATTGACCGATACGTAGGTTCGGCCGTTGGCTTTTTTGTTGAAGGTGACTGCGCCGGTTTCGAGCGCAAAAAGGGTGTGATCCGTGCCCATGCCGACATTGACGCCGGGATGCCACGTGGTGCCGCGCTGACGAATGATGATGTTGCCCGGAATCACGGCTTCGCCGCCGAACTTCTTCACGCCCAGGCGCTTGGAATGCGAATCGCGACCGTTGCGCGACGAGCCGCCAGCTTTCTTGTGTGCCATCTAACTAACTCCGATGCGCCCTCGAGGGCGCTTGAATGGTCTTATGAACGCGTTCGCGTTCCGTTTCAAGTCCGATCCGGCGACCTGGTCGCCGGTTCGTTTCACTTCTTCGCCAGTTCCTTGGCCTGCTCGCGCCAGTCGCTGATCTGCTCGGCGCTGAACGGCATATGCTCGTCGATCTTGGCGACATCCTTGTCCGACAGCTTGGCAAGCTGCGCGAAGGTGATGATGCCCTGCTCGGCAAGGTCCTTGGCGGCGACCGGGCCGATGCCCTTGATCACGGTCAAATCGTCCGGCTCGCCCTTCGGCGCCTTGAACAGCGGCGCGGCGGCGGCTTCAGCGGCCTTGGCCTCTGCCTTCGGAGCAGCCTCTGCCTTGGCTTCCTTCTTGGCCTTGGCCTCCTTCGGCGCGGCCTCGGCCTTCGCCTCGGGGGCGACCTCAGCCTTGGCTTCCTTCTTCGGAGCTTTGACTGCTGCCGTCTTCGTCGGCTTGGCGCCAGCCAGCAGGATCTCGGCGATCCGCACGGTGGTCAAAAGCTGACGATGGCCGATCTTGCGGCGCGAATTCTGCCGGCGGCGCTTCTTGAAAGCGATGACGGTGCGGTTCTTGCCCTGTTCGACAACTTCGGCGGTGACCATCGCGCCATCGACAAACGGCGCACCGAACGTGACATTGTCGCCCTCGCCATGAGCGAGCACGTTGCCGATTTCGACGATATCGCCGACCTGGGCTTCGAGTTTTTCGATCTTCAGGAGATCGTTGGCGGCAACGCGATACTGCTTACCGCCCGTTTTAATGACTGCGAACATTTTTTGCCTTTCGCTGTTCGGTCGGCCTTGATGAGCCGCGTTGGCGGTTCGGCCGTCTTTTTGTCAGTCTGCGGGTTCAAAAAACAAGCGGCGCGGAAGAACCCTCCACGCCGATTGCGCGCTGTCCCTAACCGAAGGTTGCGGTGAAGTCAAGGCAAACGGCCAGGACAAGCGCCCCGGCCCCGAAGGTTTTCCGCTGCAGGGCATTCGCGTCCCGTAAGGCGCCCCTAAACGGCGTGACGCCGGACATTCGCACCCGGCAGAAACGGTGCTGTGCCGAAGAAGCCGGATAACAGGCAGATTGGGCCTTGTAACCTGCCGGTGCAGCCGTTATCTAGTGCGCCGCGCCGGCAACGGCCGACCATGACCGCGGAGAGGTGGCAGAGTGGTCGAATGCACCGCACTCGAAATGCGGCATGGGTGCAAGCCCATCGGGGGTTCGAATCCCTCCCTCTCCGCCAGAGTCCCTTCACGGAGAATTTCCCGACGCCCCCAGGCTTGCCTAGGCCTGTATGATTTGCCAGGCGTCGAGCGGGCGGACGATACCGCCTTTGGCGAACACCGCCCGACCTGGCGAAGCGAAAAGTTATCGAGCGATCGTAGCGTCTCGCCGGCAACGGCGGGCCGCGGACAGTCGGCTATTCGCTCGTCCCTCTGGGCTTCTTACCGATGATTTTCAACGAAAGCTCTGCAGGCGGACGACAGCTGCTCGATCTTGCCTTCAAGATCGCATTTGCCCATCGGCTTCCCCGGGCAAAGCCGTGCGTAGTCACGACGGCATCGTTTGCTTTCGAAAAGCTTGAAACTTCTTACCTGCATTGAGTTGGTGGTGCTGGCCGGTACCAGCCCTGGTCCGATGCCCATCGCGCCATCCTTGCCGCCCTTACCGCCCCTGCCGCCTCCACCGCCTCCTTTGGCAGACGCGATGCCACTAAAGGCGACGTGGACGACACTTGCACCGAGGATGGAAAGCAATGCACGACGTGAAGTAGACATAGTTCAATCTCCCCTTCAACTTTAGAGATAACTAAATTAACACAAAAGAAGATGGATTTCACAGGGAAAGCGCCATGTGTGGGTCTCGGCCCGCTCGAGTTTTAGCGCTCTCTCTTGTCGCTATCGAAAGTCGGCTTCCAGTCGCGGTTCCTGCGCTCCTGGTCACCTGTGTAGTCGGGGTACGGCGATGGCTGTATGGTTGCCGCCGCAGGTTCAAACCATCCTGAGGACCGATTTTCCGGGCTCAGACGCCGGCTTGCCTGACAGGGCGTTCAGACAGATCCGCCGGATAGGTGCGCGGCAATCGCCCTGACGAAAATTGCGCCGAACTCCTTGAGCTTTGCCGCGCCGACGCCATTGACCTCGGCGAAGGCGTCGAGATCATGCGGACGGCGCTCGGCCATGTCGATCAGCGTGCGATCGGAGAAGACCACATAGGCCGGCACCTGGCGTTCCTTCGCCAGACGCAGCCGCAGCGTCTTGAGCGCGGCGAGCAGCGACGCATCCACATTTTCGCCCTGGGGGCTCTGGCCGGCGCGGGCCTTGCCGCGTGCGGCGCGCGTGCGCATCTCGACGCGATACTGGAACGCCACCTCGCCGCGGCCAAGCGCATGGCCCTTTTCCGCGATGGCAAGGCCACCATGGCCGCCCGGATCCGGTACCAGGAAACCGTTCGCGACAAGCTGGCGGATCAGCGACAGCCAGAAATCCTTCTTGTGCGCCAATCCGGTCCCGAAGCTGGCCAGCCTTTGGTGCCCCCTGGCCAGCACCTTTTCGGTGTCATGGCCGAGCAGAATGTCGACGACATGACCAGCGCCGAAGCGTTCGCCGGTCTGGGCGATCCCAGCGAGGATGATCCGCGCCTCCGCCCCGCCATCGGCGCGCGGCGCCTGGTCGAGGCAGGTGTCGCAATTGCCGCAAGGCGTTGCTTCTTCGCCGAAATAGCCAAGCAGGATCTGGCGGCGGCACTCGGCCGTCTCGCAATAGCCGATCAGTGTGTTGAGCCGGCCATGGGCACGCCTTTTGTGCTCCACCGGCGCGTCCTCGTCGTCGATGAAAAGCCGGCGCATGCGGATGTCGCCGAGACCGAACAGCATATGCGCCTCGGCCGCCCGCCCGTCGCGGCCGGCACGGCCGATTTCCTGATAGTAGGCCTCCAGGCTGCCCGGCAGATCGGTGTGGAAGACATAGGCGACATCCGGCTTGTCGATGCCCATGCCGAAGGCGATGGTCGCCACCATGACGACGCCGGACAAGGTCATGAAAGCGTTTTGATTGGCATCCCGCGCCTCCTTGCTCATGCCGGCATGATAGGCCAAGGCGGTGACGCCGTTTTTGTCGAGGAACGCCGCCATCTCCTCCGTCTTCTTGCGCGACAGGCAATAGACGATGCCGCTGCGGCCTTCATGACGCTGGACGAAGCTCAGCAACTGGCGCTTGCTGTCCTGCTTGGCCTCGATGCCAAGCTTGATGTTCGGCCGGTCGAAACCCAGCACTACGGTTTCGACGCGCCCGGCAAACAATTGCGTTTCGATGTCGGTGCGCGTGGCTTCGTCGGCCGTCGCCGTCAGCGCAATGATCGGCACATCGGGGAAAATATCACGCAGCCGCGATAGTTCTTCATATTCGCGTCGGAACGCCGGCCCCCATTGCGAGATGCAATGCGCCTCGTCGACGGCGATCAGCCGGACATCGAGCCTGGCCAGCGCCTCGAGCATGCGCGCGGTCATCAGCCGCTCCGGTGCGAGATAGAGCAGGCGTGTTTGGCCCGCCGCAACACGGCGCCATGCCGCGATATTGGCATCGCGCTCGATCGAGGAGTTGATCGTGTCGGCGGCGACGCCGGCAAGACGCAATGCCGCGACCTGGTCCTGCATCAGCGCCACCAGCGGCGAAACGACAATGGTGAGTCCGCCCAGAACCAGCGCCGGAACCTGGTAGCAGAGCGATTTGCCGGCGCCCGTCGGCATGACGGCCAGCACATGACGCCTGGCCAGCAATGCCTCCATCACATCGGCCTGGCCGGGACGAAAGTCGTCGAAGCCGAACACATCCTTCAAGACGCGCCGCTTGGGATCCTGCGCCGGGGCGCTCGCCGCCGATATCTGCATCACCTTGTCGCCTGCTGTTGAAGCGGATGGTTGAGTCCGCCCGCGCGATTCGTTCCGCCAGCATTCGACTCGCCAAAGACCTGCCGTCCTGCTTGGCCGATAAAGCGGGGCTAATCCAGCCCTGTTAAATCTATTTTCACCATCTTGCGGCACCGTCCCGACCCTGCGGTGATGTTTTGAGTACCGCGGCGCCACAAGCGCCCAGGCAACACGCCCGCGCCTCTCCGGAGGCGCGGGCATTTTCGTTTTGGAACCATTGATGAAGACTGTATCAGTCCAGGAAATCGGCGCGGTGCGGGGTAAAACTGTCGACCAGACGCCCGGCCTCCAGCGCCTTGACGCCATGGACCAGATTGGACGGGACGATGAAGCTGCCGCCCGCTGCCAGGATTTCGCTCCTGCCGTCGATGGTTACCTCGAAGCGGCCTTCGGCGACATAACTCGCCTGGACATGCGGGTGCGAATGCAGCGCGCCGACGCCGCCTCTGTCGAAGCCGAACTCGACCATCATCAGCTCATCGGTATGCAGCAGAACCCGCCTGCGGTTGCCGTCCGGGGTCGGCGTCCACGCGCCCCCGCCGGCATGCGCAAAGATCTTTGCTTCGGTCATTGCCACTCCTATCGCGCCAGCCAGCCGCCATCCACCGGCACCACGGCGCCATGCATGTAGTTGGACGCCGGCGCCAGCAGGAACACGGCGGCGTCGCCGATGTCTTCCGGCCCACCCCAGCGCCCGGCCGGAATGCGCGCCAGGATGGCGGCGCTGCGATCGGGATCGGCGCGCAGCGCCTCGGTGTTGTTGGTTTCGATATAGCCCGGCGCGATGGCGTTGACATTGATGCCTTTCGCCGCCCACTCGCAGGCGAGCAGTCGGGTGATGCCAAGCACGCCATGTTTCGAGGCTGTGTACGAGGCAACGCGGATGCCGCCCTGGAGGCTTAGCACCGAGGCGATGTTGACGATCTTGCCGCACCGTCCCGGCTCGGCCAGCACACGCCTGGCAAAACTCTGGCTGAGAAAAAAGACCGTCTTCAAATTGACGTCGGTGACGTCATCCCAATCGGCCTCCGAGAAATCGACCGCATCGGCGCGGCGGATGATGCCGGCATTGTTGACCAACCCGTCGAGCGGCCCGGTTTCCTCCCAGACGCTGTCGAGCATCGCCTGTGCGGCGGCATGGTCGGCAAGATCGCAGTTGACCGCTTCGAACTGTCCGTCCGCCGCGGCGATCTTCTCAGCCGTATCGTCCATCGCCGAGCGGCCGACACCGACGACGGCGCCGCCGGCGCGCGCGATCGACACGGCAATGCCCTGGCCAATGCCGGTGTTGGCGCCGGTGACAAGGATGCGCTTGCCAGCGAGGCTGAAGGTGGAGAGATCGGTCTTCGTCGTCATAGCCGATAGGCTCTTTTGGCAAGGGTGTAGGCCAGCTCCCCGGCCAGTTCGTGTGCCTCGTCCTCGCGCAGCCTGTGCTCGGCAACGAGACGCGCGAGATAGGCACAGTCGACCCGCCGCGCCATGTCGTGGCGGGCGGGTATGGATGGAAAGGCGCGGGTGTCGTCGTTGAAACCGACGGTGTTGTAGAAGCCCGCCGTTTCGGTGGTCATCTCGCGGAACCGGCGCATGCCCTCCGGACTGTCGTGGAACCACCAGGCCGGCCCGAGCTTCAGCGCCGGATAGACGCCGGCCAGCGGCGCCAGTTCGCGCGCATAGCTTGTTTCGTCGAGCGTGAAGAGGATGATGGTGAGATCACGCTCCAGCCCGACGCAGTCGAGCAGCGGCTTCAGCGCCGTCACATAGTCGGTTTGGGTCGGGATATCGAAGCCCTTGTCCCTGCCGTATTTTTGAAAAATAGCCGGCGAATGATTGCGCCAGGAGCCGGGATGGATCTGCAGCACCAGCCCGTCGTCGCGGCTCATCTTGGCCATTTCGGTCAGCATCTGGGCGCGAAACAGTTTGCGCTCGCGCTCATCGTCCGAGCCGCGGCGGATGCGGTTGAACAGTTCGGTGGCGGCGGCATCGGAAAGATTGGCGGTCTCCGCCGTCGGATGGCCGTGGTCGGACGAGGTCGCGCCAAAGCTCTTGAAGAAGGCGCGACGCTGACGATGCGCGTCGAGATAGCCGGCCCAGTTCCCGGTGTCGCAGCCGGTGATCTCGCCAAACCGATCGAGATTGGCCGAGAACCCCTCGAAGTCGGGATCGACGACCGCATCCGGCCGGTAGGCGGTGATGACGCGGCCCTGCCAGCCGCCGTCGCGGATCGCTTTGTGCCATTTGAGATCGTCGAGCGCGCCCTCGGTCGTCGCGATGACCTCGATGTTGAAGCGCTCGAACAGAGCGCGGGGGCGAAACTCATCGCGCTGCAGCAGGCCAGCGATGGTGTCGTAATGCCGGTCGGCCGTTGCCGCACTCAGCGGCTCGTCGATGCCGAACAGATGGGTCAGCACATGGTCGAGCCACAACCGGGTCGGCGTGCCGCGAAACAGGTAGTAGTGCTCGGCAAAGCGCCGCCAGATGACCCTACCGTCGGTCTCCACCGGCGCGCCGTCCAGCGTCGGCACACCAAGATCCTCGAGGCGAACGCCCTGGCTGAACAGCATGCGGAAAATGTAGTGATCCGGTACGATGAGCAATTGCGCCGGATCCGGGAATGGCTCGTTCAGCGCATACCAGCGCGGATCGGTGTGACCGTGCGGGCTGACGATCGGCAGATCTTTCACCCCGGCGTGGAGATCACGGGCCAGCGAACGCAAATGCGCTTCGGCCGGGAACAGCAGATCCGGATCGGTCAGCGCGATCATCGAAAAGCGGCTCCTCCCAGGGCCGGTATCGGTACGGTCGAGCAGGAATGATGTCAACGTTGTTGCCGGGAATTGGCGTCCTTGCCGAGCCAGGAAACAGGTGTTACGCCGCGTGCGATCCGCCGCGCAGGAACATATCCATGCACTCAACTCCGTCAGCCCCTTTGATGCCATGACAAGCGGTCATCTGTCCGACAACACACTCCAGTCATTGCCGAAGCAAGTCGCACTCCCCCGGTACGATCGCAGCCGCGTCGCACCGGGCATCGTCCATCTCGGCGTCGGCGCGTTTCATCGTGCGCACCAGGCGACCTATGTCGACGACTGCCTGGCGGCCGGGGAGACCGGCTGGGGCATTGTCGGCGTCTCATTGCGCAGTGCCGACACACGCGACGGGCTGGCGCCGCAGGACGGGCTCTACACGCTGGCGGTGAGAAGCAGCGACAGTGAGAGCCTGCGCGTCATAGGCTCGATCCAGTCGATGTTGGTGGCACCGGAGGATCCGGGCGCGGTGCTGGCCGCGCTGACCGATCCGCGCACGCTTATCGTCACGCTGACGATCACTGAAAAAGCCTATCTCAGGGCCGCCGACGGCAACCTCGACACAGCCCATCCCGACATCGTCCACGATCTGGCGAACCCACAACGTCCGAAAACGGCGCATGGTTTCCTCACCGAATCGCTGGCGCGCCGCCGCACCGCCGGTGTCCCGCCGTTCACGGTGCTTTGCTGCGACAACCTGCCGGCCAACGGTGCCACCTTGCACCGTCTGCTGGTCGAATTCGCCACGCAGCGCGACGCTGACCTTGGCCGGCATGTCGCCGACGAAGTGGCTTTCCCCTCGAGCATGGTCGATCGCATCGTACCGGCGACCACCGACGCCGACCGGGCGCGCATCGCTGGCCAGCTTGGCGTCGAGGACGCCTGGCCGGTGATGACCGAACCATTCTGCCAATGGGTGGTCGAAGACAACTTTCCGGCGGGACGGCCGACCTGGGAAAAGTTCGGCGTCACCATGGTCGGCGATGTCGGCCCCTTCGAGGACATGAAGCTGAGGCTGCTCAACGGCTCGCATTCGGCCATCGCCTATCTCGGCCTGCTCAGCGGCCACGCAACCGTCGACCGCGCCTTCGCCGACCCGGCGATCCGGCAGTTCGTCGATGCCCTGTGGGCCGAAGCCATTTCAACGCTGCCTGAGGATGCCGGGCTCGACACATCAGCCTACACGGCTCAGCTCACCGAGCGTTTTTCCAACACCGCGCTCGCCCACCGTACGGCGCAGATCGCCAATGACGGCAGCCAGAAACTGCCGCAGCGCATTGTTGCGTCCGCCGTCGCACGGCTTGAAGCCGGCGCCTTGCCTGAGCATCTGACTCTGGTGATCGCCGCCTGGATCGCCGCCTGCGCCGCGCGCGGCAAGACCTTGCCGGAGGGCCATTTCACCGATCCGCTGGATACCGCGCTGGCGGCGCTTTTCAGCCGCGACCTGCCGACGGAAGCGACAGTAACAGCGGTGTTCGATCTCGCCGGCTTCGCCAAGGACCACGTCGAGCGCCGGACGCTGATCGAGTTCGTGGCCACCCATCTCGTCCACTTCAAGCAGGGCGGCCCGGCGCTCGCACTGGCCGCGCTCGGCATTCGGAGCAAGCAATCCTGAGCTCCGGCTAGACTAGACCCAGTTACGCTGGGGACAAGCGCTGGAACATTTGAGCGTAAGGGGTGTAGAACCTTAACGCCGGCRGGACAGCGCCCCCCTCTGTCCTGCCGGACATCTCCCCCACAGGTGGGGAGATTGGCCGTCACAGCGGCTTTCGCTAATCTCCAACATTGCAGAGTTTGCGCCGACACCTGAGCTGCCGATCTCCCCCCTTGTGGGGGAGATGTCCGGCAGGACAGAGGGGGGCGCGAAGGATCGCTACCACACGCTACTTCTACGCCACCAATGTCATGTCATGAATCCCAAGGGCTGCGCGCCAGCTTGGGATAGTAGGGATGCTCTAGGCCGGCAGAATAGCGCTTTCCAGCGTGGTGAGCTGGCTAAGGAACTGCTCGGCCTTGCTGCGGGTCTGGTCGTCCTTGGCGTCGGCGGCGTCTTCCTTGGCTTCCTGGATGCGGCGGGCGAGATCGGTGCGATCGACATCCTTCACCGCCACGGCGGATTCCGCCAGCAGCGTGCAGCCGGAAGGCACGATATCGGCAAAGCCGCCGAACACCACATAGCGCTCTTCCTGGCCTGCCACGGTCTTCAGCGTGACGACACCCGGCTTGATCGTGGTCATGACCGGTGCGTGATGCGCCATCACGGTCATCTCGCCTTCGGCGCCCGGAATGACGACGGACTCGACCTGCTCGGAAACCAGCAGGCGTTCCGGCGAAACCAGTTCGAATTTGAAAGCTTCAGCCATGCCAATCTAGCGAGTAGGGAATAGCGAGTAGCGAATAGTTCAGGAACTATCGCCGACTCATAGGCCCTATTCGCTACTCCCTATTCGCTATTCGCTTCTTTTCGCTTCTTTATGCCGCTTCGGCCGCCAGGCGCTGTGCCTTCTCGACCGCTTCCTCGATGCCGCCGACCATGTAGAAGGCAGCTTCCGGAAGATGATCATAGTCGCCGTTGCAGAGGCCCTTGAAGCCCTTGATGGTGTCGGCGAGGTCGACCAGTTTGCCCGGCGAACCCGTGAACACTTCGGCGACGAAGAACGGCTGCGACAGGAAGCGCTCGATCTTGCGGGCGCGAGCCACCGTCTGCTTGTCCTCTTCGCTGAGCTCGTCCATGCCCAGGATGGCGATGATGTCCTGCAACGACTTGTAGCGCTGCAGGATCGACTGCACCTGGCGCGCGACGCCATAGTGCTCGTCGCCGACGACCAGCGGGTCGAGCATGCGCGAGGTCGAGTCCAGCGGGTCGACGGCCGGGTAGATGCCCTTTTCCGAGATCGCGCGGTTGAGCACGGTCGTCGCGTCAAGGTGGGCGAACGAGGTCGCCGGCGCCGGGTCGGTCAAATCGTCGGCCGGCACGTAGATCGCCTGCACCGAGGTGATCGAGCCCTTGGTCGTCGTGGTGATGCGTTCCTGCAGCGCGCCCATGTCGGTGGCGAGCGTCGGCTGATAGCCCACGGCCGAAGGAATACGGCCGAGCAGAGCCGACACTTCCGAGCCAGCCTGCGTGAAGCGGAAGATGTTGTCGACGAAGAACAGCACGTCCTGGCCCTGGTCGCGGAAATATTCGGCGACCGTCAGTCCGGTCAGGCCGACGCGGGCGCGGGCGCCCGGCGGCTCGTTCATCTGGCCATAGACCAGTGCCGCCTTGGAACCTTCGCCGCCGCCCTTCTTGTTGACGCCGGATTCGATGAACTCGTGGTAGAGATCGTTGCCTTCGCGGGTGCGCTCGCCAACGCCGGCGAACACCGAGAAGCCGCCATGCGCCTTGGCGACGTTGTTGATCAGTTCCTGGATCAGCACCGTCTTGCCGACGCCGGCACCGCCGAACAGGCCGATCTTGCCGCCGCGGGCGTATGGGGCCAGCAGGTCGAGAACCTTGATGCCGGTGATCAGGATCTGCGCTTCCGTCGACTGCTCGACATAGGACGGCGCCGGCTGGTGGATGGCGCGCATCTCGATGCCGTCGACCGGGCCTTCTTCGTCGACCGGCTCGCCGATGACGTTGATGATGCGGCCGAGCATGCCCGGGCCGACCGGCACGGTGATCGGCGCGCCGGTGTCATAGACGTCCTGGCCGCGGACCAGACCTTCGGTCGAGTCCATGGCGATGCAGCGCACGGTGTTTTCGCCGAGATGCTGGGCAACTTCGAGCACCAGGCGGTTGCCGACATTGACCGTCTCGATCGCGTTCAGGATGGCCGGCAGGTGCTCGCCGAACTGCACGTCGACAACGGCGCCGATGACCTGGCGAACCTTGCCGACCACGCCGGTCTTCTTGACGGAAACCGCCGGCGTCTTGGCTGCGGCTGCCTTGACCGGCGCTGCCGCCTTTGCGGGCGCGGCCGCCTTCTTGGCCGGAGCGGCCTTGGCCGCTGCTGCCGGAGCCTTCGCCGGTGCCGCCTTTGCGGCGGTCTTCGGGGCTGCCGTCTTGGGGGTCGCTGCTTTCGCCATCGTCTTTACCCTTTTCGTCCTTTGTTTCTCACGCTCCAGCAGAAGGCCGATGACCCTCTGGCGGTCGCGCCTAGAGCGCCTCGGCGCCCGAAATGATTTCGATCAGTTCCTTGGTGATCTGCGCCTGCCGCTGGCGGTTGTAGGTGATCGACAGTTTGTTGATCATGTCGCCGGCATTGCGCGTCGCGTTGTCCATGGCGCTCATCTTGGCGCCCATTTCGCCGGCTGCGTTTTCGAGCAGCGCGCGGAAAACCTGGACCGAGATGTTGCGAGGAATGAGATCGGAGAGGATCTCGCCCGGCTCCGGCTCATATTCATAGACGGCATTGCCACCGTCCGCGGCCGCGGCTGGAGCGGAAGCAATACCCGCCGGAATGATCTGCTGCGTGGTCGGAATCTGGCTGATCACCGACTTGAACTGCGAATAGAACAGCGTGCAGACGTCGAAGCCACCCTCATTGAACAGGTGGATGATCTTTCTGGCAATCGCATCGGCATTGACGAAGCCGAGTGTCTTGACCTCGCGCAGGTCGACACGGTCGAGCACCAGCGACGCGTAGTCGCGACGCAAAATATCAAAGCCCTTCTTGCCCACGCAGATGATCTTGACCTGCTTGCCGTCGGCCAAGAGCTTGCGGATGTGGTCGCGGGCGAGGCGGGCAATCTGCGAATTGAAGCCGCCGCACAGGCCGCGCTCGGCGGTGCAGACGACCAGCAGATGCACGTCATCCTTGCCGGTGCCGGTCATCAGTGCCGGGGCATCGCCGCCGCCGCCGATCGCCTGGGTGATGTTGGCCAGCACCGCGCCCATCCGCTCCGAATAGGGGCGCGCCGCTTCCGCCGCTTCCTGCGCGCGACGCAGCTTCGCCGCGGCGACCATCTGCATCGCCTTGGTGATCTTCTGCGTCGCCTTGACCGAGGCGATACGGTTACGAAGGTCTTTTAATGAAGGCATGCTTCAAACCTGATCCAACCCAATCGGCTTCGTTCAAGCAAAGGTCTTGGCGAAGGCGTCGATTTCCGCCTTCAGCTTGGCGCGCAGATCGTCCGACAGCGCCTTCTCCTTGCGGATGGCGTCGAGCACGTCCTTGCCGGCCGCACGCATATGCGACAGCAGGCCCTGCTCGAACTTGCCGACCTGGTTGATCGCCAGCTTGTCGAGATAGCCGTTGACGCCGGCGAAGATCACCGTGACCTGCTCCTCGACCTTGAGCGGCGAGAACTGCGGCTGCTTCAAAAGCTCGGTCAGGCGCGCGCCGCGATTGAGCAGGCGCTGCGTAGCGGCGTCGAGATCGGAACCGAACTGCGCGAAAGCAGCCATTTCGCGGTACTGCGCGAGCTCGCCTTTGATCGAGCCAGCGACCTGCTTCATCGCCTTGATCTGCGCCGACGAACCGACGCGCGACACCGACAGGCCGACGTTGACGGCCGGGCGAACGCCCTGGAAGAACAGATTGGTTTCCAGGAAGATCTGGCCGTCGGTGATCGAGATGACGTTGGTCGGGATGTAGGCCGAGACGTCGTTGGCCTGCGTCTCGATGATCGGCAGCGCGGTCAGCGAACCGCCGCCATTGTCGTCATTGAGCTTGGCGGCGCGCTCGAGAAGGCGCGAATGCAGGTAGAACACGTCGCCCGGATAGGCTTCGCGGCCCGGCGGGCGGCGCAGCAAGAGCGACATCTGGCGATAGGCGACGGCCTGCTTCGACAGATCGTCATAGCTGATCAGCGCGTGCATGCCGTTGTCGCGGAAATATTCGCCCATGGTGCAGGCGGTGAATGGCGCCAGGAACTGCATCGGCGCCGGATCGGAAGCGGTGGCAGCGACGATGATCGAATATTCGAGCGCGCCGCGTTCTTCGAGAACCTTGACGAACTGCGCGACGGTCGAGCGCTTCTGGCCGATGGCGACGTAGACGCAGTAGAGCTTTTCCTTCTCCGGGCCGTTGTCGTGCACCGATTTCTGGTTGAGCATCGTGTCGAGGATGATCGCGGTCTTGCCGGTCTGACGGTCACCGATGACCAGCTCGCGCTGGCCGCGGCCGACCGGGATCAGCGCATCGATGGCCTTGAGGCCGGTCGACATCGGCTCGTTCACCGACTTGCGCGGGATGATGCCGGGGGCCTTGACGTCGACGCGCTTGCGCTCGGTCGCCTTGATCGGGCCCTTGCCGTCGATCGGGTTGCCGAGCGCGTCGACGACGCGGCCGAGCAGGCCCATGCCGACAGGCGTGTCGACGATGGCGCCGGTGCGCTTGACGATGTCGCCTTCCTTGATGTCGCGGTCGGCGCCGAAGATGACGACGCCGACATTGTCGGCTTCGAGGTTGAGCGCCATGCCGCGAATGCCGCCGGGGAACTCGACCATCTCGCCGGCCTGGACATTGTCGAGGCCGTAGACGCGGGCGATACCGTCACCGACGGACAGCACCTGGCCGACTTCGGAGACCTCGGCCTCCTTGCCGAAATTCTTGATCTGGTCTTTCAGAATTGCGGAAATTTCCGCGGCGCGGATGTCCATCAGCCGACCTCTTTCAGTGCAAGCTTGAGCGAATTGAGTTTGGTTTTGAGTGACGTATCGATCTGGCGCGAGCCCATCTTGACCACCAGCCCGCCAAGCAGCGACGGGTCGACGGTGACGGAAATGGCCACGTCCTTGCCGGCAACGCTTTTCAGCGCCGCCTTCAGTTCAGTCTGCTGGGCCGCCGTCAGCTCATGCGCCGAGGTCACTTCGGCGGCAGTCTCGCCACGATGTTCGGCGGCAATCTGACGGAACGCCTTGATCATGCCGGGAATGGCGAACAGCCGGCGGTTGCGGGCGACGACGCGCAGGAAATTGCCGGTGAGGCCGGTGATCTTGGCCTTGTCGGCGATCGCCGCGATCGCCTTGGCCTGGTCCTCGCTGGAGAACACCGGGCTTTTGATCAGGCGGGAAAGATCGGCACTGCCGTCCAGCATCGCTTGGAAACTGTTGAGGTCGGCCTCGACCTTGGCGATCGAATTTGCCTGCAGCGCGAGCTCGAACAGCGAACCCGCATAGCGTTCTGCGACACCTGAGATTGGCGATGACGATTGGGCCACGGACCGTCTTTTCTCTTGTCTGACAGGCCGCAGATTGTTGGCGCGAGCAAAAACTCTGGCTAAATCTTTGACCTTACTACATTTTTTCAAGCACGGAGGCGCGGCTTCCGCTATCCCCGGCCGAAAGTCGATTGCCGTCTAGCACAGGCATTTTAAGACCGCAATGCGTCGTTCCGCATGCTTTTCAGGCACTATTGTCGCATCTGGCGGCTGAGTTCAACCGAAGCCGTTGGATTCAAGGCAAAAAGCCGAAGGCAAAGGCAAGCGGCAGCCCGGCCAGCACCAGTTCCACGACGATGGAAACCCAGTTGAAAGGCGTGTTGGCGCCGTCAGACATCATCGACAGCAAACGGCCGAAGGCGGTGAACAGCCAGGAAAAGCCGAGCGCCATATAGAGCAGCGGCTGCGCCAGCAGGAGGCAGCACAGGCTGACACCGAGATAGAAGCCCGACATGCGGCCGCGCCCTTCGGCGATGGCGGCGAGTTTTTCGGGCTTGGGCTGCAGCCGAAGAATCCTGAAGCCAATTCTGGGCGCCAGAAACAGCAGCAGGCCGAAGGCGAGCGTGACGACGGCGCTCGACCATGCCAGCCACTCGCCCTGGCTCGTCGGCCACGGAAATGCAAATTCCATCTTGTCCCCTCGAAAATGCTTGTCTTGAAAATTTTGAGCATTCTAGCCGACCGGGAGACATGCACCAGATGGGTATTGCGATTTTAGATCGGGTTATCCCAGCGCGAATTCGACCGCCGCCTCGGCATGGATGCGTGTGGTATCGAAGACCGGAATGTCGAAATCCGGCTGGCCGATCAGCATGGTGATCTCGGTGCAACCCATGATGACGCCGTCGATCTTTTCGTCGCGCCGCATGCGGGTGACTTCATCGACGTATGCCGCCTTCGACTCTGTTGTGACGATGCCCTGGCAGAGCTCCTCGTAAATGACGCGGTGAACCATGTCCCGCCCGGCCTGATCCGGCACCACGGGCTGCAGCCCATACTTGTCGATGAGCCTACCCTTGTAGAAGTCCTGTTCCATGGTGAAGCGCGTCGCCAGCAGCGCCGGCCGGCTGACGCCGGCGTCCTTGATCGCAACGGCCGTGGCATCGGCGATATGGATGATCGGGATCGACACGGCCGCCTGCACGGCGTCGGCCAGTTTGTGCATGGTGTTGGTGCAGATCAGCAGCCCTTCGGCGCCAGCAGTCTCGAGCTTGCGCGCCGCTTCGATCAACAGCACGCCGGCGCCTTGCCAGTCCCCTTCATGCTGCCTCTCGGCAATCTCGGCGAAATCGAACGACCACAGCAAAAGCCTTGCCGAATGCAGCCCGCCCAGACGCTCGCGCACGATCTCGTTGAGCAGGCGATAATAGATAGCCGTCGATTCCCAGCTCATGCCGCCGATCAGGCCAAGGGTTTTCATGACGTTCGCTGCTCCGATCCGATTTGCATCGTCGATCTCACAAAAAGCTCTGCGGGTCGATGTCGACCTGCACCCGCACCGAGCCGCGCTGTTTCGGCCCCTCGGCCAGCATGGTGCGGATGAAGCCTTGCATGTCGGCGCGACGCTCGCCCTGGATCAGCAGGCGAAAGCGATGGCGGCCGCCGAGCAAGGACAGCGGCGCCTCGGCCGGGCCGAGTACGAACAGGTCGGTGGCCTGGGGCGCAGCACGCCGCAGGCCGCGCGCATGGCCCTCCGCTTCCGCCCGCGACGCGGCGCTGACGATGACGCCGGCGAGCCGGCCGAAAGGCGGCAGCGCCGCCCGCTCCCGCTCGGCGATCTCGCGCTCGTAAAAGGCATCGGCGTCGCCGGAGACGATCGCCCGCATCACCGGATGCTCAGGCTGAAATGTTTGCAGCAGGCCAAGGCTTTTCTTGCCGGTGCGGCCGGCGCGACCGGTCACCTGGCTGAGCAGTTGAAAAGTGCGCTCGGCGGCGCGCGGATCGCCATTGGCGAGGCCGAGATCGGCATCGACGACGCCGACCAGCGTCATGTTGGGAAAGTTGTGGCCCTTGGCGACCAGCTGGGTGCCGATGACGATGTCGGCCTCGCCATCGGCGATGGCTTCCAGCTCCAGCCTCAGCCGCCGCACGCCGCCCATCAGGTCTGACGACAGCACGATGGTGCGAGCGTCGGGAAAATGCGTGACGACCTCTTCGGCGATACGCTCGACGCCCGGGCCGCAAGCGACGAGATGATCGAGCGTGCCGCATTCCGGACAGGCCTCGGGACGGCGTTCGTTGTGCCCGCAATGGTGGCAGACGAGCTGGCCGCGAAACCGGTGCTCGACCAGCCAGGCCGAGCAGACCGGACAGCCGAAACGATGGCCGCAAACCCTGCATAGCGTCAGCGGCGCATAGCCGCGCCGGTTGAGAAACAGCAGCGACTGCTCCTGTTTCTCCAGCGTGCGGCGCATATGGTCGATCAGCACCGGCGACAGGAAACCGCCGCGCGCCGGTGGCGCCCGGCGCATGTCGATCGTCTTCAGGTCGGGAAGTGCTGCCTCGGCAAAACGTGCCGAAAGCACTGCCCTGCTGTAGCGGCCTTGCAGCGCGTTGACCCGGCTTTCCACCGACGGTGTCGCCGAAGCCAGCACCACCGGGAAGCCGCCAATATGGCCACGCACCACCGCCATGTCGCGCGCATTGTAGAAGACGCGGTCTTCCTGCTTGTAGGCAGGGTCATGCTCCTCGTCGACGACGATCAGCCCGAGTTCCCTGAACGGCAGGAACAGCGCCGAGCGGGCGCCGGCGACGACGCGCACGCCGCCTTCCGCCACTTGCCGCCAGACCCGTTCACGCATTTTTGGCGGCAGGTCCGAATGCCATTCCGCCGGCTTGGCGCCGAAGCGTTGCTGGAAGCGTTCGATAAAGGCATGTGTCAGTGCAATCTCCGGCAGCAGGATCAGCACCTGCTTGCCCTGGTCGAGTGCGGCCGCCACCGCCTCGAAATAGACTTCCGTCTTGCCCGATCCGGTGACGCCGTCGAGCAGCGTGACACCGAAGGCGCCAGCCATGACATTGCTGCGCAGCATGGCCGCCGCATCGCCCTGGTCCGGCATCAGCTCCGGCACGGCATAACTCGCATCGGGTGCTGCGACCACCGGTCGCGGTGGGATCATCACCGTCTCGAACACGCCTTGCGCCTTCAACCCGTCGATGACGGTCGACGACACGCCAGCCGCATGCGCCAGCCCGGAGCGTGTCCAGGCGAGCCCGCCTTCCGCTGTCTCAAGCACCCGCACTCTCGCAGCCGTCATCCGGTCGGGGTCGGTCACGGTGCGCAGCAAGCCCTCGATCCACGGTTCCGGGTCAAACGCTTCCGGCGCCCTGAGCAGCATGCGCGCCACCATGCCGGGCGGCGACAGCGTGTATTGCGCGATCCAGTCGACGAACTGGCGCATCGCACGATCGATCGGCGGGCAGTCGAAGACCTGCTCGATCGGTCGCAGTTTTTTCGCGTCGACCTTTTCGACCGCGCCATCCCAGACGATGCCGGCAACCTGGCGCGGACCGAGCGGGACGCGCACGATCGAGCCCGGCACCACCCGCATGCCGGCAGGCACGGCATAGGTGTAGGGGCGTTCGGCAGGCATCGGCACCAGCACCGGTGCGGCTGCGACAAAGGGCGAATCTTCGATCATGAGGCGTGACCTTGCCCCGACTTTGGTCTAGATCAAAGGGCAACCCCGAATGTGCATGGCATGCACATGAGAATCTTCAGGAGACCCCCCATGAAATTTTTTGTCGACACCGCCGATATCAAGGACATTCGTGAGCTGAACGATCTGGGGCTGCTCGACGGCGTCACCACCAATCCCTCGCTGATCCTGAAATCCGGCGGCAAGATCGCCGACGTCACCAAGCAGATCTGCGACATCGTCAAGGGCCCGGTCTCGGCCGAGGTCACCGCCACCGAATATTCCGAGATGATGCAGCAGGCCAAGGTTCTGGCCAAGATCGCCGACAATGTCTGCATCAAGGTGCCGCTGACGCTGGACGGCCTGAAGGCCTGCAAGACCATCCGCACCGAGATGAACCGCCTGGTCAACGTCACGCTCTGCTTCTCGGCCAACCAGGCGCTGCTGGCGGCCAAGGCCGGCGCCTCGTTCATCTCGCCCTTCGTCGGCCGCCTTGACGACATCGGCCTCGACGGCATGGAGCTGATCCAGGAAATCCGGCAGATCTACGACAATTACGATTTCCAGACCGAGATCCTCGTTGCCTCGGCGCGCACCGTGAACCATGTCAAGCAGGCAGCCCTGATCGGCGCCGACGTCGTCACCGCGCCGCCGGCGACGCTGAAGGCGCTGGTCAAGCATCCGCTGACCGACAAGGGCCTGGAACAGTTCCTCGCCGACTGGGCAAAGACCGGCCAGACGATCGGCTGAGGCCAAGCCGCACCGCGTAACAAAAAAGGCCGAGCGATCGGCCTTTTTTGTTGCCAGGTTTTCATCCAATGAATCTAAGCGGGAAAGCCTCTAGCTCGAGGTCTTTCCGTGCTTGACCAGGTCCTGGGCGACCGACAGGGTCACCATTTCGGCCAGTTCGCGCGCAGCACGGTTCTCGGCATCGATCTGCGCGCGATAGGAAGCGTACTCCTGGGTCGGCTTGTCGAAGGATGACGGGATCGAGCGCTTGCCGGTGGCGATGACCGCGCCGGTCTTGGCGTCGGTCAGCACGTAGTTCGCGGTCAGCGTGACCGTACCTGCCGTCGGCTCGTCCTCGTTGGTCTGGATTTGCACCTGCGCCGCCGATTCGACCAGTTCGCTAACGCCGAGATCAAGCATATAAACCGGCGCGGCCGGCTCGCCGGCACCCTGGCCAAGCGCAAAGATCAGATTGTTGCGGACCTGCTGGGCGTAGCGGGTCTTGACCGGCTTGACCGAGATCGACGCCAGTTCGGCCGAAGCGCTGACCGTGGAGCCGACCGTCAGCGGCGCGCTCGAATAGAGCGGCCTGACCGTGCAGGCCGAAACCAGCGTCACCGAGGCGACCAGCCCGCACAACGCGGCGCGTCGCAGCAAATGCGTCGTCTTTCCGAAATCAGGCAACGACATTGACGATCCTCTGCGGCACGATGATCACCTTGCGGGGCGCCTTACCTTCCAGCGCTTTTTGCACGAAGTCGAGGGCCAGAACCGCTTTTTCGACCGCACCTTGATCCGCGTCGCGGGCAATTGTCAAATCCCCGCGCTTCTTGCCGTTGACCTGGACCGGCAGCACGATCTCATTGTCGACGACCAGCGCCGGATCGTAGACCGGCCACGGCCGTTCGGCGACCAGATCGGTGCCGCCCAGCGTGTGCCAGCACTCCTCGGCCAGATGCGGCATGACCGGCGCGACCACATGCACCAGGATCTCCACTGCCTCGCGGCAAGCGGCTTTCAGCGCCTCATCGGCCTTGCCTTCGGCAACGTCGTTGAGCGGCGTGGTCAGCGCGTTGGCGAGCTCGTAGATGCGGGCGATGGCGCGGTTGAAGCCGAGCTTCTCGATATCCTCGCCGATCGCCTTCAGAATCTTGTGCGCGGCCTTGGAAACGGCGCCCGCCTCGCCCTCCTTCGCCGCTTGCGGCTTGACGCCGCCGAGCGTCTCGGCGGCGATCGACACCAGACGCCAGACGCGCTGGATGAAGCGATGCGCACCGGCGGCGCCATCGTCGGTCCATTCGACATCGCGCTCGGGCGGCGAATCCGACAGCATGAACCAGCGCGCGGTATCGGCGCCGTAGCCGTCGGTGATGTCTTCCGGGCTCACCGTGTTCTTCTTCGACTTCGACATCTTTTCGAGCGAGCCGATCGCCGCCTCTTCGCCGGTAGCGATTTCGATAGCGCGGCGCTTGCCGCCCACATCCTCGATCCTGACCTCGCCCGGCGACAGCCAGCGGCCATTGTTCGACGCGCCGCCGACGCGGTAGGTCTCGTGCACCACCATGCCTTGCGTGAACAGGCCCTTGAACGGCTCGGCCAGGTCGAGATGCCCGGTCTCGCGCATGGCGCGGGTGAAGAAGCGCGAATAGAGCAGGTGCAGGATCGCATGCTCGATGCCGCCGATATACTGGTCGACCGCCAGCCAATCGTCGGCAGCCTTCGGCTCGGTCGGATCGTTCGCCCAGGGCGCGGTGAAGCGGGCGAAGTACCAGGACGAATCGACGAACGTGTCCATCGTGTCGGTCTCGCGCCGCGCGTCCTTGCCGCATTGCGGGCATTTGACGTGCCGCCAGGTCGGGTGACGGTCGAGCGGGTTGCCGGGACGGTCGAACTCGATGTCGTCGGGCAGCTTGACCGGCAGGTCGGCCTTCGGCACCGGCACGACGCCGCAATCCTCGCAATGGATCATCGGGATCGGGCAGCCCCAGTAGCGCTGGCGCGAAATGCCCCAGTCGCGCAGGCGAAAATTCACTTTGCGCTCGGCCATCGGCCGGCCGCCGATGCTTTTCTGCTCCAGCAGCTTGGCGACCTCTTCAAAGGCCTGCTCCGGCTTCATGCCGTCGAGGAAGCGCGAATTGATCATCACGCCGTCATCGAAATAAGCCTCTTCCGTGATCTGGAAGGTCTTGGCGTCGGCATCTACCGGCATCACCACCGGGATGACCGGCAGGCCGTATTTGTTGGCGAAGTCGAGGTCGCGCTGATCGCCCGACGGGCAGCCGAAAATGGCGCCGGTGCCGTATTCCATCAAAACGAAATTGGCGACATAGACCGGCAGCGTCCATGAGTCGTCGAATGGGTGGACGACGCGGATGCCGGTGTCGAAGCCTTTCTTCTCGGCCGTCTCCAGTGCGGCCACCGAGGTGCCCATATGGCGGACTTCGTCGATGAACTTGGCCAACGCGACATTGGTCTCCGCGGCCTTCCTGGCCAGCGGATGGTCAGCCGCGACAGCCATGAACGAGGCGCCGAAGATGGTGTCGGGCCGGGTCGTGTAGACTTCCAGTTCGCTCGCATCGCCAACCGGTGCTGCCAGGGGCCAGCGGATCAGCAGCCCTTCCGAGCGGCCGATCCAGTTCTGCTGCATCAGCTTGACCTTTTCCGGCCATTCGCCGAGGCCGTCGAGCGACTCCAGGAGGTCCTGGGCAAAGTCGGTGATCTTGAAGAACCACTGCGTCAGCTCGCGCTGTTCGACCAGCGCGCCCGAGCGCCAGCCGCGGCCGTCGATGACCTGCTCGTTGGCGAGCACCGTCATGTCCTCCGGGTCCCAGTTGACCTTGGAGGATTTGCGCGTCACCAGCCCCTTGGCGACGAAGTCGAGGAACAGCATCTGCTGGCGGTGGTAATAGTCGACGTCGCAGGTGGCGAATTCACGCGACCAGTCCAGCGACAGGCCCATCATCTTGAGCTGCTCGCGCATGGCAGCGATGTTGGCGTAGGTCCATTCCTTGGGATGGACCTTGTTCTGCATCGCCGCATTTTCGGCCGGCATGCCGAAAGCGTCCCAGCCCATCGGGTGCAGCACATTAAAACCCTTGGCCCGCTTGTAGCGCGCCACCACGTCGCCCATCGTGTAGTTGCGGGTGTGGCCGATATGGATCTTCCCTGAGGGATAGGGGAACATCTCCAGCACGTAGTATTTCGGCTTCGGGTCGTCGTTCTGCGCTTCGAACAGCTTCTTCTCGGCCCAGGCTTTCTGCCATTTGGGCTCTGACGCGCGCGGATTGTATCGTTCGGTTGCCATCGGATGATTTTCACTTAAAAGCAGGCGCAGACCGCCGGACAAGGCCCGGCGGCCAAGGTAAATGTCGTCGCGGTGTTCACCATGGATTGCCGGACCCGTCAACTGCGGCGAGCCGGCCAGCGCTAGAAAGACAGACAGGATATAGGCATGGCCAGCGCCGTCGAACAGTTTTTCGCCGTCAAGACGAGGATCGCTGCTGCCGAGCGCGAGGCCGGCCGCGACGCCGGTTCCGTAACGCTGGTTGCCGTGTCGAAGACCTTCGAAGCCGACGCCATCCGCCCGGTCATCGAAGCCGGCCAGCGCGTCTTTGGCGAAAACCGGGTGCAGGAGGCGCAGGCCAAATGGCCGGCGCTGAAACAGGAATTCCCCGACATCGAGCTTCATCTCATCGGCCCGCTGCAGTCGAACAAGGCGAAGGAAGCCGTTGCTTTGGCCGACGTCATCGAGACCGTCGACCGAGAAAAGATCGCTGCCGAACTCGCCAGGGAAATTGCCAGACAGGGCCGTGCGCCAAAACTCTACGTGCAGGTCAACACCGGCTCGGAGCCCCAGAAGGCCGGCATCGAGCCGCGCGACGCCGTCGCTTTCGTCACCCGCTGTCTCAACGTCCATGGCCTGGCGATCGAAGGCTTGATGTGCATCCCGCCGGCCGACGAGAACCCCGGCCCGCATTTCGCGCTGCTGGAAAAGCTGGCGCGTGAGGCCGGCGTCGCAAAACTGTCGATGGGTATGTCCGGCGACTACGAGACGGCAATCGCCTTCGGCGCCACCAGCGTCAGGGTTGGGTCGGCGATCTTCGGCAGCCGTTAGCCAACTGCCTGTTTCCGTCATGCGCGATTGGCCGCAGGCGACCGCATCTTCGTCATCCTGGGGCGGAGCAAGGAGCGAAGCGACGCAGCGCAGACCCCGGGATCCATGCCGGGACATGACAGCGCTGCTGCTGTGCAGAATTCTCATCCGCCGCGCCCTTAGGCCAGGGTCGCGGCATGGATCCTCGGGTCTTCGCGACGCCGCTTCGCGGCTGCTCCGCCCGTGGATAACGAAGCGAGAAATGTTTCGGCCAATCTCCAAGGTTTCTATTTCCGAGGAACCATGATCCACCGGACAGCCCCAGCGAATGCCCGGCGTGGCTAACGGGTTCCATGATGCCAGCGCCGGTACATCGTTAAGCCACGACTGGAAACGAAACGTATCGTTCCTATATGATTGGTGTCATCACCACATCTTCTGGAGCCGCACCATGCGCTACAATCAACTTGGAAATACGGGGATGTTTGTCTCCGAACTGTGCCTCGGCACCATGACTTTCGGCGCCGCCGGCGAGAACGCCCAATGGGGCCTGATCGCCAGCCTCGACCAGAAGGGCGTCAACGAGATCGTCGGCCGCTCGATCGCCGGCGGCGTCAATTTCTTCGACACGGCCGATGTCTATTCCTTCGGCGAATCCGAGAAACTGCTCGGCCAATCGCTCAGGGATCTCGGCGTCAAAAGGTCTGACGTGGTCATCGCCACCAAGGTGCATGGCGCCATGGGCAGCGGTCCGAACCAGCGCGGCTCCTCGCGCGGCCACATCATGGACGCGGTCGACGCAAGCCTGGAACGGCTGCAGCTCGACCATATCGACCTCTATCAGCTGCACGGCACCGACACGGTGACGCCGATCGACGAGACGTTGCGGGCGCTGGACGATCTGGTTGCCAGCGGCAAGGTCCGCTATGTCGGCGTCTCCAACTGGGCGGCATGGCGCATCGCCAAGGCGCTCGGCATTGCCGACCGCAAGGGCTTTGCCCGCTTTGAGACCGTGCAATCTTACTACTCGATCGCTGGCCGCGACCTCGAACGCGAGATCGAGCCGCTGCTCAATGAGGAGAAGCTCGGCCTGATGGTCTGGTCGCCGATGGCCGGCGGGCTGCTGTCCGGCAAATACGGACCCGGCGCGCCGGGCAATGGCGAGGGCCGCCGCGCCTCCTTCAATTTCCCGCCGGTCAACGAGGACCGCGCCTGGGCCGCGGTGGCCGTGATGCGCGAGATCGCCAAAAAGCATGATGTCAGCGTCGCCACCGTCGCGCTGGGTTATGTGCTGGCCAAACCCTTCGTGATGAGCGTCATCATCGGCGCCAGCCGCATGGAGCAGTTGGAGCAGAACCTTGCCGCGACCGAGCTGAAGCTCGACGCCGACGATCTGGTGAAGCTCGATGAGGTGAGCGCACTGCCCGCCGAATACCCCGGCTGGATGCTGGAGCGGCAAGCGGCAGGCCGGCGCCCGGAGCCGTTCGCAGCGAAGAAGTAGGGCTCTTCGAGGACAGTTTCGCGAAGGTCACGTGCCCCGTTGGTACACGGCCTTTTGCTGTCAGAGACGAACGGTCTCGGCGAGAAAATCGAGAAAGGCGCGCACGCGGGCCGGCAGATGCTTGCCTTGGCCGACATAGACGGCATGTGTCGGTTCCAGATCGCTGGGGTTGAACGCTTCCAGCAACGGCAGCAGCCGACCGCTGGCGATGTCGGCCTCCACGTGCCAGCGCGCCAGCCGGGCGATGCCCACTCCGGAAAGCGCCATCAGCCGCATGGCCTCGCCGTCGCTGACCAGCGCATTGCCTATCGTCGGCACGATCACGCTTGCGCCGGCGCCGTCGAGGAATGGCCAGCCATCGATATGCCGCACGAAGCCGAAACTCATCCGGTTGTGGCGCTCGAGATCGGCCGGCACTTGCGGGGTGCCATGCGTCTCGAGGTAGGGCGGTGCTGCGACGACGACGGTCCGGCTTTGTCCGAGCTTGCGCGCCACCAGCCGCGATTCGTTGAGTGGGCCGGCACGGATGGCGACATCGGCGCGCTCCTGCATCAGGTCGATGACGCTGTCGGTCAAAACCAGATCGACTGATATTTCCGGGTAGCGTTCGAGGAAGCGCGGCAAAAGCGGGATCAGCCGGTGCTGTCCGAACGGCACATAGCTGTTGACACGCAACAGCCCGCGCGGTGCCGCTCCTGCCGCCGCCTCGCGCTCGGCCGCCGCCATGTCGGCCAGGATGCGCACGCCGCTGTCGTAGAAGGCCGAGCCTTCCGGTGAGAGCTGCAGCTTGCGCGTCGAGCGGCTGACCAGCCGGGCGCCGAGCCGGCCTTCGAGACGGCCGATCAGTTTGCTCACCGCCGATGGCGTCATGCGCAGTTCGCGCGCCGCCGCCGAAAAGCTCCCCGTCTCGACGACGCGCACGAACACTTCGATCTCACCGGAGCGGTTGATGTCGGGCCTGGCCATCTGTGAATCTATTTCATAGAAACTATGCCCGTAGCAAGTCTGGTTCACAGTACATGGGAGCACGATCTTTGCGGTCGGGGCGCGGATTTGGACAGGACGCTCATCGCCTTTGAACTGGAAACCGCCATGCCTCTCGCTCTCTACGCCCTCGCCGCCGGCGCCTTCGGCATCGGTGTCACCGAATTCGTCATCATGGGCCTGCTGATCGATGTCAGCAAAGATCTCGGCGTCTCGATCTCGGCCGCCGGCCAGCTTATTTCCGGCTATGCGCTTGGCGTCGTTATCGGCGCACCGCTGCTGACCATCGCCACCGGCAACTGGCCGCGCAAGACCGTGCTTCTGGCACTGATGGCGATCTTCACGCTGGGCAATCTCGCCTGTGCGCTGGCGCCGGACTACTGGACGCTGATGGGCGCCCGCATCATCACCGCCTTCGCCCACGGCACCTTCTTCGGCGTCGGCTCGGTCGTCGCCACCGGGCTGGTGGCGCCCAACAAGAAGGCCTCGGCGATCGCGCTGATGTTCACCGGCCTGACCATCGCCAACATTCTTGGCGTTCCCTTCGGCACCTGGCTCGGCCAGGCTTTCGGCTGGCGCGCGACCTTCGGGGCGGTAACCCTGGTCGGGCTCGCCGCCTTCGCCATCATTCTCGTGCTGGTGCCGCGCAGCCAGGCAGCGCCGGAAAAGAGCAACCTGCGCAGTGACCTCGCCGTGCTCGGCCGCATGCCGGTGCTGCTCGGCCTCGCCACCACCGTGCTTGGCTATGCCGGCGTCTTCGCCGTCTTCACCTACATCGCCCCGCTGCTGACCGAGATCAGTGGCTTTGGGGAAGCTGCGGTGTCGCCGATCCTGCTGGTCTTCGGCGGCGGCCTGATCGCAGGCAATCTGCTCGGCGGCAAATTCGCCGACCGCTGGCTGGTGCCATCCGTTCTCGGCAGCCTCGTGGTGCTGGCACTGGTGCTCGGCACCATGACCTTCGCCCTGCACAGCCAGGTGATGGCCGTCCTCTATGTCGGCCTGCTCGGTGCCGCCGCCTTCGCCACCGTGGCACCATTGCAGATGTGGGTGCTGGAAAAGGCGCAAGGCGCCGGCCAGAGCCTGGCCTCGTCCTTCAACATCGCCGCCTTCAATCTCGGCAATGCCGGCGGCGCCTGGCTCGGCGGCATGGTCATTGCTGACGGCCCCGGCCTCGGCGCCGTCAGCTGGATCGCGGCCTTGCTGCCGCTCTCGGCACTCGCAGTCGCAATGCTGGCGCTACGGTTCGATCGCACCGCCGCGCTCGGCACGCCCGCTTCCGTGCGGTCCTGACATCCGCAGGCAAAGCCAGATCGCTTTCACTTTCCGTCCACACCCGCAGGAGTAAGAAAATGGACTATCGACGTCTAGGCGCATCCGGCCTCAAGGTCCCGGCGCTTTCGTTCGGCACCGGGACTTTTGGCGGTTCGGGGCCATTGTTCGGCGCCTGGGGCACCAGCGACGCCAATGAAGCACGGCGACTGATCGACATCTGCCTGGAAGCCGGCGTCAATTTGTTCGACACCGCCGATGTCTATTCGAACGGCGCGTCCGAAGAAGTTCTCGGCGCAGCCATCAAGGACCGCCGCGACGCAGTGCTGATCTCGACCAAGACGTCTTTGCCGATGGGCGACGGCCCGGCCGACTACGGTTCGTCCCGGTCGCGGCTGATCAAGGCCGTGGAGGATGCGCTCAGGCGTCTTGGCACCGACTATATCGACCTGCTGCAGCTACACGCCTTCGATGCCGCGACGCCGATCGAGGAGGTGTTGTCGACGCTCGACGATCTCGTGCGCGCCGGCAAGCTGCGCTATGTCGGCGTCTCTAATTTCTCCGGCTGGCAAGTGATGAAGTCGCTCGGCCTCGCCGACAGGCATGGCTACCCGCGCTATGTCGCGCATCAGGTCTACTATTCGCTGCTCGGCCGCGACTATGAATGGGAGCTGATGCCGCTCGGCCTCGACCAGGGCGTCGGCGCGCTGGTGTGGAGCCCGCTCGGCTGGGGCCGGCTGACCGGCAAGATCCGCCGCGGCCAACAGCTGCCGGAAAAGAGCCGGCTACACGACACGGCGAGTTTCGGGCCGCCGGTCGAGGACGAGCATCTCTACCGGGTCATGGACGCGCTTGACGCGGTGGCCGAGGAAACCGGCAAGACCGTACCGCAAATCGCGATCAACTGGCTGTTGCAGCGCCCGACCGTGTCATCCGTCATCATCGGGGCTCGCAACGAGGAACAATTGCGCCAAAACCTCGGCGCCATTGGTTGGACGCTGACGCCGGAGCAGATGAAAAAGCTCGACGTCGCAAGCGAGGTCACCGCGCCCTACCCGTATTTCCCCTATCGCCGTCAGGAAGGTTTCGCCCGGCTCAATCCGCCAGCGGTGTGACCGTCCAAACGTCTCGGGGTCAGGGTGTGTTGAGATTCAGGTCAGGCCGAGCCGAAAACGGTGGGTTCCGAGAACCGGAGCGGAGCGTACTTTTGGGTACGTGAGCACCGGAAGCGCAGGAAGCCGGCGTTTGCAGGCCGGCCTCACCTGAATATCGACATACCCTAGTGCAGCACGAACTCACCATCCACCTTGCGCCATTCATTCGGCGCGATCAGCTTCTGGTGCGTGTAGACAACCGAATGCAGCGGACCATCGAGTTTGGCCTGCCAGAATTCGATGAACCGGATCAGCACCGGAAACTTCGGCGCCAGGTCGTAGTCCTGCCAGATGAAGCTCTGCAAGAGATGTGGATGATCGGGAAAATGATAGAGAATCTTGGCCGTGGTCAGGCCATAACCCCTAAGCATCAGGTCCATTTCGGCATGGTCGCGCATTGCAGCCCCCAGGTTGATTCACCTCGCCTCCCAACGAACATTGTGCGCGCCGTTGCTTAACTGTCTATTGATTTTTCCTGATCGAAACAGGCTTTTCCACGCGAAAACATACAGTTAGCAGCGAATTGGACCGAGTGCTGACAGCACATGACGGTGCCCCTGCGTCATCCCGCCACGCAAACCCAACGTCTAATATTGCCGTCACCGCGGAACTGATAATAATGCGCGCGAATTCGCGGCCGCGTCGCCGCGATCCCGCCGGCGTTTCAAGCCGGCGGATTGGTTTGGGAGGAAGTGAAGAAATGTCCGAAGTTCATGTCCATCGCGTCCAGCCGGCGTGGAAGAAGAACGCGCTGATCGACAACGACACCTATCTCAAATGGTATGCCGAAAGCGTCAAGAACCCGGACAAGTTCTGGGGCAAGCATGGCAAGCGCATCGACTGGTTCAAGCCGTTCAGCAAGGTCAAGAACACCTCCTTCGATGGCAAGGTCTCGATCAAATGGTTCGAGGACGGGCTGACCAACGTTTCCTACAACTGCATCGACCGGCACCTGAAGAAACGCGGCGACCAGACTGCCATCATCTGGGAGGGCGACAATCCCTATGACGACAAGAAGATCACCTACAACGAACTCTACGAGCATGTCTGCCGGCTGGCCAATGTGATGAAGAAGCACGGCGTCAAGAAGGGCGACCGTGTCACCATCTACATGCCGATGATCCCTGAAGCGGCTTATGCGATGCTCGCCTGCACGCGCATCGGCGCCATCCATTCGATCGTCTTCGGCGGCTTTTCGCCGGATGCGCTGGCGGGCCGCATCGTCGATTGCGAATCGACCTTCGTCATCACCGCCGACGAAGGCCTGCGCGGCGGCAAGGCCATTCCTCTGAAGGAGAACACCGACAAGGCGATCGACATCGCCGCCAAGAATTTCGTCATGGTCAAGAATGTCGTCGTCGTGCGCCGCACTGGCGGCAAGGTCGGCTGGGCGCCGGGGCGCGATGTCTGGTACCACGATGAAATCGCTTCGGTGAAGGCCGAGTGCAAGCCGGAGAAGATGAAGGCCGAAGATCCGCTGTTCATCCTTTACACGTCGGGCTCGACCGGCAAGCCGAAGGGCGTGCTGCACACCACCGCCGGCTATCTCGTCTACGCCTCGATGACGCACCAATATGTCTTCGATTACCACGACGGCGACATCTACTGGTGCACCGCCGATGTCGGCTGGGTTACCGGCCACAGCTACATCGTCTATGGGCCGCTCGCCAACGGCGCCACCACGCTGATGTTCGAAGGCGTGCCCAACTACCCTTCGCAGGCCCGCTTCTGGGAAGTCATCGACAAGCACAAGGTCAACATCTTCTACACGGCACCAACGGCGCTGCGCGCGCTGATGGGCGCCGGCGACGATCCCGTGAAAAAGACGTCGCGCAAGTCATTGCGCGTGCTTGGTTCGGTCGGCGAGCCGATCAATCCGGAAGCCTGGGAGTGGTATTTCAACGTCGTCGGCAACGGCAAGGTGCCGATCGTCGACACCTGGTGGCAGACCGAGACCGGCGGCATCCTGATCACGCCGCTGCCTGGCGCCACCGACCTAAAGGCAGGTTCGGCGACGCGGCCCTTCTTCGGGGTCAAGCCGCAGTTGGTCGATAGCGAGGGCAAGGTGATCGACGGCGCCGCCGACGGCAATCTCTGCATCACCGATTCCTGGCCCGGACAGATGCGCACCGTCTATGGCGATCACGAGCGCTTCATCCAGACCTATTTTTCCACCTACAAGGGCAAGTATTTTACCGGCGACGGCTGCCGCCGCGATGCCGACGGCTACTACTGGATCACCGGCCGCGTCGACGACGTGATCAACGTCTCCGGCCACCGCATGGGTACGGCGGAAGTGGAATCGGCACTAGTCAGCCACAACAAGGTTTCCGAGGCCGCCGTCGTCGGCTACCCGCACGACATCAAGGGCCAGGGCATCTACTGCTACGTCACTCTGATGGCCGGCGAGGCGCCGAGCGAGGAGCTGCGCAAGGAATTGGTCGGCCATGTTCGCAAGGAGATCGGCGCCATTGCTTCGCCCGACAAGATCCAGTTCGCGCCGGGCCTGCCGAAGACCCGCTCCGGCAAGATCATGCGCCGCATCCTGCGCAAGATCGCCGAGGACGATTTCGGCTCGCTCGGCGACACATCGACGCTGGCCGATCCGGCTGTGGTCGACGACCTGATCGCCAACCGGCAGAACAAGAAGGGCTGATGCCGTCGACGGTCGGTTCCGTCACTGAGCTTTGGCGCTATCCGGCGAGCTCGCTCGCCGGTGAACGCCTCGACGCGATTTTGGTAAGTCAGGAAAGCATCGACGGCGACCGCATGTTCGGTCTCGTCGATGTCTCCGACAACGAAATCGCGCGGCCCGATCGCGATGCGAAATGGCACAAGGTGCCGCGCATCCGCACTCGGCTGTCACAAGCTCGCCAGCTTGAAGTTGCCGTTCCCGGCGGCGACTGGCTGGCGGCACCCGGCGCCGAAAGCGACCGCGCCGTATCAGCCTATCTCGGCTTCGAAGCCTCGATCCGGCCGTTCGGCCCTGAAAATGCCGCGCCCGGCTATTCCGGCCCGCTGACCGCGGCGCGCTATCGCAAGGCGCCTATCCATCTCCTGACCACGGCGTCGCTGGCCCGCCTCAAGGCGCTGCATCCGGAGGGTGCCGACCCGCGCCGCTTCCGACCCAACATCGTCGTCGACGTGCCACCGGTCGAGGGCTCGTTTCCCGAAACGGAATGGATCGGCCGCAAGCTGGCGATCGGCGACCTCAAGCTGACCATCGCCGAGCCATGCCGCCGCTGCGGCTTCACCATCATTGCCCAGGATGGCTTGGACCACGACCCGGCCATCCTTCGCAACCTGGTCCGCCACAACGCCCACAATCTCGGCGTCTATTGCACGGTCGACCAGCCCGCCCGCGTCGAGATCGGCGCAACGATGCGGTTTCTCTGAGGATTGTGATTTCGTCATACTAGGGCGAAGCAAGGAGCGAAGCGACGCGGCGCAGACCCTAGTATCCATGCCGCTACGCTAACGCGTTGCAGCGGTGCAGAATTCTGTTCCGCCGCATTCCCCGGCAAAGGTCGCGGCATGGATCCTCGGGTCAAGCCCGAGGATGACGAAGGCGCGAGAGCATCGACCAATCTCGAAGCTTGGCGACGAGCGTGGCGGCGACGGTCCTCCAATCCTCATTCCCGATACAGATCCGCCCGCGTCGGCGGCAAGCCGCTTGGCCCCCGCGCGCGCCTGGTGACGACGGTCTGGAAAATCTGTGCCGAGGCACGCTCGAAGGTGATCGAGCAGCCGGTGAGATATAGCAGCCAGAGCCGCGCCTTGGCCTCACCCACTTCGGCAATCGCTTCGTCGAACCGTGCCTGGAGGCGCTCGGCCCACAGACGGCAGGTGCGGGCATAGTGCTCGCGCAGGTTTTCGACGTCATAGACGAGGAAGCCATGCGCCTCGAGATTGCCGAGCGTCATGCCGATGGTGTCGAGTTCGCCGCCCGGGAAGATGTATTTGATCAGCGCTTTGAATTCCGGACCCTTGCGCAGGGTCTTTTTCATGTCGCCCTTGCTGCGCCGGGTGATGGCATGATGCAGATAGATGCCGCCAGGCTTGAGCAGACGATGGATGGTCGAGAAATAGGTGGCATGATTGGCAAGCCCGAGGTGCTCGAACATGCCGATCGACGATATCTTTTCGAAGGTGCCGGAAAGTTCCGCATAGGACTTGATTTCGATGGTGATGCGATCCTCCAGCCCTTCGGCACGAATACGCTCGCGGGCGAGTTCGGTCTGCGCCTCCGACAGCGAAACGCCGTGGCCAACGACGCCATAATTTTTCACGGCGTAGATGAGCATCGCCCCCCAACCGCAGCCGATGTCGAGCAACCTTTCGCCGGGCTTCAGCCGCAGCTTGCGGCAAATATAGTCGAGCTTGTCGATCTGCGCCTGATCGATGCTGTTGGCGAAATCCTTGAAGTAGCCACAGCTGTAGACCATACGGTCGTCGAGGAAGAGCCGGTAGAAGGCGTTTGAAATGTCGTAGTGGTGCTGGATCGCCTCCTGGCTCGAACCGCTGACGAAGGGATTGCGCCCGGAAAGATCGGTCCGCGCAGTCATCTGTTTTCGCGAAAACAGCACGGCTGGCAGGTCGCGCAGGATCGCCAGCTTCGGCAATGTCTTGAGCTTCGTGCGAAGCTTGCCTTGCGAAGGCAGGGCGTAGAAGTCGAACAGCGATCCGTCCTCTATGTCGACAGTCTTGGAAATCCACATCTCGATCAGCGTCGAGAACGAGGGCCGACGCACCATCTGCCAGACGATGTCCTGGTCGTTGATGACAAGCACCGGGCCGGTGGCGGGACCGATCCGTTCACCGGTCCACAGCCTGACCGCAAAGCCCGGCTTCAGCGCTTCGATAACCGTCCGAACGATCCGGGCTGCCCTCTCGGCTGCTTCCATGCCGTCCTCCTCCCAAATGCTGGGTGGCCGGCAATGATTTTGCCCGTCCGACCGGCCGGCCGCAACCCGCTCGCACGAGAAACCCGGCCCATGCGGTTTTTCAGCGGGGCGCCTTGTCTTTTGCTGCGGCGCACCCCATCATGAGGATGTGTTCAACAAATCGAAAGGAGGTGATCCGATGTCGAGTGATTTCGTTTTCCAGAACGTGGCCTCAGCGGATTGCACTTTCGGGAAGCAGTCTTCCCGTTAAGGCGCGAAATGCGCGGCGGGTGACTTCGGTCACCGCCATGGGCCGCGCCACGGACGGAAACACGGAAGGCCGCCGGCTTCGCAAGAAGCGGCGGCCTTTTCCGTTTAGTGCATGTCGCCCAAAAATGTGCAGCGGTTTTGGGACAACGACATGCATAAAAACAAAGCCCTTTAGGCCAGCATCTGCGCGCTGACCGTCTTATCGATGCCGTGATAGGGCGGGTTGAACAGATTGCCCTCCTGCTCGTAGGTCCACACCTTGAACAGCGACAGCTGGTGCTGGCCGAAACTGTGTAGCAGCGGCACGTCGGTGGCGTCGCGACCGCGCGCGATGACGACGCGGCCGATCCTCGGGCGATTGTGGCGGGGGTCGAACGTGTACCATTTGCCGTCGAGGAACACTTCCATCCAGGCCGAGAAATCCATCGGCGCCG
Source organism: Mesorhizobium sp. P2_H9 (assembly GCF_056403215.1). NCBI lineage: Bacteria > Pseudomonadati > Pseudomonadota > Alphaproteobacteria > Hyphomicrobiales > Phyllobacteriaceae > Mesorhizobium > Mesorhizobium sp. P2_H9. The sequence goes on along the minus strand of NZ_JBFUFX010000006.1, from coordinate 252,031 downwards.
GGTCGAGCGGCACGCCGATATCACCGAGATAGCCGTTCACATAGCGGGCCGGGATGTTCATGCAGCGGCAGAGCGTGATCGCCAGGTGCGCGAAGTCGCGGCAGACGCCGACGCGCTCCTCATGCGCCTGCGCCGCCGTGCGGGTTGAGCGCGCATAACCGTAGCCGAAGGACAGCCGGCTATGGACATAATCGACGATCGCCTGCACCCGCGCCCAGCCGGGCGGAAGCTGGCCGAAGAGCTGCCAGGCGAGACCGCCGAGATGATCAGTCTCGCAGTAGCGGCTGCCGAGGAGATAGAACAGCACCTCGTCGGGCAACTCCGCCACCGGCACTTCTTTGGCCAGCGTGTTGACCGCGTCAGTCTCGCCGCTGTCCTCGACGACGGCATCGTAGAGGATGCGAAAATTGCCGGCAGGCGCGGTGAACCGCCGGCAGGCGTTGCCATGAAGGTCGTGATAAACCTTGGTCGGCACCAATGGCGAGGTCAGCACCCGCGTCTGCCGCTTGATGTCGGCCTGCCTGTCCTTGTGGATCTCGAGCAGCGAAACGACCGGCGTGGCGGCAATACAGTCGATGGCGATTTCATAGCCGAGCCGGATCAGCATCGCAGTCCCCCTTTTGGTGATCGTGGAAAACAGTTTTGCTCAAACGCAAAAGGGCGGGCCATGGTTCCCTTGGACTGGTCGAAAAGACGCCCCGCGTGCCTTTCCATCCGGCCGCCGCGCCGTTACGATTGGCGTCTCTTCTCCCCTCCCGAAACGTTCCCAGGGTTTCAGATGTTTGCAGGCAGAAAATTCGCGGCCTTCCTGTTCGATATGGACGGCACGGTGATCAATTCGATTGCCGCGGCGGAAAGGGTCTGGGCCGAGTGGGCGCACCGGCAAGGTCTCGACGTTGCCGCCTTCCTGCCGACGATCCATGGCGTGCGGGCGATCGAGACAATCGGCCGGCTGGCGCTTCCGGGCGTCGACGCCGCCCACGAGGCGTATGTGCTGTTGCAGGCCGAGGCGGCCGATCTGGATGGCATTCTTCCGATCGCCGGCGCGGCGGCGTTCCTGGCGTCGCTGCCGCCCGAACGCTGGGCGATCGTCACCTCGGCGCCGCGCTCCTTAGCGCTGCTGCGCATGGAGGCGGCCGGCATCCCGGTGCCCGCTTTGATGGTCGCAGGCGAGGACGTTTCCCACGGCAAGCCGGCGCCCGACTGTTTCCTGCTGGCGGCGAAACAGCTCGGCGTCGATATTGGCGACTGCCTGGTCTTCGAGGACGCTCCGGCCGGTATCGCGGCAGCGGAGGCCGCGGGCGCGTCGGTGATGGTGATCAGCGCCACCCACCAGCACCCACTGCCGACGCAGCATGCCGCGATAGACGGTTACGAAGGGGTCGATACCACCATCGACGAAAACGGCTGGATCGCGCTCGAGCCACAACGCAACGCCGCTTAGGGTGCCAGGGTGTGTTGAGATTCAGGTCAGGCCGAGTCGAAAGCGGTGGTTCCCGAGAACCGGAGCGGAGCGTACTTGAAGTACGTGAGCACCGGAAGCGCAGGGAACTGCCGCTTGCAGGCCGGCATCACCTGAATATCAATACACCCTAGAAGTCACTGGTCAGGCCTTTGACTTCCCAATCGCCATAGCGGCCGGGTTCCTTGCCACCGCGGCCGCCGATTTCCTTCGGCAGCGCGGCCTCTTTCTCGCGATAGGCTTCGCGGCGCGCTTTGGCTTCCGCCAGCGCGCGGCTGGCTGCCGGCGGCAGTGGCTTTTGCGACGTGGCGTCATCGGGAGCGGCGTCGGTTTTGCTGGTTTCGTCGATCATGCGATATGTCCGGCGGATTGAAACGAGCGCAGGCGTTTCCCATCATATAGCGATGAACACACAGGGATCGACCCCTTTCTACCACCGCCCCAAACCTAGCCACGAGCAAAGACGGAGCAGACGATGAACACGATGCGCACCGCCATGCTTCTCGCCGCGATGACGGCGCTGTTCATGGGCGTCGGCCTTCTGATCGGCGGCACTGGCGGCATGGTGATCGCCTTGCTGTTCGCCGCCGGCATGAACCTGTTCAGCTACTGGAACGCCGACAAGATGGTGCTGTCGATGAACCGCGCCGTCGAGGTCGACGAGAAAAACGCGCCTGAATATTACGCCATCGTGCGCGACCTCGCCAATCGGGCCGGCTTGCCTATGCCGAAAACCTATCTGATCGACAACCCGCAGCCCAATGCCTTCGCCACCGGCCGCAACCCGCAAAACGCCGCGGTAGCCGCCTCCACCGGCCTGTTGCAGACCCTGACGCATGAGGAAGTCGCCGCTGTCATGGCGCATGAACTGGCCCATGTCGAGCACCGCGACACATTGACCATGACCATCGTCGCCACGCTTGCCGGCGCCATCTCGATGCTCGGCAATTTCGCCTTCTTCTCCGGCGGCAACCGCGACAACAACCCGTTCGGCTTTGTCGGCGTGCTGGTGGCGATGATCGTGGCGCCTTTCGCCGCCATGATCGTTCAGATGGCGGTCAGCCGCACCCGCGAATACGAGGCCGACCGGCGCGGCGCCGAGATCGTCGGCAACCCGCTATGGCTGGCTTCTGCCCTTGACAAAATCGCCCGCGGCGCCGAACGCATCCGTAACCCGGACGCAGAACGCAATCCGGCGACCGCCCACCTCTTCATCATCAATCCCCTTTCCGGCGAGCGCATGGACAGTCTGTTTTCCACCCACCCGAACACCGACAACCGCATCGCTGCCCTGCAGGCGATGGCGCGCGAAATGGCCGGCGCGCCGCAGGCAGCGCCACGCCAGGCACCGACGCCCCGCCAGGCGGACGAGCAGCAATCGGCGGGACCGTGGGGCAAGCCAGCCGAGCCGCAGCCGCCGGCTGAGCCCGCGCAGCCGAAATCCAACCCGTGGGGCCGCAATCCGACCGGACCCAAGGGTCCGTGGTCGTGAGCGGGGCCAGGCCTCGGCCCGCAATTTCAGCCGATCGTGAAACAGGCGACGCCGACGGACCCGTGGCCGGCCTCGCCGCCCGCAAGGCGGCCGCTCGCCTGCTCGCCGCCGTCATCGACGCCAGGACGCCGCTGGACGGGCTGACCGACCACGAGAACGGCCATCCGCAATACAAGGCGCTCGACCTGCGCGACCGTGGCCTGGTGCGCGCCATACTGGTCACCGCGCTGCGCTACCGCATGACCATCACAGGGCTGCTGGCGCGGCGGCTGGAAAAGTCGCTGCCGCCCAATGCCACGGCGCTTTCGCACATACTGCATGTGGCGGCGGCGCAGATCCTGTTCCTCGACATTCCCGACAGCGCCGCCGTCGACCTTGCCGTAACCCACGCCAAGTCCGACCCACGCACGCAGCGTTTCTCCGGCCTCGTCAATGGCGTGCTGCGTACCTTGGCGCGTGCCAAGGAGACCGAACTGACCGCCGCCCTTGCCGCCACCGACGAAGCACCAAAATGGTTTTCCGACCGGCTGAAAGCCGCCTACGGCCCCGACAAGACCAGAGAGATTCTCGCGGCCCATCGCGTCGAGGCGCCGGTCGACTTCTCGGTCAAATCCGATCCCGAACTGTGGGCGGAAAAGCTTGGCGGCATCGTGCTGCCGACCGGCACGATACGCGTGGAAAAGCTCAGCGCGTCGGTCACCGAACTGCCCGGCTTCACGGACGGCGCCTGGTGGGTTCAGGATGCGGCGGCCAGCTTTCCCGCGCGCCTGTTCGGCGATGTGCAGGGGCTTCGCGTCGCCGATCTCTGCGCCGCGCCGGGCGGCAAGACCGCGCAGCTGATCCTTGCCGGCGCCAAGGTCACCGCCGTCGACACCTCGAAGAACCGGCTGGTGCGGCTTACGCAAAATCTCGAACGCCTTGGCCTCTCGGCCGAGATCGTCCAGGCCGATTTGCTGAAATACCAGCCGGCGGAACTGTTCGACGCCGTCCTGCTCGACGCGCCCTGCTCCTCCACCGGCACCGTGCGGCGACATCCCGACGTGCCCTGGACCAAGACGGCGGCCGATGTCGAGAAACTCGCCGACCTGCAGCGAAAATTGCTGGCGCGCGCCGTCACCTTGGTCAAGCCGGGCGGACGCATCGTCTTTTCCAATTGTTCGCTCGACCCGCATGAGGGGGAAGACCTCTATCGCAGCTTCCTCGCCCAGACGGCCGGCATCGCCGACGATCCGCTAAAACCGGGTGAGATCGCCGGCATGGATGCCTTCCTGACGCCAGAGGGCACGCTGCGCAGCACGCCCGCCGATCTCGACCTTGGTTCGCCTGGAGTTTCCGGTCTCGACGGCTTCTTCGCCGCCCGCATGCGACGGGTAGCCTAAGGTGCAACGCGTCGCCTAGGATGTGTCGAGATTCAGGTCAGGCCGCGCCGAGAGCGGCGGTTTTCGAGAACCGGAGCGGAGCGTACTTGAAGTACGTGAGCACCGGAAGCGGAGGAAACCGGCACTCGCAGGCCGGCCTCACCTGAATATCGATACATCCTAAAGCATGTCGTCCAGGGACCAGTGGTTCCCCCACCGCGCGTCAATCTCATCGTCGACGTTCTGAAAGCGAATGTCGGTGGAAAGCCGGATGCGCCCGTCCATGCTCTGGTTGGTCGTCGAGGCATGGATCATGTAGGGCGAGTGAAGAACGACATCGCCGGCCTCGAAATCGGCGATCAGCCAGCGCGCATCGAACCGCTCCGCCATCTCCGGCAAGTCCTTCGACACCCAGCCGCCCTCGGCCATGTTGCGATTGTAGGCGCTGATGCGCTCCTGAGGGTCCATGCCGGCATTGTCGCTGTTGAACCGGGCTTCCATGTCAGCGCCGATCGCATGCGACCCCTCGAGGTAAACCAGGCCGCCCATATCGACTGAAATGTCGCCGAGCGGAATCCAGGCCGTGACGATCCGGCTGGTACCGCCACGCAGATAGACAAGATCGTAATGCGCCGGCGTCGCGACGGACGTTCCCGGCCGGGTGAAGCGCATGATCTTCCGTTTGTGCAGGTAGGACAGCCCACCCAGGAATTTGTCCATGAAGCGGGACAGAGGCGGCTGTGCGCAGAAGCCTTCATAGGCGGCCGAGCGAACCAGCGACATCAGCCGGCGGTCGGCGAGCTGGCGGTCAAAGGTGCCGGCTGCCGCGATGCCGAGCGACGGATCGAGCCCGGGTTTGAGCAGCCCGGTATCCGCCATATATGAAAACACAAAGCCGCGAAAATCGACCACGTCGCGGCTCGGCAGCAGACCCTTCAGCCAGACATAACCCTGCGCCGCAAACAGCTTGCGGATCGTCTCGAGACCGACCGAGGGGTCGGTCGGGGTGAGATATCCCAACCGGTTTTGCGCTGTCGACAACACCTTGCCGTTGGCGATCAGATCGACAGGAAGAACAGCGGCTTCGCTTTGTCCCCTGGCGGCAAGACTTGACATTTCGATCACCTATGGCGTGTCGTTTCGGCGAAATGGTGCCATAGAACTTAACACTCTGCCCATGGACAGAAAGTAAAGCTGGACTTTTCGCTCATGCCGGACCGGGACTTCGCGCTGTACAGATCGCCGCCGGCCGCTGCCGGTGGCCTGTCGGCAACGGGCGTTGGCCAGCATCGTGTCACCCAGGCAATCACAAATCGCAGGCTGCCGGATTTTGCTGTCGTCCTCGTCGAGCAAGGGCAAGGCTGGCTCGAAACCAGGGTTGGCGGCAGGCAGGCGGTCGCTGCGCCGGCCTTGTTCTGGCTGTTTCCCGGCAAGATACATTCCTATGGACCGGACGCATCGGGATGGACCGAACGCTGGGCGCTCTTTGAGGGCGCCATGACGCGCGATTTCACGCGGCTGCGGCTCATCGCCGAAGAAGAACCCGTCATTGCCTTGCACGACCTGGGCGAAATGCACCGCCTGTTCGACAGGCTGCACGCCGAACTGTCGTTGGATACCGTGCTTAGCCAGGCGGAAGCCGCTGCCACCATGCACGCAATCGTTGTGCAGGCCGCCAGGCAGGCGACCCAAGGGAACAACCGCAAACAAGATCCCGATTTTCGGCGCGCCCCCGATTTTCAGCATGTCGTAGACGAACTGCGCAGTTGCGCGCTCGATCCGCTCGACCTCAACGCGTTCGCCGCGAAATTCGGCATCTCGCCGGCGACGCTGCGCCGCAAGTTTGCGCTGGCCACCGGCATGTCGCCCAAGGCATTTCAGCTGCGCATACGGCTCGACCTTGCCAAGCAATTGCTGGTCGCCTCCGATTCCCCGGTGGAGTCTGTCGCGGCTGCGGTCGGCATCCACGATGCGTTTTATTTTTCGCGGCTCTTTCGCGATCGCGAGAAGTGTTCGCCCAGCGCGTTCCGTAGCCACCACAGGCGGACGTGAGCGCGATCAGGGACTTGACCTCCGAAATGTGCTGACTTTTTTAGGGCTGGTCCGACGGCAACAGCGTGAACTCCTTCACGCCAGTGGAATTCGCCTTCGCATAAGTTCTTGAATCATATAAACTTGTGTCGGGGTATGTGACGATCAGGAGGGGTTTTGGCACTCGCTGCCGGCAGCACGACGCGTCTTTGGACGCTTGTCGCGAAGGAGTTCTGGCGCAAGGCGCGCCGGCGCTTGCGTGCCGGGCCTGTCTATCGCTGGCGCTATTCCGGCCGCACGCCCGAACGCGTCCTCATCGCGCCGCCGGATCTGCGCCTCGCCGACCCGCAAATTGCGCTCGAGATCTATTATGGCCGCTATCCGCTGTCGGGACATCTGGTCGAGACCGGCGGCAAGTCGCCGTTCCAGATCGGGGTCTCCAATCGCGGCTGGCTGAAGACGCTGCACGGCTTTCGCTGGCTGCGCCACATGCGTGCCGCCGGCACCGAGCTCGCCGCCGCCAACGCCCGCGCGCTGGTTTCCGACTGGATCGCCATCCATGGCAGCAATATTTCCGGCGTCGCTTGGGAGCCAGGCACCACGGCCAAGCGCGTCATTGCCTGGTTGCAGCATTCCTCGGTTGTGCTGCAGGGCGCCGAGTTCCCGTTCTACCGCTCCTTCCTGAAATCGCTTGCCGTCCAGATCCGCTATCTCAGGTCGATGGCGCGCGAAATGCCGAACGGCAAGGACAGGCTGCGCGCCCGCATCGCGCTGGCCTTTGCCGCTCTGTCGCTGCCGGCGCCGGCATCGGCGCTGCGCAGCGCCACCCGCAATCTCGCCGAGGAACTCGACCGCCAGATCCTTGCCGATGGCGGCCATATTTCGCGCAATCCGATGACGGTTCTCGAACTGCTCGCCGACCTTCTGCCGCTGCGCCAGACCTATGCCAACCAGGCGGAGACACCGCCGGCCGCGCTGATGGGCGCCATCGACCGCATGCTGCCGGCGTTGCGCTTCTTTCGCCACCAGGATGGCAGCCTCGCCCGCTTCAACGGCATGGGCGCCACCATCCATGACCGTATCGCCACCATTCTGCGCCACGACGACACCGCCGGCGCGCCGCTGCTGCACGCGCCACATTCAGGCTATGAGCGGCTGTCGATGGGCGGCGTGACGGTGATCGCCGATACCGGCCTGCCGCCGCCTGTCGACGTGTCCAATGCGGCGCATGCCGGCTGCCTCGCCTTCGAAATGTCCTCCGGCCGCCAGCACTATGTCGTCAATGCCGGCATCGACACCTATGGCGCCGCTGAATTCCGGCCGCTGGCGCGTGCCACCGCGGCGCATTCGACCGCCACCATCAACGACACCTCGTCGGGGCGCTTCAGCCATTCGCTGCGCGTCAATGACCTGCTCGGCACACCCTTGATCGGCGGCCCGCAGCATGTGCCGTGCAAACGCATCGACCAGAAGGGTATGCAGGGCTTCATCGCCCGCCACGACGGCTATGTGGCACGCTTCGGCTTCCTGCATGAACGCGAACTGAAACTGTCGTCGGACGGCAATGTGCTTGCCGGTAGGGACCGCATCCAGCGGCCCGGCAATGCTGCGATCCGCAACAACGGCCGCGATTTCGTCACCCTGCGCTTCCACATCCATCCCGACATCAACGTGCTGCAGGACGAGCATGACCGGCTGGTGCTGGCCGCCGACGGCGCCGACACCTGGGTGTTCACCTGCGCCGAAGTGGTGCCGGAGGTCGATGAGTCGATCTACTTCGCCGGTCTTGGCGGCCCACGCCGCAGCCGCCAGATCGTGCTTGCCTTCAAGGCCTCGGAGATATCAGAGGTTCACTGGCAGCTGACGCGCACGACCATCGCCGGTTACCCGGAAAACAACTGACCGCTGCTCTGCAGGCAATCAATCGGTCAGCTCAGGCCTGTTGCGGAACACCGAAGGCGTCGTAGGTGCTCAGCGAAGGTGGACTGGCAAAGGCGAAGCGGATCTTGTCCACCATCGCCGCCGCCTGGCCGCTTCGGTCATAGCGCTCGGCGTCCTCCACAGTGCTCCACACGGTGATCGCCATGAATGTGTCGCGTGCCTGATGCTGCTGCAGCAGCACGGCGCTGATGTTGCCGTCTGCGGCGCGGATGGCGGGGATCGCCTCGGTTTCGTAGATCGCCCGCAATTGCTCTGTCGTGTCCGGCAATGCCTTGAACTGGCCAATACGCACAAATGCCATGATTTTGCTCCTCCGGGATGGTCAAGCCTATATCCGAGACCAGCAAATACGAAACCTTGGAATGGCGTGCGGCGCTTGATTTCCTGATCTCATGTGCTACGGCCCGCGGACGCTTCAAATCAAGCCTCGAAAGGCCGCCAGCCCATGGCCGTCGCCGCCAAGAACATTCCCGCGCCCGACCTCGTTCCCGTCCGCCGCGCGCTACTTTCCGTTTTCGACAAGACCGGCCTGATCGACTTCGCCAGGGGATTGGCCGCGGCCGGCGTCGAACTGGTCTCGACCGGCGGCACGGCCAAGGCGATCGCCGAAGCAGGCCTGGCGGTGCGCGACGTCTCCGAGCTCACCGGCTTTCCCGAAATCATGGATGGCCGCGTCAAGACGCTGCACCCGTCAGTGCATGGCGCGCTGCTTGGCGTGCGCGACGATCCCGAGCACGCCAAAGCGATGCGCGACCACAAGATCGAGCCGATCGATCTGCTGGTTTCCAACCTCTATCCGTTCGAGGAGGTGCGCCGCTCCGGCGCCGACTATGCCTCGATCGTCGAGAACATCGACATTGGCGGTCCGGCGATGATCCGCGCCTCGGCCAAGAACCACGCCTATGTCGCCATCGTCATCGACCCCGGCGACTATGCCTCGGTGCTCAATGCACTGGAGATGAACATCGGTTCCCTCTCGCTGGATTTCCGCAAGAAGCTGGCGGCCAAGGCCTTTGCCCGCACCGCCACCTATGACGCGGCGATCTCCGGCTGGTTCGCCGAAGCGCTGGAGATCGAGCATCCGACCTGGCGCGCCTTCGGCGGCAGGCTGGACAGCGTCATGCGCTACGGCGAGAACCCGCACCAGAGCGCCGGCTTCTACATCAACGGTGGCAAGCGGCCGGGTGTCGCCACAGTGCGCCAGCTGCAGGGCAAGCAGCTTTCCTACAACAACATCAACGACACCGACGCCGCCTTCGAACTGGTCGGCGAGTTCGATCCGGCGCGCTCCGCAGCCGTCGCCATCATCAAGCACGCCAACCCGTGCGGCGTCGCCGAAGGCGCGTCGCTGACGGCGGCCTATGCCAAGGCGCTGGCCTGCGACCCGGTCTCGGCCTTCGGCGGCATCGTCGCCATGAACCGCATCCTCGATGCCGAAGCGGCGGAGGAAATCGTCAAGACCTTCACCGAGGTCATCATCGCGCCGGACGCCTCGGAAGAAGCAATCCGCATCGTCGCCGCCCGGAAGAACCTGCGGCTGCTGGTCACCGGCGGCCTGCCCGATCCGCGCACCGCCGGCATCACCGTCAAATCCGTCGCCGGCGGACTGCTCGTCCAGGGCCGCGACAATGCGGTGGTCGACGACCTTGAGCTAAAAGTGGTGACCAGGCGCGCGCCGACGCCGGCAGAGATGGCCGATCTCAAATTTGCCTTCCGCATCGCCAAGCACGTGAAATCGAACGCCATCGTCTACGCAAAAGACGGCGCCACTGTCGGCATCGGCGCCGGCCAGATGAGCCGCGTCGATTCCTCGCGCATCGCTGCCCGCAAGGCGCTCGATGCGGCCGAGGCCGCGGGGCTGGCCGAGCCCCTGACCAAGGGCTCGGTGGTCGCCTCGGACGCCTTCTTCCCCTTCGCCGACGGGCTGCTGTCGGCGATCGAAGCCGGCGCCACCGCCGTCATCCAGCCCGGCGGCTCGATGCGCGACGACGACGTCATCGCCGCCGCCGACGCGCACGGCATCGCGATGGTGTTTACGGGTGTGAGGCATTTCCGGCATTAGCGCCGCCTTCCCTTCTCCCCTTGTGGGAGAAGGTGGATCGGCGCGCAGCGCCGAGCCGGATGAGGGGTGCTGGAAGGAGTGAGGCGGCGGCGATTTCGAACTTGTCGCCAAGCTGGAACACCCCTCATCCGACCTCGCTTCGCGAGGCCACCTTCTCCCACAGGGGGAGAAGGGAAGAGCGTCGCGCTACTCCACCGGCTGATCCGCCGGATATGGCGTCTTGATCAATATCGCAATGCCGATGCCGAGGAACAGGATGATCACCGCCATGCCGAGCCGCGCTGAGTCGGTGGCCCAGCTGATCGTTGCCAACAGGAACGGCGCCAGGAAACTGGTCGCCCGTCCGGACAAGGCATAGATGCCGAAATAGCGGCCTGATTCGGCAGCTGTCACGCTGCGCGCCATGTAGGAGCGCGACGACGCCTGCACCGGCCCGAAGGCCAGCCCGATCAAAAGCCCATAGAGAATATAGGCCTTCTCCGCCGCTGTGCCGAACAGGCCGCCCGAATCGGTGGTCGACAGCTGTATGAGGCCGAGCAGTGTGAACCCCGGCCCGGTCGATACGATGCCGGCGGTGGCCACCGTCAGCATCACGAGCGCGATCATGACCACCACTTTGGAGCCGAAGGCCGTGTCCACGCGGGCGGCAATCCAGCAGCCGAAGATAGCGACGACATTGAGGATGATGCCGAAAATGCCGATCTCGGTGATCGACCAGCCGAACATCGCCGCGGCAAACACGCCGCCCTGCGTCAGCAGCGCGTTGACGCCGTCCTGATAGATCATGCGCGCGACAAGGAAGCGGAAGATGCCGCCGCGCTTGCGCGCTTCAGCCAATGTCGACTTCAGTTCGGACAGGCCTTGGCGTACGGCCGGCCTGATGGGGATGCCTTTGACGGCATCCGGGGTGAAAAAGAACATCGGCAGGATGAACAGGAAATACCAGCCGGCCGACAGCGGCCCGGTGGCGCGTGCATCTTCGCCGAGCTTCGGGTCGAGCCCGAAGATGGGATTGAGGCCAAGGATCGTCTTGCCGGTTTCCGCCGAGCCGGCCATGCAGGCGATGACAAAGATCAGCGCGACCATGCCGCCGAGATAGCCGAGGCCCCAGGCGATGTTGGAGATGCGGCCGATCTCGCTCTTCGGCACCAGGCGCGGCATCATCGAATCGTTGAACACGGTTGAGAACTCCGCCGCGACGGAGGCCAGCGAGAACAACGCCACGATCAGGAATGCATTCGAGCCAGGCGCCGCCAACCACAACAGGCAAAGACTGGTGATCTTGATCGACGCGAAAAATGCGATCCACGGCTTGCGCGGCCCGGTCTGGTCGGCGATCGAGCCAAGAATGGGCGACAAAACGGCAATGACCAGCCCGGCGGCAGCGATACCCCAGGCCCAGATTGCCTGACCCATCACCGGATCGCTGACCATGCGCGAAGCAAAATAGGGACCGAAAATGAAGGTGGTGACGACGGTGAAGAACGGCTGTGCCGCCCAGTCGAAGAACATCCATCCCCAAATGCCGCGTCCCGACGCCCGCTGCACTGTCTCTACCGCCGCCATCCTGATTCCCCCGGCACCGCCCGTGTCGGGCGCCATGTCTGCATGTTTTTGACGACCATGCAAACCGACGAAGTTTGCTGCTGCCCCTCACCTGCCTGCCGGCATCCTCTCCCCGTATAGGGACGGGGAGAGGGTCGCCCTCATTGATGATTTCGCCAATCGCCGGCGTTGCAATGAGGGCGCCAAGGCTGGGTCTGCCCTTTCTCCCCGTCCCTATACGGGGAGAAGTGCCCGGCAGGGCAATGAGGGGCGGCGCCAGCCTTGCGAAGATGATCACATCCCCGTCAGATCGCTCATCAGCCCCGAGGCCACCGATAGCCGCGACACGGTAATGTCGCCGCCTTCGGTCAGCGCCTGCAGCCGTTCGCGGATGCGCGCCACCCTTTCGCCGCCGGCCTCCAGCCATGCCGCCACCGGATCCGTCGCCTTGGCGTGGCCGGTGAGTGCCGCCACCGCGATGCCGCGGCGAGCGGCGCCGATCGTGTCGGTGGCGCGGGAGAGCGCCAACTGGTCGTAATAGTCCGACGGCGTGATCGAGCGCGCCGCATCTTCGACGCGCGGAATGCGGAAGGCATCGCTGACCGCAAAGAAAGCCTTCGCCGCGGCAACGATATCGGCATTCGCCATCCGCGCCGTCAGCGCGATGTCGGGGATCAGTTCCGCCATATCGGCCAGCGCCAATTGCTCGGCCAGTTTTTCCGGCGCACCGCCCTTGAACAGGCCATGCCGCTTTTCTTCGATCCGCTCGCGCGAGAAGGCCGGAAGCAGCGAGCCGAGTTTCGGTTCCAGCGCCTTGCGCGCCTCCTGCAGTTCGGCGATGCGCTGGCCGAGCGGCGCGGTGCCGGCATCGTTCTTCAAATACCAGCCGCTGGTCATGAAGATAAGCCGGCTAACCGCCTGGTAGAGGTCGAGCTGCACCTGGCCGTCGATCTGGTTGTCGAGCGCATCGATCTCGCGATAGAGCGCCGGCAGCGCGAAGCCGTCGCGCACCACGGCGAAGGTGCGCACCACGTCGGCGGCACTGCGGCCGGTGGCTTCCTGCAGCCGGTTGACGAAGGACGGGCCGCCGCGGTTGACCAGATCATTGGCGACGACACGCGCGATGATTTCACGGCGCAGCCGATGGCTGCGGATTTCATCGCCATACTTCTTGGCCATGCGATCGGGGAAATAGCCCATCAGGTCGCGGTCGAAATGCGGATCGTCCGGCACGTCACTGGCGACGATGTCGGAAAACAGCACGATCTTGGCATAGGCGAGCAGCACGCCGAGTTCAGCCCGGGTCAGCGGCTCGCCGCGCGCCTCGCGCTCGGCCAGGGCTGCCGGCGACGGCAGCGTCTCGACGGCACGGTCGAGCAGGCCACGTGCCTCCAGTGCCGCCATGAAGCGGCTCTGATGCGCAATGTCGGCAAGGCCCCGCTTGCGTGCGATGGAAAGCGCCAGCGTCTGTTCGTAATTGTTGGACAGCACCAGGCCACCGACCTCGCCGGTCATCTCGGCCAGCAATTTGTTGCGTGCCGGCCGGGTCAGCGATCCCTTGCGCATGGCGGAGGCCAGCGCGATCTTGATGTTGACCTCGACGTCGGAGCAGTTGACGCCGCCCGAATTGTCGATGGCGTCGGAATTGCAGCGGCCGCCATTCAGCCCGAACTCGATGCGGGCGCGCTGCGTCACGCCGAGATTGGCGCCTTCACCGATCACCTTGGCGCGCACGTCGAGCGCGGTGACGCGGATGGCATCATTGGCGCGGTCGCCGACATCGCCGTTGGTCTCGGTGGATGCCCTGAGATAGGTGCCGATACCGCCGAACCACAGAAGGTCGACCGGCGCCTTGAGAATGGCTTTCATGATCTCGACCGGCGTCGCGGTCGTCTTGTCAAGCCCGATGGCGGCGGCTGCGGCCGCCGGCAGCGTGATCGACTTCTGGCTGCGCGAGACGATGACGCCGCCCTCGGACAATTTGGTCTTGTCGTAGTCCTGCCAGCTTGAGCGCGGCAGCGCGAACATGCGCTCTCGCTCGGCCATCGACGCCGCCATATCCGGATCGGGATCGATAAAGATGTCGCGATGGTCGAAGGCGGCGATCAGCCGGGTCTGCGGCGACAGCAGCATGCCGTTGCCGAACACGTCGCCCGACATGTCGCCGACACCGACGACGGTGAACGGCGTGGTCTGGATGTCACGGTTGATCTCGCGGAAGTGCCGCTTCACCGCTTCCCAGGCGCCCTTGGCGGTGATGCCCATCTTCTTGTGATCATAGCCGGCCGAGCCGCCACTGGCGAACGCGTCGTCGAGCCAGAAGCCATGCTTCTCTGAGATGGCGTTGGCGGTGTCGGAGAAGGTCGCCGTGCCCTTGTCGGCGGCGACGACGAAATAGGGATCGTCAGGGTCGCGCCGCACCACGCCGGCCGGCGGGATGATGCCGTCGAGGCCGATATTGTCGGTGATCGAGAGCAGGCTGGAGACGTAGTTCTTGTAGGCCGACGTGCCGGCTTCGAATATCGCGTCGCGGCTGCCGCCCACCGGCAGACGCTTGGGGAAGAAACCGCCCTTGGCGCCGACCGGCACGATGACGGCGTTCTTGACCTGCTGCGCCTTGACCAGGCCGAGCACCTCGGTGCGGTAATCCTGGGCGCGGTCCGACCAGCGCAGGCCGCCGCGGGCGACCGGACCGAAGCGCAGATGCACGCCCTCGACCTCGGACCCGTAGACGAAGATCTCGCGCCATGGGCGCGGCGCCGGCAGACCGTCGACTGCATGCGATTCGAGCTTGATCGCCAGAGACCGGCCTTTTTCCTTCGTTTCGGCAACGAAATGATTCGTGCGCAGCGAGGCTTCGATTAGGTTGAGGTAGCGGCGGATGATGGTGTCGTCGTCGATGTTGGGGACGTCTTCCAGCGCGTCCTTGATCTTGGCCTTGAGATGCTTGGCCGCCACCACGCCTTCCCCTTCGGCCGTCGGGCCGAGGCGGGCAACGAACAACGCATGCAGGCCACGCGCAATCTCGGGATAGCGGTTGAGCGCGGCGGCGATGAAGTCCTGGCTCTGCGGGATGCCGGCTTGCTGCAGATAGCGGCCATAGGCGCGCAGGATGGTGACCTCGCCCGACCACAGGCCGGCGGTCTGGGCAAGGCCGTTATAGCCGTCATTATCGACATCGCCGCGCCAGACCGACAGAAACGCGTCCTCGAACAGCGCGCCGCCGTCGGTGAGATCGATTGGCTTGCCGTAGCTGTTTTCCAGCTCCATGTCGTGCACGAAGACCATGCTGGAAGCTTCGTCACCGACCTCGAAAGTGCGTTCGCTGATGACACGGAAGCCGATGTTTTCCAGAACCGGCACCCGCCGCGACAGCGCTACCGGGCTGGCATGATGAAATATCTTCAGCGCCGCCTGATGCGGCTTCTGGTCGGCATGGCGGTAATAGTCGATGGCGATCGGATTGGACGCATCGATTTTGGCGATGCGTCCGGCGTCGGTCAGCGCCACTGCCGGCGGGAAACTGTCGCGGTAGCTTTCCGAAAACCGCGAGGCGATGGCCGTCAGCGCCGCATCGGCGCCGGTTTCGGCCGCCGTTTCGCGCAGCGCGTCTTCCCAGGTCCGCACGATACCGCGGATCGCCGCCTCGATCGTTGCCTGCTCGACCTTTGGTGTCTTGCCGCCGGAGCGGCCGATGATGAAATGCACGCGCGCCAGCCCGCCTTCCGGGAAGGCCGGGTAATAGGCCGACAACCGGCCTTCGAACACCGTCTTCAGATAGGCGCCGATCTTTTCGCGCACGACGCTGTCATAGCGGTCGCGCGGCACGAAGACGAGGATCGAGACGAAGCGGTCGAACTGGTCGGCGCGTACCAGCGCCCTGACGCGCGGCCGCTCGACCAGCCCCAGAATGGCTTCGGCGTGCTTGCGCAGGATCGGCACCGGGACCTGGAACAGCTCATCGCGCGGATAGCTCTCCAGCACATTGATCAGCGCCTTGCCGGAGTGATCGCCGGGATTGAAGCCAGACTTGGCGATGATGGTTTCGGCTTTCGACCTGAGATAGGGGATCTTCATCACCGAGCGCGTGTAGGCGGTCGAGGTGAAAAGGCCGACCATACGCAGTTCGCCCGACAGCACGCCCTTGGCGGTGTAGGTCTTGACGCCGATGTAGTCGAGATAGATGCGGCGGTGCACCGCCGACTTGGCATTGGCCTTGGTGACGATCAGCGGTTCGGGCCCATGCAGGAAGGCGCGGATCTCGGGCGTCGTCGTCACCGCTTCGGTGCCGCGCCTGAGCACCAGCACGTCGGGATCGGACAGGATGCCGAGGCCAGGCTTGTCGGCGCGCTCCAGCGTGCCGCTCTTTTCGCCGCCGGTGTATTTGAACTCGCGCATGCCGAGGAAGGTGAAATTGTCATCGCGCAGCCATTCGAGGAAGGCGATCGCCTCGGTGACGCTGGCCTTGTCGAGGGGCATCGGCGCGTAGCGGAATTCGTGGATAGCCTGGTCGAGGCGGGCCAGCATCGGCTTCCAGTCGGTAACCGCGGCGCGCACCTGGGTGAGTATCTTCTTCAACCGCCCCGCCAAAGCCTCAGCCTGGTCGGCTGAAAGGCGGCCGATATGGACGTGGATGACGCTCAGCCGATCTTGGCTGTCGTCGCCCTTGGCGTAGCCGCCGTCGCCGAGGATTTCATCGACGCCACCCTTGCCGTGCCTGACGGTGATGACCGGGTGGGTGACCAGCAGCGGTTCGCCGGCGCTTTCGGTGATCTCGCCAAGGACGGAATCGAACAGGAACGGCATGTTGTCGTTGACGACGGTGATGACCGTAATCGGCCGGCCCTCGCGCACGACACCGGAATCAACGTCTATGGCAACGACGCAACCGCCCTTTTTGTGCCTGGCAACGGCACGGCCGGCGAGATCGGCAGCGCGTACCAGATCGGCGACGTCATAGGCGGCGATGTCTTCAGCCGGCGCCCGAGCAAGCAAGTAGTCGGCAAGCCTGCCGGGCTTTTCGCCCGCCTTTGCCGCACCTCCCTTTGTCGGACTGGTCTTTTTTGGGCTGCTTGCGGATTTCAGGCTGGCCATGACGCTAATTCCCTCCCGTCACATGCTTTTGCGACTATGGTAGCAGATGACCGGTATTTGGCGACAAAGGTTTGACGGCTTTCGAAGAAATATCGGCATTCCGCGACAGATCCGCGCCCAAAGAGGAGAAATGCCCCATGTCCGGCAGGATTTCCGCGCTTGACCTTGCACAAACGGAGCTGAGCGACGCAACAAAAGCCTATTTTGCGAAATGCGAGGAAAAGCTCGGTCTCGTCCCCAATGTGCTCAAGGCCTACGCCTTCGACGAGAAGAAGCTGCGCGCCTTCACCGACATGTACAACGACCTGATGCTGGGCAGCTCCGGCCTGTCGAAGCTGGAGCGCGAGATGATCGCGGTCGTCGTCTCCTCCATCAATCACTGCTACTACTGCCTGACCGCGCATGGCGCGGCAGTGCGCCAGCTGTCCGGCGATCCGTCGCTTGGCGAGATGATGGTGATGAATTTTCGCGCCGCCAACCTGTACGCCAGACAGACGGCGATGCTCGAATTTGCGGTGAAGCTGACTGAAGATCCGGCAAAGATCGTCGAGGCCGACCGGGCAGCTTTGCGCCAGGCAGGCTTTTCCGACCGCGACATCTGGGACATCGCCTCGACCGCCGCCTTCTTCAACATGTCGAACCGGGTGGCAGCGGCCATCGACATGCGGCCTAACGATGAATATCACGCCATGGCCCGGTAGCGGATCGCCTTTGTCACCCAACCGCGCCGTACATTAGCTGTCTCGCATACCCGTTGCTTGTTTCCCGGTTTGGTCCGATGATTGGCACGCGGCGTGACCGCATGCCGGTTCGATGCCGCTGATCAGGGAGGAGAACATGGCGAAGTTTCTCTACATCTATCACGGCTCGGGCAAGATGCCGGCGACCGAGGCCGATCTAAAGGCGTTAACCGACACCTGGACAGGCTGGTTCGGAAAACTTGGCTCTGCCGTGGTCGACCGCGGCAATCCGGTCGGCATGTCGAAGACCGTCCTGCCCGGCGGCAAGGTCGAGAACAATGGCGGCAGCAACCCGACCGGCGGCTATTCGATCATCGAAGCGAAAGACATCGACGACGCTGCCAGCAAGGCCAAGGATTGTCCGATCCTGATGGAGCCGAACTGCAACGTCGAGATCGCGCCGATCCTCAATATGATGGGTTGACGCGCCGGTTCAGGACCGCGCCGCGATCGCCGCCGCCGCGCCGGCCATCGTGCCGGCGCTGATGCGGTTGGCTATCTTCATCGCCCGCTTGCTCTTCAACAGCTTGCGCGCCTGCGATGCGGCCAGCACCCAGGCGAGATCGATGGCGACCAGGACCACGGCCATGGTCGCCGTCAGCTCGACCCAGCCGATGAGGCTGACCGAAGCGAGGTCGATGATCGTCGGCAGCAGCGCCAGATAGAACATCATGATCTTGGGGTTGCCGAGCGTCACCGCCATCCCCGCAAAGAACAGCTTTGCCGGCGAATCTTCGCGTGGCATCTCGCCTTCGCGCGCCTCGACCGGTGCCGTCCACATCTTCCAGGCGAGGTAAGCGAGATAGGCGACGCCGACCCATTTCACCACGACGAAAGCGAAATGGAAGGTCTGCGCCACCACCGCCAGCCCAAACACCGCCAGCGACAGCCAGATGCCCTCGCCGATCCACATTGCGAGTAGGAAAGGGAACACATCGCGAAAGCCCTTTGAGATCACGCGCGCTACGAGCGCGGCGATCGACGGGCCGGGCGAACCCGCGGCGACGAACAGGGCAGCGGCGAAGATCAGGAGCGAGGTGAGGTGCATGGTGGGGGTCTCTGCGTCAGGGCTCGATCAACCACAAATACTCGACAGCTGCGGCTCTGGCAAAGGCAACTCGATACGGACCATTTGCACCGATCTACCAAGGCTTGGGTTCCTCGCCCCCGCAAAGCGGGGGAGAGGAACCCAAGGCGGCAGAGTCCCTTGCCGGCCCGGCTTCACGCCGCTAGAAATGCCGCCGCGAAACAATTTCGAGCTTCACCTTGCCCCAGTAACCGCCGGTCTCGCCAACTCCCCTGCTCACACTTGGCAGGCGCCGCATGAGCGGTGTCTGCTTCATTTTAATGTGTTCCTCAGGCGGCGGTTCGAGACCGGTTTGGCACTGCTGAACCGCTGTCGCGTGGCTCCGCCCGTGACACCTGACTCCTACCATAGCTAGCTCTCGCCACGCCGTGCCCGCATGGGCATCTCGACATTGCCGGTCTGAAGGACTTCCACACTGGAAGGTTTTTCGGCTTGTCTCAACATCTCGCTATACGCTGGACGATCGCGTCCAAAACAGCACCTCAACCTCTCATCAACTGCAATCGCTGCGGCACTGTGAAGGCCTATCGCTGCAGCTCGAAATTTCGCGTCAACGCCAATGGCAAACGCATTGGCGTGTGGCTGATCTACCGCTGCATCGACTGCGACAATTCCTGGAATTTTGGCATTCTCGAGCGCTGCAACCGCCGCGATATCGAGCCGGCATTGCTGCAGGCGCTGGAAAGCAACGATCCGCTGCTGGCGCGTCGCCATGCCTTCGACATAGTGGCGCTGCGAAACCGGGTCGGACGCGTCGAGGATTTTCCCGAAGTCGCCGTACAAAAGCAGATACTCGGCGATTTCGGGGAAGACACGACCGTTCTCGAGCTCCAGCTCGGGCTTGAAATGCCGATCTCGCTGCGGCTCGACCGGCTGCTCGCCGGCGAACTCGGTATCTCGCGATCGAGGCTTCAGGCGCTGGAAGAAAAGCGATTGCTGGTCGTAAACCCGGAAGGGGGCAAAGCCCTGCGAAAGCCGGCTCGAACAGGAACGGCGATCCGGATCGATCTGACCGGCGAGCCAGATCGTGCAGCCATCATCTCAGCTGCCAGCGGATAAAATAAGGGAGGGAGCACATTTGTGCTCCCTCCCGGCAATCCGTCAATGAAGTGAAAAACTTACGCCGCGCCGGCCACTTTCGCCGACTTCTCGAAGCGCTTGCGCTCGTTCGGGTCGAGATAGAGCTTGCGAAGGCGGATGGTCTTCGGCGTCACCTCGACCAGCTCGTCGTCCTGGATCCAGGCCAAAGCCTTCTCCAGAGTCATGCGGATCGGCGGCGTCAGCTTCACTGCCTCGTCCTTGCCGGCGGCACGGATGTTGGTCAGTTTTTTGCCCTTCAGCACGTTGACCTCGAGGTCGTTGTCTCTGGAGTGGATGCCGATGATCATGCCCTGATAAACCTTGACGCCCGGATCGATGACCATCGGGCCGCGGTCTTCCAGGTTCCACATGGCGTAGGCCACCGCCTCGCCCTGCTCGTTGGAGATCAGCACGCCGTTGGTACGGCCAGGCAATTCGCCCTTGTAGGGTTCGTAGGCATGGAACAGCCGGTTCATGACGGCGGTGCCGCGCGTGTCGGTCAACAGTTCCGACTGGTAGCCGATCAGGCCACGCGTCGGCGCATGAAAGACGATGCGCTGGCGGTTGCCGCCCGACGGGCGCAGCTCGACCATCTCGGCTTTGCGCTCCGACATTTTTTGCACGACGATGCCGGCATGCTCCTCGTCGACGTCGATGACGACTTCCTCGACCGGCTCCAGCATTTCGCCGTTTTCGCCCTTCTGCATGACGACGCGTGGACGCGACACGGCAATTTCAAAGCCTTCGCGGCGCATCGTCTCGATCAGAACGGCCAGCTGCAATTCGCCACGGCCGGAGACGAAGAACGAATCCTTGTCAGGCGATTCCTCGATCTTCAGCGCGACATTGCCTTCGGCTTCGCGCAGCAGGCGGTCGCGGATGACGCGGCTGGTCACCTTGTCGCCCTCGGTGCCCGCGAGCGGTGAATCGTTGACCAGGAAGGACATGGTCACGGTCGGCGGATCGATCGGCTGCGCATGCAGCGGCTCGGTCACCGCCGGGTCGCAGAACGTGTCGGCGACGGTGCCTTTCGACAGGCCGGCAATGGCGACGATATCACCCGCCTGCGCTTCCTCGATCGGCTGGCGCTCGAGGCCGCGGAAGGCCAGAATCTTTGAGATACGGCCGGTTTCGACCAGCGTGCCGTCATGGTGCAGCACCTTGACCGGCTGGTTGGACTTCAGCGTGCCGGACTCGATGCGGCCGGTGATGATGCGGCCAAGGAACGGATTGGCTTCCAGGATGGTGCCGATCATGCGGAACGGGCCGGGATGAACGGTCGGCGCCGGCACATGCTTGATGACGAGATCGAACAGCGGCGCCAGGCCTTGGTCCTTGGGACCTTCGGGGTTTTCCGAGACCCAGCCGTCGCGGCCTGAACCGTAGAGAATCGGGAAGTCGAGCTGGTCGTCGGTGGCGTCGAGGGCGGCAAACAGGTCGAACACTTCGTTGACCACCTCGACATGGCGGGCGTCCGGGCGGTCGATCTTGTTGATGACGACGATCGGCTTGAGGCCGACCTTGAGCGCCTTGCCGACGACGAACTTGGTCTGCGGCATCGGCCCTTCGGCGGCGTCGACCAGCACGATGGCCGAATCCACCATCGACAGGATGCGCTCGACCTCGCCGCCGAAATCGGCGTGGCCGGGGGTGTCGACGATGTTGATGCGGGTATCCTTCCAGTCGACCGAGGTCGCCTTGGCCAGGATGGTGATGCCGCGTTCCTTTTCGAGGTCGTTGGAATCCATGGCGCGCTCGGCGACGCGCTGATTGTCGCGGAAGGAGCCGGATTGCCGGAGCAATTGATCAACCAGGGTGGTTTTTCCATGGTCGACGTGCGCGATGATCGCGATATTACGAATTTTCATGTTGTGGTCTCGGGAGCGTTGCAGGCAGCAGGCCAAAAGGCGCCGCCTCTTTCGGTTGCGCGGCTCATACAGGGTTTTTCGCAATTGCGAAAGAGGCGGCTCGTCACCAAATACTCATCAAATCTTAAACATCCGCGTGTGAAATGATTTCATTAACCAAGGCGGGAACCTTTCGGGGCCCGGGTAGTTCGACCTCTATGACCGATCACGTCATCAAATTCAGGCAGATCCTGGCATGGGCCGCCCTCGCGGTTGTGCTTGCCGCGGGCGCCGCACAGTCGGCCGCGACGCTGAAACAGACGCAGCCGGCGCTGGCGTCCGACACGCCGACGGCAGAGCAGCTTTTTGCTGACGCCCCCGATGGCGTCGACCCGATGGTGACCGGACCGGTCACCGCTGCCTTCAAGCAGCGGCAGGAAGCCGCCAACTGCGACAGTGCGGTCTGGCCCAACATTCCGACGGTTTGCTATCCGAACTAGCAGTTTGGCCGCTCACGCCGACCGCACCGGATCGAGCGTCACCTTGTAGAGCTCGTTGTCGTCGCGATCCATCAGCCGCACCGTCAGCTGCTCGCTGGCGCCGGAAATGTCGACCAGGCCGAAGAACTGCAATCCTGCTGACGGCGGCAGGTTCTGGCCCTGCTCGGCGGTCGGCGCCTTGATGAATTTCAGCTCCGGACCGAAGGTCATGTCGAAATCGTTCGGGCCGAACGTGCCGGCATGGATCGGCCCCGAGACGAATTCCCAGAACGGATTGAAATCCTGGAACTGCGCCTTGTCGGGGTTGTAGTAGTGCGCCGCCGTGTAATGCACGTCGGCGGTCAGCCAGACAGTGTTGCTGATGCCGGCATTCTTGATGTAGCGCAGCAGATCGGCGATCTCGAGCTCGCGGCCCTTCGGCAGGCCGTTGTCACCATTGCTGACTGCCTCGGCGCCAACCTTCTTGGCGCCATCGTTCCAGACAACGAGGCCGAGCGGCATGTCGGCGGCGATGATCTTCCAGGTCGCCTTCGAATTCGCCAATTCGCGCTTCAGCCATTTCGTCTGCTGTTCGCCCAGCATGCGCGATTCCGGCGTCATTGTATCCTGCATGTCGGGGCCGTTGGGGCCGCGATAGGACCGCATATCGAGGAAGAACACGTCGAGCAGCGGCCCGTAGGCGATCTTGCGGTAGACGCGGCCGGGCTCGGACGGCTCGTAGCGGATCGTCGTCATCTCGTGAAAAGCGCGCGCGGCGCGCGCCGCCAGCACATGGATGGACTTTTCCGAGTAGCGGTCGTCGGCGGTCAGGTCCTTCGAATCCGACCAGTTGTTCAGCACCTCATGGTCGTCCCACTGGTAGAAGGTCGGGCAGATGGCGCTGAGGCCCAACACGTTCTTGTCCATCATGTTGTATTTCCACTGGTCGCGGTATTCCTCCAGCGTCTGCGCAATCTTGCGCTTGCCGTCGATGAGCACGACATTCTTCCACTTGCCACCGCCGGGCAGGTCGACCTCGTCCTTCATGGCGCCGTCGGCATAGATGGTGTCGCCGGAATGCAGGAAAAAATCGGGCGTGTGCTTGCCGATCGTGGCGTAGGTCTTCATGCCGGTCTCGTCGATGCCCCAGCCCTGGCCGGCGGTGTCGCCCGACCAGGCGAACTTGATGTCGCGCTTGGAGGCGGGCGCCGTGCGGAAGCGGCCGACGATCGGCTCGGACACCGCGTTGATGTCGGCGAGATCAGCCGCAACCATGCGGTAAAAGATGTCCTGGTCGGAAGCGAGGTCGGTCAGCAGCCGCTTCACCGTGTAGTCGCTGGCCGGCGAGGTATCGAGCGGCGCCAGCCGGGTGGCATTGGCGAAATTTTCCGTCGACGACACTTCGAACATGACGCGCGACGGCCGGTCCGTGCGCGTCCACACCATGCCGCTGGTGGCGTCGACGTCGCCCGACTGGATGCCATGGGTAAAGGCCGGCCGCTGGTTGGCGCGCGAATAATAGGGCATTGCCAGCCCCGAGACGCCGACCAGGCCTACGGCGCTGGCGGAAGTGACGAAAGCGCGGCGGGAAATCTTGTTCATGGCTGTCTCCTGGATGGCTTCGAACGGTGCCACCAACGTCCAGCTTCAATGTTTCAACCACATCTCCAAACCATGAAGGTTTGATAACAATGAACACCTCTTCCCTTCTCCCCTTGTGGGAGAAGGTGGATCGGCGCAATCGCGCCGAGACGGATGAGGGGTGTTGGAAGGATCACGGTTGGTGCCAAGCTGGAGCCCCCCTCATCCGACCGAGCTTCGCTCGGCCACCTTCTCCCACAAGGGGAGAAGGAAGAGCCGCACCCAGTCGCCTTAAGCCGGCAGCGGCTCCGGATCAAAAGCCGGCCTGCTCGTGTTGATCAGCAGCGACAGACACGCCGCCGCAATGGCCGTCATGCCGGCGATCAGGAAGGCCAGTTCGTAATTGCCCTGCAATTCGCGCATGGTGCCGCCGAAGAAAGCCGCGGAGGCCGCGCCGATCTGATGGCCGGCGACGATCCAGCCGAACACGATCGGCCCGCTGCGGTCGCCGAATGCCTCGTTGGCGAGCCGCAGCGTCGGCGGCACGGTGGCGATCCAGTCGAGACCGTAGAGCACGGCGAAGATGATCAGGCTGGTCGCCGAGAAGCCGGAATAGGGCAGATAGATCAGCGCCAGGCCGCGAATGCCATAGTAGACGCCGAGCAGCTTGCGCGGGTCGAAACGGTCGGTGAGCCAACCCGACAGCGTCGTGCCGATCAGGTCGAAAATGCCCATCATCGACAACAGGCCGGCGGCCTGCACCTCACCGATGCCCATGTCGCCGCAGAACGCGATCAGATGCGTGCCGACCAATCCGTTGGTGGTGAAGCCGCAGATGAAGAAGGTGGCAAACAGGTACCAGAAGACGCGGGTGCCAGCGGCGCGGCGCAATGTGTTGAGCGTGTGCGCCAGGAAATTGCCTTGCGATGCCGGTGGCACCGGCGGCACGTCGTCGAGTTCGGCGCCGTAGCGCACCATGCCGATCGAGGCCGGCCGCTCCGGCACCAGCAGCCAGACCAGCGGCAGCAGGCAGGCAGTGGCGACGGAGATCGCGATGGCGACCGGCTTCCAGCCGCCCGACTGGGCGAGCGCGGCCAGCAGCGGCAGGAACACCAGCAGGCCGGTGGCGCTGGAGGCCGACATCAGGCCCATCACCAGGCCGCGATTGGTCTTGAACCAGCGGTTGACGATGGTGGCGCCAAGCACCGTGGCGACCGCGCCGGAACCGATGCCTGAGAAGACGCCCCAGGTGATGAGCAGATGCCATGGCTTGGTCATCAGCAGGCTGAGCGCGGTCGAGGCCGACATCACCATGAGCGAGGCAAGCAGCGTGCGGCGCAAGCCGATCCGCTCCATCAGTGCCGCGGCAAATGGCCCGGTCATACCGTAGAGGAAAATGCCGACGGCAGCGGCCAGCGAAACCACATCGCGACGCCAGCCAAAACTCTCTTCCAGCGGCAGCATCATGACGGCTGGCGCCGAACGAAGCCCCGCCGCGATCAGCAGGCAGAGGAAGATGACGCCGACCACGACGAAGGCGTAGCGCTGGCCAAAGGGACGGGATTGAGCTATCATGTTACTGACCGGTACGTTGCAGGGTGAGGAGATGTATACGTACCGATCGGTAACACGTCAATCGAGTCATGCCATGCCAACGGACAGAAATATTGAACTGACCGTCAGCGACGATCATGCATCGTCTCCGCCGAAGGCTGCCAAGAAGATCCTCGACGTGGCGTACGACCTGTTTTACCGGCGCGGCATCAGGGCGATCGGCGTCGACGAAATCGTCAAGCGCGCCGGCGTCACCAAGCCCAGCCTTTACCGCAGCTTTCCGTCCAAGGATGAGCTGGCCGCTTCTTATCTCAGGCAATACGACCTCGAATTCTGGGGCCGCTTCGACGAGGCGGTGGACGCCCATCCCGGCGACCCGCGCGCGCAGATCAAGGCTTTCCTGACCCGTGTCGGCAAGCGCACGCAAAGACCCGACTATCGTGGCTGCGGCATGACCAACGCGGCGGTGGAGTATCCCGAGCACGGCCACCCGGCACGCGTGGTGAGCGAGGCCAACAAGCAGGAATTGCGCCGCCGCTTGCGCGCCATGGCGACCGCGATGGGCGCCGACGATGCCGACACGCTCGGCGACGGGCTGCTGCTTCTGATCGAAGGCGCCTATATCAGCGGCCAGCTGTTCGGGCTCGGCGGCCCGGCGCAGTCGGTGGTGCGAAATGCCGATCTATTGATCGGGGCAAGCTTGAGGAAATAAGGGCTTTCGGGCGTCGGCGCCGCCCCTCAACTGCCTGCCGGCATCCTCTCCCCGTAACCGTCGATTTCGCCAATCGCCAGCGTTGCAAGAAGGGCACCGGCGTTGCGGCCGGCCTATTTCTCCCCGTTTACGGGGAGAAATGCCCGGCAGGGCAATGAGGGGCGGCGCCGACCCTGCGAATGGAGCGCTAGGCCGGTCGCAAATTTGGCGATAGGCTGGAACGAACTCCACGGGAGACGTCTGCATGCGAGCCCTGTTGCTTGTTTCATTTGCCCTCGCCGGCCTCTGCCAGGCAGCACATGCCGATGGCATTTCCAGCGCCTACACCGACCTCGACTGGAAGAAGGATTGCGTCACCTATGCGCAGGCCGAGGAAGGCGACGGCGACTGGGCCGAGCTCGCCTGTTCGGGCTATCGCGGCTATCCCGTGCTGGTCGCCTATGACGACGCCCGTGAATCGCTTTTTTATGGTTTCCCGCCCGGCGGCGACATGACGACGGTCTGGGAGAGTTTTTCCGGCTTCAACTCGTCCGGGGCCAAGGTCGAGTGGCGCATCGAGACCAAGGGCGATGTTGCCGTGCCCTTCGCCACCATCCACCGTCGCTCGATCAGCAATCCCGAGGACGAGAACAAGCCGACCGAAGTGCTGCTCGTCGCCAAGGTCGCCCAGATCGACGCGCGCGACGGCTGTACGGTCGGCCTGGTGCTGGCCACCGGCAATCCCGCCGCCAACGACCAGGCGCGCAAGCTGGCCGACGAAAAGGCGAAGACCTTCGCCTGCGGCAAGGACAAGCACACCGTCATCGGCAACGTGCCGGCCTTTGGTAGGGTGGATAATTAGGAACGCTGAAGATTAGCGGAGGCACCCGGAACTTCGTCATCCTCGGGCTTGACCCGAGGATCCATGGCGCGACCTCAACTTCACCGCAACGGTGCAGAATTCTGTTCCGCCGTGCCCTTCGGCCAGTGTCACGGCATGGATACTAGGTTCTCCGCGACGCCGCTTCGCGGCAGCTGCGCCCTAGTATGACGAAGCTAAGGGGCTTCGCCATACCCACCTAGGCAGTGCAAGGCGAAGGGTCAGCAGAGGCCAGCGTCGCCTACTTAGCCGCCTTGGCCCGCGCGATCGCGTCGACGATCATCTTCTTGGCATATTTGGAATCGTGCCAGCCTTCGATCTTGACCCATTTGCCGGGCTCGAGATCCTTGTAGTGCTCGAAGAAGTGCTGCACCTGCTGGCGGGTGATGTCAGGCAGCTGCGTGTATTCGGTGACGTTTTCGTAGCGCAGCGTCAGCTTGGGCGAAGGCACCGCGATGACCTTCTCGTCCTGGCCGGCATTGTCTTCCATCACCAGCACGCCGATCGGCCGCACATTGATGACGCAGCCCGGCACCAGCGCGCGCGTGTTGCAGACCAGAACGTCGATCGGGTCGCCGTCGCCCGACAGCGTGTGCGGCACGAAGCCGTAATTACCGGGATAGCGCATCGAGGTGTGCAGGAAGCGGTCGACGAACAGCGTGCCGGCTTCCTTGTCCATCTCGTACTTGATCGGCTCGCCGCCGATCGGCACTTCGATAATGACGTTGATGTCTTCCGGCGGATTCTTTCCGATGGCGATGGCTTCAATGCGCATGGCTTTGTCCCTCTTTTGATGGGAGATCGATAGCGGGCGCTGCCGCGCGGCGCAATGCGGCGAATGGTGCTGGGCACGATCGCAAGTCGGAAGTGGCAGGAAAGCCGGGGATTATTCCCAGACGAAGGCGACCTTCTTAAGCGCCTTCTGCTCGAAGATCTCGACCCCTTCGGCGACATCACGGCCGCCGGCGCCGGCATAGAAGTCGAGCGCGTTCTGGTTGTCTTCCAGCGCCCACACCACCATGCCTTTCAGCCCGTGGTCGGCGAGCCGCGCGCGGGCCGCCTTGAAAAGCCGGCTACCGAGCCCGATGCCCTGATACTCAGGGCGCATATAAAGCTCGTAAATCTCGCCCTGCTGCCTGAGTTCGCGGGCGCGGTTCTTGCCGATCGTGGCGTAGCCGGCAATCTTGCCGCCGATTTCGACGACCAGCACGGTGGCGGCGCGGCGAATGGCGTTCGCCCACCAGTCGGCGCCACGGCGGTTGATCATCGACGTCAGCGTACGGTGCGGAATGATGCCGGAATAAGCGCCGTTCCAGGCCTGCTGGTGTACGTCGGCGATGGCGCCAGCGTCGCGCGGCTCGGCTTTCCTGATATCGATGCTCAGCGTATTCATGATTTGTTAACCATAAACCCGCATCGGCCATTTGCAAGAGTCTGCTAAGCCGGCTCGCGCGCTTTCGCACAGGCGATCGACCCTATTAGGCCACGCTTGAAAACGACTCAGATTTCGACCAGGTGATCGTCCAGCTCGTTGGCATCGGCAGCCGAAACCGGAAAATGCTCGGCCAACACGATACCGACCGATTCGATCGCCTTGACGAAACCGTCGGCTAGGCGATCGTCGCCGGCATGCGCGGTCAGGTCGCGGATGACACCGTCCCAGACATCCTGGCCGACTTTGGCATTGATGCCGCTGTCGGCAACCACCTCCGCATACCGCTCGGCGATCGAGACGAATACCAGCACGCCGGTGCGCGCCGTGGTACGGTGGACGTTGCGCGCCAGGAACTGCTTGACCGCATTGGTATGCGCCGCCTGGTAGCGCAGCCGCCTCGGCACCAGATGAATGCGCAAGCCGGGCAGCGCCCACAGCAACGCAAGCACCGAGGCCAATGCAAGAAGCTGGGCGATGACGAAATGCGGCACACGGATCGACAGCCACCAGGCTTCCAGCCCGTAGCCGACTGCAAGGCTGACGATGAGCATGCCCAGCGTCGCCATGAAGGCGGCCGGGAAGAAATAGCCGTCGCTGGCACGTGCCACGACGCAGTAGATCTCACCGTCGGTTTTTGATTCGGCGACGCGGATCGCGGTGGCGATGCGCTCATGATCTTGCGGGCTGATCGGTCGTGTTGCCATGATCTGTCTCACCAGCTCCCTGAAGAACCACCGCCGCCGGACGAACCGCCGCCGCCTGAAAACCCGCCGCCACTGCTCGAGCCTGACGACCAGCTGCTGCCCGAACTTCCTGATGACCATCCACTGCCCGACGACCAGCCGCTGCCTGACGACGAACCCGATGTCCATCTGCTGCCCGAGGACGACCCGCTCGGCCCGTGGCCGTAACGAAACGTCATGCCCAGCCATTTGTACACGCCCGGCGACAGCTTGGTGCCGAAAATTGGCGGCAGGAACGCCATCGCTAACCCGCCGAAGAACATCGTCGCCCACAGGATCAGGAACACCGTGACGATGGGATCGAGCGGCGTGCTGCCGTCGGCCGGGTTGCGCTTGCCGCGCGCTTCCAGCTCCTCCGGATTGCCTTCCAGCACCATGACCATGTCGTCGACGGCCTTGCTGATGCCGCCGGAAAAATCGCCGGCACGGAAGGCCGGCACCATGTCGTTTTCGATGATCAGCTTGGTATGCAGGTCGGTCAGCGTGCCTTCCAGGCCATAGCCGACCTCGATGCGCATCTTGCGGTCGTTCTTGGCCACCAGCAGAAGCACGCCATTGTTTTCGCCGCCCTGGCCGAGCTTCCAGAAACGGAACAGCCGGTTGGCGTAGGGTTCGATCTCTTCGCCATCGAGGCTGGATATCGTCGCCACGACGATCTGGTCGGAACCCTTTTTCTCGAAATCGGCGAGCTTCTGCGTCAGCGCCGCCTCGGTCGCGGCATCGATGATGTTGGCATTGTCGACGACACGACCGGTGAGAGCAGGCAGGTCGGCGGCAAAGGCCGAAAACAGCATTGCGACCATGGCCAACAAGGCGATGCCGATGATCGCTGCGAAGCGGTCGGATACTGGCCGATTGAAGGGTCCAGCTGTCATGCCCTACCAGCTCCCCGAGGAGCCGCCGCCACCGGACGAACCCCCACCCCCCGAAAAACCACCACCGCTTGAGCCCGACGACCATCCGCCGCCGCCCGAAGACCAGCCGCCGCTGGACGATCGCTTGTGTGGCTCGAAAGTCATGCCCAGCCAGCGATAGCGGCCAGGCCCCAGCTTCTGGCCAAAAATCGGCGGCAGAATGGAGGCCGCCATGCTGCCGAAGAAGATGATCGCCCAGATGCTGATGAAGACGGCGAAGAACAGATCGTCGGTGTTGATGGGCGGCTGCTGGTTGCGCTCGCCGCGTGCCTCCAGCTCCTCCGGATTGCCTTCCAGCACCATCACCATGTCGTCGACGGCTTTGCTGATACCGCCCGAGAAATCGCCGGCGCGGAAGGCCGGCACCATGTCGTTTTCGATGATCAGCTTGGTGTGCAGGTCGGTCAGCGTGCCTTCCAGGCCATAACCGACCTCGATGCGCATCTTGCGGTCGTTCGGCGCGACCAGCAGCAGGACACCGTTGTTTTCCTTTGCCTGGCCGAGTTTCCAGAAGCGAAACAGCCGGTTGGCGTAGGGTTCGATCTCCTCGCCGTCGAGACTGGATATCGTCGCCACGACGATTTGGTCGGAGCCTTTGGTCTCGAAGTCGGCAAGCTTCTGGGTCAGCGCCGCCTTGGTGCCGGCATCGATGATGCCGGCATTGTCGACGACGCGGCCGGTTAGGGCGGGCAGATCCGCGGCGAAAGCCGCGAAGCCAATGAGCAAGACCGCCATGGCCAACAAGGCGGCGCCTGTCAGGGTGACGAAATGGCGGTGCCGCGAGGGGCTGATGATGTATGCGGTCATGTCGTCACCTGCGGCCTTCCAGCACCATGACCATGTCGTCAACGGCTTTAGAAATGCCGCCGGAGAAATCGCCGGCGCGGAAGGCCGGCACCATGTCGTGTTCGATGATCCGTTTGCAGTGCAGATTAGTGAGCGTGCCTTCCAGCCCATAGCCGACCTCGATGCGCATCTTGCGATCGTTCAGCGCCACCAGCAACAGCACGCCGTTGTTCTCCTTCGCCGTGCCGAGTTTCCACAAACGGAACAGCCGGGTGGCATAGGGTTCGATCTCCTCGGCGTCGAGGCTGGGAATCGTGGCGACGACGATCTGGTCGGAGCTCTTTGTCTCGAAGTCGGCGAGCTTGCGGGTGAGTGCTGCCTCGGTCGCGGCATCGATGATGCCGGCATTGTCTACGACGCGCCCGGTGAGGGCGGGGAGATCGGCGGCGAAGGCGGTGAGGGGAAGGAAAAGGATGAAGAGCAAGAGCGCAACCGCGAGAATGCGAATGCGGTGCCGCCCCTCATCGGCCTGCAAAATCACCACAGATGGCCCCTGGCTGTCACCCGCCCTGCTTCGTCCCGAAATCGACCTTCGGCGGCTGCATCTTGTCTTCATCGACGGTGAAGTTGGCGAACGGCTCGTTGCTGCGGAACCAGAAGGTTGCCCACAGCACCGAGGGGAAGGTCTTCAGCGTCAGATTGTAATCCTTGACCGCCAGGATGTAGTCGCGCCGCGCCACGGCGATGCGGTTTTCGGTGCCTTCGAGTTGCGCCTGCAGCGCCAGGAAATTCTGGTTGGCCTTCAGGTCGGGATAGGCCTCGGACACCGCGATCAGCCGCGACAGCGCGCTCGTCAACCCCGCCTGGGCATCCTGGAACTTCTTGAGGGCTTCGGGATCCTTCAGTGTTTCCGGCGTCACCGTTATCTGCGTCGCCTTGGCGCGCGCTTCGACCACCGCGTCGAGCGTGTCCTTCTCATGCGCGGCATAGCCCTTGACCGTCTCGACCAGGTTGGGGATCAGGTCGGAGCGGCGCTGGTACTGGTTCAGCACCTCGCTCCACGCTGCCTTGGCGTTCTCCTCCGCCGTCGGGATGGTGTTGTAGCCGCAGCCGGCAAGCAGCGGCAGCACGACGGCCATCATCAGGAAAGCGGGCAAGGTCCGGAAGGAAAGGCGTTGGGCAAGCATGGTGTGGTCCCTCGGTAGAAGTTGCATGCGAAGCATTAGCACAATCTGCCGCCAAGAAAATGACCCCCAAGCAGCTGTCCCTGGCTCGTCTCATCCGCTCGCGAGCCCCTGTGATTGACCGCGCGAACACGCTAAGCTCGTGGTCAAACAGGACGGCATCATGGCGGAGCGCCACGACAATGACAGCGAATCGCGCCGCATTATCGAGCGCGTGGCGCGCGAGACCGACCCGGGCGGCACCTCGTTCATCGCACGGACCGCGAAGGGCGCGCGCGATCACGTCACCGCGGCGGACGCCGATCGGTCGGACCCGATCGAGGTCTGGGGCACCCGCATTGGCAGGGTGCTCGGGCTCCTCATCGCCATCGGCCTGTTGATCTGGCTCGTGTTCTACATCACCCAGGGCAGCTAGGAATTCCATGGACACCGAAAAACCCGACGCGCCGCGCGCGGTCATCGTCATTTCCAGCCATGTCGCTCGCGGTTCGGTCGGCAACCGCGCCGCCGTCTTTGCACTGGAGACGCTCGGCTTTCCGGTATGGGCGGTGCCGACCGTCATCCTGCCCTGGCATCCCGGCCATGGCAGGGCGACGCGCATCGTGCCGCCGCTGGACCAATTCAAAGCGCTGATGGCCGACCTCGAGCGCGCGCCGTGGCTGGGCGAGGTCGGCGCCGTGCTGTCGGGCTATCTCGGCGAGGCCGGCCAGGCCGACGCCGTCGCCTCGCTGGTGTCAGCGGTCAAGGCCAGGACGCCGGACGCCATCTACATCTGCGATCCGGTGATGGGCGATTCGGGCGGGCTCTACGTGCCTGAACCGACGGCAGCCGCCTTGCGCGACCGGCTGATGCCGATCGCCGACATCGCGACGCCCAACCGCTACGAGCTGGAATGGATGGCCGGTGCGCCGCTGCCCGATCTGAAATCGGCGATGGCGGCCGCCCTGCATGCCGGGCCGTCGACCATGCTGGTCACCTCGGCGCCGGCGATGATGGCCGGCGGCACCGGCAATCTGCTGATCAACGGCAACCAGGCGCTGCTGGCCGAACACCGGCTGATCGACAAGCCGCCGAACGGGCTCGGCGACCTGACGGCGGCCGTCTATCTCGCCCGCATCCTGTCCGGGCAACCGGCGGTCAAGGCGCTGCAATCGACCACGGCGGCGGTCTACGAGATTCTGGCGCGCACGGCCAAACGCGGCGGCGACGAACTGCAGCTCGAAACCGATGCCCAGAGCCTTTCGCACCCGATGGCGATGGTACAGCTTCGCCACCTCCTGCATCCGGGGCGAGACAAGAGGGCGTGACTTTTATCGGCGTCGACGGCTGCAAGGCCGGCTGGATCGCCGTCCGCCGCGATCCGGATGCATCACCGTCGGTCGCCGTTTTTCCGAGCTTTGCTGCGATGCTCGACGCACTACCCGCCGATGCGACGGTGGCCGTCGACATGCCGATCGGCCTGCCTGATTTCTCACAAAAAGGCGGGCGCGGACCGGAGGCGCTGGTGCGGCCCTTGCTCGGCGACAGGCAATCCAGCGTCTTTTCGATTCCGTCCCGCGCGGCGCTCTATGCCGACACCAGTGACTTCACCACCATCGAGGCCTGGTATGCGGCGCACCGCCGGGCCAGCGAGGTGGCCAAGGCCACATCCGATCCACCGCGGGGCGCTTCGATCCAGGCCTTTGGTATCTTTGCCAAGATCCGCGAGATCGACTAGCTGCTGATTTCGCACCCCGAATTGCGCGGCCGGGTGTTCGAATCGCATCCGGAAGTCGCCTTCTGCCGGCTGAACGGCGAACAGGCAATGTCCTTGCCGAAGAAGATCAAAGGCGCCGTCAATCCGGCCGGTATGGAAGAGCGCAAGGCGTTGCTCTGCCGGCATGGCTATGAAAAAGCCTTTCTTGACCAGGCGCCGCTGCGCGGTGCCGCCGCCGACGATTTTCTCGACGCGGCCGTGATGATGCTGATCGCCGGGCGCATCGCCAAGGGCGAAGCAAAGCCGTTCCCGGACCCACCGCTCGCCGACCGTTTCGGCATTCCGGTCGCCATCTGGGCATGAGCAGCATGCGTCCAATGCGAGCCGAGCCTTGCGTCCTGCATGGCACTTGCGACCCGGCCCTTCGCAATTCGGCATTGCTCGCGGCACCGTTTTGCCGTTAGAGCCATTCTAAACTGAAAACGAGCTGCCGCCTCCAACCCGGAAAGGCTCCCGCCCCGCCCATGCCCCATCTTCCCGATCACCTTCTCGCCGGCTATCGCAATTTCATGAGCGGCCGCTATCTCACCGAGAGCGGACGCTACCGCGCGCTGGCCCGCGAAGGCCAGGCCCCGGAAACCATGATCGTTGCCTGCTGCGACTCCCGCGCGGCGCCCGAAGCGATCTTCGACGCCGGGCCGGGTGAACTGTTCGTGCTGCGCAATGTCGGCAATCTGGTGCCGCCCTATGCGCCCGACGGCCAGTTCCACTCGACCTCGGCCGCACTCGAATTCGCCGTGCAGAGCCTCAAGGTCAAGAACATCGTCGTCATGGGCCATGGCCGCTGCGGCGGCATCCGCGCCGCGCTCGACACCACCTCGGCCCCTTTGTCGCCCGGCGACTTCATCGGCAAATGGATGAGCCTGATCGCTCCGGCGGCCGAAACCGTGTCTTCCAGCACCTTCATGACTGCGACCGAGCGCCAGACCGCGCTGGAGCGCATTTCGATCCGCTACTCGATCGCCAATCTCCGGACCTTTCCTTGCGTCTCCATCCTCGAGGGTAAGGGGCGTCTGTCCCTGCATGGCGCCTGGTTCGACATCTCGACCGGCGAGCTTTGGGTGATGAACAAGGAGACCGGTGACTTCGAGCGGCCGGAACTCTCATAGGAGGCGGCGCATGACGCGGAATTGCCGGTCGATCGCGTTCGCCATTGCCGCGCTGCTGTTTTCGATCGTTTCCGCCCGCGCCGATGAAGGCGCGATCATCGACCGCTGGTATTCGGCGCTGCTGGTCGCCGACCGCACCGAATTGTCGGACCTGCTTGCCGATGACGTCCAGATCAAGCTCGACGACCTCGGTGTCGTCCAGAACAAACAGGAATTCATCGCCTCCATCGACGACTGGCAAACCGCCGTCACCGGAGCGGCGATCCGGCACCGGATCGAGAAAACCGAGGCCGGCGTCACCTCGGTGATCGCCTGCTATGATTTCCCCAGCAATGACATGCTGATGCAGGAAACCTTCGCTATATCAGGCAACCGCATCACCGCCAGCTCGCAAGCCGCGCTCGCCGAAAGCTGCGAAGGCTACTGACGAAAACCTGACTGGTTGCGGTGTTGCGCGAAGCGAACCAGCGCCCTACATCGGTGATATCCCGCCTCACCCCCTTACTGCCAATCAGCGAAAGATACCCATGCCGTCCACAAAAGCAGTCGACCTCGCCGCTCATCCGCTGACCGCATGGCAAGGGCCGCTCGGCCTGCCCGATTTCTCCCGCATCGGCGACGATGATTTTGCGCCCGTCTTCGACGCCGCGCTGAAGGCGCATGAGGCCGAGATCGAAGCGATATCGGCCAACGCCGAGACGCCGACCATCGACAACACGCTGGCCGCGCTGGAGCTTGGCGGCGAGGCGCTCGACCGTGTCTCGTCGATCTTCTGGTGCCGGGCCGGCGCCCACACCAATGAAGCGATCCAGGCGCTGGAGCGAGACATCTCGCCAAAAATGTCCAGGCATTTCTCGGCGATCTCGATGAACGAGAGACTGTTTGCACGCATCGACGACCTCTACCAGCGGCGCGCTTCCCTGAAGCTCGATGCCGAAACGCTGCGGGTGCTGGAAAAGACATGGAAAGGCTTTGTCCGTTCCGGCGCCAAGCTCGACGCCGACGGCAAGAAGCGGCTGGCGACTATCAGCGAAGAACTGTCGTCGCTCGGCACCACTTTCGGCCAGAACGTGCTTGCCGACGAGCGCGACTGGGCGCTTTTCCTAGACGAGGCCGATCTTGCCGGCCTGCCGGATTTTGTGAAGAGCTCGATGGCCGAGGCTGCCGAGATGCGCGGCCAGAAGGGCCGTTACGCCGTCACTTTGTCGCGCTCGATCTATGAGCCGTTCTCGACCTTCTCCGAACGCCGCGACCTGCGCGAGATCGCCTTCCGCGCTTTCACCATGCGCGGCCAGAATGGCGGCGCCACCGACAACACCGCTGTGGTGCGCGACATGCTGAGACTGCGCGCCGAGAAGGCAAAGCTGCTCGGTTACGCGTCCTTCGCTGCCCTGAAGCTCGACGACACGATGGCCAAGACGCCTAAGGCGGTACACGCGCTGCTCGATCCGGTCTGGGAAAAGGCGTTGGAAAAGGCTGCCGCCGACCAGACCGAACTGCAGAGGCTGGCGCTTGCTGCCGGCAGCAACGAACAATTCGCCGCCTGGGACTGGCGCTTCTATCAGGAGAAACTGCGCGCCGAGAAATTCGCCTTCGACGAGGCGGAGCTGAAACCCTATTTGCAGCTCGAGCGCATCATCGACGCCTGCTTCGATGTGGCGACCAAATTGTTCGGCACCACCTTTGAGGAGAAGAAAGGCATTGCCGCCTGGCATCCAGACGCGCGCGTGTTCGTGGTGAAAAATGCCGATGGCAGCGAGCGCGGCCTGTTCCTCGCCGACTATTTCGCCCGGCCTTCAAAACGCTCGGGCGCCTGGATGAGCGCGCTGCAATCCGGCTATCATCTCGGCCACGGTTCGAAGCCGGTGATCTACAACATCATGAATTTCGCCAAGCCGCCGCTGGGCGAGCCGGCGCTGTTGTCAGTCGACGAAGCCAAGACCCTGTTCCATGAATTCGGCCACGCGCTGCACGGCATGCTGACCGACGTCACCTGGCCGTCGGTCGCCGGCACCTCGGTCAGCCGCGACTTCGTCGAACTGCCCTCGCAGCTCTACGAGCATTGGCTGACCGTGCCGGCGGTGCTGGAAAAGCACGCGCTGCACGTCAACACCGGCAAGCCGATGCCAAAAGCGCTACTCGACAAGATGCTGGCCGCGCGCACTTTCGGCGCCGGCTTCGCCACCGTCGAATTCACCGCCTCGGCGCTGATCGACATGGCCTATCACGCGCGGCCGAACGGCCCGGAAGAGCCGCTTCGTTTCGAAGCCGAAACGCTCGACAAGCTCGATATGCCCGACACCATCGCCATGCGCCACCGCACCCCGCATTTCGGCCATGTCTTTTCCGGTGACGGCTATTCGGCTGGCTACTATTCCTACATGTGGTCGGAAGTGCTCGACGCCGACGCTTTTGCCGCTTTCGAGGAGACCGGCGACCCCTTCAACCCGGCGCTGGCTGAGCGATTGAGGAAAAACATCTACGCCGCCGGTGGCTCGAAGGATCCGGAAGAACTCTACACGGCGTTTCGTGGCAAGATGCCGTCGCCGGAGGCGATGATGGTGAAGCGCGGGCTGGTGTAGCGCCGCGTAATCTCCCCCCTCGAGGGGGAGATGGCCGCAAAGCGGCCAGAGGGGGTCGGTCCGACCGGGCGCGACCTGCCGCGGCAGAAAAAGGGTTGGCACTCAACGCGAGGCGACCCCCTCTGTCGCCTTCGGCGACATCTCCCCCTCAAGGGGGGAGATTTGCTGCGTCACACCTTCCAAGGATCCGCTACCCGCGGCCAGATCGGCCGCGTCAGCTTCGTATAATTGGTCACCGCAGGATCGCTCGGATACGAACTCGGCGCCGAGACATAGATGATCTCGGAAGCGATCGGCGCGAAGCCGGCGTAGAAGTGATTGGTCGACTTCACCAGCAGGATGTCCTTGGCCAGCGGATCGACGCCGATGTTGGAAAAAATGTCCGGCTCGAAGGTCTGCGTGCGGTTGGTGTTGAGGATGATGTCGACCTCGGTGCCTTCGATGCGCACCAGCGCCGTCGGCCCGAGCGTCACGCGGCTCGGCCCAAAGCTCTGCCAGCCCTCTGCAACGGTCATCACCACCCGCACGCGGGCGTCGATCGGTTCGCCCGCCAGCGGTCCGGCCTTGCCGCCAAAGCGCAAATCGATGACGGCGCCCTCGCCGGCGGCCTGACAGAAGGTCACGGCGATCGGATCCCAGATCGTCGCCACGCCGATATTGTTCAGGCCACGTTCCAGCATGGCGCGCAGCACGACGGTGCCGTCGCCAGCCACGCCGCCGCCTGGATTGTCCCAGATGTCGGCGATGACCACCGGCCTGGCCGGATTTTGCACACGCACGGCCAGCGCGCGCTCGATGCCGTCACTGGTGTTCAGCATGGTCATCGCCGTCTCTTTGCGCATGGCGTAAAGCTCGCGCCCCAGCCTTTCCGCCAGCGCGTCGCCCTTGGCCTTGTCATTGTCGGTGACGACCAGGATGCGCGTGCCGACTTCCGCGACGTCGGCGGCCATGAAGCCATGGATGACCGAGACCGACAGCACGCCATCCTTGCCGTGCAAGGCTTTGATGCGGTCGACGAAGGAGCGCATTGGCTCGCGGCTGGTCGGCAGCACCTGGATCATGCGGCAGTCGAAGGTCGAGATGACGGGCTTGATCTCACCGCGCGCAGCGGCCAGGCCAAGCTCGACGACATGCTCGCCGCGTTCGTAGAAATCGGTGTGCGGGAATTCGAGGAAATAGGCGAGGATATTTGAGGCGGCGACGCGCTTCGGCGTCAGATGGCTGTGCGGGTCGAGTTCGGCCGCGATCACCACATCCGGGCCGACCATGGTGCGGACGCGTTCGAGCAAATCGCCCTCGCAATCGTCATAGCCTTGCGCCACCATGGCGCCATGCAGGCCGAGGATGACGGCGTCGACCGGAAGCGCTGCCTTGAGCTGGCCGAGGATTTCGTCGCGCAGCGCCTCGAAAGTCTGCCGCTGCACCAGCCCGCCCGGCTCGGCCCAGGTTGCGGTGCCTTCGATGACGATGAGCCCCTCTTGTGCCGCGCGCTTGCGCAAGGCGATGATCGGCGAGGAGCACAAAGTCGGCGTTTCCGGATGTTTGCCCGGCCCGGCGTAGAAAGCCATGTCGAACGAGGCCCGGTCGGTCGGCACCGGCGAAAATGTATTGGTTTCCGTCGCCAGCGAGGCAGTGAAGATGCGCATGAAAGCTCCGCAGTGAAGAACGGTTACTTGACGGCCCCGAGCGCCAGCCCCCGGACGAGGTAGCGCTGCAGCCAGATGAACAGGATCGCCACCGGCAAGGTCGCCAGCAGCGTGGCGGCCATCACATGGTGCCACTCGATCGTGTAGCGGCCGGCGACCAGCGAAAACACCTGGATCGGCAGCGTGTAGCTTTCCTGGCTGCGCAGCATGGTGAGCGCGACGACGAACTCGTTCCAGGCATTGATGAAAGTGAAGATGGCGGTCACCGCGATCGCCGGCAGGCACAGTGGCAGGAACACCTTGCGCAAGGTCAGCCAGCGGCCGGCACCCTCCATCCAGGACGCTTCCTCGAGATCGCGTGGGATGGTGTCGAAATAACTTTGCAGCATCCACACCGTGAAGGCGACGTTGAAGGCCATGTAGATGAAGCCGAGCGCCGTCGTCGATTCGATCAGGCCCCAGGCGGCCATCAGCCGGAACAGCCCGAGCACCAGCACGATCGGTGAAATCATCTGCGAAACCAGCAGAAACTGGCGCAAGGCTCCATAGCCGGCAAAGCGAAAGCGCGACATGGCATAGGCGGCGGGAACCGAGATCAGGATGGCGCCGACGGTGGCGATCACCGAGACATAGAGCGAGTTGGCAAGCGCCTGGCCGAAACCTGTCGCCACCCACATGTCGGAAAAGTTCGACCAGTGGAATTCGCTCGGCCACCAGGTCGGCGACAGCACCTCTTGCCGTGGCTTGACCGCGGTCAAGAACATCACGGCGAAGGGAAAGATCGTCACCACGATCAGCGGCGCCAGCAGCAGCCAGGCGATGATAGAACGCTTCAGCTTGCCGTTCTTCATGTGCGCTGCTCCCGCATCGCCAGCCTGACATAGATCATGGTGAAGACCAGCAATATGGCGAACATCACCAGCGACACCGCCGATGCTTCACCGAGCTTGCCGATGCGGAACGCCAGTTTGTAGAGGTGGGTGACCAATATGTCGGTGGAGTTGGCCGGCCCGCCTTGCGTCATCACCCAGATGATCGGGAAGGAATTGAAGACGTAGATGGTGTTGAGCACGATCGCGATGTTGATGAACGGTTTCAGCAGCGGGAAGGTGATCTCGCGAAACTGCTGCAGCGGCGTCGCCCCTTCGAGGGCCGCCGCCTCGTAGAGATCGTCTGATATCGAGGACAGGCCGCCAAGGAAGATCGTCGTCGTGAACGGCACCGTCACCAGGATGCCGATCAGCACCTGCATCGGAAAGGCCGTCTCGGCGCGCGCCAGCCACTGGATGTTCTCATGGATCAGGCCGAGCCCGATCAGCGCCGAGTTCAGCATGCCGCTTTCACCGTTCAG
This sequence comes from Mesorhizobium sp. P2_H9, assembly GCF_056403215.1. Classification (NCBI taxonomy): domain Bacteria; kingdom Pseudomonadati; phylum Pseudomonadota; class Alphaproteobacteria; order Hyphomicrobiales; family Phyllobacteriaceae; genus Mesorhizobium; species Mesorhizobium sp. P2_H9. Next base: position 211,601 of record NZ_JBFUFX010000006.1, on the reverse strand, counting down.
CGCCCAGCGCCAGACCACCGCCGTCATGGTCAGCGACACCGCCCAGGGCAGCATGATGATGACGCGGGCGAGGCCTCGGCCGTAGAAATCGGTGTTGAGGATCATCGCCACCGGAATGGACACCAGCTGCGCGCCACCGACGACCAGCACGGTCCACACGCCGGTGCGCCAGAGTGCTGCCAGGAAATCGGGATCGGCAAGGAAGGCGTGGTAGTTGGCAAGATTGTTGAAGTCGCGCAGCTGGCCGAAACGGCTGACATCATGGGTCGAGATCTGGATCAGGTCCCAGACCGGCCAGAAGATGACGACCGCCGCCAGGAACAGGCTGGGCAAGGTCAGGAGATAGGGCAAGAAACGATTTTGCATCGGCTGACCTGCGCCCTGGTGTGGCGATTGAGAGTCACATGCCAGGCGGGATGATGGAAAGGGGCGCGCCCCGATTGAGACAGGGCGCGCCGGGCGTCGGGAGAAAACGCCCTATTTCTTGAGCACGGCGTCGGCCTTGGCCGCCGCATCCTTCAACGCCGCTTCGGGCTCAACGTCGCCGAGATAGATCTTTTGCATGGCATCCGACGTGATCTGCGCGATCTCTTCCCAACCCGGGATGACCGGTGCGAAGCGGGCATCGGGCAGCAGCGCGGTGAACGCCGCCAGATCGGCATTGTTGACGTAGTAGTCCATCTTGGCCTCTTCCTTGTTCACCGGCAGGAAGCCTTCGCCTTGCGTGAACTTGGCGCGCTGTTCGGTGGTGAACAGGAAGTCGAGCAGTTTCCAGGCCTCGTCCTTGTTCTTCGAATTCTTGAACATGATGATGGAATCGGTGACGCCATAGGTGCCGCGCGCGCCGCTCGGCCCGGCGGGAATGGCGGCCACGCCGTATTTCAGGTTCGGCGCCTCGTCCTTGATCTGGTTGGACAGGAACGGCGCGGTGATCATCATGCCGACCTTGCCTTGCTTGAACAGGTTCTGCACGTCCTCGCGGTTGTTGGAGGTGACGCCCGGCTCGGTCAGGCCTTCATCGATCATCGACTTGTAGAGCTTGGCGGCTTCGAGCGCGCCGGGCGTGCTCAGGCCCGACGTGCCGTCCTTGTTGAGGATCTCGGTGCCCTGCGACCACATCGCATAGTAGTAATAGACGTCGGTCTCGATCTCCTTGCCCTGCAGGCCGAAACCGAAGGTGCCGGAGCCGAGCGCCTTGATCTTGCGCGCATCTTCCTGCAGCTCGGTCCAGGTTGCCGGCGGGTTGGCGATGCCGGCCTTCTCGAACAATTCCTTGTTGTAGTACATCGCCCGCGCCGAAGCGGCGATCGGCAGGCCGTAGGTCTTGCCGTCCATGATCGACGGCGACAGGAAGGTGTCGATGAAGCGGTCCTTGAAGTCAGGCTTGATGTAGCCGTCGAGCGGCTCGGCGACATCCTGCTGGACGAAATCGATCAGCCAGCGTGTGCCGATGATCGACAGATCCGCATTGGTGCCGGCGGTGATGTCGGTGGTCAGCTTCTGCAGCAGCACATCCCACGGCACCACCTCGAACTTGACCGTGATGCCCGGGTTTGCCGCCTCGAATTCCTTTTTGACGCTTTCGAAATAGGGGCCGGTCTTGGCGCTATATTCGGCAACGGTGACGCGCACTTCGCCGGCGTCTGCCTGCGCCGCCAGCGCCAGCATGCTCATTCCGGCCAGCAGGCCGGCAGTCCAGTTTGCAAGCTTCATTCGATCTCTCCCATTTGACTGCGCATAACGGCTCCCGCGCCATTCGGCGGCACAAGCTTTATGTGACTTTCCTACATTATCCATCATTTTGCGGTTCGCAAGCAGATTATTCTGTTGCTTAATTACATTTCATAAAATAGCGTTTTGCGAATTGTCCCCTGCATGTCGCCCGAATGCGCAGCGGTTTGGGGCAACAGGATGTATACGTGCAAAGACCTGGAGGAGCGCGCACGGTGGTTTCGAGAGCCGAATTCGAAGGCAAAACGGTGGTTGTGACTGGCGCGGGCGGTGGCCTCGGCTCGGCGATCGTGAGGCTGATGGCCGAGCGCGGCGCGCGCGTCGTCGGCTGCGACCAGTCGAGCGAGGCGTTGGCGAGTCCGCACATTGCCTCGCGCCACGTCTTCAACCTTCTCGACCAGGCCTCGATCGAGGCGGCGATAGCGGCGATCCTGGACAAGGATGGCGTTCCCGACATTCTCGTCAACAATGCCGGCTGGACGCGCGCCGAGACGTTGCCGGCGCTAAACTCCGACAAGATCGAGCACGAGCTGGACCTGAACCTGACCGGGGTGATGACTTTCGCCGATCCGTTGGTCAAGGCGATGGCCAAGAACGGCGCGGGCAGCGTCGTCTTCATCTCCTCGGTCAACGCCATCGCCCATTTCGGCAACCCCGCCTATGCCGCGGCCAAGGCCGGCATCAACGCCTATGCAAAATCGATTGCTGTGGAACTCGGCCGCAGCGGCCTGCGCGCCAATGTCGTCTGCCCCGGTTCGATCCGCACCGCAGCCTGGGACCACCGCCTGGCCAAGGACCCCGAGATCCTCGGCAAGCTGCAACGGCTCTACCCGCTTGGCCGCATCGTCAACGCTTCCGAGGTCGCCGAAGCGGTGGCCTTCCTTGCATCCGAGCGCGCATCGGGCATAACAGGCGTGGTGATGCCGGTGGATGCCGGACTGACCGCCGGCTGCCTGCCATTCATCGACGACATATTGGGGGCGTGAGCATGACCGATGTCCAGTTTCGTGGCCTGTCGAAATCCTTCGGGCAGCACAAGATCCTTGAAGACATCAACCTCGACATCGACAGCGGCGAGTTCGTCGTGCTGGTCGGCCCCTCGGGCTGCGGCAAGTCGACCTTGCTGCGCATGCTGGCCGGGCTGGAAACGATCACCGCCGGCGATCTGCTAATCGGCGGCGTGCGCGCCAATGAGTTGCCGCCACAGCAGCGCAACATCGCCATGGTCTTCCAGTCCTATGCGCTGTTTCCGCATCTGAAGGCGGCGGACAATATCGGCTTCGGTCCAAAAATCCGCGGCGAGACCCGCACGGCTATCGACGAAAAGGTCAAGAAGGCGTCCGGCGTCCTCAACCTGTTTTCCTATCTCGACCGCTATCCCCGGGAATTGTCGGGCGGCCAGCGCCAGCGCGTCGCCATGGGCCGCGCCATCGTGCGTGAACCCTCGGTGTTCCTGTTCGACGAGCCGCTATCCAACCTCGACGCGCAGCTACGCGTGCAGATGCGCACCGAGATCAAGGCGCTGCATCAGCGGCTGAAATCGACCATCGTCTATGTCACCCATGACCAGATCGAAGCCATGACCATGGCCGACCGCATCGTGGTGATGGACCGCGGCCGCATTCAGCAGGTCGGCGCGCCGTTGGAGCTTTACGACAAGCCGGCCAACAAATTCGTCGCCAGCTTCATCGGCTCGCCGTCGATGAGCTTTGTCTCCGGAGCACTGAAGGCGACGGCCACCAAGAACTGGTTCGAGACATCGGGCGGCGGGCGCCTGACGCTTGCCGGCAAGGCGGTGTCGGATGGCGCTACGGTCGAGGCCGGCATCCGCCCCGAACACTTCGTCATCGGCGGCGAAAGCGACGCGATGGCGATCAATGTCGACGTCGTCGAGCCGACTGGCGCCGAAACCCATGTCTATGGCTCGATCGGCAGCGACACCGTGCGGGCCGTGTTCCGCGACCGGCTGCAGATCCGGCCCGGCGACAGGCTGCCGGTCTCCGTCGATCCCGGCAACATCCATCTGTTCGACACGGCAACGGGCCTGCCCCTGTGAACCCACGCGGATGAAAACACCGGCCGACATCATCACCCGCCTGCAATTGATGTCGCAGGACGGCACCAAGTCGGACCGCCGGCTGGCCAGCCTGGTGCTCTCCGATCTCGACTTCGCCTCCAAGGCGGCGATCTCCGAAATCGCCGCCCGCGTCGGCGTCAGCGAGCCGACGGTGACCCGCTTCTGCCGCAACCTCGGCTGCGAGGGCTTGCGCGATTTCAAATTCTACCTGGCGCAAGCCATCGCCATTGGCGGCCAGTATCTGTCGCCGGAACCACTGAACCGCGATGTCCGCGAACAGCGCATCGCGTCCGCCATCACCGAAGCGGCGATATCAGCCATCCAGCGCGCCAGCGAAAATCTCGACATGAAGGTGCTGGTCGGTGTCGCCGCGCGCATCGCCACCTCCGGCAACATCCTGTGCATCGGCTCGGGCGGCATTTCCTCGATGATGGCGACCGAGATGCAGAATCGGCTGTTCCGGCTGGGCCTGTCTGCGCTTGCGCAGGTCGATGGGCAATTGCAGCGCATGTATGCCGCGGTGGCGACACCCGAGACCACGCTCGTCGCCTTCTCGGTCTCCGGCTATGCCCGTTCGGTCATCGAGGCGGTGCAGGTCGCCCAGCAATATGGCGCCACCACCGTCGCCATCACCGCACCCGATTCCGCGCTCGCCAAGGCCGCCGAGACGGTGATCCATCTGCAGGCGCTCGAGGATGGCAACATCTACAAGCCGACCTCGTCGCGCTATGCGCTTTTGGCGATCGTCGACATGATCGCCACCTCGGTCGCGGAAACGCGCGGGCCAAAGGTTCTTGAGAGCCTGCGCCGCATCAAGCAGAGCGTGAACACGCTGAAGGTCGACGATCCCCGCTTGCCGTTGGGGGATTGAAGGGCTGATTTGACCGCCGCCAATAGACATTTCATCTGTTGGCGATCCTTCGCGCCCCCCCTGTCCTGCCGGACATCTCCCCCACAAGGAGGGAGATTGGCAGCTTCGGCGCGCCACTCATTCTGCGGCGGTGGAGATTAGCGAAAGCCGGGATGACGGCCGATTTCCCCCCAAGTGGGGGAGATGTCCGGTAGGACAGGGGGGGCGCTGTCCCGCCGATATCTCAAGGTTCTGAACCGCCACAGCAATTGAAGGAAACTAGGCCTTGGATTGGTGGCTGAGCACCTCAACACTCTTCGCCAGCGCCACCGGCTCACTCAGCACCCGCAATGTCTTCAGCCGGGAAGTGCCGCCGGCGACAACCGAGACCGCCGATGCCGGCACGCCCAGCGCCTTGGCGATCAGCTTCTCGAGTGCATGATTGGCGGCGCCGTTTTCCGGTACGGCGCGGACGCGGGCTTTCAGATGGCTCCGCCCGTCAGAAGCAGTCTCGACGCCTTCCAGCCGGTCCATCGCCGCCTTCGGCGTCAGCCGCACAAACAGGTCGATGCCACTATGGCCAATTCTGAAAAATCCGGTCGGTTCCACGGATCAGTAGAACAGCGACCTTACCGTGCTGTTCAGGAACCGTTCCAGGAAGAAGATAATCAGCAGAACAATGATCGGCGAGATGTCGACGCCGCCGAGATCCGGCAGCAAGCGTCGGATGGGACGGAACGCCGGCTCGGTCAGCCGATAGAGCACGCCGCCTATGTTGTTGACGACCTGGTTGCGCGAATTGACGACGTTGAAGGCGTACAGCCAGGAGAAGATCGCCGCGGCGATGATCACCCACCAGTAAAGTTCGAGCGCGTAGATCAGCGTATCGATAAGCGCGTCCATTCAAAGCTCCATTGATTGCGCGACATGTAGCCATTGCATGCCAAACCGGCAAGACCCGGCTTCCGCGACATGCCGGCTCGAAGGTTTGGCCCCGGTCATTTCGGCAAAACGCCGCCTTGACAGAAAACCGCCGCGCCCGATAAATGCGCCATCCGCTGGACGGGGCTGTAGCTCAGCTGGGAGAGCGCGTCGTTCGCAATGACGAGGTCAGGAGTTCGATCCTCCTCAGCTCCACCAGCGGATTTTTCCAAACCCTTGCCTACAGTGTGTGCCGCCTTGGTCGTTCGACCATGACTGCGACCGGCTTCCACGCCCTCACACCACTTGGACATAACTCGTCATCCCCGATTTCTGGTGCTCGATGATGTGGCAGTGCAGCAGCCAGTCGCCTTGATTGTCGGCGACGAAGCCGAGCTGAACCTTCTCATTGGGCTGGATCAGATAGGTGTCCGAGATGACCGGCTGAACCCGGCGCGTCGAGGATGACAGCACCTTGAAGCTCATGCCGTGCAGATGCATCGGATGCGATTGCGGCGTCAGGTTTTCCATGTCGATGACATAGCTTTTGCCGAGCTTCAGTTCGGCCAGCGGCGCGGTCGGGTCCGGCGTATCGCCCGGCCACGGCACCTTGTTGATGGCCCAGAAACTGTAGCCAAGTGAACCGCAGATGCCGTCGCTCGGGACGTTTTCGGCCGTGGCGCTGAGCGCCAGCGAAATATGCTCTGCGCTGCCGAGATCGACCTCCTCCACCGGATTGGCCTCCAGCGGCGCGAGATCGCGAAGGTCGCGTTTGAGCGATGCTCCGACCGCGCGCAAGGTCGCCAGCACCTTGGGCTTGGTGCCCCTGACGTCCCGCAAGCTGACGACTGCCCCATCGTCGTCGGGCATGCGGATGGCCAGTTCCATGCGCTGGCCGGGTCCCAGCAGCAAGGCATCGGGCGCAAAGCGCTGCGGCACCGGATTGCCGTCGAGCGCAATCACCGTCGCCTCGGCGCCTTCGACGACAAAGGCATAGACGCGCGTCACGTCGGTGATGGCGACCCTCAGCCGCACCAGCCCTCCCGCCGGCGCGTCATAGGACGGCTGGTCGAGCCAGTTGGCGGTGCGCACCGTGCCATAGGTGCCGGTTCTCGCCGCGTCGCGCGGCCGGAACGGATCGATGAACTGGCCGTCGTCGCCAAGGCGCCAGTCGCGCAGATTGATCACCTCCTCGGCATCGAATTTCGGATCGCCGGGGTTCTCCACCACGATGACGCCGGTCAGGCCGTGGCCCATCTGGATCAACGTGTTGCAATGCGGGTGATACCAGAAGGTGCCGGCGTCGGGCGGTGTGAACCCATAGTCGAAATGGTCCCCGGCATAGACATAAGGCTGCACCAGAAAGGGAACGCCGTCCATCTTGTTGGGAACGCGAATGCCGTGCCAGTGGATCGTCGTCGGATCGTCGATGCCGTTGACCAGCCGTGCCGCGAAGGGCTCACCCTTTTTCATCCGGAGCACCGGCGGCATGCCTGATACACCATAGGTCAGCACATCCTTGGTTGGGCCGATATCCATCAGCATCGCCTGGGTCCTGGCTGTCTTCAGCACCACCGGCTCCGGCGCTGCCCAGCTGCCGAATTTGCCCATGGCGGAAAGCCCGACCCCACTGACGCCGGCAATTGCGGCGGTCTTTAGAAGTTTGCGACGTGTGAACACCGTCATGCTGCACTCCAACCGGAAAGACGACTGCCCTGAGAGGACTACCATGGCTTAAATCATGGGCGAGGAAGCCGTCAGCTCTTCGTGATGCCCAGAAACTCAACGCCGCGTCTTGGCCCGGGCAGGCGGCGAGCACAAGAGCGGACAGCGCTCACTTTCTTTCTGTCTCGAGCCCGGTCACCAGCACATCGACAAAATTCAGCAACTCGCTTTCGAGATCGGTGGGCGCCAGGCCGATGAAGCGGTCCTCGAGCGAAATGGCGACGATGCCGTGCACTGCCGAGAACAGCGTGCGCGCACGGGCCAAAAGATCCGGCGTTTCCGCCGCTGGACGTAGCGCAGCCAGCGGCTCGACCAGATGCTGGATAAGCACCGCATGTTCCGCCAGATGCCATTCGGGCACCGCCACGCCGGGCGCCATTCGATGCTCGAACAGGGCCGCCCACAGCATGCGGTTGTCGCGCGCAAAAGTTAGGTAGGCCCTGGCCAGCGCCCTCAGGTTGGCCCTTGGTTCAACCGCGCTGGTCGCTTCCTCACGCAAGGCCGCGCCCAGCCGCGCCAGGGTTATGGAATTGACGTGCAGGATGAGCTCGTCGAGGTCGGCGAAGGCGGTGTAGAGCGCACCGAGCGCGCAGCCGGCGTCGGCCGTGATGTCGCGCGCCCGCAGCCCGCCGAGGCCCGAGGATTGAATATGCGCCTGGGCGGCCGTGATCAGCCTGCCCTTGAGATCCTCGCGCCTGGCGTCCCGTTTTGCCGTCATTAACCTTCTCACTCTGAAACTTTTGAACAGTGTTCATTTTTCTCTTGAACGCCGTTCACGATGTGATATCTTGCATTCATGAACAGTGTTCATAGAGGAGAAACCGGAATGTTGAAACAGTTTTTTGCGCTGATGCGCGGCCACAGCCACGAAGCCGCGGAAGCGCTTGTCGATCGCAACGCTCTGGTGATCCTGCGCCAGCAGATCCGCGATTGCGCCGACGCCATCGCCGCCGCCCGCCGGGCAGTCGCCATCGCCATTGCCCAGAACGAGCAGGAGATCGTGCAATTCAAGAAATTGGTAGCCCGCATCGAGGACCTGGAAAAGCGCACAATCGCCGCGATCGAGCAGGAACAGAACGAACTGGCCCGCGAGGCGGCCGAAACCATCGCCTTGCTGGAGGCCGAACGCGATGCCTCCAGCGAGGCGCAGAAAAGCTTCGGCACCGAGATCGAGCGCCTGAAGCGGATCGTGCGCGCCTCCGAAATGCGGCTGCGCGAATTGCAGCGCGGCCAGCGCATCGTTGCCGCGGTCGACACCACCCAGCGCCTTCGTGAAACCGCCCCCGGCTCCAGCCTGTCGGCGCTGAAGGATGCCGAAGAGACGCTCCTGCGGCTGCGCACGCGGCAAAAGCAGATCGATGCCACGGCTGCCGCCATGGCCGAGATGGAACAGTCGGGCGATCCGGCCGCGGTTAGCGAAAAGCTGGCCGCCGCCGGTTGCGGCGCGCCGCTGAGAAGCAGCGCCGACGCCGTGCTCGAACGCCTGGCCAGCAGGATTGCCAAGCCGGCTTGATTGTATCCGGCCTGAAACAGACCGACGCCCAAGCAACCTAACCCTGAAACGAAAGGATCATACCGATGACCCCCAACACTTACGCTCCAAAGGATTCAAGCGCCTGGAAGACATTCACCATGGCCAGCTTCGCCGTCGCCGCCTCGATGATGGCCGGCGGTATCTACTTCATGGAGGCAAGCTTTGCCGCCAAGGGGTTTTACGCAATGGCCGCCATCATGCTCGTGCATACCTCCATCACCATCACCAAGACGCTGCGTGACGCGGAAGAATCAAACCGCTTCATCAACCGGCTGGAAGACGCCAAGACCGAGAAGCTGCTGATGGATGTCAGCCGCAGTAACGAAGTGTAACCGGGTTCCCGCTAGAACAAGACCCAAACCACGCAAGACCGCTGATCAATCCAGTCAGGATTGCACCGGTCTTGCCCAATGGAAGTCGCCGCTATGGAAATCGCCCCGATCAATCGTCCGACAGCTCATCTGATGACGTCCAGGCGCTTTGCGCCGCTCTTCTGGACGCAGTTCCTGTCCGCCTTCAATGACAATTTCCTCAAGAACACGCTGGTGTTCCTTATTCTGTTCACGCTGGCGGCGGACCAGGCGGCGTCTCTGGTCACCTTGGCCGGGGCTGTCTTCATGGCCCCCTTCCTGCTGCTGTCGGCGCTCGGCGGCGAGATCGCCGATCGCTTCGACAAAGCCCTCATAGCCAAGCGTCTGAAATTCGCCGAGATCGCCGCCGCGGGAGTCTCCGTCGTCGGCATCGCGCTGTCGTCTATTCCCGTGCTGATGGTAGCGCTGCTGATGTTCGGCATCATCTCGGCCCTGTTCGGGCCGATCAAATACGGCATCCTGCCCGATCACCTCGAGCGCAAGGAACTGCCCAAGGCCAACGCCTGGATCGAGTCCGCCACGTTTGCCGCGATCCTCGGCGGCACCATTGCCGGTGGCGTCGTTTCCGCCGATGGCATCGGCGTCACGGTGTTCGGACCGATCATGATGGCGCTCGCCGTCGGCTGCTGGCTCGTCAGCCGCTATATTCCGTCCACCGGCTCGGCGGCGCCCGACCTCGTCATCGACAAGAACATCTTCCGCTCGACCTGGCGTCAGGTCTCAGAATTGCGCACCGACATGCGCATCTGGCGCGCCGGCCTGATGACCTCGTGGTTCTGGCTGATCGGCGCCATCGTGCTGTCGATCCTGCCGACGCTGATCAAGGATTCGCTCGGCGGCAACGAAATGGCGGTCACCGTTTATCTCGCCGTGTTCGCCGTCTCGATCGCCGTCGGCTCGGCCATCGCCGCCTGGATGTCGCAGGGCCGCATCGTGCTCTTGCCCGCACCGGTCGGCACGGCGCTGCTGGCGCTGTTTGGCCTGCATCTGGCCTGGACCATCTGGAGCATGACGCCTTCGCCGCAGGCCGAAACGCTTGCCCTGTTCTTCGCTGGCCCGAACACGATCCGGGTCGCCATCGACCTTGCCGGCATGGCCATTGCAGCCGCCTTCCTGGTGGTGCCGACCTTCGCCGCCGTGCAGGCCTGGTCACCTGAAGCGCGCCGCGCTCGCGTCGTTGCCGCGGTCAGCATCGTCAATGCCGGTTTCATGACCGTAGGCGGCATTATTGTTGCCGTGATCCAGGCGAAAGTCTCCACCGGCGGCATCCTGTTCGGCCTCGCCGCGGCCAACGCGATTGCCGCCTGGCTGATGCTGAAATTCCTGCCGACCAACCCCTTCCGCGACTTCGTCTCCATCCTGTTCCGCGCCTTCCTCCGCCTGGAGGTCGAGGGCATGGACAACCTCAAGGCAGCCGGCAAGGCGCCGATCCTGGCGCTCAACCATGTCAGCTTCCTCGACGGCCCGCTGGCCTTGACGCTGACCGACGAGGAACCGGTCTTCGCGATCGACTACACCATCGCCCAGGCCTGGTGGATGAAGCCGTTCATGAAACTTGCCCGCGCTTTGCCGCTCAACCCTGCCAAGCCGATGTCGACCCGCACGCTGATCAAGATCGTGCAGGGCGGCGATCCGCTGGTCATCTTCCCGGAGGGACGCATCACCGTCACCGGCGGCCTGATGAAGGTCTATGACGGCGCCGCCATGGTCGCCGACAAGACCGGCTCGATGGTCGTGCCGGTGCGCATCGACGGGCTGGAGAAGAGCTATTTTTCGCGGCTGTCGGCGCAGCATGTGCGCCACCGCCTGTTCCCGAAAGTCAAGGTGACCATTCTGGAACCGGTAAAGCTCGAGGTTGCGCCGGAGCTGAAGGGCCGCAAGCGCCGCGCCGCGGCCGGGTCTGCCCTCTATCAGGTGATGTCGGACCTCGTCTTCCGCACCCAGGACATCGACAAGACCGTGCTGGAAAAGATTATCCAGACCGCCACCGAACGCGGCATGAGAGAGCTCGCCGTGCAGGATCCGGTCACCGGTTCGCTGAGCTACGGCAAGCTGCTGACGGCTGCCGCCGTGCTTGGCGAGAAATTCGAGCACCTCTATGCCGGCCAACAGACGCTCGGCATCATGCTGCCCAACGCCAACGGCTCCTGCGCGACGCTACTCGGCGTCATGTCTTCCGGCAAGGTTCCGGCGATGATCAACTTCACCGCCGGCGCCGCCAACATCCTCTCCGCTTGCAAGGCCGCCGAAGTGAAGACCGTGCTCACCTCGCGTGCGTTCATCGAACAGGCAAAACTGGGCGCCGTGGTCGAGGAGCTTGGCCGCTCGGTCGACATCGTCTGGCTCGATGATTTGCGCGCCACCATCGGCCTCAAGGACAAGCTGCTCGGCCTGCTGCGCAAGAGCACGCCGCGCGTTGCCCGCAAGCCCGACGATGCGGCGGTGATCCTGTTCACCTCGGGTTCGGAAGGCACGCCCAAGGGTGTCGTGCTGACCCATCGCAACATCCTGGCCAACGCCGCCCAGGCGGCGTCGCGCATCGACTTCCATTCGGGCGACAAGGTGTTCAACGTGCTGCCGATCTTCCACTCCTTCGGCATGACGGCGGGCACCGTGCTGCCGCTGATCTCGGGCGTGCCGGTCTATTTCTACCCCTCGCCGCTGCACTATCGCCTCGTGCCGGAACTGATCTACGGCTCGAACGCGACGATCATCTTCGGCACCGACACGTTCCTCTCGGGCTATGCGCGCACCGCGCACCCCTACGACTTCCGCTCGATACGCTATTGCTTTGCCGGCGCAGAACCGGTCAAGGCAGCGACGCGCATGACCTATATGGAGAAGTTCGGCGTGCGCATCCTCGAGGGCTACGGCGTCACTGAAACAGCGCCGGTGATCTCGATCAACACGCCGATGTACAACCGCTCCGGCACCGTCGGCAAAATCATGCCCGGCATGGAATATCGCCTCGATCGGGTGCCCGGCGTCGACGATGGCGGCCGGCTTTTCGTGCGCGGCCCCAACGTCATGGCCGGCTATCTCCGGGCCGAGAAGCCTGGCGTGATCGAGGCGCTGGAAGACGGCTGGCATGATACCGGCGACGTCGTGTCCATCGACGAAGGCGGCTTCATCACCATTCGCGGCCGCGCCAAGCGCTTCGCCAAGATCGGCGGCGAGATGATCTCGCTGGCTGCGGTGGAGGCCCTCGCAGGCGAATTGTGGAAGGGCTTGCTGTCGGCCGTCGCCACTGTGCCGGACGCGCGCAAGGGCGAAAAGCTGATCCTCATCACCGAAGCCACTGAGGCCACACGCGCGCAATTCCTCGCCTTCGCCAAGGCCAACGGCGCCATGGACCTGATGGTGCCGGCCGAAGTGCGCGTCGTCGCGAAAGTGCCGGTGCTCGGCTCAGGCAAGCTCGACTTCGCCGGCGTGACCAAGATGGTGCGCGCAGAAGAAGACATGAAGACCAAGGCGGCTTGATCTGGAAATGACGAACGGGCCGGCGCAAATGCCGGCCCGTCTTTTCGTCACGTCTTGGCCTCGCGCTGCGCGATCAGCATCGCCATGCGCTGGACGGCGCGCAGTTCCATTTCCACGCCCGGCGATGACGCCAGCGCCGGCATGTTGAGCGCGACCACGGTCAACGGGTTGAGCGTCGCCAGCAGCACATGGGTTGCCTCATACTTCTCAAACAGCCAGGCCAGCTGTTCACGGATGTCCTGGTCGGCAAGCGATTGTGGCTGCACATCCGCGACGGAACGCACAGGGGCCTGTTCCAGCGCCCGGGTCAAAACGTTCAGATCGAAATCGCCAAGCTCGGCGGCCGGCAGGATCAAGGCGCCGTCGACAAGGCTATGGTTCTGCAGGCCGCGCAGGAAGCGAGCCGAATCCGTCAAATCGCCTTCGGCCATGTGCCGCAGCAGCGAGTCGCGGCGTTTTTCGGCGGCCAGGCTGACGCTGTCATTGTAGATGACGGCGAGCAGCGTTGCGGACAGCACGATCACCACGCCCTGCACGCTTCCCCGCCAGCCGATATGATCGATGCCGCCCAACGCCAGTCCGGCGAAGATAGAACTCAGCGCGATGACGGCGAAAGCGCCGATCGTGTCGCGATGGCTGGGGCTCGGCCGGCCGAGGCCAATCGTCAGCCAGCACAGGAACAGGATGGCGATTCCGCCAAGCCGCACCGGCACCTCGAACAAGCCGGGCCGATAGTCGGTGATCATGAACGGAATGATCAGCAGCAGCGAAAGCGCCATGCGCTCGACCGTGCGGTTTTCGGCAGCCGACAGGCTGTCGCGGTCGCGCATCACCACCAGCCAACCAATCGCCAAAAAGCCGCCGAACTGGAAAAGCAGCAGGGCCACCATCCGCCACGGCTCGGCGAAGCGTTCCGGGATCATCGCCAGCAGCAGGAAGGCTGCGGCGCCGCCGGCGGCGAGGAACTTGAGGAAGAAGGGAGCGTGCCGGCGCAGCAGGCCCTCGGTCAACAGCAGGGCTGCCAGCGGCAACAGGCCTGCGGCCACGATGGTGACGAGCCGGAAGATGCCAAAGCCGGTGATACAGTCGAGGATCCGGCAGGCCAGCAGCACGGCCAGCACCCGCAGGCCGAACAGAAAACGCCGTGACAGCGGATCGCCGGTGTCCCGCCCGCCGACGACCGCGATGACGATCAGCAGTCCGGCCAGGGCAGCCAGCGAGGTAATGGTGTCGGCGACAAATGTGTTGTCAAAAGTCATGCGTCGTTTTCCGTCAGCGTGCGGATGAACCGGCGCACCACAGCCGCTAGCGTGTCCATGGTCGCAACATATCCCATTGCCGGCCAGAGTCGGCCCAGTGGACCACCGGCAGGATGAGCCGCTGCAGTGTAGTCGCCGTACCCGCTACAGTGAGAGCCGCGAGCGAGCCGCGCGGAACGGCATCGGCGAGATAAATTCGCGCGGCCTGAAAATTCATCTGGCCGATCTGCAGCACATCGTCGCCGCGCTGATAGTCGAGCTGGTTCCGGCAGAAGTCGTTGTAGGTCTCGACCCGGTGCTTGGCCGTGTCCTCGAACGACTTTTTCAGCTCGTCCGATCCACCGGTATAGGCATTGGTGATGACAAAGCGCTCTTCATCGAAACCGGCGTCGGCACCGACACCGAAGACATGACGGTGGCGGGCCATGATCTGCCGCGCCAAAAGGACATGGGTCAGCGAGCGCCGCGCGCCGGAATGGGGATCGGGAAACACATTGGCAAAGGCCTCCGCCACCATGCCGACCACGGCAGGCACCTGTGTCACGTTGGAGATCCAGACCGGCCTGAACTGGTTACGCAGGAACATCAGGAAGCAGGTCAGGCCGTAGAGGATCCAGCTCAGGCCGCGACTGCGCTCCTCCGGATCGACCATCACCAGTCCCAGATGCAAGACCTCATAGAGCTTGCCGGCCAGCGAGATGTCCATCGGCGCCAGGGCATTGAAGGCGATCGGCCGGCCGTCGCCGCGCCGATAGACGATGGTGATGATGGCGTGTTCCAACCGGCTGCGGTCGCCGGAAAAAACACCGTAGGTCAGGCTGCCGTCCTTCAGCGTTTTCGCGGCGACCAGCCGCAAATCGTGCGTCAGTTGCTCCAGATCTGCCGGTTTCATCCAGCGTCCGGGCCGCTCGACGACACGCGTGTCGTAGTCCTTGGACGCGCGCATACGCACATCCATGAACCGACCCGGCAGCATCTGCAGAACCGCACCCAGCAAGATATATCATCCCCGTGGACCGAACGCGCATGATGAAGGCATCCACCTAAGGCGCGGTAAACCCCCGGAATGGCAAGAGTTGGTCGGTCTCGCCAAGGGGATGGACGGCGGCGACATCGCTCGCCACGATGGCCCTATCCGGAACGAGGTAAGCGGCAGATGATCAAGGCGACCCCTTTCGATTTTCCCTATGACGGCAGGCTGATCGCCGAAAATACCGCACTCATCGTCATCGACCTGCAGGAAGATTTCCTGTCGACGACGGGCTACTTCGCCAAACAGGGGTACGACCCCACACCGTTGCGGGCGATCTTGCCTGTGGTGAGCCGGCTGATCGCGGCGGCCCGTGCCGCCGGCCTCAGGATCATCCACACCAGGCAAGGCTATCGGGGCGATATGGCAGACATGACGCCCTACGAAAAATGGCGCCGCAAGCGGGCTGGCCTCGAAGGTACCGAAATCCTGCTGCGCTCAGGCCCGGGCTTCCAGATTGTCTCAGAGATCGACGTTGCGGCGGAAGACATCATCGTCGACAAGACCTGCAACGGCGCCTTCACCTACACCGACCTGGAGCTGGTCCTGCGCGCGCAAGGCATCACGCATCTGCTGTTCTCGGGATGCACGACCGATGTCTGCGTCCACACGACGTTGCGCGAGGCCTGCGACCGCAATTTCCAGTGCCTGACCATCGCGGACGCCTGCGCCAGCGGCGACCGCAAGGCGCACGAGGCGGCGCTGCACATGGTTACGGTGGAAGACGGTGTCTTCGGTGCGCTGACCGATTCAAGCACCGTGATCGCCGCCTTGTCGCAACTAAGCGGCAAGGCGGGCCAGAAGGACTGAGGACGGTCGCCTCAGCCTGCCGTATGCACATCCGGCGTTGCACGATGTGCGAACGCCCCGGGCTGGCCAACTTCCGCCTCGCGACGCGCCAGCGAATTGCGCAACAGCGCGATCGTTTCGCGCCCCGCCGCCGCGATCTCGCGCGGCCTGTCGACGCCGACGATCATGAACTCGTGGATGCCGAGGGCCGCGTAGGGCAGCAGCGACAGCGCGATCTGTGCCGGTGGCCCGAAGACGTCGACCGCCTTGTGGCCGGTGGCATTGCCTTCCGAACGAATTCGCACGGGGAGCGCAAACCGCACCTTGCCAGCGCGGCCGTGTTCGGCGGCAGCACTGCGCACGCGCTCCATCAGCTGGCGGATCTCGTCGAGCGAGCCTGGCGTCAGTTCGAAGACATCGGCATGCCGGCCGGCGACCTTGAGCGCCGTTCCGGACTGGCCGCCCATGCGGATGGTGACGTCGGCGCCATGCGGCCCCTTGCGCGGCACGTAGCCGCCCTTGACGCTGTAGAAGGCGCCTTCATGGTCGAACGGCCGGTCGTTTGACCACAGCCGCTTCAGCAGCACCAGATACTCGTCGATGCGCTGCCAGACCACCGTATGGCCGGCCGGACGTGTCTCGGCATCGTCATCGCTCAATGGCTCGCTCAGCATTCGCAGCGACAGCCGCCCGCCGCTTTTGGCGTCCAGCGCCGCCAACTGCCGCCCCGCCACCGTCGGCTCGACCACGCCGGCCCAATGCGTGAGCACCACTTCCAGCGACGAGGTACGGTCCAGTGCCTGGGCGGCAATGTCCATATTGGTGAGCAGTCCGGCCTGGTCGTCGACGACGATCTTCTGGAAACCGGCATCCTCGATCAGCGACAGTTTTGTCGCGGTCTCCAGAAAATCGTAGAAAAAGGGCACGGCCGAACCGGCGGGGTGCGTTTTACCGGGAACATGCGTGAACTCGATCGGCATCGCCATCTCCTCCATCACGTTGCAATCAGCAGGCGCGCGAAAGCGCACCGCGATTAGGGGTTCATTCAACTCCGGTTGCCTGAAAGCGGTAGGCCGCTACCCCCAGTCACCCAGGAAATAAGTCACTCAGGGAATAAGACCCAGCACCACTGCCCCGGTGAACACAAACGCGAGGGCAAAGACGAGATAGGCAAAAGCGCCCGCATAGGCCGGGCGAAAGGTCTGGGCATTGGCCAGCCTTTGGCCGTTGCGATCAGTCTGGGCGTTCTGGATATAGGACATACCGACCTCCGTCTCGGCGTTTAATCTATAAAATCAGTAGACTTTGTCGATTGCTATTTTTGAGCAATTGTTGGAACGATTTTCTCCAACTGGACGAGAAATTGGTTGTGGTTTGCTGAGCGAGGCGCGTCGCGGTCGATTGGCCGCCGATGTGAGGAGCGAGCGTCTACCGCTCTTCCCGTCGAAACGGCTTGAGCAGCGCCGATGGCGCCACCGCGTTGCGCGACATCACTGCCATGGCGACGATGGTAAAAATGAAGGGCAGCATCAGGAATGCTTCATAGGGGATATGCCCAAGGCCGCTGGCCTGCATGCGCAATTGCAAGGCATCGACGAAAGCGAACAGCAGCGCCGCACCTGCCGAGCGCCAGGGATCCCAGCGTCCGAAGACGACCAGAGCGATCGCCACCCAACCGCGGCCCGATACGACGCCGAACGTGAAGGCGTTGAACTGCGCCATGGTCAGAAACGCGCCGGCCAACCCCATCAAGGCGCCGCCGAGGATCACCGCATGGAAGCGCGTGGCAATGACGCTGACGCCGGCCGAATCGGCGGCGCGCGGATTTTCGCCGACCATGCGCACCGACAGCCCCCATGGCGTGCGGTAGAGCACAAAGGCGGCGAGCGGGATGGCGAGTATCGCCATGTAGACCAGCGAAAACTGGTTGAATATTGCTGGCCCGAGCACCGGGATATCGGAGAGGAACGGAATCGGCAGCGTCGCGAAGCCCTTGATGTTGGGCGGCACCGATTGCTGGCCAAAGATCAGCCGGTAGAGGAAGTAGGCAAGGCCCGACGAGAACAGCGTGACGCCGATACCGCAGACATGCTGGCTCAAACCCAGCGCCACCGTGAACAGCGCATGCAGCGCACCCATCAGCATGCCGGTCAGCACCGCAACCAGCACGCCGAGCCACAGGCTGCCGCTGAGGCTGGTGGCGGTGAAGCCGGTCATTGCCGAGAGCAGCATGATGCCCTCGATGCCGAGATTGAGCACGCCGGCGCGCTCGGAAAACATCTCGCCGAGCGTCGCGAAGGCCAGCGGGGTGGCAATGCGGATGATGGCGGCCAGAAAGCCGACCTGAAAGATCTGTTCGAACACCGCGTTCATCTGGCAACTCCGACGCGGCGGATGCGATAGGCGGTGAACAGCAACGCCACCAGCATGGCGAGCAGCGCCGTGCCCTGGATAACATCGCTGAGGAAGGCCGGCACGCCGGTCGCCCGCGACATCGCTTCGGCCCCGGTCATCACGGCGGCAAGAAAGATCGCCGCCGGCACCACGCCGAGCGGATTGAGCCGCGCCAGCATGGCAACGACGATGCCGGAATAGCCGTAACCCGGCGAGATGTCGCTCATCACCTGGAAATGCACGCCGCCGACCTCACCGACCCCGGCGAGCCCCGCCAGCGCGCCGGAGAGCAGCGCCGTCGAGAGCAGCACCCGTTCGACATGGATGCCGCCATAGCGCGCCGCTTCCGGGTTTTCGCCGGTGACCCTGATCTTGAAGCCGAGCGTCGTGCGCACGATCAGGAACCAGATCAGCGGTGCAGCGAGCAGCGCAACGACGACGCCGAGATGCAGCCTTGTGCCTTCGATGAGCACCGGGAAATTGGCCGAATCCTCGATCGGCGGCGAGATCGGATAGCCGCTGAAGGTGTCCTTCCACGGCCCTTCGATCAGCGCCATCAGGGCGTAATAGATGACCGAATTGAGCAGCAGCGAGGAGACGACATCGTCGACTTTGAATTTCACCCGCAGCGTCGCCGGCACCAGCGCCACCGCAGCCCCGGCGGCCGCACCCGCCAGCGCCATCAAAAGCATGGCGAGCGGCCCCGGCATCGGGATGGCGCCGACAAAGCAGCTGGCGACCGCGCCGGCGAGCAACTGGCCTTCGGCGCCGATGTTCCAGAACTTTGCCCGGAAGGCGACGGCGACGGCCAGCCCGGTGAAGATCATCGGTGCCGCGCGCACCAGCGTTTCGGTGATGGCGTAGCTGTCGCCGAACGAAGCCGTGAACATCACGCCATAGGCTTCGAGAATGCCGGCGCCGGCCAGCGCGATCAGGCCGCTACACAGGATGAGCGTTGCGACAATGGCGAGCAGGGGCAAAGCAAGGTTGAACCAGGCAGGTGTTGACGTCCGGACTTCGAGGCGGAACATCAGCTACACCTCCGCCCTCGGTACAGTCGTCGAACCGATGCATGCGCCGTTGGCGCTGCCCCTCATCCGCCTACCGGCACCTTCTCCCCGTATAGGGACGGGGAGAAGGGAGCTAGCCGCAGCCTCGGCGCCTTTTCTGTAACGCCGGAAATTGGCGAAAGCCGTGATGAGAGCGCCCCTCTCCCCGTCTCTATGCGGGGAGAGGATGCCGGCAGGCAGGTGAGGGGCAGCGCTGACGCCCAAAACGATGTGTTGTGGATGACGTCTGAGAAAGTCAGGCAACGGCATGGTTCAAGCCCTCCCCTCCGCCCCGGTCATCAGCAGGCCGAGCCGCGCTATTGTCGCATCGGCACTGTCGAGCGTGCCGGCGATGCGGCCCTCATACATCACCGCGATGCGGTCGCAGAGCACCAGCAATTCTTCGAGATCCTCACCGATGACGATGAGGCCGCAGCCCTTGGCCCGCATGTCGAGGAATTTTTCGTGGATGAAGCGGGCAGCGCCAATGTCGAGGCCGCGCGTCGGCTGCGAAACGATCAGCACCTTTGGATCGAAAGCGAGTTCGCGCGCCAAAAGCGCCTTTTGCAAATTGCCGCCTGACAGCGCCCCGGCGCGCGTCATCGGCCCGGGGCAGCGAATGTCATAGGCCTTGATCTGCTCCTCGGCAAAGGCGCGGATCGCATCCGGCTTGAGCAAGCCCCTGCTGCTGAAAGCCGCCGTATCGATGCGCGGCAGCACCATCGAATCGGCAAGCGGCAGATTGGTGACCAGCCCGGTCGTCATGCGGTCTTCCGGAATGCGCCCGAGACCGAGCCCCTGCACCTCGCGCGGTGAAAACCGCGAGACTTGTTTGCCGGCTATCGTCATCTTGCCGGCATCGGGCGCACGCACGCCGGAAATCACCTCGGCCAACGCGCGCTGGCCATTGCCGGAAACGCCCGCAATGCCGAGGATTTCACCGGCGCGGACCGAGAGCGACACATCGAGCAGCGCCATGCCGGAATGATGCGACGTGGAAATACCATCGAGGGTGAGTACCGCAGCACCTGGCGTCGATGGCCCTCTGGCCGGCGGCACGATCTCATGGCCGCACATCAGCGTTGCCATCTCGGAGGAGGTCGTGTTGGCCGGGTCATCGACGCGGCCGGCGACGCGGCCAAGCCGCAACACCACGCAGCGATGAGTCAGCGCCCTGACTTCATTGAGCTTGTGCGAAATGAAGATGATGCCGAGCCCTTGCGCCGCCATCGAGCGCAACGCCGAAAACAGCCCGTCGACCTCTGTCGGCGCCAGCACCGCCGTCGGCTCGTCGAGGATCAAGAGCCGCGCGCCGCGAAACAGCGCCTTGACGATTTCCAGCCGCTGTTGCTCGCCGACCGACAGTGCCGAGACGGGAAGGTCGGGATCGAGCGTCAGCCCATGCTGGCGGCCGATCGCGGCCAGCCGCGCCAGCCCGCCGGCACGGTCGATGCGGCCGGATTTGCCGGGAATTCCGATAAGCAGGTTCTCCAGAACCGTGAGCCTTGGTGCCAGGTGAAAATGCTGGTGCACCATGCCGATGCCGGCGGCCAGCGCATCGGCAGAACTGTTGATCTTCACCGGCCGGCCCTGGATCAGGATCTCGCCGGCATCCGGCGCATAGGCGCCGAACAGCACGTTCATCAAGGTGGTCTTGCCGGCGCCGTTCTCGCCGAGCAGCCCGAGGATTTCGCCGGGTGCGACGCTCAGATCAACGGCCTCGTTCGCCTTGACGGCGCCGAAGGCCTTGGTGATGCCGCGCATTTCGATGAGTGGGGCGGGCAACGGTGCTCCTGCGGGTCTTCACCCTCCCCCCTGTGGGGAGGGTCGGCTTACGATCGCAGCGAAGCGAAGATCGTGAGACGGGGTGGGGGGTGCGGCGCCGAAGACCCCCACCCCGCTCCGCTTCGCGGATCGACCCTCCCCACGAGGGGGAGGGTAAACCTAGTCCGAAACCGGCGTGTTCTCGTCCACGTCGACGCGGAAATTGCCTTCCAGGATCTCGGCCTTCTTCTTCTCGACCAGGTCCTTCACCTCTGCCGGCAGCGTCTTGTCGAACTTGTGGTACGGCGCCAGGAACGAACCGCCCTTGGCCATGCGCGAGAAATCGCCATAGTCCTGCGCCGTGAAGACGCCCGCCTTGACCAGCTTGATCGCCTGTTCGACCGTCGGGTACATGTCCCAGACCGGCCCGGTGATGACCGTGTCGGGGCCGAGGCTCGCCTGGTCGGACATGTTGGAAATGGCGAGGATCTTCTTCTCCGCCGCCGCTTCGATGACGCCGAAGCGCTCGGCATAGATGACGTCGGCGCCGGCATCGATCTGGGCGATCGCCGCTTCCTTGGCCTTCGGCGGATCGAAGAACGAGCCGATGAAGGCGACCTTCTTCTTGATGTTCGGGTTGACCTCCTTAGCGCCGGCAAAGAAGGCGTTGACCAGCCGGTTCACTTCCGGAATGCCCATCGCCGCGACAGCGCCGACCGTGCCCGACTTCGACATCTTGCCGGCGATCAGGCCGGAGAGATAGGCCGGCTCGTGGATCCAGTTGTCGAAGACGCCGAAATTCGGTTCGGCCGGCCCGGCGCCCGAGCCGAACAGGAAGGCGGTCTTCGGAAACTGCTTGGCCGTCTTGCGCGATTCGCGTTCGGCTGCGAAGGCGTCGCCCAGCACCAGTTGATAGCCGCCCTGCGCATATTCGCGCATGACGCGGCTGAAATCGGCGGTCTGCACCTTTTCCGACCATTTGTACTCGATGCCGAGTTCCTTCTCGGCCTTCTGCAAGGCGACATGGATCTGGTTGTCCCATGGCTCCTCGATCGGCGTGGCGAAGATTGCCGCCACCTTGAGCTTCTTGTCCTTGGCAAAGGCGCTGCCCGGCAGCATGGCCGCCGCCAGGCCGAGCGCGCCCAGTTCCAGCACGTTGCGTCGCGAAAGCCCTTGAATTTTGCTGTTGTCGTTTTTCATTGAAGTGCCCCTCTGGCTGACAGCCGTGTCGAGCCGGCTGTTCTCAGGAATGTAGACGGGGAACTATGGAACGGCGCTTGACTTTTGTCCACATGGTCAAATTTGGTGAAGCCATAGCGGAGCAGAAGTTGCAAAACGTCTGCGGACAGCGCCCCCCTCTGTCCTGCCGGACATCTCCCCCACACGGGGGGAGATCGGATGTCACCAATGCTTTCGCCAATCTCCAACGTCGCAAGAGAGGCGCTGCCGGCGAAGCTGCCAATCTCCCCACTCGTGGGGGAGATGTCCGGCAGGACAGAGGGGGGCGCGAAAGATCGCCGGCGTGGCCGCACTATCCGACTGCAGCGTCCCACGAACCGGTTTCGGCCAACCGCCTGAGCAACGGTGCCGGTTTGAAGAAATCCTTGCCGGTCCGCTCGTGCCAATACTCCAGCCGCGCGATGATCTTGCTCGCCCCTTCGAGGCCGGCCCAGAACATGGGGCCGCCTCTGCCCACGGGAAAGCCGTAGCCATTGACCCAGACGATATCGATGTCGGAGGCACGGGCGGCGATCTTCTCCTCGAGAATCTTCGCGCCCTCATTGACCAAGGGATAGAGCGTGCGCTCGATGATTTCGTCGGTAGCGATCACGCGAGGCGCTATGCCTTTCTCAGCAGCCTTGCCGCGGATCAGCGCCTCGACTTTCGGGTTGGGAGCAGGCGTGCGCGAGCCGTTCTCGTAGCGATAAAAGCCGCTGCCGGTCTTCTGGCCGAAATGCCCCTGTTCGCACAGCGTGTCGGCAATCACTGCCGTCAGACCGCGCGCCTTGCGATTGCGCCAGCCGATGTCGAGGCCGGCGAGGTCGCCCATCTGGAACGGCCCCATCGGCCAGCCGAAATCGGTGAACGCCTTGTCGATCTGGCTGGGCGTTGCCCCTTCCAGCAGCAGCGCCTCGGATTCCGAACCCCGCGCGGCCAGCATGCGGTTGCCAACAAAGCCGTGGCAGACGCCGACGACAACCGGCACCTTGCCGATGCGCCGCGCCAGCTCGACGACCGTCGCCAGCGCATCAGGCGCGGTTTTCTCGGCCCGCACGATCTCCAGCAGCTTCATGACATTGGCCGGCGAGAAGAAATGCAGGCCGACGACATCCTGCGGCCGCGACGTCGCCGCGGCGATGGCGTTGACGTCGAGATAGGAGGTGTTGGTGGCCAGGATCGCGCCCGACTTGGCCACCGTGTCGATCTTGGCGAACACCTCGTGCTTGACCGCCATGTCCTCGAACACCGCCTCGACGATCAGGTCGCAATCGGCGAGATCGGCATAGTCGGTAGACCCCATGAACAGGCCGAGCCGCTCGAGCTTGGCGTCTTCGCTCAGCGAGCCGCGCGTCACCGAAACGGCATAGTTTTTCTCGATCGTCGCCAGCCCGCGTTGCAGCGCCTCGCCGCTGGTTTCCAGCAAGGTGACGGGATAACCGCCATTGGCAAACGCCATGGCAATGCCGCCGCCCATCGTGCCGGCGCCAATGACGCCGACGCGTTCTATCTTGCGCCTGGCGACATCCCTGCCGGGACCCTTTGCCGCCTCACGTTCGGCGAAGAACAGGTGCCGCTGGGCGCGCGACTGGTCGCCGGCGACGAGTTTTAGGAACAGCGCACGCTCCGCGGCCAGCGCTTCGTCGAATGGCAGCGTCATGGCGTTGCGAACCGCTTGCGCACAGGCGACCGGCGCGTCGAGGCCCCGCGCCTTTTTCGCCAGCTCCGCCGCCTCCTTGTCGAAGGCCGGGAGATCAATTTCCTCGAGCCGCTCGTTGCGGTCGCGCACCGCTACGAACGGGCCATCCTTTGCAACCATTTCGGTGGCGAAACGAGTTGCCTGCGCGACAAGGTCGCGGTCGAAGAGGGCGTCGACCAGGCCGGAGACGAGCGCATCGCCCGCGCCGATCGGCGTCCCTGAAACGATCATGCCGAGCGCCTTCTGCGCGCCGACAAGGCGTGGCAGCCGCGCGGTGCCGCCGCCGCCCGGCAGCAGCCCGAGCTTGACTTCCGGCAGGCCGAGTTTGGCGTGGACATCGGCAACGCGGAAATGACAGCCGAGCGCCAGTTCCAGCCCGCCGCCGAGCGCCGTGCCGTGGATGGCGGCGACCGTCGGCTTGGCGATGGTCTCCAGCGTCGCCACGATGGCGCGCAGCTCCGGCTGCTGCAGCGGCTTGCCGAACTCGGTGATATCTGCGCCGGCAACAAAGGTCCGCCCGGCGCAGGCGATGACGATGGCCGCGACCGACGGATCGTCGCGCAGGGCAACCAGCGCCTGCATCAGCGGCTCGCGGACATGGAAGCTCAGCGCATTGACCGGCGGATTGTCGATGGTGACGATGGCGACGTCGTTGTCCCTGGTGACGCTGACGAAATTGGACAAGCAGAACCTCCCGTAGTAGCGAAACCGCGCCTGCGGGTGTTTACAGGGCCAATATCCCGATTGGAACCGGATTCCGGCGAGGACGGCATTCTGCCAGTGCTGGATCAGTGAGAGCCGGCGCCCTACCGCACCGCCTTCTGCCCGCCCGCCACCGTAATGACACCGACGATGATCAGCCCGGTCAGCAACAGTCGAACGCCGGCGCTGACGCCGAATGTGTTGAGCATGGTGAGAAGCAGCACCAAGAATAGTGCCGCCCCCCAGACGCCCGGCACATTGGCCTTGCCGCCCGCCACCGAGGTGCCGCCGATGACGACGACGGCGATCGAGGCCAGGAGATACTCGTTGCCGATATCGACATTGGCGCCACGGAAATAGCCGGCCAGCAGCGCCCCGTCGATGCCGCCGAGCGCGCCCGACAGCGTGTAGGTGAGGAAGCGGATGCGGCCGACATTGACGCCGGCCAGCCAGGCGGCACGGATGTTCTGGCCGATCGCCAGCACCGAGCGGCCGTAGATCATGCGTTGCAGCGCGATGGCAGCACCTATGGTGAACAGAACCGTGAGGATCGCCAGCACCGGAATGCCAAGGACCTGCCAGTTGGCGAAATCGGCGAAGCCTGGCGGCGGCTTGATCTGCAGCCCGCGCCCGTAGCTGATGTCGATCGACTGGATGATGAAGCTCGCCGACAAAGTGGCGATGATCGGCGGAATGCGCAGCGCCCAGATCAAGAGATAATTGGCGGCGCCGATCGCCATGCCGCAGGCGAGCGCCGCCAGCAGCCCGACCGCGATCATCGAATCATTGCCGTCCATCACTTTCATCGCGACCGCGCTGGCCAGACCGATATTGGCCGGCAGCGACAGGTCGACATTGCCCGGTCCGAGCGTGATGACGAACATCTGGCCGACGCCGACGATGACGGTGAAGACGGCAAGCGACAGGGCCGCCGTGATCATGCCGCCGCCGCCATAGCCGCCGGTGAAGGCGATGGTTGCCAGCCACACCAGCAGTGCGCCGAGAAACGACCAGATCCAGGGTTTGGCCAGCATTGTCCGCAGCGAGGCCATCTCATCTCTCCTTGCGGCTGATCAGCACCCGGGCCGCCAGCACGATGATGAGGATGGCGCCGTTGGCGGCCACCTGCCAGTCGGGTGGAATGTGCATGAAGGTGAGCAGCGGCGAGGCGGCGAGCGCCAGCGTCAGCGCACCGAGCACCGCGCCGATCGGCGACACCCGGCCGCCGACGAATTCGCCGCCGCCGAGGATGACGCCGGCGATCGACAGCAGCGTGTAGCCATTGCCGATATTGGCATCGGCCGAGGTGGTGATGCCGATCAGCGCCATGCCCGAGAGCACGCCGAACAGGCCGGTCAGTGCAAACAGCACGATCTTGGTTCGCAGCAGCGACCAGCCGGCGCGCCCAAGTGCAGCAGGATTGCCGCCGGATCCGCGCAGGATGACGCCATAGGACGTGCGCATCAGGCCGAAATGGACGACCGCTGCGATCAGCAGCGCGGCGATGATCGGAAACGGAATGAACGGCGGCTTGAACGCCATCAGCGACAGCAGCCAGTCCGGCGCCTTGCCGCCGGGCTTTGGCAGGATGAGGATGGCAAGGCCCTGCCAGACGAAGCTCATGCCCAGCGTCACCACGATCGACGGCAGATTGCGCAAATGGATCAGCGCGCCGAGCAGGGCGTAGACGCCGATCGAGCCGAGCAGGATGACGATGCCGGCGAGCGGCGCATCCTTCAGCCATGTCGCGGTGACGCAGCCGACGAAACCGACAAAGGTGCCGATCGACAGATCGAGCTCATTGCCTGCGATGACGAACATCTGCGCGGTCGTCGCCAGCGCAATCGGGATCGCCAGATTGAGCATCAGGCTGAAGCCGAAATAGCTGATGGCGCGCGGGTTGAGCCAGGCGATGGCCAGCAGCACCAGCACCAGAGACAGCGCCGGCAGCAGGCCGCGCAGCAGCCGCGCGCGCGCCAGTGCGCTGCGTTCGGCAGAACCTTTTGGGGCGGTCTCGACGGTTGCTGTCGTCATCTCAGGCCGCGTCGCCGAACGAGGACTGGATGATCTTTTCCTCCGTCAATTCGTCGCGCCGAAGGTTGGCGACGATGCGGCCGTTCTTGAAGACATAGATGTGGTCGCAATTGTCGAGCTCTTCGGTTTCGGTGGTGTACCAGAGGAAGGTGCGGCCGAGACGCGCCTCTTCGCGCACGAGGTCATAGACTTCGAGCTTGGTGCCGATGTCGACGCCGCGCATCGGATCATCCATCAGCACGATCTTGGCGTCGGAGCCGAGCGCCCGCGCGAACAGGGCTTTCTGCTGGTTGCCGCCGGACAGCGAAAAAATGTTGTTGTTCATATCCGGCGTGCGGATGCCGATCTTCTTTTGCCAGAACGCCGCGAGCTCGGCCTCGCGTTGCGGCGAGATCAGCAAGCCGTTGCGCAAGCGCGCCAGCGAGCGGATGCCGATGTTCTCCGAGATCGACCATTGCGGGAAAATCCCATCCGACTGGCGGTCGCCGGCCACCAGCGCCACCGGCGCGGTCACCTCGATGCCCGTCCTGGCGCGCTGGGCAGCGGCAAAGATCGCCAGCAACAGATCCGTCTGTCCGTGGCCGGCAAGCCCGGCCAGCCCGATGATCTCGCCTGCATGCGCGACGAGTTCCTTGCCGTCCTCCTGCCGTGCCGGACGGGCCCGGACCCGCAGCGGCCCGGCCGCCGGTTTGGCCGCCACCTCGGCCGCGATCTTCTCACGCACTTCCGCGCCACCCATCGCCGTCACCAGTTTTTCGCGGTCGAAAGCCTTGGCCGCATCGGCGGCGACGACCTTGCCGTCGCGCATCACCACAATGCGGTCGGCATTGTTCAGCACCTCGCCCAGCACATGCGAGATCAGGATGCAGCTGCCGCCACCAGCCACGAAGCGGCGCACGAAGGCCAGCAACTGACCGGCGGTGTGCGCGTCGAGCGAGGATGTCGGCTCGTCGAGGATGACCAGTTCGAGCGGATCCTGCGTCACCGTGAAGGCGCGCGCCACTTCGACCATCTGGCGCCGGCCGATCGAAAGGTCGCCGGCAATGTCGGCCGCCGAAATGCTGTGGCCCGGAAAGATCTCGTCGAGCTTGGCGGCGATGAGATCAGCCGCCTTGCGCCGCCAGCCAAAACCGCGCAGCGACGGGTGATTGATGCGGGTGTTCTCGGCGACGCTGAGGTTGGGGCACAGCGACAATTCCTGGAACACGCAGCGTATGCCGAGCTTTTGCGCGCGCGGCACCGAATAGTGGTCCTCGATGCCGCCGCGCACGGCGATCTGGCCGCTGTCGGGCACCATTGTGCCCGACACCATATGCATCAGCGTCGATTTGCCCGCGCCATTGTGGCCGACCAGGCCGACGCACTCGCCTGATACAACGTGGAAGTCGACGCCGTTGAGCGCCCGAACGGCGCCGAAATGTTTTTCGGCCCCGTTCAGTCTGACTATATCCAATTTGGCGGCGCCGAGATGTTTTTCGGCGCCGTCCAGTCTGACGATGTCTGCGTTGACCTCAGGCATACTCAACGATATCCGGTCGGCGATGCCAGCGGCAACAGGTCAGCCATCACTTGATGTTGGCTTTGATGGCCGCGATGGCATCTTCCTGCGTGTATTCGTGGCTGGCGACGCCGCCCTTGACGATTTTTGGCAGCTCGGCCTCGAAATCGTCCTGGGTGAAGGCGAGATACGGCACCAAGAGATCGTGCGGGATGTCGGTGCGGCCGTCGAGCACCTGCTGTGCCACCCAGAAGGCGAGTGACGATACGCCGGGCGCGATCGACGCCGACCATGTCTGGTAGCCGTCCTTGTCCTTCTGCTCTTTCCACCACTGCAGTTCGTCCTGGCGATTGCCCATGATGATGGTCGGGCGCGGCTTGCCGGCGGCGGCGAAGGCCTGTGCGGCGCCATAGCCGTCACCGCCCTGGTCGACGATGCCGACGACATCCGGCAGCGACGGCAGGATGGTCGCGACCGCCTTCTGCGCCGTGGTCTGGTCCCAATCGCCGGTCACCGAGCCGACGATCTTGAACTCGGGATGGGCAGCGACGCCTTCGAGGATGCCGGCATGGATGGCATCATCGATCGAGGTGCCGGCAAGGCCACGGATTTCCAGGAGATTGCCGCCCTTGGGCTGGAACTTGGCCATCTGCTCGACTTCCTGCTTGCCCATGTCCTTGAAGTCGACGACGACGCGGTAGGCGCAAGGTTCGGTGACGGTGCCGTCGAACGAGACGACGGTGATGCCGGCATCGCAAGCCTGCTTGATGGCGCCGTTGAGCGCATCCGGCGATGCCGCGTTGATGACGATGGCGTCATAGCCCTGCAGGATCAGGTTCTGCACCTGGGCCGCCTGGGTCGGCACTTCCTTGTCGGCGGTGGTGAAGATGTCGGCCGCGCCGACCACCTTGTCGGCGACCGCCTTCTTGGTGACGATGCCATAGCTGTCGAGCATCGCCTGCCGCCACGAATTGCCGGCATAATTGTTGGAGAAGGCGATCTTCTTGCCACTGGTGTCTGCAAGCGCCGTACCTGAGGCCAGCATGGCCGCCAGGGTACTCAAGACCAGTAGTTTCTTCATGTCATAGTCCTCCCATGTGATGTTGACTGCTGCACTTGCCACCGGCTTTCAGGCCGGCGGACCTCCCGTTCCGATTTGAGCACGGATGATCCCGGACTCAAAACAGTCTCAACCCCGGCACACGAACCCTTAGCCGGTAAAGCGACGTCGACGCGGCGATGTAGAGGCTCTTCAGATCCTCGTCGCCGAAGGTGAAATTCGCACACTCTTCCGGCGTCGCGATGACACCCAGAATGTCGCCCGAGGCATCGAAGACATGGATACCGCCGGGACCGGTGCAGTAGAGATTGCCGCGGCTGTCGATCTTCATGCCGTCCGGCGCTCCCGGCTCCGCACCTTCGGTCGCGGCCCATACGGCGCCGCCGTTCAGATCGCCATTCGCTTCGACCCCGAACACCCTGATATGGCCGCGCTCGGTGTCGTTGATGAACAGCCGCGACTCGTCGAGCGAGAAGCACAGCCCGTTCGGCTGGGCGAAATCCTCGGCAACCAGCGTCAGCCGGGCGCCGTCGCCGTCGATCCGGTAGACGCCCTGGAACGATAGCTCCTGCGGCCGTGGCACGCCGTAGAACTCTACCCGGCCATAGCCCGGATCGGTAAAATAGATCGACCCGCTGGTGGCAACGACGATGTCGTTGGGGCTGTTGAGCTGCTTGTCGCCGTGATGCGTGGCCAGCACCGTCGTGCCGCCGTTCGGTTCGGCGCGGGTAACGCGGCTTGTCGCATGCTCGCAGGTGACCAGCCTCCCCTGGCGATCGAGCGTGTTGCCATTGGCCTTGTGGCTCGGCTCCCGGAACAGTTCGACCTCACCCGAGGGGCTTCGCCGATACATGCGGCTTTCCGGTATATCGCTGAACACCAGCCATTTCTCGTAGGGGTGCCACACCGGCCCTTCGATGAAGCCGAAGCCGCTCGCCAGCCTTTCCATGGCCGCGTTGCCGACAACGTCGCCGAAACCGGAATGGCGGGCACCCACCGACGCAGCCATCATTGGCTCTTCGGTTCGCCCAGGAGCATCCATATGCTGGCGAATGGCATAAGCGTTTCCCGTATATCTTCTTGTTGTTGGGGTGAGGTTAGTCGTCGCTCCGCAGCAGCGATACCGGCCTACCCGCAACACCGACTGTGTGTTTGCACAGTCACAGCCAGGTCCGATGATTTTCTACGGGATCAATGGCCCTGCGGCGGCGGCGCGTTGGCCAGCCAGGCGTCGAGGCGGTCCTGTTCGCGGCGCAGCGCATCGACATTGATCAGCCCCCGCGCCATAGCGAGATAGATCGCCCGCGTGCGCGAGTTGAAAACCGACGCATCGCTGGCACCGTCCTCGGCCGGCACGATGCCAAGTTTTTCGTAGACATGCTTGATGCGGCTCTGCGCGCCGCGGATCGACAGCCCCCGACGCGACGCAATGGCCCGGTCGGTGAGGCCGAGCGCGATATCGATCAGGCTTTCATACTCGCCATCGGTGATGCCTTCGAAGCGATCCTGGACGCGGTGCTGGATGCCGCGGATCTCGCGGTCGATGATGCAGTGTCCCTCCCGGAAAACGCCGCGCAAGGCCGAGCGCATGCCCTCTTCCGTCGCCGATTTCAGCACATAGCCATAGACCGAACCGGGCGGCACGATGCGCGCCACCCCTCGGACATAGGCTTCGTCGGCAAAATTCGACCAGAACAGGATATGCGTGCCGGCAGAGCGGCTCCAGATCGAGCGGGCGACCTCGATCCCCGTCGCCTTGGGCAGCTGCAGGTCGAGCACGACATGCGGCGGCTGGCGTTCGGCCGCCAGGTTGATGGCGTCCTCGCCGTCGCCGGCCTCGATCACCTCGACATCGCCGGGCCATAATTGCTCGACGGTGCGGCGCGCAAACGTGCGGTGCAGCCCGTCATTCTCGGCGATCATGACCAGCATCATAGTGCCTCCGACACGACCCGGTGTTCAGCCGCTACCGCAGGCGGCATGGCCGCCGTGCCTTGCAACGGCTGGCGGTCGATCTCGATGACCACCCGCGTCCCGCTGCTCTTCCGGTTCGCCCAGCCGATGCGCAGGCGCGCGCCGATAAGCGCCGCCCTTGTATGCATATGGCCGATGCCGCCATGGGCGGCCGGATCGACCGTGCCACAGCCCTGGCCGTCATCGGTGACGACGACGCGCAGCACAGTCTCGGTGGCATCCAGCAGCACGTCGATGCGGTGCGGCGCGGCGTGACGAACCGCATTGTTGATGGCTTCCTGGACGATCCGGTATAGCGCCGTGCGCATCGGCTCCGACAGGCTGTCGGCGCTGCCGGCGCTGGTGTCGGCGATGCGCACGGCAATCGGCGGCTTGGCCCTGGCGACGCTGCGGTTGAGATGCGCTTCGACGGCATCGCGCAGGCCGAACAGCTCGAGCACGCTCGGCCGCATGTCGTCGACGATGTGGCGCAATTCGGTGAGGCAGCCGACGACCTCCTGCTCGAGATCGGCAAGCTGCGCCGCCCGCGCCACGCCCTGGCTGCGAAACGCCGACACCTGGCGCGCAATGCGGGCAAGGTCGCCAAGCGTCTGGTCGTGCAGGTCCATGGCCATGCGGCGGCGTTCCCGCTCCATGCCTTCCGTCAATTGCGAGGCGCCGACCCTGAGCAGCTCAACCCGGTTGTGCGCTTCGCTTTCGGCGAGCATGGCGCGGCGCGCCTCCTCGGTCTGGATCAGCGCAAAGATATAGGGCGCGATCAGATCGGCGCATTGCTGGGCCACCGCGACATCGGCAAGCGTGTAGCAGCCGACCTCATGCCGGCTGATATTGAGGGCGCCAATGATGCCGCCCCGCGCCTTGAGCGGCACGACGATGCGGCTGCGCAGCCTGGCGGCGAAGATCGGCCCGTCGATCGCTTTGTCGAAATGGAAGCGCTGGTCGCACAGCGCGTCGTCGGAAAGCAGATAGGGCACCTCGCCCCACAGGATCGAGCGTATCGGGCTGACCTCGGTCGGCAACGGATGCTGCGCCAGCTCGCTCCAGCTGGTGTGGAAGCCGGCCTCGTAGCAGGCATGCTTGCGCCCATCCTGCGACAGCACCGCCAGATCGACATGATCGTGCGGAATGAGCGTGCCGATCTCGATGGCGGTTGCGCGAAATGCCGAGCCCGGGTCGATATGGCCGGCCAGCGCCTGCGAAATGGCCAGCAGCCGGTCGATCAGCATGGGAGATACATCCGACATCGTTTTGAGACCCTCCCATGACACCTGAACAAACTACGCTATGCGAGCCGCGACGCTTCTCGCGCCGCCAATCCCCGAATTTCGTCAGGCCTCCCCTGCGGCCGGAATAGTGGGCACCTGTGACCGGCGCTGTCAACGACGCCTCCGTCGCGGCGGTCGATCAACTTGCGGTGCATCAATTGAAAAGGGTTCGCGTCCTGGTCTAGGGAGTAAGCTGGAGACCAAAGCAAAAATGGCAGTGACGCCGACAGTTGCGCCGGGCGCACCCGGAATCCCAGCGCGCTGGACGTCGAGCGCCAAGAGCTGCGTTGGCGCCGCCCTTTCACCGGCCAGCCGCGTCTGGTTCACACTCAGCCACGGCATTCTCAACGAAGTCTACTATCCGCGCCTCGACAGCGCCTGCACGCGCGACATGGGGCTGCTGGTGACCGGCGCTGGCGGCTATTTCTCCGAGGAAAAGCGCGACGCCGAACACCAGGTCGAACCGTTCGAGGACGGCGTGCCGGCCTACCGGCTGGTGAACACCGCGGCCGACGGCGCCTGGCGGATCGAAAAGCGCATCGTTACGGATCCGAAACGCCCCGTTTTGCTGCAGGAGATCACCTTCACGCCGCTCAAGGGCGCGGGCCACCGCGTCTACGCACTTCTGGCGCCGCATCTCGTCAATGCCGGCATGGGCAACACTGCCTGGATCGACGACCATCATGGAAAAACGATGCTGTTTGCATCGGGTCGCGGCGTCTGCCTGGCGCTCGCCTCGTCGCTGCCCTGGGGAGACTGCTCGGCCGGCTATGTCGGTGTCTCCGACGGCTGGCAGCAACTCAACCACAGCGGCCGTCTCGATCCGGCTTGGCAAAGAGCCGAGGACGGCAATGTCGCGCTGACCGGCGAGATCGGCTTTTCCCCCGCAAATCCGAAAGCCTTGCTGGCGCTTGGCTTCGGCGCCACCCCGCAAGAGGCGGCGGACCATGCCGCAGCCAGCCTTGGCCAAGGGTTTGAGCCTGCCGCCATGGCCTATGTCGAGACGTGGCGCAAATGGCAGGCCGGCCTGCTGCCGCTCGACCGCCATGACCAAACCGGCCTCAACACCTATCGCGTCAGCACGGCGGTTCTGGCAACGCACCGGTCTCTCGCCAAGCCCGGCGCGGCCGTCGCCAGCTTGTCCATCCCGTGGGGCTTCAGCAAGGGTGACGACGATCTCGGCGGCTATCATCTGGTCTGGCCGCGCGATCTGGTGGAAACCGCGGGCGGTTTCCTGGCAGCCGGCGACGCCGAGGCGGCGTTGCAGACCCTCGCCTATCTCCGCTCCATCCAGCAGCCGGACGGCCATTGGCCGCAGAACGTCTGGCTCGACGGCTCACCCTATTGGCCAGGCATCCAGATGGACGAATGCGCCTTCCCGCTGCTGCTCGCCGACGCGCTGCGCCGCGCCGGCCACTTGCCGCCGGCCGCGCTGACTTCCTTCATGCCGATGATCGAGAAGGCGGCCTCCTACGTCGTCCGCAACGGTCCGGTCACCGGCGAGGATCGCTGGGAAGAGGACGCCGGCTATAGCCCGTTCACGCTGGCAGTCGAGATCGCCGCATTGCTCGCCGCCGCCGATATGTTCGAGGCTTGCGGAAAAGCAGAGCCGGCTAATTATCTGCGTGAAACCGCCGACAGCTGGAACGACCAGATCGAGCGCTGGACCTATGTCAGCGGTACGGATTTGTGCGCCGAGCATGGCGTCAGCGGCTACTATGTCCGCATCGCACCGCCCGACGATGCCGGCGCGGCGTCGCCGAAGGACGGCTTTGTGCCCATCAAGAACCGCCCGCCCGGCGACACAGACCGGCCTGCCGAAGCCATCATCAGCCCGGATGCACTGGCGCTTGTCCGCTTCGGTCTCAGGGCAGCCGACGACCCCCGCATCGTTGACACGCTCAGGGTCATCGACGCGCAATTGCGCATCGATCTGCCGCAAGGACCTGTCTGGTGTCGCTATACCGGCGACGGCTACGGCGAACACGCAGACGGCGCGCCTTTCGACGGCACCGGCACAGGCCGGCCATGGCCGCTGCTGGTCGGTGAGCGCGCCCATTACGAGCTGGCGGCAGGGCGCAAGGACAGAGCGGCAAGCCTGCTCGAGACATTCGAGGCCTCCGCCGGGGTCGGTGGCCTATTGCCGGAGCAGGTCTGGGATGGTCTCGACTTGGCCGAGCACGAATTGCACCGCGGCGGACCGTCGGGCAGCGCCATGCCGCTGGTCTGGGCGCATTCGGAGCACATCAAGCTGTTGCGTTCGCTCAGCGACGGCGCGGTATTCGATATGCCGCCACAAGGCGTCAAGCGCTACATCAGGGACAAGACCGTGTCGCCCCTGCGGACATGGCGCTTCAACAACAAGATCCGCACCATCCCAGCCGGCAAGCTATTGCGCGTGGAGCTTCCGGCGCGCGGCGTGGTCCACTGGACAAGCGACAAATGGCTGACTGTGCAAGACAGCAAGACCGCGGAGAATACCTTTGGCATCCATCTGGTGGATCTGCCTGTTGGCGGTATTCCGCCGCGCGACACCATCGTCTTCACTTTTTTCTGGCCCGATACCGGCCGTTGGGAGAATGTCGACTTTTCCGTCGGCATAGACGCGCCGGAAAGCCCGTAAAGCTTCGATTCCTCAAGAAACCAGGACGAGACCATGCAGATCGGAATGATGGGACTGGGCAGGATGGGCGCCAACATGGTGCGCCGCCTGATGCGCGATGGCCATGAATGCGTCGTCTATGACATCAACGCGGCAAGCGTCGCCGCACTGGTCAAGGATGGCGCCATCGGTGCTGCCTCGATGGAGGAATTCGTCGGCAAGCTGTCCAAGCCGCGCAGCGCCTGGCTGATGCTGCCGGCGGCGATCACCGGCAGGATCGCCGACCAGGTGGCTGCACTGATGGAACCCGGCGACATCATCATCGATGGCGGCAATTCCTACTACCACGACGCCGTCGACCAGGCGGCTGAGCTGGCGGCCAAGGGCCTGAACTATGTCGATGTCGGCACCAGCGGCGGCGTCTGGGGGCTAGAGCGCGGCTACTGCCTGATGATCGGCGGTCCCGACGAGGCGGTGCGCCATCTCGATCCGATCTTTGCCACGCTGGCGCCGGGCCTCGATGCCGGTGCGCCGGCTCCCGACAAGGCCGCCGGAACCGCGCCGTTCGGCTATCTGCATTGCGGACCGAGCGGCGCCGGCCATTTCGTCAAGATGGTCCACAACGGCATCGAATATGGCGTCATGGCCGCCTATGCCGAAGGCATGAACATCCTGAAGTCGGCCAATGCCGGCAAAAGGCAGCGCACGGCCGACGCCGAAACCAGCCCGCTGGAGAACCCGAAATACTATCAATTCGACATCGACCTTCCCCAGGTCGCCGAGGTCTGGCGACATGGCAGCGTCATCGGTTCCTGGTTGCTCGACCTGACCGCAGGCGCACTGAAGAGCGACCCGGCGCTGGCGCAATTCGGTGGCCGGGTCTCGGATTCCGGCGAAGGCCGCTGGACGCTGAAGGCGGCGATCGACACCGGGGTGCCGGCGCCGGTGCTGTCCTCGGCGCTGTTCGACCGTTTCTCCTCGCAAGGCGAATCCGAATTCTCCGACAAGCTCCTGTCCGCCATGCGCTACGCCTTCGGCGGCCATGTCGAGAAACCGAAGGCCGGCTCGTGACGGCGGCAAGGGAGGCACGCGCATGAGCCAGGAACGCTCCGACACGCTGGTGCTCTTCGGCGCCACCGGAGATCTCGCCCACAAGAAGATCTTTCCGGCGCTTTACCAGATGGTCGCCAAGGGAACGCTGACCGAGCCGGTGATCGGCGTCGCCTTCGATCCCTGGGACCTCGGCCAGTTGCAGGCGCGCGCCCGCGACGGCATCGTCGACGCGCTTGGCAGCATCGATGACGCGGTCTTCGCCAAGCTGGCCTCGCAGCTGCGCTATGTCAGCGGCGATTACCGCAACGGCGCCACGTTCGAAAAACTGAAAAACGCGCTTGGCGCGGCCCAGCGGCCGCTGCACTACATGGCGGTGCCGCCGACCATGTTCGAGACCGTCGTCCAGGGGCTGGAGCAGTCGGGCACCGCGCATGGCGCGCGGCTGATGGTGGAAAAGCCGTTCGGCCACGATCTGCAATCGGCGCGCTGGCTGAACCGGGTGCTGCATCTGGTCTTCGACGAGCAGTCGATCTTCCGCATCGATCATTATCTCGGCAAGGAGGCGATCCAGAACCTGCTCTATTTCCGCTTCGCCAATTCCTTCCTCGAGCCGATCTGGAACCGCAATTTCGTCGAAAGCGTCCAGATCACCATGGCCGAGGATTTCGGCGTCGAGGGTCGTGGCCGCTTCTATGACGATGTCGGCTGCATCAGGGACGTCATCGAAAACCATCTGCTCAACATCCTGCTGTTGCTCGCCATGGAACCGCCGGTCGGCCGCTCCGCCGACGACCTGATCGACGAGAAGGTGCAGGTGCTCAGGGCCATCCGCACGCTGACCAAAGACGATGTCGTGCGCGGCCAGTTCAACGGCTATTTGGCCGAGCCCGGCGTGGCGCCGAATTCGCCGGTCGAGACTTTTGCGGCTGTCCGCTTCTTCGTCGACACCTGGCGCTGGCAGGACGTGCCGTTCTTCATCCGCGCCGGCAAGAACATGCCGGTGCATGTCACCGAAGTGGTGGTGCGGCTGAAGCGGCCGCCGCTCGATGTCTTCGACCCGATCAAGCCCACCGACCAGAACTATGTCCGCTTCCGCATCGATCCGCAGGTGGTGATCGCCATCGGCGCCCAGCGCAAGGCGCCCGGCGACGACATGATCGGCGAGCAGGTGGAACTGACGGCGCTCGACGACTCGAAGAGCGACATGCCGCCCTATGAGCGGCTGATCGGCGACGCCATGAACGGCAACGGCCAATTGTTCACCCGCCAGGATGCCAGCGAACTCGCCTGGCGCATCGTCGGCCCGGTGCTCGGCGACACCACGCCGCCGCATGTCTATGAGCCCAGGACATGGGGACCGGCCGATGTGATGGCCGCATTCGGGCCGCCCAATGGCTGGATCGACCCGGTGAAATGATCTCAGGAGATAACGCAATGGCCAAGGCAGTGAAACAACCGGCAGCGGGCGCCGAGCCGATCGTGCTGGCGATCGATATTGGCGGCTCGCACGTCAAGATCCTGACCAGCGCCGGTAGCGAGGAGCGCCGGGCCGATTCCGGACCCGGGCTGACGCCGCAACAGATGATCGCGACGGTGAAGACGCTGGCCGAGGGCCTGTCCTACGACGTCGTCTCGATGGGTTATCCCGGCCCGGTGCGCCACAACACGCCGCTGCTGGACCCGGCCAATCTCGGCAAGGGCTGGAAGGGCTTCGACTTCGCCGCGCAGTTCGGCAAACCGGTCAAGCTGGTCAACGACGCGCTGATGCAGGCCATCGGCAGCTATGAAGGCGGCCGCATGCTGTTCCTCGGCCTGGGAACCGGCCTCGGCGCGGCGATGATCGTCGACAATGTCGGCCTGCCGATGGAACTCGCGCACCTTCCCTACAAGAAGGGCAGGAGCTTCGAGGACTATGTCGGCGAACGCGGCCTGGAAAAGCGCGGCAAGAAGAAGTGGCGCGAATCTGTTTTCGACGTCGTCGGCCGGCTCCGCGCCGCCCTGCAGCCGGACTATGTTGTCATCGGCGGCGGCAATGTCGACAAACTCGATGAATTGCCCGCCGACTCGAGGCGCGGCGACAACACACGCGCTTTCGAAGGCGGATTTCGCCTGTGGCGCGACAAGGCGCTTATCGTCTGATATTAGTCCAGTTTAGTATAGTCGTTCAAAATAACGTGTGATTTAGCGCGAAATCATTGCGTTGTGCAGATTTGCCGACTAGGAATTCCGCCACCCCCGCCGATGGAGAAAATAGATTGTCCGACGATAGCAACAACACCAGCAAAGACGACCTGCTAGAACTGACGGCTCACATCGTGTCCGCCTATGTCGAGAAGAACCGCTTGCCAGCTTCCGGCCTGAGCGACCTTATCGCCAGCGTCAGCGCCTCGATCAGCGGGCTCGGACAACCGGTGACCCCGGTCGCCGCGCCGCTCGTCCCCGCGGTCAATCCGAAGAAGTCGGTGACCCCGGACTACATCATCTGCCTCGAAGACGGCAAACGGTTCAAATCCCTGAAGCGTCATCTCGGCGTGCATTTCGGACTGACGCCGGAGGCCTATCGCACCAAATGGAGCCTGCCGTCCGACTATCCGATGGTCGCCCCCAATTATGCGGCTTCGCGCTCGGCGCTGGCCAAGTCGATCGGTCTTGGCCGCAAGGCCGCCGAACCAGCGCCCGTCAAGCGTCAGGCCAGGAAGGCTAAGGCCTAGGCTGGCAGCAGAATCCTCGCTAAGCAGGCTGGTGGTTCTGCCGGCGGTCCCTCGACGGCAGATGTCGGGGGAGTGCCGCCATGAACTACGCCAGGATGGTGATCGAGAAAGAGGCGCCGGAGGAGTACGGCTACGACCGTATCCGCTACAACCTCTCCGAAAGCTCGATCGGCGACCAAAAACTTTCCGACATCGGCCTGTCGCTGCCCGATCTGACGCTGTTCTATGGCGAGCATCGCGGCGACAAGGAATTGCGCGCCCTGATCGCGGCGCAGGACGAAGGCATCTCGCCTGACGATGTGCTGGTCACCGCCGGTGCGGCGGGCGCGCTGTTCATCATCTCGACCTCGCTTCTGTCCGAGCGCGACCACCTCGTCGTCATCAGGCCCAACTACGCCACCAACATCGAGACGCCAAAGGCGATCGGCTGCGCCATCTCCTATGTCGATCTGAATTTCGACGAGGGTTTTGCCATCGATGTCGGCAGCGTCACAGCGGCCATGCGGCCGAATACAAAGCTGATCAGCGTCACCTGTCCGCACAACCCGACCGGCACGATGATGCGCCAGGCCGATCTCGACGCGCTGGTGGCGCTGGCCGAGGCTAGCGGCTGCCATCTGCTGGTCGACGAAACCTATCGCGACCTTTCCTATGGAACGCGCCTGCCGACCGCCGCCTCGCTGAGCCCGCGCGCGATCAGCGTCTCGTCGCTGTCGAAAGCTTTTGGCATTCCCGGCATCCGCATCGGCTGGCTGGTCACCCGCGACGTAGCACTTCAGGAAAAGTTCCTCGCCGCCAAGGAGCAGATCGGCATCTGCGGCAGCGTCATCGACGAAGGCATTGCGCGCGGCATGCTCGAACGCCGCGACATTTTCCTGGCGGCGCTGCTGCCTGAAATGGCCAGGCGACGCGACATCGTCCAGGCCTGGATCGACCGCGAACCGCTGGTCGACTGGGTGCGGCCGGAAGGCGGCGTCGTCGGCTTCCCCAGGCTCAAGGTCAATCCCGGTTTCGACCTCGACCGCTTCTATGTGAACCTGCTGGAGAACCAGGGCACCTATGTCGGACCCGGCCACTGGTTCGACATGCCGAAAAGTTTCTTCCGCGTCGGCTTCGGTTGGCCGAAGGAAGCCGAACTGCGCGGCGGTCTCGACGCGATCTCGGCGGCGCTCAGGGACTGAGTTCTGCCTGCAATCGACAGGTAGGTCGAAAATCCCTTGATCCAGCGCCGATTTTAGCGCACACGCCGCCGCGAACTGAGCTAACGTTCCCTTGGCCGGACCAGCGCCCATCGTGGAAGTGCCCCGCCGGCCAATGCCATCCCAACGGGGCCGATCTCCATGACACCTGACCAGACACCGCCCGACCAGCGCTATGCCGCCTTCCGGCATCGCGCCTTCCTCAGCTACTGGGCAGCGCGCTTCCTCACCACCTTCGCCACCATGATCGTTTCCGTCGCGGTCGGCTGGCAAATCTATGATTTGACGCGCGATCCCTTCGATCTCGGCATTGTCGGCATCGTCCAGTTCCTGCCGTCGCTGCTGCTGGTGCTGGTCACCGGTGCCGTCGCCGACCGCTTCGGTCGCCGCCTGATCATGGCGCTGGCGACGGTGATCGAGGCAGGCTGCGCGCTGGTTCTTCTGCTCCTGACGCTGCGCGGCCTCGTCAGCCCGCTGCCGGTCTTCGCCGTGCTCGCCCTTTTCGGCGTGGCGCGCGCTTTTTACGGACCGGCCTCGTCGTCGCTGTTCGCCAATCTGGTGCCGCCGGAGGATTTCGCCAACGCAATTGCCTGGAACTCGTCGGCCTGGCAGACCGCGACCATTGTCGGCCCGGTCGCCGGCGGCCTTCTCTATGGCGTCTCGGCCGAAGCCGCATACGCCGTCGCCGCCGCGCTGATGCTGGTGGCCGGCCTGCTGATCTTCACCATTCCCAAGCCCACCCAGCAGAGCGCCACCGACAAGCCGACGATGGAGACGCTGTTTGGCGGCTTCCGCTACATCTGGAGCGAGAAGATCGTGCTCGGCGCCATCTCGCTCGACCTGTTCGCCGTACTTCTGTCAGGCGCCTCGGCACTGCTGCCGGTCTATGCGCGCGACATCCTTCAACTCGGCCCCTGGGGCCTCGGCTTGCTGCGCTCGGCGCCCAGCATCGGCGCCATCTGCGTCGCCATCTGGCTGGCCGGCCACCCGCTCCGCAACCATGCGGGTATGATCATGCTGGCCGCCGCCGCGTCGTTCGGCGCCTTCACCGTGCTGTTCGGCCTGTCGACCATTACCTGGCTGTCGATCGCAGCACTCGTCTTGCTCGGCGCCACCGACATGTTCAGCGTCTATATCAGGGAGACGCTGATCCAGCTGTGGACGCCGGACGAACTGCGCGGCCGCGTCAACGCCGTCAACCAGGTCTTCGTCGGCGCTTCCAACGAGGTCGGCGAGTTCCGCGCCGGCACCATGGCGGCGCTGATCGGCACGGTCCCGGCGGTGGTGGTCGGCGGTGTCGGCGCCATCGCGGTTGTCGGCCTGTGGGCCTGGCTGTTTCCGCAGCTGCGGCGGGTGCGGCATTTGAACGGGCGGAATTGATTGGGCGCTGGATCCAGGCCACTGGATCCAATTCTGGGGCTAATCAGCTTGCGCCGGCAACGGCTGAGATGGGGCCGACAGCCTACGATCCGGTTCTAACCGATGTCTGCAGTAAGCTGTCGTTGCGAAACCAACCCACAATCGGTCGTCGCACTTGTCAAAGTCGCCGACCTCATCGTTGGCGGATAGCTCAGTGTCAGATCTTCACAAACCGATAGGCGAAGCGATCGGTCTCGCCCTTGATCGAGGGATCGAACACCTTGATCGAGTGCGCATCATCCTTGTTCGCGAGTATGGTGCTTTCCGCGTCCAGCACGAAGCCGGCCGCCTCCACCTCCTCGCGGACGGATGCAGGCTCAATCCGATGCAGCGACTGGGCGTCGCTTGTGCCCGTCCCTGCGGCGGCGGCGTGGTCGACAATAACGTAGAACCCACCGGGCTTCAGCCGCTCGTGGACAACTCGATTGAACTGGGCCGCCGTCGCGCCCCTGGCCTGGATCAGCGCGGTGTGGAGATCGTGGTAGAACAGGTGCAGCCACACGATATCGGCAGGTTGCGTGGCTTCCGGCAGCGCGACGAGGTCAGCTGAGACGGCTTCGACGTTCTCTCGGCCAGGCTCCTCCGCAAGCGTCCGCATGCGGCCGACCGGATCGCTCTTGAAGTGGGCGACTTCGGCCGGCACGAAGCTGTAGACCCGCCCCTCCGGTCCGACGGAGTCGGAGAACAGACGCGTCCAATCGCCCTCGCCTGGGTAGACGTCAATGACAGTGGAGCCCGCATCTACACGTGCGAACCGGATCAACTCGGATAGCTTGGATTGGTCGTACATCGGAATCTCCTTTACGGTTGGGCATTTCGCTTGGATCGGATCGCGCTCGATCCGATCCAGGCGGTTGGCACGTCGTGTGGTTCAGTCGAACTTGACCAAGTCCTTGAAGATCAGATGCCCCCAGCTATTTCCGCGCGCCTGGACCAGCAATCCGCCTTCCGAAAGCCGGCCAAGGTTGATCGGCGCGAAACCGAGCTTTTCCGCAAGCACGCCAATCTCCGCTGCGGCGTTTTCATCGTCGCTCGCCAGGAACACGACCCTCCTGCCACCATGAACGGCCGGATCCTGATCAAGGACGGCAGCGACCAGATGGTTGAAGCCCTTGACTAGTTTTGCGCCAGTGAATGCCTGTGCAACGAAACTGGAAGAAGGCTGTCCCCCCAGTTTTTCAGGAGGCACGCCATAGGCATTGGTCATATCGACGATGACCTTCCCCTGCCAGGTGGCGAGCGCCTTCGCGACCTCCGGGTGCGACTCGAAACGGACAGCCAAGAAGATGATGTCCGCCTTGACCGCGTCCGCCAGCTTCTTGGGGATGATCGTGCGCCCGATCGCGGCCGCATCGGCTGCAAAGCTTTCCGGGTCGTGCGTGGTTGCAACGGACACGTCGATGCCCTTGCGGGCAAACGCCTTGGCCAGTGCTCGGCCGATATTGCCGAAGCCGATGATTGCGTAGCTCATGATGCTTCTCCGATCTTGTGTTAACGCCGGGTCAGACCTGCGCCCAACCACCATCGACGGCGAGATCCATACCGGTGATGTAGGAGCTTTCATCGGAGGCGAGGAACGTGACAGCAGCCGCGATTTCCTCCGGTTTGCCCCTGCGACCCATTGGGATCTGTGAAGCAAACTGCGCGACCGCTTGCTCGGCTTGCTCAGCGGTAAGGCCGGTCGTTGTCGCCAAGGCGGGAGTCTCGATCGCGCCAGGGCTCATCGTATTGACGCGGATATTGCGGTCCTTCAGCTCCTGGGTCCAAGACCGCGAGAAGCTGCGAACAGCCGCCTTGCTTGCCGCGTAGGTGCTGAACGCTGGCAGCCCCATCACATTCGAGACCGAAGAGTTCAGAATGATCGATCCGCCGTCTTTC
The DNA here is from genome assembly GCF_056403215.1 of Mesorhizobium sp. P2_H9. Taxonomy (NCBI): domain Bacteria; kingdom Pseudomonadati; phylum Pseudomonadota; class Alphaproteobacteria; order Hyphomicrobiales; family Phyllobacteriaceae; genus Mesorhizobium; species Mesorhizobium sp. P2_H9. The sequence goes on along the minus strand of NZ_JBFUFX010000006.1, from coordinate 168,315 downwards.
AAGATGGGAAGGGCCTTCTGAACCGTAAAGAACAACCCCTTCACGTTCACATCGAAGGTCTGGTCAAAATGGGCCTCGGTAGCTGCCGCGAGCGGAGCGATTGTCCCGGCGCCCGCGTTTGCGAAGAGAATGTCTATCTGACCATGTTTCTCCTTCACGACGGCATAGAGCCGGTCCAGGTCCTCCAGGCGCGACACGTCGCCGACGACTATTGTCACGTTTCTCCCGATAAGGGCCGCGGCCTCCTGTAAGACTTTCTCGCGTCGCCCAATGATCACGACCTGCGCACCTTCTTCCACGAAACGCTTGGCTGTGGCCAAGCCAATCCCGCTGCTTCCGCCGGTGATGACTGCGACTTTACCTTCGAGTGCTTTCATAATCTTTTGTCTTTCGCTGATTGGCTGTACGGTGAGGTTTCATCGAGAACCTCGAAATGGGTCCGCCGAAGTCAGGCGGTGAGTGCGGAATCGCGCACATCGGTGGTGCGAAAACGATCCAGCTGGACGATTGAACGCCGCGATATCGCGCGCACTACTACAGATCAGTGTGTTAGATATGGGGTTGGAAGGCGCACCACGTGGTGCTGGATTGCACCATGATCGACTGGGATGACGTTCGCTAYTTTCTTGCCGTCGCGCGCGGCGGCTCGGTGCGGGCCGCCGCCAAGCGCCTTGGCGTGAACCACGCGACCGTGCTGCGACGCATCGCCCAGCTCGAGGAAAACTTGGGGGCGCAGATGTTCGAAAAGCTGCCTTCGGGGTACCGCCTGACGGCTGCGGGGGAAGAGGTCCTCGATCTCGCGCACCAGATGGAAGCGTCGTCGCATTTGCTGGAGACGCGCGTCTTCGGTCGCGACCAGAGCGCGCGCGGGCTTTTGCGGGTGACGCTTCCACCGTTCCTCGCCACACACTTGCTCATGCCGGAYYTCGCCGAYTTYGCGCGTYTGCATCCGGACATCGAGATGGAAATCTTGWCGTCCGGCGAGSTGGCAAATCTGACCAACCGAGAGGCCGACGTSGCGATCCGYRTTGTCKMCGACCGCAARACCCTGCCKCTCAATCTKCACGGCCTGAAGGGACCRSAGYTGTTCRGCGGCGTCTAYATGTCYCGCGATCGACTAGCCGCGTKGMGTGCGGGCRMGCCTGATCCCATCCGGTGGATCGTCATAGACGATCATGGAATTCCGGACTGGGCGCGCGAGGTAAACGTTCACACCACGGGAGCTCCGTTCAGGACTCCTGACGCCGAGACGCAGATCATCGCGGCGCAGCAAGGGATCGGGATGACGAAACTCCCGTGCTTCGTCGGAGATACCGACCCCCTRCTGGTGAGGGTGCCGGGCACCRACCTGCMCATGYACGGRACRCTCTGGCTTCTCACGCAGGGGGAGRCACGCAAGACGAAGCGCGTGCGGCTCTTCACGGAGTTCGTATCCCGCAGGCTCGCCGCGTACRCTCCGCTTCTCGCGGGKCTGTCAGTATCGCGCGAGGCGACGGTGCAGCCGTCGCCGGCCGGATGACCGAATGGCGGCGCAAAGCGGTCGTCCACGCCTCGGCGAACGTAAGTAGTCTTTGGCTCAAGCTAGACCGTTCAGAGTAATCGGATTTTACCCTATCCCACAGCCGGCCGTCCAAAAATCGTCTGTAGGAATTCGCTGAGCCAGCGCTTGAGATGCATGTCCCAGATTAGCCGGCCGCCGAGATGGTCGCGGCCGGGCTGCGCGCCGGGCAATTCGAAACGGTGCGCGCCGCGCACCACCCAGCGCTGCATCATCATTTGGGTCAACTCGCCATGAAACTGGATGCCCCAGGCATTGTCGCCATAGCGGAAGGCCTGGTTGGGATAGGTCTCGGCCGTCGCCAGCAGCGTCGCATCCCTGGGCAGCGAAAAGCCTTCGCGGTGGAACTGGTAAACCATCTCGGGCCAGTGCAGCAGCTTTTTGCCGGCTTCGGTTGCCTTCAGCGGATACCAGCCGATTTCGACCAGCCCCTCGCCGTGACCCTCGACCTTGCCGCCGAGATGGTTGGCCAGCATCTGCGCGCCAAGGCAGATGCCGAGGAACGGCCGGTTCTCCTTCAGCGGGATTTCCAGCCAGTTGGTCTCGCGGCGGACGAACTCATCCTCGTCATTGGCGCTCATCGGCCCGCCGAACACCACGCTGCCGGCGTGGCCGTCCAGCGTTTCCGGCAAGGCGTCGCCCAGCGGCGGCCGGCGGATGTCGAGATCGAAACCTTCCTCGAGCAGCATGTGGCCGACGCGACCGGGGCTCGAATTCTCCTGATGCAGCACGATCAGGATTTTTGGCTTCGAACGCGGTCTGGGCGGCATGGGAAGGCGGGATCCTATTCGTCGCTCGACGTTCCGGTGGAGCCGGGCGCTTCAGCGGCCGCCTTGCGGCGCGCCTCGACACGGTCGCGGCGTTCGACGCCGATCAGCTCGGCGACGCGCCAGACGGTGTTGTCCTCGAGCTCGTGCAACTCGCCATCGGCGTACACGATCTCCCACATCAGGCCGATGAAAGCCTTGCGAGCCTCGGCATCGAGGTGGCGCTTCAGCACGCTGGTGAAGGCATAGAGGTCGATCGCMTCATTGTCGGCGCGCTCGCCTGCGGCGGCCAGCGCATCGAGTTCGGCGCCGCTGATCGAATAGCTTTCCGCCAGCACTTCCTTGAACCGCTCCCATTCGACGTCCTGACGCACGCCGTCGGCGTTCATCACATGATAGAGAAGGGCAGATGCCGCAACGCGCGGATCGTCCGCGTTGGCGCGGGCGCCGGCACCGCTCGGCAGGTCCTTCAGAAATGAGAGAACGCGTTCGAACATCAAATTATTCCCAATCGGCCAACGGGCCCATTCACATCAAAACAGTCGAAACCGGCGCGGTGACTTCTCGGCTTCCTCATCGGGATCGACGCCGGGGTCGTCGGGCAGCCGGGCCAGTTCCTCCGCCGGCTCGACGGCTTCGGCATCGGCCGGCACCGCGGCGAAAGCGGCGGCTGTGATCGGCGTGACCTGATCCGCCTCGGCTTCCGATGCTTCGGTCGCGACAGTCGTCTTGCCGGCGGAAACAGCCGGGTGATAGATCACGTCGGCAGGCTTTTCCTTGACCGAAACGACTGGAGCCGCAATTGCCGGCATTTCGGCCTCCGGCGTGTCCTCATGGCTGTCGATGAGCTGGCCGAGTCGCTCCATCGGTGCGCGCCATTCGAACGCGTCGAGCTTGCCGGTGACCGGCGACACCGGCGCCCAGCGCTCGGAGACGACACCATCGGCAACCCAGGCCGGATCGCGCGGCGCCCGCACTGCCTTCGACAGCAACTGCCGCACCTTGCCCTGGTCGCCGCTCTCGGCCTCTTCGATGTCGGCCAGAAGCAGATAGGCGCCTTCGCGGCGATCCATGCGGATGGCCGCTTCCGCCTCGCGCCGCGCGGTGGCGAAATCCTGCGCGTCGAGCGCCGCGCGCGCCACCGTCAGCGACGATTCGGCGTGGTTCTTCTTCATCTCCTGCAGCTTCTTCGCCCGGTTGAGGCGATCGAGCACGGCGTCGCCCGGCCTTGCGTGGGTGTACAGCTCGGCGATCTCCGGATGCGGCTCGGCCTTCCACGCCGCCTCAAGGATCTTTGAGCCCTTGCGCACATCGTTTTGCCGAAACAGCGCTGTTGCGGCAACGACCGCGGCCGGGGCGAAATCCGGTCGTAGCCGGTTGGCCTCGATAGCTGCGGTTCTTGCGGCGTTGGGGTCGCTATCGAGCAGCGCCTGCGCCTTGGCGGTGAGCAGCACGGCGCGGCGCCGGTTGGCGGCGTCGCGCTCGATCTGCCGCGTCGATTTTTGCGCATCGACCAGCTTCAGCGCGCCGTCCCAGTCGCCGCGACCGGTCAGGTCTTCCAGCGTCGATTCGGCGGCCCAGGCCAGTTGCGGCGCCATCACTGCGGCACGGCCGGCATAGTGCCGCGCCGCATTGCGGTCGCCGAGCCGTTCGGCTTCGAGATAGAGCCCGCGCAGGCCGAGCAGCCGCATTTCGGGATCGTCGAGCATGGTCTCGAACTTTTCGCGGGCGCCCTCATGGTCGCCTTCGAGCAGCGAAGCCTGCGCTTCGAGCAGATGGATCAGCGGCTCCTGGTCGGAGCGGATCAGCTTTGCCGCTTCCTTGGTCTTCTTGCGCGCCAGCGCGCCGTCACCGGCGCCGGCGGCGATCATGCCGGTCGACAGCGCCTGATAGCCGCGGTCGCGGCGGCGCACGCGGAAATAGCGCGAGATGGTGTAGGGGCTGTTCCACAGCGACTTGACCAGCCACCACAGAATCATCACCGCGGCGACGATGGTGACGATAGCCACCGCCGCCACCATCAGGCTGACCTGATACTGGTAGCCGTTGAAGGTGACGAGCATTTCGCCCGGACGATCGGCTAGCCAGGCAAAACCGAGACCGAGGGCGAAAACGACGGCGAGAAAGATCAGAATTCGGATCATCTTGACTCCCTCACGCCTTCATCGCGCCTGAGATCAGCGCGTCGACCTGGGTCTCGACCTCGATGCGCGCCTTCAGTTTGCCGGCAAAATCGGCGCCGGCGGTCTTCACCGCTTCCGGCAGCGTCGCATATTCGCTGAGCGCCTTGGCATAGTCGCCCTGGTTGACCGCAACCTCCATGCGGGCGACGGTTTCCGGCGCGCCGGCGCCTTCGACGGCGCCGATCGGCCGGACCTTGACCAGCGATTCGGCGCTCGACAACAGGTTCTGCAGGAAGCCGGCATTCTCGTCGACAGGTGTGGCAGCGGCGACCATGGCAGTGGCCGCGGCATCGGCTTCCGCTGCGATGTCGGTGCGGGTCGGAACGCCCTTTTCGGCGTAGGCCCGCAGCGTCGCGATTTGCGGCGCATCCGGTGAAATCGCGGCAAAGGTTTCGAGTTCGGCCGCGAATGGCGCGCCCCGATCGAGCGCCGCCTTCAGCGCCGAAGCGGCAATGGCGAGCGCGATCTTCGGCTGCGACGCCTGGGCTTCGACCTTGCCGGACAGCTGTGACACCGACTGTTCCAGCGCGGTCAACCGGCCTTCCTGCGCCTTTGCCGCCTCACCGGCGGATTTCACCAGCGCGTCGAGCCCGGCCAGCTTTTCGTTGAGCGGGCCGAGATCGACCGGCGCCGCATTGCCGGCCTGGCTGAGCGCGGCCACCGCCGTCTCGATCTGCTTGACCTTGTCGCCCAGGGCGGCAAGCCCGGCATTGTCGCCGGCGCCACCTTGCTCGACCGCCGATTTCAGCGCCGCGACATCGGTCTTGACCTGATCCAGCGCCGCCGACAGCCCATCCACCTTGGCCGAAGCATCGGTGTTGCCGCCTGCTTCCTTCAGTCCTGATATCTCGGTCTTCAGCGAAGCGATTTCGCCATTGACGCCGTCGAGCGACACGCCGCCTGCACCGGAGCCCGGCCCGCCGAGCAGGCCGGCAAATTGCAGCCCACCGGCGCCGACCAGCGCGATGACGCCGCCGATGATGCCGGCAGCGATGCCGTTGATCCCGCTGCGCTTCGGCTGAACTGCCATCGGTTGGTCCCTTGTTTCGGCTTTTCGTGCTGCATCTTTGGTGGCGCCCGCCTTGGGCGATGCGTCCTCGAAACTGTAATCGGAGGTTTTGGCGCGGCTCGGCGGTGCGTCCGAGCCGGGATAGGAGGATTCCGGTTCTGCGGGGCTTTTGGCCTCGGCCGGCGCTTCCGTTTCAGCCTGCTGCGAGCCACCTGCAGCGTCGGCATGCTCCCACGGCTCGAGATCGACCTGGTCGGCATGCACCGGCTCTTCAGGCACCTCCGGTTGCGAAACCGCTTCCTCTTCGTCTTCGGCCGACGCCTTGACGGCGTCCTCATCGACGATGCGCGACACGGCGCCGGGTTCGAGCTCGATGGTCACCGGCTCACGGCGGCTTTTCGAATGTCGCATCTTCGGCGTCTTGACCATGCTTGGGCTCCGCAAAATTCGCTTCGGGATGGTTCAAATGGGTCTAGCACATCACCAAGCGGTGAAAAGGGGCGGCGTGATGACACGGGGTCAGCGCCATATCCGCAAAAGCTCAAGCAACGCGTCTTCGTGAGGTTCCGTCGCAATCCGGATTTTTTCACCAGCGAATTCGTCCAGGGCTGCGGCAATACGCGCCGACAGGACGAAAACAAGCGTCTTTTCAAAGAGATCGCGCAGAGCTGACCGCTTCGTCAGGGTTTGCAGCGCTGCCGCCGCCTTGGCCGAATAGAGCAGCGCCGCCTCGACCGGCTGGCCGGACAGGCGTTCGACAATTGCATCGTCGGAATAGTCCAGCGTCACGGTGTCATAGGTCTCAACGGCGCGAACCAGCACTCCTTCTGCCTGCAGCCGCGCCTCGAACGCCGGAAACCGCACCCGCCCGCTGAGATAAACGATCGTCCTACCCGAAAAATCACCGGCAATCGCATCAGCCAGTGCCTCAGCGTTGCCAGCACCTTCGCTGACGGCCAAAAATCCCGCCGCACGCGCGGCTTCCGCGGTCCTTTTGCCGACGGCATGGCAAGGCAAGGCGGCGAGCGCGGCGATGATTTCTTTCGGCGCATGGCGCACCGCATTGGCGCTGGTGATCGCAACGGCCACAGCATTCTTGGCGACCGCGCCGGCCTCAACCGGCAACGCCATCGTATCGGTCAATGGCAACAGAATCGGCTGAAAACCCATGTCCTGCAGCCGCCGCGCCGTGCGTGACGCCCCCGGTTCCGGCCTGGTCACCAGGACGCGGACCATGTCAGGCCCAGCCGTCAAAAAATGTTTCGCCGGCCTTGGCTCGGATTGTCCGGGCCGCGTCCGCGCCGATGCGAGCGGCCTCGTGTGCCGGGCCTTGCGCCTTGATTTCGTGGGAGACTGTCCCGTTCGGCGAGATGATCAGCCCGGCAAAGAAGATGGTTTCGCCAGATATCGTCGCATGCCCGGCGATCGGCGTGCGGCACGAGCCGTCGAGCGCCGCCAGGAAGGCGCGTTCGCAGGCCAGCGCCTGGCCGGTCGGCGCATCGTGGATGGCCACCAGCATCTTTTCCACGTCACGATCGCCGATGCGGCTTTCGATGCAGATCGCGCCTTGCCCCGGCGCCGGCGGAAAGATGTCGAGAGGCATCAGATCGGTCACGACATGTTCAAGCCCGAGCCGCTTCAGCCCGGCATAGGCGAGGATGGTGCCTTCGGCGACGCCCTCGTCGAGCTTGCGCAGCCGCGTCTGCACATTGCCACGGAACATCACCACATCGAGATCCGGCCGCATGCGCCGGATTAGCGCCTGGCGCCGGAGCGACGACGAGCCGATTTTGGCGCCGTGCGGCAGGTCGGCGATCGTCTTCGCCGCCTTGCCGATAAAGGCGTCGCGTGCATCCTCGCGCGGCAGGAAGGCGCCGAGTTCCAGCCCGTCGGGCAGTTTCGTCGGCATGTCCTTCGACGAATGCACGGCGATGTCGATCCTGCCGGCCAGCAGCGCCTCTTCGATTTCCTTGGTGAACAGGCCCTTCCCGCCGGCCTCCGACAGCGGCCGGTCCTGGATGCGGTCGCCGCTGGTCGAGATGACGATCACTTCGAACGCCTGGCTCGGCATGCCATGCGCCGCCGTCAGCCGCGCCTGCGTTTCATGCGCCTGCGCCAGGGCCAGCGGGCTGCCGCGTGTTCCGATTCTCAAGATTGTTTGCATGGCGCGCGGTCCGTGGTAACCCCCGGCAGATCGAGGTCTTTCCGGGCTTTCTCCTAACGGGGAAAGGTCCGACAAACAATCTCTAGGGATAGCGACGAATTGATCCGCGTTCTGGGCATTGAGACGAGTTGCGATGAGACCGCCGCCAGCGTGGTGACGCTCGACGGCGCTTCTGCACCGGTGATTGCCTCCAACATCGTGCTCAGCCAGATCGAGGAACATGCCGCGTTTGGCGGCGTCGTGCCCGAGATCGCTGCGCGTGCCCATGTCGAGGCGCTGGATGGGATCGTCGAGGCGGCGCTTGCCGATGCGGACGTCGATCTTGCCGACATCGATGCGATTGCCGCGACCGCCGGCCCCGGCCTGGTCGGCGGGCTGATCGTCGGCCTGATGACGGCCAAGGCGATTGCCGCCGCCGCCAGCAAGCCGCTGATCGCCATCAACCACCTCGAGGGCCACGCACTGACGGCAAGGCTGACCGACGGGCTCGATTTTCCGTATCTACTGCTGCTGGTATCCGGCGGCCATACCCAGATCGTCGCCGTGCGCGGCGTCGGTGACTACCAGCGTTGGGCGACGACGATCGATGATGCCCTGGGCGAGGCCTTCGACAAGACGGCCAAGATGCTCGGCCTGCCCTATCCCGGTGGGCCGAATGTCGAGAAGGCGGCAGCCAACGGCAATGCCTCGCGCTTCGCCTTTCCGCGGCCGATGAAGGGCTCGGCGCAGCCCGATTTCTCCTTCTCCGGCCTCAAGACCGCCGTGCGCCAGGCGGCAACGGCGATTGCCCCGCTGAGCGATCAGGATGTCGCCGACATCTGCGCCTCATTCCAGGCAGCGGTGGCCGATGCGCTGGGGGACCGTGTGTCGCGGGCGCTAAACCGGTTCCGTCAGGAGTTTCCCGGCAAAGTAGCGCCGGCGCTTGTGGTTGCCGGCGGCGTCGCCGCCAACCGGACGATCAAGGCGACGCTGGAAACGCTGTGCGATCAGGCCGGCTTCGCTTTCATCGCGCCGCCCCTGAAGCTTTGCACCGACAATGCTGCGATGATCGCCTGGGCAGGCATCGAACGGCTGCGGGCGGGCCTGGCGGAAGAGAACGGCTTCGATTTCGTGCCGCGCTCACGCTGGCCGCTGGACAGCATCTCGGCGCCGATGGTCGGCTCCGGCCGGCGCGGGGCGAAAGCGTGACGGGCCGGGGCAAGACCGGCTGGCGCGTCGCCGTGCTTGGCGGCGGCGCCTGGGGCACTGCGCTGGCGCTGGCCATGCTGCGCGCCGGCCATAATGTCCGGCTCTACGCCCGCGATGAAGAGACTGTTGCCGCACTTCGCGGCGGCGCGAACCCGCGCTATCTCCCCGGCATTGCCATCGAGCCCGGCATCGAGGCGACGAGCGATATCGGCAAGGCACTAGATGGCGCCGATTGCGTGCTGGCAGTGGCGCCGGCGCAGTCGCTGCGCGCCATGCTGTCGGCAGTGAAGAGCCATATGCCGAAATCCATCCCGCTGGTGCTCTGCGCCAAGGGCATCGAGCGCGACACCGGCGCGCTACTGTCGGCGATCGTCGAAGAGATCCTGCCCGACAATCCGGTTGCCGCTTTGTCTGGCCCCAGCTTCGCCACCGACGTCGCTCGTGGCCTACCGACGGCGGTGGTGGTCGCCGCCCGTGGCGACGAACTGGCAGCGGAGCTTGCAGCCCGCTTTTCGGCTGAAAATCTGCGCTGCTATTCGAGCGACGACCTGATCGGCGTCGAGATCGGCGGCGCGCTGAAAAACGTCTTTGCCATTGCCGCCGGCGCGGTCACCGGCGCCGGGCTCGGCGCCAGCGCCCAGGCCGCCATGGTGACGCGCGGCTTCGTCGAACTGCGCCGCATCGGTGCCGCCTTCGGCGCCAGACCGGAGACGCTGATGGGACTGTCCGGCCTCGGCGATCTTTTGCTGACCTGCTCGTCCGCCCAGTCGCGCAATTTCGCCTACGGGCTGGCGCTCGGGCAAGGCAAGGCGCTTGCCGGCCTGCCGCTGGCCGAGGGCGTGCCGACGGCGGCGATCGCCGCCCGCATCGCCACCGAACGCCAGATCGACGCGCCGATCATCGCCGCTGTATCAGCCATACTGGACGGCACCATCACCATCCGCCAGGCTGTGTCGGCATTGATGACAAGGCCGCTGAAGACCGAAACCGACCTCTGATCTCGAACAAACCGGAGTTTTGAAAATGCTGTTTGCGTTGGTATGCAAGGACAAGCCTGGAAGCCTGCAGGTGCGCATCGACACAAGACCTACCCATGTCGCCTTTCTCGAGGGTCTGAACGCCGACAAGAAACTGGCTTTTGCCGGCCCGTTCCTCGATGCCGACGGCAAGCCGAACGGCAGCCTCGTTGTGGTCGAAGCGCCGGACCTTGCCGGCGCGCAAGCGCTGTCGGCTGCCGATCCCTATGCCAAGGCCGGCCTGTTCGAAAGCGTCGAAATCCGTCAGTGGAACTGGACCTTCAACGAGCCGGCGGCTAGTTAATCGCTGGCGGGCGAACCGCAAGGAGGAGCAAGAGAATGAACTACTGGCTGTTCAAATCCGAACCTTCGGTGTTCTCCTTCGAGGCGCTGAAGGCGAAGGGCAAAGCCGGCACGCAATGGGATGGTGTGCGCAACTATGCGGCGCGCAACAACATGAAGGCGATGCAGATCGGCGATCTCGGCTTCTTCTACCATTCCAACGAAGGGCTGAACGTCGTCGGCATCGCCGAGGTCTGTGCGCTCGCCCATCCCGATACCAGCACTGACGACCCGCGCTGGGAATGCGTCGACATCCGCGCCTTCAAGGACGTGCCAAACCCGCCGACGCTGGAGCAGGTCAAGGCCAATCCCAAGCTGGCCGAGATGGCACTGGTGCGGCTCGGCCGGCTTTCCGTGCAGCCGGTGACGCCGGCCGAATGGAAAGAGGTCTGCCGCATGGGCGGCCTGACGCCCGCGCCGTGACGGCGCTCACCCCCAACAGCGCGAAAAAATTCATCCTGGACAACACGGCGCTGATGGCGCCGCCGCATGTGCCGGAGATTCTTCTGCGGCTGGCCGACGAGGCGCATGATCTTTGGCAGCGGACGGAGGACGAGCTGGTCGAAATCGGCCTGCCGCCGCCCTTCTGGGCCTTCGCCTGGGCCGGCGGCCAGGGCCTTGCCCGCTATGTCCTCGACAAACCCGATACGGTGCGCGGAAAGCGCGTGCTCGACTTCGCCTCCGGCTCCGGCCTTGTCGCCATTGCCGCCGCCAATGCGGGTGCTGCCGAGGTGATTGCCGCCGACATCGACCCGTTCTGCGAGACGGCGATCCGCCTCAATGCCGAGGCCAATGACGTTGGCATCACATTCCTCGGCACGGACTGTATCGGCACCGATGCCGGCTGGGATGTGATTCTCGCCGGCGACGTCTTCTACGACAAATCCTTCGCCGACATGCTGATGCCATGGTTTGCAACGCTGAAGGCGCGCGGCGCCGACATCCTCGTTGGCGATCCAGGCCGCTCCTATCTGCCGAAGACGGGGCTGCAGCCGCTCGCCGTCTATGAGGTGGCGGTGACGCGGGCGCTGGAAGATGCCCTGGTTAAGCGCACGACCGTCTGGCGCTTCGCTTGACGCCACCGCCGAACAGGCGTTCCATCGCACACTGATTTGAGGAATATGCATGTCGTTATCCCAAGCCGCTCACACGTTTGGGCGACATGCTTGAGGGGAGGACTTTATGGATTTTTCGGTGGTGAACTGGTTGGCCGTGGTTGTCGCGGCCGTGGCGGCGTGGCTGTTTGGCGCCATCTGGTACACAGTACTCAGCAAGCCTTGGATGAGGGCGGCCAGGATCGATCCGTCAACGTCAAAGAAATCAATACTGCCCTTCATCATCTCCTTTGTCACCGAACTGATCATGGCGCTGGTCTTTGCCCTGGTCGTCGGCGCGATGACCGGCGGCGAGCCGACCCTTGTCGCAGGCCTCGTCTTCGGCTTCGTCCTTTGGCTCGGCTTCGTCGCCACGACGCTGACGGCCAACCATCGCTATGAAAATTTCGGCTGGGATCTGACCCTCATCGACGGTGGCCACTGGCTTGGCGTGCTGCTGATCATCGGCGCGGTGATCGGCTGGTTCGGCGCGCCGGTGGTTGCGGGCTGAACCCTCAGGGCTTTCTGCGCCCGGATTGGAGGGCGACCTATAACTCGTCCCAGCTTCGACGCGTCGGGTCCGGCTGCGGGTTGTGGACTTCGTTCAGCATCCAGTCCTTGAAGGCGACGATCCTGGCATCGTTCGCCGATCCCTGGGGGTAGACCAGATGATAGGCGAAGTCGGGCGAAACCTTGATGCCCAGTTCGAACGGCTGCACCAGCCTGCCCTGAGAGAGGTCGTTGGCGACCATGGCGAAATCGGCAAGCGCCACGGCGTTGCCGTCGAGTGCTGCCTGCGTTGCATCGGTTGAGGACCCGAAGACGAGGGTGCGGCTGTCGTCGAAGTCATCGACGCCGGCGGCCGCCATCCACATGCGCCAGTTCGGCCATGTCACCCCCTGGCGCGACCACTGGATATGGGCGAGCGTGTGGTGGAACAGGTCGCGCGGCTCCTTCAGCGGAGGCCCGGCGCGCAGCAAGGCCGGGCTGCAGACGGGGATGATGACGTTGTCGAACAGCCGGTCCGCGCAAAGTCCCGGGTACTTTCCGGTGCCGAAGCGCATGCCGATATCGACGTCGTCGCGATCGAAATCGCGCACTTCGTAGGTGATGTCGAACCTGAGCTCGATGCCCGGCTGATGCCGGCGAAAATCGTCCACCCGCCGCATCAGCCATTTTGTCGCGAACTGGGCATCGAGGGTTATTTTCAGCAGCGCCGTGCCGCGTGCCATCTTTTGCGCGCGCGAGACGGCCCGGCCTAACAGGTCGAGCGCATCGATCGCCGCTTCGAACAGCACCGTGCCTGCCTCGGTCAGCCGGATGGTGCGGCTGGTGCGGGTGAACAGCACGATGCCGAGCTGATCCTCGATTTCCTTGATCTGATGGCTGACCGCGGCCGGCGTCAGGCCGAGTTCGTCAGCGGCGCGGGTGAAATTGAGGTGCCGTGCCGCAGCTTCCAGCGTCCTCAGCGCACGCGTTCCGGGCAACAGGCGGGCCATGCCATCCTCAAATAAAACTTGACGATGGGAAAAGAACTACTCGTTTCCTCCTTAGATTTCAATCCGGCATGATGCATCCATCGAAGCACCATCAAACCGGATTTGATATCCGGAGGAAGCGGAGCACCTCATGTCCATCATCGTTTTGAATTCGCCAGCCGCCCGTCCAGCCTGGTTACGCGCCGTGACCGACTGGCTTCGCCACGCCAGAGTCGCGCTCAACCTGCCACGCGAGAACGTCGAGGATCTGTCGGATCCCCAGTTGCGTGACATCGGCGCCAAGCGGAAGGACGTTACGCGGGCGATGGACCGGGAACTCGGCCGGTTGGGCCTTCTCGACATCGGCTGGCAGAGAAACAAGGGAATAGGCCGCAGGCAGTAAGGAACAGGGGGAGAAGACCGCGCCGACGCGCATCCCTACTGCCCTACTGCCCTACTGCCCTACTGCCCTACTGCCCTTACCGCACCACCCTCACCACCGTCCGATCCGACAACAACGGCAGCAGCCGCGTCATGGTGCGTGCCGTCACCGCGACGCAGCCTTGCGTTGGTGTGAAGCCGGGGCGTGCCAGATGAAAGAAAATCGCGCTGCCGCGCCCGCGGCGGCGCGGCGCCATGTTCCAGTCGAGCACCAGGCAGGCGTCGTAGAGACGGTCGTCGCGTCGCATCCGCTCATGGCTGGCGCCATAGGGGATTTTGACCGGCCGGTTGTAGTTGCGGTCATCGGGCACCTCGCACCAGCCGAGATCGGGACCGATCGGCGCCATCGCCAACCGGGTTTTGCGGCCGGCCGAGAAATGATCCCCGCGGAAATATCCTGACAAGATCCGCATCGCGCCGAGCGGCGTCGCGCCGTCGCCTTCGCGCTTGCTGGCCGAGATGCCGCTGCGCCCCAGCGCGCAGGCAAACACCTTGCTGCCGGCCTGCAAAATACCCTGGCTAGGCTTGCCCGGCCGTGCCCGCACCACCAGCACACGCAGCCCTTTCGGCAAAAATGCGCCGGCTGCATTGCGCGGCCGTTTTTTCTTGTATGATCGTGTCACGGAACAAATCACTGTGATCGGCTGTTGTGCCGGTCAGCTTCAGCATAAACGGGGGGCGGTCAACTGAATATTCTTTTCAAAACAACGGATTGATCCATGACATCACGCACCATTCTGATCGTCGACGACGATGACGACCTTCGCGGCACCCTCGTCGAACAATTGGCCCTCTACGAGGAATTCGACGTTCTGCAGGAATCCACCGCCGCCAAGGGTGTCGCCTCGGCACGTGGCGGCCTCATCGACCTGCTCATCATGGATGTCGGATTGCCCGATATGGACGGCCGCGAGGCGGTGAAGATCCTGCGCAAGGGCGGCTACAAGGCGCCAATCATCATGCTGACCGGCCATGACACCGATTCCGACACGATTCTCGGCCTTGAAGCCGGTGCCAATGATTATGTGACCAAGCCGTTCCGCTTCGCCGTGCTGCTGGCCCGCATCCGTGCGCAATTGCGCCAGCATGAGCAGAGCGAGGACGCCACCTTCTCGGTCGGGCCCTATACGTTCAAGCCCAGCCAGAAGCTGCTGATCGACCAGCGCGGCGCGAAAGTGCGGCTGACCGAGAAAGAGGCCTCGATCATCAAATATCTCTACCGCGCCGACCAGAAGGTGGTGACGCGCGACGTGCTTTTGGAGGAAGTGTGGGGCTACAATTCCGGCGTCACCACGCACACGCTGGAAACCCATGTCTACAGGCTGCGCCAGAAGATCGAGCGCGATCCTTCCAATGCCGAAATTCTTGTGACAGAAAGCGGCGGCTACAAGCTGGTTCCTTAAACATTTCATGATCCGATCAGCAATTCCAGGAAAAGTGTGGGCGGTTTTCCGTCCGGAATTGCGTAAAAACTAAAGGGATAAGACGGCCGGGGCGGGGCTGTTTTCGGGGACGATCCAGTTGGAGGTGTCTGGATCGACCCCGCGCATCGGCCAAAAATCGATTCGATTTTTGGGAAGCACGATGCGCAAATTGAAAGTTGCTAGAGCGTCCTTTGCGCGTCCAAGAAGGACGCGCGGCGCTCTAAGGGAGGGATTGGACTGACCGCTCGGGGACACAGCTAGAGATGGCGTTGGATGACGACATCCGCATCCTGTCCGCCGTGAAGCTCTTCGAGGGTTTCACGCAGGAACAGCTGCGTCTGCTCGCCTTCGGCGCCGAATCCACCCTGCTCAAGGCTGACCATAAGCTTTACCGCGAGGACGACGAGGCCGATTCGGCCTATATCGTGGTCAGCGGGCGCATCGTGCTCTATCGCGAGCAGAATGGCGACCGCATCCCGATCGGCAAGGCCGGTCCCGGCACCATCCTAAGCGAACTGGCATTGATCGCCGACACCAACCGGCTGACCAGCGCGTCGGCCGAAATCGATTCAGAAGTGATCCGGCTCAGCCGCAAGATGTTCCGCCGCATCCTCGAGGAGTATCCCGAGGTGGCGGTGAAATTGCACCAGCGCATCCTGGAGGATTTTCAGGCCATGATCGCCCGCATCGAGAAGCTGGCGCCGCGGTTTGGCGGGTAGGCTAATGCATGTCGCCCAAAAGTGCGCAGCGGTTTTGGGACAACGACATGCATCAAAACAAAGACTTAAGGCGCGTTGCCGGAATCCGTTTCAATGCGACGCGCTTTAACGACCGTCTCGAACGGATTTTGGCCTGAACAGGCACCAGAATGGCTTCCCGGGCGCAAGTTCACCTTGGCCGAGGCGTTGAAACCCGCAACGCTCATAGAAAGCCAAATTCTTGCGTTGTGCGGTTTCGAGAAACGTCCCTGCCGAGACGGGATCTCCTTCGGCGAGATCGCAATAGGCCTTGATGAGCGCGCCGCCAGCCCCCTTTCCCTGCATTGAAGGGTGAACGCCCAAGACGCCAAGATAGAAATGCGGTTCCTGCGGCTTGTATTTCTCGCTGATGGCGTCAGCTCGCTCGAAGCGCGAAGCCATCGATGCCTGCCTTTGCTGAAGCAGAGCCCATCTTGCTTGGTGAGTCGGCAGCCATTCAGGCCGCTGCGTATCATAGCCCATCACCGCACCAAGGATGCGGCCCTCGCTCTTTAACAGCAGCACGGGCATGCCAAGCGCGAGGCGCGCCGCCATCAGGATCGAGAAGAACTCCGTCACCAGGTCCTGACGTAGCGGAGGATCGCCTGCGAAGAAAAACGCCATCTGCGGATCATCGGCAAAGGCAGCCGCAAGGCAGTCGGCCGCCGATGTCACATCCGGTTCTCGTGCTGCCACTATCTCCATTCAAGGACCCCTTTGACTCGTGGCCTAGTCCAGGTCGAACCTTGCGATGACCGGCACATGGTCCGACGGCCGGTCCCAGCCGCGCGCCAGCCGCAAAATGTCGTAGCCGGCAAAGCTCGGCACCAGGTTTGGCGATGACCAGACATGGTCGAGCCGCCGGCCACGGTTCGACGCTTCCCAATCCTGGGCGCGATAACTCCACCAGGTGTAGAGCTTCTGGTCGTGCGGCACGTTCAGCCGCATCAAATCGACCCAGTCGCCGGCCAGCCGCATGGCTTCGAAATTCTCGGTCTCGACCGGCGTGTGGCTGACAACATTGAGCAGCTGCTTGTGCGACCAGACATCGTGCTCGAGCGGCGCGATGTTGAGGTCGCCGACCAGGATCGAGGCCGACACCTCGTCATGCTCGGCGCGGATGGCGTTCATCTCGGCGACGAAATCCAGCTTGTGCTTGAACTTGCGGTTGATGACGGGATCGGGCTCGTCGCCACCGGCCGGAACATAGAAATTGTGAACGAGGATAATCTTGCCGCCGGCCTGGACAGTAACTGACAGATGCCGGCTGTCCTCGATTTCGCAGAAGCGCCGCTTTTCGACCACCTCGATCGGCCGCCGCGCCACCGTCGCCACGCCGTGGTAGCCCTTCTGGCCGTGGAACGCGATGTGCTCGTAGCCGAGCTTGCGGAAAGCCTTCTCCGGAAACAGCTCGTCGGGAACCTTGGTTTCCTGCAGGCAGAGCACATCCGGCGCCTGCTCGACCAGCAGCCGCTCAACGATCGGCATGCGCAGGCGAACGGAGTTGATGTTCCAGGTGGCGATGGAAAAGGGCATGCGGCGGTCCGAACAAAGGTCGCCGATCTACTGCCAGCCGAGCGCCGCAAACACAAGCCAGCGTTTGTGGGCTGCTTCCCACCGACTGCCATGATTCAGGTCAGGCCGAGTCGAGAATGCCGGATTCCGAGAACCGGAGCGGAGCGTACTTGAAGTACGTGAGCACCGGAAGCGCAGGAAGCCCGCATTCGCAGGCCGGCATCACCTGAATATCGGCGAACCTCAGCGCGTCTTGGTGTTCAGCTCACGGTTGGCCCTATAATCGATGGCAAAGGTGTCGGGGGCGAAGCTGACGCCCTCCTTGACGTTGAAGATCATCACCGTCGTGTCCTTGCCCTGCGCGTCGGTGATGGTCCACTGGCGCAGCTCATAGGATTTTGGGTCGAACATCATGGTGATCTTCGAATTGCCGAACACCGATTTGTCGGCAAGCTGGATGGTGGTCAGGTCGCTCTCTTCCTTGACGCTTTTGACGCGGTTACCGGAAAGGTCGATCTTGGTGTCGAGCAACAGCTTCAGTGGCGTCTTCGACAACGGATAGAGGTCGGACGTGTTCAGCTTCTTGTTGAGGATGACCACCGACTTGCCGTCGGAAATCACCTTGAAATTCGACTTGCCGTCATAGTTGAAGCGGATCTTGCCCGGCCGTTCCAGAAAGAACTTGCCGCCGGTCTGCTCGCCCTTGGGTCCGAACTGAACGAACTCGCCGCTCATCGATTTGACCGAGGAAAAATGGTCGGCGATCTTCTGCGCCGCTGGCGGCACCGCCGCTTGCGCCGACGCCATCAGCTGGAACCCGGGAACGACATTGACGGCGGCAGCGCCGGCCAGGACCAGGCCGAGGCCGAGCACCTGGCGGCGGGTTGGATTGAATGAAGCGTTTGTCATGGCCGGTCACTCTCGTCTGGTTCGGTTGTGTCGCAGTCCTTGGCCCCCCAGTTGGGCTTAAGTTTGGCGGCCGGACAGCGCTCAGTCGCTTGAACGCGCCAAGAGGTTCAAAGTTGCCGCCCGTCGGGCCGGATCAGAACTTGTCGTCCTCCGTCGGCACCAGGATCTCGCGTTTGCCGGCATGATTGGCCGGGCCGACAATGCCTTCCTTCTCCATCTTCTCGATAATCGAGGCGGCGCGGTTGTAGCCGATGCCGAGCCGGCGCTGGATATAACTGGTCGAGGCCTTGCCGTCGCGCAGCACCACCGAGACCGCCTGGTCGTAGGGATCGTCGGAATCCTCGAAATTGCTGTTGCCGCCGCCGGAACCGCCCTTGCCCGACGGTTCGTCATCGTCGTCCTCGCCGTCATCCTCGGTGATGGCATCGAGATATTCGGGCACGCCCTGCAGCTTCAGATGCGCGACGATCTTCTCGACCTCGTCGTCGGCAACGAAGGGGCCGTGCACGCGCTGGATGCGGCCGCCGCCCGCCATGTAGAGCATGTCGCCCATGCCGAGCAGCTGCTCGGCGCCTTGCTCGCCCAGGATGGTGCGGCTGTCGATCTTCGACGTCACCTGGAACGAGATGCGGGTCGGGAAGTTGGCCTTGATCGTACCGGTGATGACGTCGACCGACGGGCGCTGCGTTGCCATGATGACATGGATGCCGGCGGCGCGCGCCATCTGCGCCAGCCGCTGCACGGCACCTTCGATGTCCTTGCCGGCGACCATCATCAGGTCGGCCATCTCGTCGATGATGACGACGATGTAGGGCATCGGCTCGAGGTCGAGATTCTCGGTCTCGTAGATCGCCTCGCCGGTCTGGCGGTCGAAGCCGGTCTGCACGGTGCGCGAGATCTTTTCACCCTTCTTCTCGGCCAGCTGCACGCGAGCGTTGAAGCCGTCGATGTTGCGCACGCCGACCTTCGACATCTTGCGGTAGCGGTCCTCCATCTCGCGCACGGTCCATTTCAGCGCCACCACCGCTTTCTTCGGATCGGTGACCACGGGCGTGAGCAGATGCGGGATCCCGTCATAGACCGAGAGTTCCAGCATCTTCGGATCGATCATGATCAGCCGGCAGTCCTGCGGCGTCAGCCGGTAGAGCAGCGACAGGATCATGGTGTTGATGGCGACCGACTTGCCGGAGCCGGTGGTGCCGGCGACCAGCACGTGCGGCATCTTGGCGATGTCGACGATGACGGCCTCGCCATTGATGGTCTTGCCGAGCGCCAGCGCCAGCTTGGCCTTGGTGGTTTCGAAATCGCGGCTGGCCAGGATTTCCCGGAGATAGACCGTCTCGCGCTTGGCGTTCGGCAGTTCGATGCCGATGGCGTTGCGGCCGGGCACCACAGCGACGCGGCAGGCAATCGCACTCATCGAGCGGGCGATGTCGTCGGAGAGGCCGATGACCCGCGACGATTTGATGCCCGGCGCCGGCTCGAGTTCGTACAGCGTCACCACCGGACCCGGACGGACCGCGATGATTTCGCCCTTGACGCCGAAGTCCTCCAGCACGCCTTCGAGCAGGCGGGCATTCTGCTCCAGCGCATCCTTCGACAGGCTGGCATCGCGCACGACATTCTTCGGCTCGGACAGGAAATGCAGCGACGGCATTTCGAATTTTTCGGAGCCGATCAGCGAGGTCTGCGCTTCGCGCTGGACGCGGGCGCCGGGCGCCGGGCGGGGCGCAGGTGCGGCTACACGGGTGGCGGCATCGGAGCGGAAATTCTGCACCTGCGCGCGGCGTTGGACGACAGGTTCGTCGTCGTCGATATCCATGTCATCGTCATCGTTGTCGAAGACGTCGTCATCGTCCGGGTCGACCGAAACGCTGCGATCGTTGACCATGGCGGCGAAGAATTCCGGCTCGACGCGGGCGCGGCCGTCGGCGCTCATCCGCGCTTCGGCGAACTCGGCCGATTCGACCCGTTCGGCGGCACGGCGCCAGCCGCCGGCGCGTGGTTCCATCTCCGGTTCGTATTCGTCGCGCTCCTCTCGCCGGCGCGCGGCGCGGCGGCGCAGATAGGCGCGCAGCGACAGCCACCAATGGGTGATGGCGCCAAGCGCCAATATGCCCTCGTCGCCCTCGTCGTCGTCATTGTCGAAGAGCAGATCGTCCTCGCGCGGATCGGCAGCGACAGGCTCCTCCTGGACGGCAAAACCGTTCTTGCGCGCAAGCAGCGCCGAACCATAGGCAAACAACCACAGCGCCGGTGCGATGAGCAGCACGGCAAGCACGCTGGCGATGATGCCGGTCGGGTAGCCGCCAATGACCAGCCCGGGGATTTTGAGCACCATGTCGCCGAACACGCCGCCGAGGCCGGTCGGCAGCGGCCAGGTCTTGGGCGGCACCACGCAACCGGCGATCGCCGCGGCAGTCAGCGCAAAACCGAACCAGGCAAGGCCGCGCTTGGGCAGCCTGTCGACACCGCGCGCGGTAAACAAAAGGAAGCCCCAGATCACCGCCGGCACCAGCGCAGCAACAGCGGCGAGGCCGAAGAACTGCATGGCGAGGTCGGAGAAGACAGCGCCGGCATAGCCCATGGCGTTGGTGACGATGTTGTCGGTGGCGTGCGAGAAACTCGGATCGGCGACGTTCCAGGTGGCAAGGCTGGCGACGCCGAAGGCGACGGTCACGAACAGGCAAGCGCCGACCAGCCGGCCGACCTGGCGCCGCGCGAATGCCTGGATGCCGTGCCCCGTATCGGTCAGCGCGAGCGGTGCTGAAGCCCCTGAACGCATGCTCTTCCCCGTCTGTCATGGACTGGCCGGGCGCAAGACGCACTCCGGCAGATTCGAATGTCAGACTATCGGCGGGAAGGTTAAGGCCGCATTAACTATACGGAGCCTGCAACGTTAAAACACGGGATGGAGCGGTTGGCCAGACAGTGCGGGCACAGATGAAAACCCGCGCGATCGGGAGCCGGCAAGGCCTTCGCGAAAGGGCAAAAGTGAGAGGCGGTGAAACCTGACTATCCGTTCGCGGACACCACAGACGCCACCACGGCAGAGAGTTTGCCGCGCTTGTCCAGCCTTGGTTTCTCATAGATCTTCTTCATGCGTGGTTCCCTGTCCTGGCACGAGTCGCACCGCGCGACCCTGAAAGGGATACCACGCCCGTCCAGCACCCGTCATCTCCCGCGCGGGGATGATTTGGCCTTGCCCGATGTATGGAGAAAAATGGCGGGCCGCGAAGCCCGCCATCTTTTCATGGCAACGACGAAACGATCAGGCCCGTCCGGACCCGATCTTGCGCAATCACTTGTTCCCGGCGTACCGAGTGAGGTTGGCACAGAATTCGGCGTGGGGCTTGCTCATCGCCGCGTCCTGGCATTCCTTCATCATCGTGTCCTGCTTGTCCTTGGCCGTTGAAGCCCAGGCGGCCTTGAAATCGGCCTCCGACTTCATGGTCTTCATGCTGGCGTCGGTGAAGAATGGTGCCATGTTGGCCGGTTCATCGAGAGCGCCGGCAAAGGCCGTGCCGCTTACCATGGCAAGAGCGAGTGCTCCGAGGACGATGTTCTTGATGTTCATGGGTTGGTTCCTTCCCTGTTGTTTTAGCGAGCCCCTGAACGGTGGTCGCTAATCCCCAGTACGCAGCCGGAAAGCCCTATGTTTCTTCCCATTGGCAGATCACGCGAACTTGATCTCGTCGAAAAACGATTCCTCGTCGCCCTTTTGCACACGCACGTCTTTTCCAAAAAAGAGGCCCGGAGAGTGTCCGGGCCTCAATGCGTGAGCACCTTTCGGGAGCGTCACGACGGGATGCGTAGAGAGATAAGGGGACCGGCGGGAGGAGGGTTCCGCCGGTCCCGTTGGCAAAGCTGGCCTTACGGCACCACTTCGCCATGCTGGCTGATGTCGAGACCCTCGACCTCTTCCTGTGTCGTCGGACGCAGGCCAACCAGGGCCTTGACGACATAGAGGATCACAAAGGTGGCGACCGCCGTCCACACGATGGTGACGGCAACGCCGTAGATCTGCTTCCCGAGCGAAGCACCCGACGACAGGCTGTTGATCGCCGGATCGGCCAGCACGCCGGTGAGCAGAGCACCGATGACACCGCCGACGCCGTGGACGCCGAAGGCATCGAGCGAGTCGTCATAGCCGAACATGTGCTTCACCTTGACCGCCGATATGTAGCAGAGCACGCCGGCGACGATGCCGACGATGAAGGCGCCGGTCGGGTTGACGAAGCCGGAAGCCGGCGTCACCGCGACCAGGCCGGCAACGGCGCCGGAGATGATGCCGAGCACGCTGGGCTTCTTGGCGATGATCCATTCAGCGAACATCCAGGCGAGAGCCGCGGCTGCGGTGGCAACCTGGGTGTTGAGCATGGCTGCACCCGCGAGGCCGTCGGCCGCCAGTTCCGAACCGGCGTTGAAGCCGAACCAGCCGACCCACAGCAGCGAAGCGCCGATCACCGAGTAGACGAGGTTGTGCGGCGCCATGTTGGTGGTGCCGTAGCCTTCGCGCTTGCCGAGAACCAGCGCGCAGACCAGACCCGCGACACCGGCGTTGATGTGAACGACCGTGCCGCCGGCGAAGTCGAGCACGCCAGCCGTGCCGAGGAAGCCGCCACCCCAGACCCAGTGTGCGATCGGCACGTAGACGACGAGCAGCCACAGCGCCATGAAGATCAGCAGCGCCGAGAACTTAAAGCGTTCGGCGAAGGCGCCGGCAATCAGCGCAGGCGTGATGATGGCGAAGGTCATCTGGAACATCGAGAAGACGAATTCAGGAATGTTCGCGACGCCCGGCAGCCACAGCGAGGACGTGGTGATGCCGTGATGGAAGAATTTCGAGGTGCCGCCGAGATAGCTGTTGATGCCGCCGCCGTCGGAGAAGGCCAGCGAATAGCCGAACATGAACCACAGCACCGTCACCAGACAGGTGATGGCAAAGCTCTGCATGATGGTGGCGAGCACGTTCTTCTTGCGCACCATGCCGCCATAGAACAGCGCCAGGCCGGGGATGGTCATCATCAGCACCAGCGCCGTCGAGGTTAGCATCCAGGCGGTGTTGCCGGTGTCGAGCGCGGGTGCCGGCGGCGCAGCCGCAGCTGCATCGGCGGTGGCAGGAGCCGCGGTCTGCGCGAAGGCGGCGACCGTGCCCATTGCAGCGAGAGCGAGCGAGCCAAGCGCGGCCACACGTCCCGTTGTTTTCAAGGTGGAAGGTATGTTCATTGAACTCTCCATTGGAATACGTGTTCGCCGCTCAAAGCGCGTCGGTGTCTGTTTCGCCGGTGCGAATGCGCACCGCCTGGTCGATGCCGAACACGAAGATCTTGCCGTCGCCGATCTGACCGGTCTTGGCCGCCGCGGTGATGGCTTCGACGGCCTTGTCGACCAGGTCGCCGCTGACCGCGACTTCGATCTTGATTTTTGGCAGGAAGCTGACCGCGTATTCCGCTCCGCGATAGATTTCCGTATGTCCCTTCTGACGCCCGTAGCCTTTGACTTCGGTGACGGTCAGGCCCTGGATGCCGACTGCGGTGAGCGCTTCGCGCACCTCGTCGAGCTTGAACGGCTTGATGATTGCCATCACGATTTTCATAAGGTTTCACCCTTTGCTGTTGCGGGTCCCCCGCGTTTACGACTTCGCCGATCCCAATGAGAGCCGGAGAGTGCCCGCTAGGATTCAAGCTCCGTGCCAATTGCCGAAGCAGGGTGTTAACCCTCTGTAAACAAACGGATTGGGAGAGGTTTGGCGGCTAAATGTGCACAGCCGGGGTAACGCTTGTGATTAAAAAATGGGCAATTTTTCAAAAATGCCTATTCTGCGGGCGGCCGCTTCAACCTGATGAGGCCTTCCTGGGCAACCGAGGCAATCAATGTGCCGTCGCGGGCAAACAGCGAGCCGCGGGTGAAGCCGCGCGAGCCTTGTGTCGACGGGCTGTCTTGCGTGTAGAGGATCCAGTCGTCGAGCGGATGGCTGCGATGGAACCACATGGCGTGATCGAGGCTTGCCGCCTGGATGTCGCGATCGAAAATGGCGCGGCCATGCGCGAAGGTCGAGGTGTCGAGCAGCGTCATATCGGAGAGATAAGCGAGCACCGCCGCCTGTATGCCTCTGTCGGCCGGCACCGGACCGGTGGTGCGGATCCAGATGTTCTGCTTCGGCTCCAGTTTTTCGCGGCTTGTGTAATGCTTCAGCATCACCGGCTTCATCTCGATCGGCCGGTCGCGCTCCCAGTAGCGCTTGATGCCCTCGGGCACCGCCTCGCCGAACTTGCCCAGCAATTCGCGCTGCGACAACAGGCTGTCGGGCGCCGGCACGTCCTGCGGCATCGGCACCTGGTGTTCGAGACCGATTTCGTCTTGCTGGAACGAGGCTTCGAGAGAAAAGATCGCCTGGCCGTGCTGGATCGCCACCACGCGGCGGGTGGTGAAGGAGCCGCCGTCGCGGATGCGGTCGACCTCGTAGATGATCGGCACCTTGGTGTCGCCCGGCCGCATGAAATAGCCATGCAGCGAATGCACGTGGCGCTCCGGTTCGACCGTCCGCTGCGCGGCAACCAGCGCCTGGGCGATGGTCTGGCCGCCGAAGATGCGCTGCCAGTCGAGTTTGGGGCTGCGACCACGGTACAGGTTGTGTTCCAGCTGCTCGAGGTCGAGAATGCTGAGAAGCTCGTCCATGGCCGCTGTCATGTTTTTCGCGCCCCTAGTGTCGTGATTTCGAAGTTCGCTTGATTTTGATATTGCGCTCGGAGCGAACTTCGAAATCAAAACGACAACTAGAAATCGTCAGTTTGCTAGTGTCCTTACGATTCTGAAATTCGTACTGCCCTCGATATCCAACTCGGACGAATTTCAGAATCGGGACACTGGCTGCGGAAGTGTTAAGGCGGTTTCCGACAGGAATGGCGGGCAGTCAAGGCCGGAATGGCCGCCGGCAACAGCCAAGGCCACGAAAGGAATTTATCATGGCGGACCGCAAGGCGGATGCAAAAGCCCGAGGCTCACTCGACGTTCTGGTCGCCGGCGCCGGCTATGTCGGCCTTGCCGCCGCCGTATCGCTGAAACAAGCACGGCCGAGCCTCGCCGTCGCCATCGTCGATGCCGCGCCCGCCGGAGCCTGGCAAAGGGACGGCCGCGCCTCGGCCATTGCCGCCGCTGCTTGCCGCATGCTCGACCAGCTCGGTGTCTGGCAGGAGATCGCACCGGAGGCGCAGGCCATCACCGAGATGATCGTCACCGATTCGCGCACCTCCGATCCGGTACGCCCGGTGTTTCTGACCTTTGACGGCGAGGTCGCGCCCGGCGAACCGTTTGCGCATATGGTCGCAAACACGGATCTGAACGGCGCCCTGCGCCGGCGCGCGCAAAAACTCGGCATCGACATCATCGAAGGTGTCGCCGTCGGCGCCTTCGACAGCAACGGCGCCGGCATCACCGTGCATCTGGCCGACGGCGCTGCGCTGAAGGCGCGACTGCTGGTCGCCGCCGACGGCGTCAACTCGAAGCTGCGCGACATGGCCGGCATCAAGACGGTGAAATGGGAGTACGGCCAGTCCGGTATCGTCTGCACCGTGGCGCATGAGCGCCCGCACAATGGCCGCGCCGAGGAGCATTTCCTGCCCGCAGGTCCTTTCGCCACGCTGCCGCTGAAGCCCGGCAAGGACGGCAGCAATCGCTCGTCGCTGGTCTGGGTCGAACGCTCCGAGGACGCCGAAAAACTGGTTTCGGGCGACGACCTCGTCTTCGAGCATGAGCTGGAACTGCGCTTCGGGTTGAAGCTCGGCGAAATCCGCGTCGCCGACAAACCACGCGCCTGGCCGCTCGGCCTGACCATTGCCCGCGCCTTCGTCGCGCCGCGCATCGCGCTCGCCGGCGACGCCGCGCACGGCATCCACCCGATCGCTGGCCAGGGCCTCAATCTCGGCTTCAAGGATGTGGCCGCCCTGGCTGAAGTGATTGTCGAGGCCGACCGGCTGGGACAGGACATCGGCGCGCTTGACGTGCTCGAGCGCTACCAACAATGGCGGCGCTTCGACACCGTGCAGATGGGCATCACCACCGATGTGCTGAACCGGTTGTTTTCCAACGACATCGGCCCGCTGCGCGCCGTCCGCGATATCGGTCTGGGGCTGGTTGAACGCATGCCGCGACTGAAGGAGTTTTTCATTCGCCAGGCGTCCGGCCTGTCGGGCGATACGCCGCGGCTGTTGAAGGGCGAGGCGATCTGAGCGTTGCCCAACGTCGTCATCCTTGGGCGTAGCGACGCGAAGCGGAGCAAGACCCAAGGATCCATTGCGTGACCTTGGTCGAAGAATGCAGCGGACCAGAATTCTGCATCGCAGCAACGCTTTGAAGTCGCGGCATGGATCCCGGGGTCTGCGCCGCGTCGCTTCGCTCCTTGCTACGCCCCAGGATGACGAAGCGATGGGTGTTTCCGCTAATCGCCAAGGCGATCTGCCAAGGTAGCGGGCTCAGATCCCCGCCAGCGAACTTAATTCACCTCGAAACCCAGCTTTTGCCGCAGCCGCAACATCCGCTGGTCGGCAATCTCCAGGCGTTTCTCGCCGCCCTGGGCCGCGCGGTTCACCATCTGCAGCAGATCGTTTCGCTCGGCCACATCGAGACGTTCGCGCAGGAACGGCGCCAGCTTGTCGATGACGATCGTCGTGTCGTCGATCTGCGCCGCCGCCCATTTGGCATAGATCACCGCCTCATCGGTCTTCTTCTTGTCGGCAATCTCCGAGATCACCGACCGGATGACGGCTTCGCGCTGCGGCAGGATAGGCCCGTTCTCGGAAACCATGGCGGTGATCAGCGTTGCCGCCGCCACCACCGGATCGTCGATCGCCGTCAGCGGCGACAGCGCCGCCTGCTTGCGCAGCTTCTTGCGGCGGATATTGCCCTGGACCCGACCGACGACATCGGCGACTTCTCGCGCCGCCTCGTTCATGGCCTTCATCCGGTACCACCAGAACGCTGCCGCCCCAAGGACGCCAAGGATAGCAATCAAGAACGGCATGCCAACATCCCCCAAAATCGCGCCGACGATAGGAGAAGTATTGCGCTGCTTCAACACGCAAAGATTGCTTGCGGCGAAGAACCAGAGGCATTCCACCGGCCTGGAACCCCTGGTTTCAAAGTCGCCGACTTCGGGTTCACGACCCCGGCACGTCGTAGATCGCCCTGACTTCGATGGTGCCGATTTCGGCCAGCGGAATTCCGCCTGCGATCTCCAGCGCCTCGTCGAGATCTTTTGCTTCGATCATGACGAAGCCCAGCAACTGCTCCTTGGTCTCGGCGAAAGGGCCGTCGGTAATCAATCTCTTGCCCTGGCGCCGACGCACTGTTTTCGACGTTTTTACCGACTGCAGCGCCTGCGCGATGATCAGCTGGCCGCGCTTTTCCAATGACCTGTCATAGGCCAGCGACTCGGCATCGAGCTTGGCCGACCCCTCGGCGGTCAGGGCGTGAAGGTCTTTCTCCTCACCATAGACCAGGCAAACATATTGCATTTTTTATCTCCCTTGCTGCGAAACATAAGATGAGGCGATCAAAGTGTCAGCCGGGTGCTTGCCCGCTGCATGATCGATAAAGCAGAAGGCAACGCCGATGATGGCGACCGCCGCAAGCAGCCGGCCGAAGCCGGACGGCTGCTGATTCAGCCAGTCGGTTTCTTGTGCTCTGGCCTCTCGGCCGGTGTCTATCCAATGCGCGGAAAACAGATTGTTCATGGGAACCTCCATCCGCCACGAAATCCGTGGCCGCCCCCAGGACGGTCGGGGCACGGCGAAGTCGACATTTTTGCACGCACATTTTTTTCAAAATAATTTGCGAGGTGCCACGAAGAGTGGGCGATGGCCGCAAGACCGCGGTGGTCTTCCGGTGTGCCCGCGCTATAGTTGGAAGGAACGCCGGCACCGGGCCGGCGCAATCGGATCAATCAAGGAGGACTCCATGGACCGCACCGCAAACGCCATCTGGAAAGGCGATCTGAAGGGGGGCAAAGGCACGCTCGACAGCCAGAGCGGAACCCTGAAGGGCACGCCCTATTCCTTCAAGGCGCGCTTCGAGGACGAAAGCGGCAAATCCGGCACCAACCCGGAAGAGCTGATCGCGGCGGCCCATGCCGGCTGCTTCGCCATGCAGTTCTCGCATTTCCTGGCCGAGAACGGCACCCCTGCCACCGAGCTCAACGCCAAGGCCGTGGTAACGCTGGTGCCCGGCACCGGCATCACCGGCAGCGCCCTCACCGTGGTCGGCAAGGTGCCGGGCATCGATGCCGCGAAATTCCAGGAGTTGGCGGAAAAGGCCAAGGCCGGTTGCCCCGTGTCGCAAGCGCTCGGCGCCATAAAGGTGTCGCTCGACGCGAAATTGGGCTGATTGGGTGATCTTTGCCCTGGTAGCGATCCTTCACGCCCGCCTCTGCCCTACCGGGCATCTCCCCCACAAGTGGGGAGATTGGACGTCGCCTCGGCTTTCGCCAATCGCCGGCGATGAAAGAGAGCGGGACGGCGGAGCTGCCGATCTCCCCCCTCGTGGGGGAGATGGCCGGCAGGCCAGAGGGGGGCGCTGTCCCTCCGACATCTCCGCTAATTGCTAAGCCCCCAACGCGTCGAGCCGGGCGCGAAGTGCTGCGACTTCCTGCTCCAGCGATTCAATCCTCGCTTCCAGGTCGGAGACAGGCATGATCGGCGTATTGCGCTGCGCGGACAGGGCAGCAACGTCCACCGGGCCACCGAGAAGCTGCACGAAGCGGTCCTCGCGCTGGCCTGGTCCACGCGGGATTTCCTGGACGAGCGGCGGCCGGCGGCCGATCAGCATGTCGAGTTCACCGCGCAGGTCTTCGATCGACGGAAACTTGGCCA
Organism: Mesorhizobium sp. P2_H9; assembly: GCF_056403215.1. NCBI lineage: Bacteria > Pseudomonadati > Pseudomonadota > Alphaproteobacteria > Hyphomicrobiales > Phyllobacteriaceae > Mesorhizobium > Mesorhizobium sp. P2_H9. Next base: position 139,622 of record NZ_JBFUFX010000006.1, on the reverse strand, counting down.
TCCGCTCGCCCCGCGCCAAGAGTTCATGTGCCGTCTGCGGCCCGCGCAACAACAGCAGCCCCAGCAAGGCGGTCTGCGGCGTGGTCAGCGAGAATCGTTGCGCCATCTGATGTTCGTAGCGCTCCACGCGGGAACCGAACATCTGCCGCACCAGCCCCTTCTGCTCGAGCAGCTTCAGGGCCCGGTGCACCTCCACCTGCTCCAGCGCCATAACCGGCTCGCGCGCCGTCTTCTGGTTGGCGGCGGCGTGCGCGGCATTGAGCGTCAGCGGATAGATATCCGGCGTCAGTTCCTTCTTCTCGATCAGGCAGCCGAGTATCCGGGCTTCGACGGGGGAGAGGATGGGAAGATCGTCGCTCATTGGGTTGCAGTCCTTTCTGACGCTGGCGGGACAGCGCCGCCCTCTGTCCTGCCGGACATCTCCCCCACATGGGGGGAGATCGGTAGCTTCGCCGACAGCACATCATCCTTCAACCTTGGAAATTGGCGAAAGCCGCAGTGACGGCCAATCTCCCCACTCGTGGGGGAGATGTCCGGCAGGACAGAGGGGGGCGCGAAGGATCGCAGCAGACCGCGATCTCGCTGAAGCTACACCCGCCGTTCCACCATCATCTTCTTGATTTCAGCGATCGCCTTGGCCGGGTTGAGCCCTTTCGGACAGGTCTGGGCGCAGTTCATGATGGTGTGGCAGCGATAGAGCCGGAACGGGTCTTCGAGATTGTCGAGCCGCTCGCCCTTTGCCTCGTCGCGGCTGTCGATCAGCCAGCGATAGGCCTGCAAGAGGGTTGCCGGGCCGAGATAGCGGTCGCCGTTCCACCAGTAGCTTGGGCATGAGGTCGAACAGCAGGCGCACAATATGCACTCGTAGAGCCCGTCGAGCTTTTCGCGGTCTTCATGGCTCTGCAGCCATTCCTTGGCCGGCTGCGGCGACACCGTCTTCAGCCATGGCTCGATCGAGGCGTGCTGGGCGTAGAAATTGGTGAGGTCGGGCACCAAATCCTTGACCACTTGCATATGCGGCAGCGGATAGACTTTTACGGCGCCGGAAATGTCGTCGCAGCCCTTGGTGCAGGCCAGCGTGTTGGAGCCGTCGATGTTCATGGCGCAGGAGCCGCAAATGCCTTCGCGGCAGGAGCGGCGCAGGGTCAGCGTTGGGTCGATCTTGTTCTTGATCCAGAGCAGCGCGTCGAGCACCATCGGCCCGCAATCATCCATATCGACGAAATAGGTGTCGATGCTCGGGTTCTCGTCATCGTCCGGCGACCAGCGGTAGATGCGATATTCCCGCAAATTGGTCGCGCCTTCCGGCTTCGGCCAGGTTTTTCCCGCCTTGATCTGCGAGTTCTTGGGGAGCGTCAGTTCGACCATTACCTCAGGCCCTTTCGGATGACGAGCTTCAGCCCGGACCAGATCTCGTTCACGGCGGCAACTTTCACGTCGACAAGGTCGAGTTTCAGGGCTTCGGTGCGGATGACGCCTTCGGTGACATCGGTCGGCACCTTCGAGGCCTTTTTCGGCCAGGACACCCAGACCATGCCGTCGCGCTTGATCGCCGCCTGGATACCGGCGAGGCGATCCTCGATCTCGGCACGCTGTTTGGTGAAGGCGTGGACGGCATCGTATTTCAGGGCAGCGCCGGAAATCTCCGACCAATCGGCCAGCCGGTCGACCCGAGCGAAATCGACCGCCTCGGCGAGATCATCGAGTTCCGCCGGCAGCGCGATGAACGCCGCGATCATCCCGTCCTTCAGGCCGAGCTTGGCCGGAAGGGGCGTGCCGGAATATCCCGATGCCGCCAGCGCCATCGTCAATACACCCTGGCCTTCGGCGCGATCTTGGCGAGGCTGATGCCGCCATCCTTTTCGGCCAGCAGCGGCTCGGTGTGCACCGGCCGGTAGGAGAGCGTCACCTTGCCGTCTTCGCTGAGCCGCGCCAGCGTGTGCTTGCGCCAGACCTTGTCGTCGCGGGCGGAAAAATCTTCCCGCGCATGCGCGCCACGGCTCTCCTTGCGCGCCTCGGCGCCGTAGACCGTGGTGATGGCATTGGCCATCAGATTTTCCAGCTCCAGCGTCTCGACCAGGTCCGAGTTCCAGATCATCGAGCGGTCGAACACCTTGACGTCTTTCAGCTCTGTCCAGATCTGCGAAATGCGCTTGCAGCCGTTTTCCAGCGATTCCTGCGTGCGGAACACCGCCGCATCTTCCTGCATCGCCTTCTGCATCTTTTCACGCAACACGGCCGTCGGCGTCGAGCCGTTGGCGTGACGCAGCCGGTCGAAGCGGTCCATGATCTTCTCGACCGAGGCTTCGTTGGGCGCCGGGATAGCCGATGTGCGATCGATGACCTGGCCGGCGCGGATCGCCGCCGCGCGGCCGAACACGACGAGATCGATCAGCGAGTTCGAGCCGAGGCGATTGGCGCCGTGCACGGAAGCGCAGCCGGCCTCGCCGACCGCCATCAGCCCCGGCGACACCCGGTCGGGGCTCTTCGCCGTCGGGTTGAGCACCTCGCCCCAGTAATTGGTCGGCACGCCGCCCATATTGTAGTGCACCGTCGGCAGCACCGGGATCGGCTCCTTGGTCAGGTCGACGCCGGCGAAGATCTTGGCCGATTCCGAAATGCCGGGTAGCCGCTCATGCAGGACGGCCGGGTCGAGATGATCGAGATGCAGGAAGATATGGTCCTTCTTCGGGCCGACGCCCCGCCCCTCGCGGATTTCCAGCGTCATGCAGCGCGACACCACGTCGCGTGAGGCAAGGTCCTTAGCCGACGGCGCATAGCGCTCCATGAAGCGCTCGCCCTCGGAGTTGACGAGATAGCCGCCCTCGCCGCGCGCGCCCTCGGTGATCAGGCAGCCGGCGCCATAGATGCCGGTCGGGTGAAACTGCACGAATTCCATGTCCTGCAGCGGAAAGCCGGCCCTCGCCGCCATGCCACCGCCGTCGCCGGTGCAGGTGTGCGCCGACGTCGCAGAGAAATAGGCGCGGCCGTAACCGCCCGTCGCCAGCACCACCATCTTGGCCGAAAAGCGATGGATGGTGCCGTCATCGAGATTCCAGGCGACGACGCCGGTGCAGGTGCCGTCCGGCTCCATGATCAGGTCAAGTGCGAAATACTCGATGAAGAACTGCGCGTTGTGCTTCAGCGACTGGCCGTAGAGCGTGTGCAGCATGGCGTGGCCGGTACGGTCGGCGGCAGCGCATGTGCGCTGCACGGGCGGGCCCTCGCCGAAATTCATCATCATGCCGCCGAACGGCCGCTGATAGATCTTACCCTCTTCGGTGCGCGAGAACGGCACCCCGTAATGTTCGAGCTCGTAGACGGCGGCGGGCGCCTGCTGGACCATGTATTCCTGCGCGTCTATGTCGCCCAGCCAGTCCGAACCCTTGACGGTATCGAAGAGATGCCATTGCCAGTTGTCAGGCCCCATATTGGCAAGCGAGGCGGCGATGCCGCCTTGCGCCGCTACCGTGTGCGAGCGCGTCGGGAACACTTTGGTGATGCAGGCGGTGCGCAGGCCCTGTTCGGCCATGCCGAGCGTGGCGCGCAAGCCGGCGCCACCAGCGCCGACGACCACCACATCGAATTTGTGGTCGACATAGGTGTAACCAGCCTTGTTGGCGGTCTTCGCGTCCTTGGCCAAATTCAGCCTCCGAATGCCAGCTTGAGCAGGGCGAAGATCGAGGCGACGCCGACCACTACGGAAAAGAAAGTGTTGAGCGCGATCAGCGCCAGCTTCATGCCCTCGCCATGCACATAGTCCTCGATGATGACCTGCATGCCGAGCCGCATATGATAGAGCCCGGACAACAGCACCAGGGCAAGCACCAGCGCCACGAACGGATTGGCGAGGGCCGCGCGCACCTCGGCATAGCCGGCGCCGTTGAGCGCGATGAGGAAGCCGACGAAGAACAGCGTCAGCGGAATGTTAGCGATGGCCGTCAGCCGCTGGCGCCAGAAATGCTGGGTGCCCTCGCGGGCCGAGCCAAGGCCGCGGACCTTGGCCAGCGGCATGCGCATATCGGTGTTTTTACCGCTCATGGATCAGGCTCCCCGCGCCATGTAGCCGGCGATCCAGATCAACAGCGTCAGCGAGATCGAGCCGGCCAGCGTCGCCCAGGCGATCTTCGATGCCGTGTGCTTTTCAAGACCGGCGCCGGTGTCCCACACCAGATGGCGCACACCGCCCAGCATGTGGTGCATCAGCGCCCAGGTGTAGCCGAACAGGATGAGCCGCCCGAGCCACGAACCGAAGGCCCAGTTGACCCAATCGAAAGTGGCCTCGGAGCTCGCCGCCGCCATCAGCCATACGGCGACCAGCAGCGTGCCGAAATACAGCGCCCCGCCGGTGATGCGATGGATGATCGACATCGTCATCGTGATCGGCATCCGATAGACGGTCAGATGCGGCGAAAGCGGTCTCGCGCGGGTGGCTGGTGATTTGCTCATGGCTCCCCCAGTTCGGCGTCTCTGGAGCCACCGGCGGAAATGCGGCATTGCCGCTTCCGGATGCGACTTCGGACAGGCGGTTTCTAATGCTCTTTTTGCACCGCGTCAAAGCCAGAAAATCGTTTTGAAAACGTCATTTAGTCTGACAAAAAGGCGGCGTTTCGCTTCAATCGATTAGGGCATCGGCCCAAAGCCGGCGCAGCGTTCGCTGCAGTGCGGTATTTCGCCTGGCTCGGGCGCGGAGGGTGTGCCGAGATTCAGCTCAGGCCGAGCCGAGAATGGTGGTTTGCGAGAACCGGAGCGGAGCGTACTTCAGTACGTGAGCACCGGCCTACGCCGGCCGTAGCCTTAACTGCGCACCCCTCATGAGTGGTTCGGCCGGCGAAGGCCGGAAGCGCAGGAAGCTGCCATTCGCAGGCCGGCATCAGCTGAATATCGACACACCCGGTCAGCGCTTGCAGGTCACCGGCGTTTTCCCACCCTTCATCACCAGCGCCTCGCGTCCGTCAATCACGATTGCGTCATGGGCTGCGCCGTACCGGCTGTTCTGGTTGGCCGGCGACGCCGGCAGGTCTTCAGCTGTGCCGTCGGGGCCGAGGACATGCAGCGCCGTGCCGAGATTTTCGATCGTGATCCTGCCGCCGTCGGCGCAATTGTAGGTCGCAGTGCGCGGTTGCGGCGCGGCCGTGTCCACGATGATGGGGGCAGCAGTCGAAGGTGCGCCCGGCGCTATCGAGACAGCGGCGGCGGCGGTGCTTGCGGCCTTCGGCGCGTTGCTCTGCGGCACGCAGGCTGCTGCTACCAGCAGCGGGCCAAGCACAAGCGTCATCCGAAAAGCCCGGCGTAACGCCATATGTTGTCCTCCCGCGCGGCAAACTAGCCGCCATGCCTTGCCAAGATCAAGCGTCATGGTTGCAAGTCGACGCCGGCCGCGATGGTGCGGGCAAGCATGGCCGAATGATGGCCGCCGGGCTTTCCATTCCGACTGATATTAACCATGTTTGCCAAGAGATTGCCGCATCACCGGCTGCCCCCCTTAACAAAGGTTAATAAAAGGTTAATTTCTGATTCGAGGAGGCTTGCCTCTAGGAAACGGAGGACGCCATGCGTTCGAATTCAGGCACACTACGACTTCCGGCGCTCATGCTGGCGGCACTATCGGTCGGCTTTGCCGCACCGGCGCTCGCCGGGACGCGCCACCACGACCGCGTCTATGCCGATTCCTTCGGCAATCTCGTCATCGACAGCGCCGCCGGCTACAAGCGCATCATCGTTGGCGAAGGCAAGCTGGCGAAAGAATTGTCCGACTACACCAGCGCTGGCAACGCCGGCGAACCAGACGTCATCTACGAGAACGAATCGGACAATGTGATCCGCCGCGGCTGCTACCAGCCGCCGGTTTTCATCAAAGGCCGCTCCTATATGTACGGCCTCTCCGACGGCGAGATGCCCAACCTCAGCCCTTGCCGCTGATCTATCCGGCGTTCGCTGCTGTCGCCTGCCGGACGACCGGTCCGGCCGAGACCCGCACGCAGTCGCGGCCAGCGCCTTTCGCCTGGTAGAGCGCTTCGTCGGCGCGCCGCAGCAGGTCGGAAAACCCTTCACGCGCGGAAAGCTCGGCCACGCCAAAACTGGCGCTGCAGCGATGCTCCGCCGGCAGGCTATCGATCGGCAGCGCGCCGAAAGCGCTGCGTGTGCCCTCGGCAAACAGCCGCGCGGCGGCAAGGTTGGTTCCCGGCAGAATGATGGCGAACTCCTCGCCGCCGATGCGGCCGGCAACGTGGTGGTCGGCAGCGGCATCGCGAAGAAAGCCAGCGAAGGTCGCGATCACCCGGTCGCCTGAGGCGTGGCCATAGCTATCGTTGATGCCCTTGAAGTGGTCGAGATCGGCAATGACCAGCGCCACCGGAACGCCCTGGCGCACGGCATCGCGCAGCGCGACCTCGGCATGGCGCTCAAAACCGCCGCGATTGAGCAGCCGCGACAGCGTGTCGGTTTCGGACTTCGAGGTCGCCTCGGCCAGCACGTCGCGAACCAGGATGCCCAGCATCAGAAGCGCCAGCGCCAGGCCCAGCACGGTGCCGAGCGACTGCGACACCAGCGCGTAGCTGGTCTGCGCATAAGACTGCGGGTCAGCGCCCCAGCCACCCAGCGCATGCGCGATGAACGGCTTTGAGGCGAACTGCGCGGCGCTGGCCACCAGCACGGCCAGCAGAATTCGATCGAGCCGGTCGCGCCTTTGCCTTGACGACCAGACGATGCCGAAACCGACCAGCTGCATGGCCGCATAGGGAAGCTGGTAGGCCATCATGCGGGCAAGCGACTGGCGCGGCAGATCCTGCACGAACCAGACCGCGACGGTGGCGAAGACCAGGAAGAACAGCATCGGCGGCCAGGGCGGCGCCACGCCATACTTGCGGGCGAGCCCGGTATTGAAGGCGATGGTGGCGCCCAGGAAAACGGCGAAAGCGGTGACAACCGCAGGCCGTGCGTCGGCGAAAACCGGGATGCTGAATTCGACGGCGAAATAGACCATGCCGAGCACATAGCCGAACGCCAGCCAGCGTGCCGATACGCGTCCTACATCATAGATCGCAATCGCCATGAAGGCCGCGGCCAGCAGTCCGGCAACGAACAGATTGATGACAAGGATGAAGTCTGCGCTGCCCATTGCGTCTTTCGCACCCCGGGGCGACAGCTAACCACCGACGCGCGAAAAAGACGTTAACGTTCAGGCATGATCCCGAACCGAAGGACCGCGTCAGCGAAAAGTGGGACCCGGTTTTCGGAAAAGATCATGCCAAAACAAGTGTCTCTAACCGAGGCTGGCGTAGTCCGGCACGAACACCGTTTCCGGCCGCTCGTAGGACAGGCGCACGCTGTCACGACCGTTCTTCTTGGCCTTGTAGAGCGCCTCGTCGGCGCGACGCATCAGCGGTTCCAACCCTTCGTCGCCGGTGCGGGCGGCGACACCGAAGCTCGCCGTCACTCGGATACCCGGTGGCAGGCTGGTGACACCGCCGGACGAATAGAGCGAGCGGATCGCCTCGGCGAACAGGCGCGCCGAAGCCAGGTCGCACAGCGGCAGCAGCACCGCGAACTCCTCGCCGCCAATGCGGCCGGCAGCGCCGCGCGCGCCGGTGGCGAAATTCAGCTTGGCGGCGAAATCGGCGATGACCCGGTCGCCCGCCGCATGGCCGTGCACATCGTTGAGCGCCTTGAAGTGATCGAGATCGGCCAGCACCAGCGCAACCGGAAGCCTGGCCGAGGCGCACTGCCGCAGAAGCAGAGCCGCCCGCTCTTCGAAACCGCGACGGTTGAGCAGGCCGGACAGCGGGTCGGTAAACGTCTCGGTTTTCAGCGCCTTCATCACGTCGAGCGCGGCTGCCGAGAACAGGCAAAGTGCGATCAGCAGCGACAGCAGCGCGTGCGACAGCAGCGCCGTCGTCCAGTAGGACGAGGCGTAGAAACCGTCATAGCTGGTGAACGGCCCATGCGCGATGACGACGGCCAGCGTGCGGGCGAAGAAGTTCAGGCCCGACAGCAGCGACAGCACGAACAGGATGTTTTCCGTCGGGCCGTTGTTGCGCACCTGGCGCAGTTCAGCTGCGACCAGCAGGCTGAGGCCGCCGAAGCCGAAATTGATGGCAAGGATGCGCCAGGTCAGATCCGGCTGGACGAACAGGAACCAGCAAAACGAGGCCAGCCCGCCGCCCGCCAGAACACCGATCCCGACAAAGGGCACGCGCCGGCCATAGCGGGCCACGATGGCGCCGCAGAGGCAACAGGCGGCAAAGGTGAAGCATATGTTGGAGAGGAGCTTGGTCAGCACCATGCCGACGGGCAGCGTAAAATACTGCAGCAGGAAGCCGCCTGCCGAGACGCAGTAGCTTGTGCCCAGCACCGCCAGATAGGGGCGGTGGCGCTGATAGAACCACAGCACGAGGAACGCCGCGCCGAGCGCCAGCGCGATCGTCGGGTTGAGCAGCGCTATGAACAGGCCGGTGTCCAAGGACCGTGACTTCTCTCGCTTCCGTCACGGAAGATGTTTAAAGCGCAAGCCCAAACAAGCGGTTAAGCCGAGGCTGATGATACGGGCGAAACCCAGCTTTCCTGGAATGCAAACCTCTGAGATTAGCCGAAGCATCTCTCTCTTCGTCATCCACGGGCGGAGCAAGGAGCGTAGCGACGCGGCGCAGACCCGAGGATCCATGCCGCGACTTCAGAGCGCTCCTGCGGTGCAGAATTCTGCTCCGTTGCATTCCTCGGCTGATGTCACGGCATGGATCCCAGGGTCTGCGCTCCGCTTCGCGTCGCTCCGCCCAGGGATGACGAATCTACGGTCAAAGAAAAACCCCGAACCGTTTTGCGGTCCGGGGTTCTCGAATGCTCTGGAAACAGGGACGAAAATCCGGACTATTTCCACTCGCGGATGTCGACGAAATGGCCGGCGATCGCCGCCGCCGCCGCCATGGCCGGCGACACCAGATGGGTGCGGCCCTTAAAGCCCTGACGGCCCTCGAAATTGCGGTTCGAGGTTGAGGCGCAGCGCTCGTGCGGCTTCAGCCGGTCGTCGTTCATGGCCAGGCACATCGAACAGCCCGGCTCGCGCCAGTCGAAACCGGCGGCGACAAAGATCTTGTCGAGACCCTCGGCCTCCGCCTGTTCCTTGACCAGGCCGGAGCCCGGCACGATCATCGCATCGACATGCGGGCTGACTTTTTTGCCTTCGACCACCTTGGCGACGGCGCGCAAATCTTCGATGCGGCCGTTGGTGCAGGAGCCGATGAAGACGCGGTCGAGCGTGATGTCGGTGATCTTGGTACCCGGCATCAGGCCCATATAGTCGAGCGCACGCTGCTTGGAGGTGCGCTTGTTTTCGTCGGCGATGTCGTCCGGGTTCGGCACGATGCCTTGCACCGAGACGACGTCCTCGGGCGACGAGCCCCAGGAGACGATCGGCGGCAGTTTGGCCGCGTCGAGCACGATCACCTTGTCGAAATGCGCGCCTTCATCGGACTGCAGCGTCTTCCAGTATTCGAGTGCCGCATCCCACGACGCGCCCTTCGGCGCACGCGGCTTGTCCTTGACATAGGCAAAGGTCGTCTCGTCGGCCGCGATCAGGCCGGCGCGCGCGCCGCCCTCGATCGACATGTTGCAGATGGTCATGCGGCCTTCCATCGACAGCGCGCGGATCGCCTCGCCGGCATATTCGATGACATAGCCGGTGCCGCCGGCGGTGCCGATCTCGCCGATGATGGCCAGGATGATGTCCTTGGCGGTGACGCCTTCCGGCAGCACGCCGTCAACGCGCACCAGCATGTTCTTGGCTTTGCGCTGGATCAGCGTCTGGGTGGCGAGCACATGCTCGACTTCCGACGTGCCGATGCCATGCGCCAGCGCACCGAAAGCACCGTGCGTCGAGGTGTGGCTGTCACCGCAGACGATGGTCATGCCGGGCAGCGTAAAACCCTGTTCCGGGCCGATGATGTGGACGATGCCCTGGCGGATATCGGTCTCGGAATAATATTCGACGCCGAAATCCTTGGCGTTCTTGGCCAGCGCCTCGACCTGGATGCGGCTTTCCTCGTTCTTGATGCCGAACTTGCGCTCGGGCGAGGTCGAGACATTGTGGTCGACCACGGCCAGCGTCTTTTCCGGATGCCGGACTTTTCTGCCAGTCATGCGCAGGCCTTCGAAGGCTTGCGGGCTGGTGACTTCGTGGACGAGGTGACGGTCGATATAGAGCAGGCAGGTGCCGTCGTCCTGGCGGTCGACGACGTGCTCGTCGAATATCTTGTCGTAGAGGGTGCGCGGTGCGCTCATGTGCGTAAATCCGTCGATCTGAAATGGGGAAGCAGCGAAATGCCGGACGCCTTCGGCCCGGCGAAAGCGGTCTAGCTAAGCCGGCTGGTGAGCGCGCCGCAAACGCGCGCGGAGAACCGCGACGGCAGGCGTTTTCTGTCCTGCAGCACGAACCCTTTATAGGCCGGATCGCCAAAAAGCTCTTCCATGGCGTGGCTCATACCAATGTTTTGGGTTTTCGGCAATTGGCGCGTGGCTGGGCGCGGCTTCCCTTCTCCCCCTGTGGGAGAAGGTGGATCGGCGCGCAGCGCCGAGACGGATGAGGGGTGCGCGAAGGATCGCCGTCCTTGCCAAGTCTCCATCCTCGCCAAGCTGGAACACCCCTCATCCGACCGAGCTTCGCTCGGCCACCTTCTCCCACAAGGGGAGAAGGGAAGGGCGTCACCGCTCACATCACCTCAAACACAAACGTCTTCACCAATGCATCCGGCTCGGCGATGGCATAGCAACAGAACCATGGGCTTTCCTCGACCGGCCGCCATTTTTGCGCCTGCTCCAGCTCGTCGAACACGGCCTGAAACCCGCCGCTGTCAAAAACCTGGTCGCGCACGGTGAAGATCGCGTGGCCGCCCTTTTTCGTGATGCGGACAAGCTCGTGCAATCCCGACGCCGGCGCGTGGCTGATGGTGAACACGCCGGTCGAGAAGAAGCCGCGAAAATGGCCGTCCGGCCAGGGCAGCGGGCCGCCAAGCATCGCGTTCTTCAGGTCGTTGTAGGCTTGCCGGCTGCCGGCGATCTTCAGCATGTCGTCGGAGAGATCGAGCCCGGCAATGTCGGGGTAACCCAGCGCCTTGAGCGACGGTCCCGACAGGCCGGTGCCGCAACCGGCATCGAGCAGCGGCCCTTCGCCCGCCGGCACATGGCGCGCCACCCAGGCGGTGATCAGGAACGGCAGGAGATAACCGAGCGAGGCGGTTTCGCTGTCATAGGTCGCGGCCCATGCGGCGTAAGCCTCTGCGAGCGCTTCCGGCGTATCGGCGGTATAGACCGAATCCAGCGCCGCATTGGCCTTGTCGACGATCATGGGTTCCTCCAGGACTGCTCGCATTGTCGCAATGGTAGCGCCGACTTCGCCTGACTTCTATTCCTGATGCTGGTTGCGCAGCCGCTTCTCCAGCGCTCTGAGCGCCAGCGACAGGCCGACGGTCAGGATGAGATAGATATAGGCGACGATCGAATAGGTCTCGAAGAAGCGGAACGAGCCGGCGGCGTAGATCTTGCCCATCTGGGTGATGTCGGCGACGCCGAGCACCGAGACCAGCGAGGAATCCTTGACCATGGCGACGAAATCATTGCCGAGCGGCGGCAGGATGGTGCGGATCGCCTGCGGAAAGACGATCAGCCGGAAGCGCTGCGTGCGCGACAGCCCGAGCGCCTTGGCCGCCTCGATCTGGCCTTTCTCGACCGCCTGGATGCCGGCGCGAAACACCTCCGAGATGAAGGCCGAGTAGCCGATGGTCAGCGCCATGATGGCGCGCCAAAGCAGCGACACGTCGCGCACCAGCAGTTCGCCGAAGAAGCCGGCGCTTTGCAGCGGTGCGGTCAACGCGTTCCAGCCCGCGACGAAGGCCGGCGCGCCGGCGAAGGCGATCCAGAACAACAGCACCAGGATCGGCACGCCGCGGATGATCTCGACATAGAAGCGGGCGACCTGGCTAAGCCAGCGCGACCCCGACAACCCCATCAGCGCAAGCCCGAGCCCGATCGCGCAAGCCAGCCCGAAGGCGACGACGGTAACGAAGACGGTGATGCCGATGCCCTTGGCGACGGTGGTGAATACCTGCGCGTAGAGGTTGYTGGTGGCGATGAAGATGGCAGCGATCACGGCGATCGCCACGGCCACGGCAAGCCACCAAGGGAAATCGGATTTGGTGGTGGATGATGGGGGCGTTGCCATCAGGTTGCTTCACCCTCCCCCTTGTGGGGAGGGTCGGCGAACAAGCTTTGCATCGCAAAGCTGGTGAGACGGGGTGGGGGTGGTGACAGGGCGCCGGCGCTGGCACCCCCACCCCGCTCCGCTTCGCGGATCGACCCTCCCCACAAGGGGGAGGGTGAAGTGCCGGAACTCACTGCCCCATCTTGTAGTCAAGGAACCACTTCTTGTTCAACGCCTCGATCGTCCCATCCGCCTTCAGCGCTGCGATCGCCGCATTGACCGGCTTCACCAAGTCTGAGCCCTTCGGAAAGATGAAGCCGAAATCCTCGGTGCCGAGTGGGCCGCCGATCAGCTTCAGCTTGCCTTCCGAGGCGTCGACATAGCCCTTGCCGGCGGTGCCGTCGGTCAAGACGACATCGACGTCGCCCGACTTCAGTGCTTGCACCGTGGCGCCGAAGGTCTCGAACAGTTTGATGCGCGGATTCTGCTCATTGCCGTCGAGCACGCTGTAGACGGCGGTGTAGAACGGCGTCGTGCCGGCCTGCGCGCCGATCAGCCCGTCCTTGAAGGCGCCAAAGGTCTTGGCGTCGGTGAAGCGGCTCTCGTCGCCGCGCACCAGCATGAACTGTTCCGAGCGCATATAGGGGTCGGAGAAATCGACCTTCTCCTTGCGGTCGTCCTTGATGGTGATGCCGGTCATGCCGATGTTGTACTGGTTGTCGGAAACCGCCTGGATCATCGCGTCCCACGAGGTGTTCTGGTACTCGACGGAAAAGTTCAGCCGCTTGGCGATTTCGTTCATCGCGTCATATTCCCAGCCGATCTGTTTGCCGGTCTTGGCATCGATGAACTGCAGCGGCGGATAGGCGTTTTCGGTCACCACCACCACCTTCTTGCCGCCGAGGTCGGGCAGCGCCTGCGCCCATGCGGCGACGGGCGCGAGAAGGCAAGCCAACAGGCCGGCCAGCAGCAGTTTCGATTTGGTCATGACACACTCCCAGAACTTGAAAGGCCTCGGCACGGCCGAGGCTTGCAGGAAAATCCGACGCCGACTTTAGCCGTCCGCAAGCGCCGTGCAAGCCGGTCCGATGTGGCGCTTCAAGCAAAAGCGGATTCCAATGCTTTCCATCAGGGGATTCCGGAACGATCTTTGCCCGTAGCTGGATTCGGCACTCAGCGCCGCTTGGTTGCGCCGATCGACACGGAAAGCGGAATCTTGGTCATGCCGTCCGGCAGCGCGTAAAGCCCCTCGCCGGCCTCGACCATGTAGGGGAATTCCTTCCAGCCCAGAATGGCATGCTCGTTGAGGAAGTCGATCGTCATGTCGGACGCGATGAGGGCGTTGATGACGTCGCCCAACGGGTGGATCCACTCATAATTCAGGCGATGGGTCAGCGGCCGCTCGTCGCCGGTATAGGTGTGCGTGTCGTGCCATTCCAGCGGCGCCTGTGGCGGCGTCCGCCAATCCAGCAACAGACCGGGCTGATCGGTCTTGCGGCCGCACTGGAACATCGTCGGGTGCCCATCGAGGAAATACAGCTTGCCGCCCGGCCGCAGCAGATTGGCGACCACCTTGGCCCAGCTGAAGATGTCGTCCAGCCAAATCGTCGTGCCCCACGTCACGTAGACGAGGTCGTAATAGTCGTCGAGCGCCGCCACCGCATCATAGACCGAGGCCTCGACGAAGCTGACTTCGGCGCCGGCCTGGGCGGCAAACCGGCGCGCCGCGGCAAGCGCCTTGGGGGCGAAATCCAGCCCGGTGACGCTTTTTGCGCCGAGATGCTTCAGGCTGATCGTGTCGAGCCCGATATGGCACTGCAGGTGGGCGATGTCCTTGCCGGCGATGCGATTGCCGACTTCCCGCTTTTCCAGCGCGGTCAGGCTCAAGCCGCCGGCCAGAACCCGATCGATCGGGTAATAGCGATGGGCCTCGTCAGTGGTATGCAATTCGGCTCGGTTGTCCCAGTTGAAGCGGTTCGCCCTGGCGAAAGAATCCATCACATCACTCCAAAAAGCAGAAGGGGCAGCCGAAGCCCCATTGCTAAGCGATGTTATGTCCAATGCAAGATATATTAGTAAGAGATTGTTTACCCTATGGCGCCGGGCAGGCGTTCCAACCGGGCGATCAGTCACGCTCCGGCGCAGTGCCCGCCGCGCGCAAGCCGGCGACAAAGCGGGTTAGCGTGCGGTGCAGGGATTTCAACTCGGCCGCCTCGAGCGGCATGGCGCAGGCCAGCCCGGCGGATACGTCCTGCGTGCGTGCGCGCAGCGCCAGGCCTTTTGCCGTCGGTTCGACCAGCACGCGGCGCTCGTCGGCGGCGTCGCGCCGGCGGGTCACCAGGCCGTTCGCTTCCAGCCGTTTGAGCAGCGGCGTCAGTGTCGCCGAGTCGAGCCCCAGCGCTTCGCCGAGCGCGCCGACCGTGCTTGGCGCGCGTTCCCACAGCACCAGCATTGCCAGATATTGCGGATAGGTGAGGCCGAGCGGCTCGAGCAGCGGCCGGTAGAGTTTCGTCATCAGCCCGCTCGCCGAATAGAGCGCGAAGCAGAGCTGCTGGTCGAGCCGCGGAACGCGGAACGTCCCGGCTGATACCGCCGGGACGTCGCTGGTACTCTCTGTCGTCTTTGTCGTCATGCTGCCTTTGCCGGAAGCGCCACTGCCGAAAGCGCCACCTCGACATTGCCCTTGATGGCGTTGGAATAGGGGCAAACCTGGTGCGCCGCCGATACAAGCGCTTCCGCGGCCGCCTGATCAAGACCTTTAGTCTCCGCCTCCAGCGAAACGCCAAGCCGGAAGCCGCCCTGGCCATTGGCATGCAAGCTGACATTGGCCGTCACCGCCGCATCCTGCAGCGGCAATTTCTGCTTGCCGGCGATGAAGCGCATGGCGCTTTCGAAGCAGGCGGCATAGCCGGCGGCAAACAGCTGCTCGGGATTGGTGGCGCCGCCCTTGCCGCCGAGTTCCTTCGGCGACGCGAGGTCGAGGCTGAGCAGGCCATCATTGCTCCGGACGTGGCCGGCGCGGCCGCCGACGGCGCGAGCTTGGGTGGAGTAGAGTGCAGGCATTTCATGTCTCCATTTAATTTGTACACGATTAGATAGTGTACAAGATAATTGGAGTCAACCCGGCTGAGAGCGGATTTCCGGTTAATTCCGTTCGAAAACGAAAAAGGCGGCCGAAGCCGCCTTTCCGAAATCTGCGCCTGAAAAAACTTATTCGGCGGCGGTCGCTTCCGCGGCCTTGGCAGCCTCGTCGGCAGCCTTCTTCTCGGCGGCGTCCTGCGCGGCCTTCTCGATGGCCAGCGCCTGGGCGGCGGCCACCTTCTCGGCCTCGATGCGGGCCTTCTCGGCGTTCAGCGCATCGCGTTCGTCGTCGTTCAGCTTGCGGGCGCGCACGCCGGTGTTTTCCGAAATACGGGCCGACTTGCCGCGACGGTCGCGCAGGTAATACAGCTTGGCACGACGCACCTTGCCGCGGCGAACGATCTCGACGCCTTCAACCATCGGCGAGTAGACCGGGAACACGCGCTCCACGCCTTCGCCGTAGGAAATCTTGCGAACGGTGAAATTTTCCTGGAAGCCGGCGCCGGCGCGGGCGATGACGACACCCTCATAGGCCTGGACGCGGGTGCGGGTGCCTTCGGTCACGCGGACCTGAACGCGCACGGTATCGCCGGGCTGGAATTCGGGGAGCTTGCGCTTGGCTTCGATCTTGGCGGCCTGTTCGGCCTCGAGCTGACGGAGAATATCCATCTAAAAGTCCACTTCTTGTTCTTCCGACAGTCAGAGCGTCCGACACTCGCCTTGCAGTTCCAATGACCGCTCGGCTATGCCCTTTGTCCCCCGAGACATCATCTTTCTTCGGGACATCGGGCAGGGGCGACTACACCGTCATTGTTGACGGGTCCGGTAGATTGTTCTTCCGGTTCGGGCGGGCACATACAGCTATTTCGAGGCTTTGTCACGCCTTGGCCCTGTCTTTTTTGCTCGCATGCCACCACGCAATCGCCCAGCGCGGGGTTGCGCCGACCCTGCAAGCTTCCTAATCCGGGAGCAGCACTCTTGTCCGGCGGCCTCACAATGTCTGTTTTCGACGCAGTCCTGCTCTTTCTCGCCGGCTTTCTTTCAGGGGCGGCCAATGCGGTCGCCGGCGGCGGCACGTTCATCACCTTCGGCGCCATGACGCTGGTCGGCCTGCCGCCGATCGTCGCCAACGCCACCTCCTCGGTGACGCAGTTTCCCGGCTATGTCACCTCGACGCTCGCCTACTGGGCCGATATCAAGCATTTCTGGCGCGGCGCGTTGCTGCTCTGCTTGATCTCGGCTTTGGGCGCGCTGGCCGGCGCGCTCATCCTCTTGGCGCTCTCCAATCCCTCGTTTCGTGTCCTGGTGCCGTGGCTGCTGCTGGGCGCGACCGCTCTGTTCGCCGCCGGGCCGTGGCTGAAGCCGGCGCCGAAACCCGGGCATGAAGCGTCGGTCGGCTCGCTGGCCGGCTCCCTGGCGCAGTTCGCCACCGCAATCTATGGCGGCTTCTTCGGCGCCGGCATGGGCGTGATGATGCTGGCGACGCTGGGCCTGACGCAAGCCGGCGACTATCACCGGCTGAACGCGCTGAAGAACATGCTGGCCGTGGTCATCGCCGCCGTCGCCATCCTGGTCTTCGTTTCCGGCGGCGTCATCGCCTGGCCGCAGGCGATCGTCATGATCCCCGGCGGCGCGCTCGGCGGCTATGCCGGCGTCTGGATCGCCAAGCGCGTTCCGCAGAACGCCGTGCGCGGCTTCGTCGTCGCCGTCGGCCTGTTCCTCGCCTTCTACTACTTCACCAAGGGCTGACGAGATCCGGGCTTCAGCCGGCCGAGAAGAAGTCGACCGCAAGCACGACAAGGCCGGCGGCAAAGGCCGCACCACCGATTGCGTGCGCCAGCCCGACGGATTTGGCGGCGCGCCGGTTGGCGGCAACAGCGCCCTGCCAGTAGAGGGCAAAGCCTGCGATCACGATCAGCAATTCCAGACCTGCCGAAGCCACGGGGTAACGCCACAGGCCGAAGCCGAGCAAAGGCAGGTCGAGCGCGTTTGCGGGCAACAGCGGCAGATCGGGCCGATGCACGACCAGATCGAGCAGCCAGTGCGAAAACGCCACCGCGCCGACCACGACCGCCACCGGGCGTCCATATCGCGGCGCAAAAAACGCGCCGAACAGCGCCGAGAGCGCCAGCGCCCCAAGCAGCGAGTGCGTGTACCAGGCATGGATGAAGGCGGCGCCGTATCCGGCGTCGGTCGCGTCGGGCGCCTTGCTCAGGCCCTCGACACCGGCGAGCAGCAGCGGCACGAACACGATATCCAGCCAGGCCGTCGCCAGCATCAGCGCATAGAGCGGCACGGCTGGGCGGCGCGCCTTGACGGCGGCGGCAAGTCCAAAGTGACCGGCGATCATCGGGCTTGATCCGAGCCGCCCGTCGACCAGGCAATATATCGGTCCAGAAAGCCGAATATGCCCGCGAAAACAACGATGCCGAGGATAAACGCCATGCTTGCTCCTGATTGGTGATGGGTCGTAGCGCGCGGGCGATTCACTTTCGCGGCAGGGCCGCCAACAAATCCGGCCTTCGCTCGCCTGTCAATTTCTCGGATTCGCTGCGCCGCCACTTCGCGATTTTTGCATGGTTGCCGGAGATCAGCACTTCCGGAATCGGACGACCTTCGAACTCCTGCGGCCGTGTGTAGTGTGGATGTTCGAGCAGGCCGTTCTCAAAGCTCTCTTCCTCGCCCGACACCGCATTGCCCATCACGCCCGGCAACAGCCGCACCACGGCATCGAGCAGCACCAGGGCCGCCGGCTCGCCGCCGGAGAGGATGAAGTCGCCGACGGAGACCTCTTCCAGTCCGCGCGCTTCGATCAATCGCTGGTCGACGCCTTCGAAGCGGCCGCAGACGATGACAGCACCCGGTCCGGCGGCCAGTTCGCGCACGCGGGCCTGCGTCAGCGGTTTTCCGCGTGGGCTCATCAAAAGGCGCGGGCGCGGATCACCTGTTGGCGACGCGTGGTCGATGGCTCTCGCCAGCACATCGGCGCGCATCACCATGCCGGCGCCGCCGCCGGCCGGCGTATCATCGACGGTGTGATGGCGGTCGGTGGCGAAGTCGCGGATCTGGATCGCCTGCAGCGACCACGTGCCGGATGCCAGCGCGCGGCCGGCCAGCGACAGGCCGAGCCCGCCCGGAAACATCTCGGGATAAAGCGTCAGCACCGAGGCGGAAAAACTCACCGGTTGCCCCCGGCATCCCTCGGTCCGCGCGGCCTGCCCTTGGCGTCGAAATCCTCCTCGCGCGGCCCATCGCCATCCTCGTCCTCGACCAGCCCCGCCGCCGCCAGATCGATGCGGATGAAGGCATCGGCAATCGATACCTCGGGAACGGCGGCCTGGGTGAACGGGATCAGCACGCCTTTGCGGCCCGCCAGCGTCACGTCCAGAATGTCGCCGCCGCCGAAATTGTGCACGGCGACGACCTTGCCAATGGCGGCATTGGTGTCGTCGCGGACTTCCAGCCCGACGAGGTCGGCATGATAGAACTCGTCCTCCTCGCCATCGTCCGGCAGCATCGAGCGGTCGACGAACAGTTCCGTGCCGGCCAGTGCCTCGGCGGCGTTGCGGTCGCTGATGCCCTTGAAGCGCACGACGACGACGGTGTTGGCCGGCCTTATATCGATGATCTGGAAGGCACGGCCGTCCCTGGCGTAGAGCGGCCCGTAATCGGCCAGCGCCAATGGCTCGCCGGTAAAGGTCTTCACCCGCAATTCACCCTTGATGCCGTGGGCGGCGCCGATCACGGCCATCTGCACGGGGTTCTGGGGCTTGGTCATGGCAAACATTCCTTTGCCTTGCTCTACCGCCGCCTCGGCGTCATTTCAATGACGCAGCTCTTCACTGCTTCCTAACCCGACTGCCCGACAATGGCAGGGAACTGGAACAGCGCCATGCAGGAATTCCTCATCCCGGCCAAGCCTGACCTTCAGGCAGCGCGCGAAAGCTGGCTGAAGATGCTGGCACGCGAACGCCGGCTGTCGCCGGAAACCGTCGAGGCCTATGAGCGCGACACGCGCCAGTTCCTGCATTTCCTCACCGGCCATTGCGGCGGCTCACCCGGCATTGCCGAAATCGCCAACCTGCGTCCGGCCGATCTGCGCGGCTTTCTCGCCGCCCGCCGTAACGCCGGCGCCGGCGCCCGCACGCTTGGCCGCGGCCTGGCCGGTATCCGCTCGCTGCTGCGCTTTCTCGAGCGGCGCGGCCTCGCCAATGCAGCGGGTGCGGCGGCGCTGCGCGCGCCGCGCCAGCCGAAATCGCTGCCCAAGCCGCTGACGGCAAGCGATGCCAAACATATCGTCTCGGTGGAAGGCCAACTGGCCGAAGAACCGTGGATCGCCGCCCGCAACGCGGCCGTGCTGACGCTGCTCTATGGCTCGGGCCTGCGCATTTCCGAAGCGCTCGGCCTGTCGGGCGCCGATCTCGCTTTGGAGAGCGACACGGTGCTGCGCATCACCGGCAAGGGCGGCAAGACGCGGCTGGTGCCGGTGCTGCCGGTGGCGCTGCGGGCGATCGCCGAATACCGGCGGCTGTGCCCCTTTCATCTCGACCCGAAAGGCCTGTTGTTTCGCGGCGCCCGCGGCGGCCCGCTGAACCCGGCCATCGTCCAGCGCGACATGGCCAAGTTGCGCTCGGCGCTCAACCTGCCCGACACCGCGACGCCGCATGCGCTGCGCCACTCCTTCGCCACGCATCTGCTGGGACGCGGCGGCGATTTGCGCACCATCCAGGAACTTTTGGGCCATGCCAGCCTGTCGACGACGCAGATCTACACCGGCGTCGACACGGCAAGGCTGCTCGAGATTTACGAGTCCGCTCACCCAAGAGCGTGATCGCTGGCAGTGCGCTGCGTAGCGGGATTTGGGCGAAGCCTCTCAGCTTCGTCATCCTAGGGTGAAGCAGTCGCGAAGCGACGTCGCGGAAACCCTAGGATCCATGCCGTGACGGTCCACACGCGCACAGCGGTTCAGAATGACGGTGGCGCTCACCAGAGCCGGTATTGCACCGCCACAACGCTCCTAAGTCGCGGCATGGATCCTCGGGTCTGCGCTGCGTCGCTACGCTCCTTGCTCCGCCCGTGGATGACGAAGAGATGGGCGCTTCCGCCAACCACCAACGTGCGCGCCACCTATGAGCGCAGATCATCTTCAGAGTCTCTGCAACAGAACCGGTCAGGACAATTTCCCCCCATCAATTAACCGTTTTGCCGCTTTTTGTCCCTAGAACCGGGTCATGAAACGCGTCATCGCCATCGCCGACCGGGCGGCACTTGTGTCGCTGAAGCTGCTTGTCGCGCTCAACGTCCTGTTTTTCCTGTCTTTCCTCATCATCGCCCTCATCGCGGCCGGCAAGGCGCATGCCGAAATCCCGACCTGCAGCGGCGCCGACATGCTGTCTGCTTTGCAGAAAAGCGATCCCGCCGCCTACCAAAAGGTTGAAGCGGAAGCTGCTGCCACGCTGAACGGCAAAGGCCTGTTGTGGAAGCTGGAAAAGCCGGGCGAAAAGCCATCCTGGCTGTTCGGCACCATGCACATGACCGATCCGCGCGTGACCGTGCTGCCGCCCGCGGCGCAGACGGCCTATGACGCCGCCGGCACCATCGTCATCGAAACCACCGACGTTCTCGACAAGCAAAAGATGATGGCGGCGATGCTCGAAGAGCCGGGCCTGATGATGTTCACCGACAACACGACGCTGTCGTCGCTGCTGTCGCCGGACGATGCGGCGGCGATGAACAGCGCGCTCGACGCGCGCGGTATCCCGCCGCTGACGGTGGCCAAGATGAAGCCCTGGTTGTTGTCGGCGATGCTGGCCCTGCCGGCCTGCGAACTCGCCCGCCAGTCGGGCGGGGCACCGGTGCTCGACGTCAAGCTGGCGGAAGGTGCAACGGCTTCCGGAAAGTCGGTCGAAGGCCTGGAAACAGCTGTCAGCCAGCTGCGCGCCATGGCCTCGCTGCCGCTCGCCTTTCACATGAAGGGGCTCGTCGACACGCTGAAACTCGGCGACAAGGTCAATGACGTCAACGAGACCATGATCGTGCTCTACCAGCGCGGCGAGACCGGCATGTTCTGGCCGATGTTTCGCGCCGTGATTCCCGGCGGCGACGATGACCAGGCCGGCTACGCCGCGTTTGAGGAAACCATGATCACCAGCCGTAACAAGGTGATGGTCGATCACGCCGGGCCGATCCTTGCCAAAGGCAACGCCTTCATGGCGGTCGGCGCCCTGCATCTTCCCGGTCCTGAAGGCCTGATCGAGGGTTTCCGCAAGGCCGGATACACGGTTACCCCGGCCGGCCTTTAGGTTCCCGTTGTTGGGTCCGACGCTTACTTGGCCAGGACCTGAGCCAGCATCGCCGGCACGATAATCCGGTGAAAGGGTTTGACGATCGCGAGATACACCCGGCCGAACAGATTGTGTGTCTTGACGATCGTCGACGCGGCGACTTCCTGGCGGCCGCTGCCAAGCTCCCTGACCTCGACCAGAACGCGAAAGTCGAGATGCCGGTCGTCGAGACCGAGGACGACCTTGCCTGGGGACCGGCTGATGAGCGGAAATATCCCGACCTTGTCTTCGGGCGCTGACGCGGCATCCGCGCCTGTCTTCAGGCGAAATGGCCGGACGGCGAGATTGCGCAGCGCCAACAGCGTGCCGACCCATCGCGGCGTTCGCCCCATGACGCGTTCGGTTGCGGCTATTGCGCTCAACGACAGGCCGTTTGCGACCAGCACGTAGCGGTCGGCGAATTGCGCGCCGGAAAGAACGTCTTCGGGATTGGGAAAAATCTGTGAAAGCGGCTTCATCGCGGCCATCCTCTAAAAGCAGAATAGCAGCGGCAGTCGCGCCGCGCTGCGTGGCGAAACGTCGCCAGCCATCTCAAGGCCTGGAGCCTGATCCCGAACCGAAGGTCCGCGTTAGCAAGAAGTGGGTACCGGTTTTCGGAAAAGATTATGCTCAAAAAAGCCCCATCGCGATGAATCGGGATGGAATAGGCCCCAGTCGAGGATTTCCACAAAGCCGGCTATACTGTAAGCGTTGTCAACTGAGTCGCATGGCAGAGAGGGGGGCGGATTGCCGTGTTTTTGGCGTTTTCCAACCCTAGCGTGAAACCCATTCAACGATTGCGCGTTGATGGCTATTGATTGATATCTTTCATCCACGGAGGAGGACTTTTTATGGCGAATCCAAACGACGCTCCCAAGTCGGGTGGCGGCAGCGCATGGCTGATTGCCCTGGTTGTCATTATCCTGGCGATTGTCGCTTACTATGTTTTCGGCAGAAGTGGCGAACATCCGGCGCCAGCTGAACCGCCGGCAGCCAGCACACCGGCGCCCGCCCCTGCGCCCGCCGAGCCGATGAAGCCCGCCGAACCGGCGCCTGCTCCCGCACCAGCCCCAGCGCCCGCACCGGCTCCTGAGCCAGCGCCGGCTCCTGCACCGGCTCCAGCTCCAGCGCCAGCGCCCGCACCGGCCAACTGATCAGGCCACTGATTGCAAACGAGAACGGCCCGCTGCAAAGCGGGCCGTTTTGTTTTAGCGCCTGAAAGGCCTTTCCAGAAACTCGCTCCGGTGAGTCAGCTGGTGTGGTTTTCGGGGTCGCCGCAGGCGACGAGCGCAGCGGACATTTGGGTCCGTGAGCACCGGAAGCGGAGAAAACCGCGCCAGATGGCCGCCGGGAGTAGAGTTTATGAAAGGCCTTAAATGTGGATCGGCTTGAAGAAGGTGGCCAGCGCCGCTTCCTTCACCGCTTCCGACGTCGTGGGATGCGCGTGGCAGGTGCGGGCGAGATCTTCCGACGAGCCGCCGAACTCCATCAGCACCGCCGCCTCGTGGATCATCTCGCCGGCGCCGAAGCCGACGATGTGGACGCCGAGTACGCGGTCGCTCGCCTTGTCGGCGAGGATTTTGACGAACCCATCCGTGTGCAGCATGGCGCGCGCCCGGCCATTGGCGGTGAACGGGAATTTGCCGACCTTGTAGTCGATGCCGGCCTTCTTCAATTCCTCCTCGGTCTTGCCGACCGAAGCGATCTCCGGGCTGGTGTAGACGACGCTTGGGATCACGTCGTAGTTGACATGACCGGCCTGGCCGGCAATGGTCTCGGCCACCGCCACGCCCTCATCCTCAGCCTTGTGGGCCAGCATCGGCCCGGCGATAACGTCGCCGATGGCGTAGATGCCCGGCACATTGGTCCTGAGATGGCCGTCGGTCTTGACCCGGCCGCGCTCGTCGACTTCAACGCCGGCCTCCTTCAGCCCAAGGCTGTCGGAAAAGGCGCGGCGTCCCGTCGCGATCAGCACCGTGTCGGCCTCGATCGTCTCAGCCGCTCCGCCTTTGACAGGCTCGAAGGTGACGGTCGCGCCCTTCTTGGCCTTGGCGACGCCGGTGACCTTGGCGCCGAGCTTGAACTCGAAACCTTGCTTGGACAGCAGGCGCTGGAACTGTTTGGAGACTTCGCCGTCCATGCCGCCGAGGATGGTATCGAGAAACTCGACCACGGTGACCTTGGCGCCGAGGCGCGCCCACACCGAGCCGAGTTCGAGCCCGATGACGCCGCCGCCGACCACCACCAGATGGCCCGGAACCTTGTCCAGCGACAGCGCGCCGGTCGACGACACGATCACCTTCTCGTCGATGTCGACCTTGACACCCGGAATGCCGGCCACGTCGGAACCGGTGGCGATGACGATGTTTTTGGTCTCGATTTCCTCGACCTTGCCGTCCTCTGAGGTGACCGACACCTTGCCGGCCGCGAGCACCTTGCCGGTGCCGCGAAAGCTGTCGATCTTGTTCTTCTTGAACAGGAAGGCGACGCCGTTGACGTTGGACGTTACCGTCGCATCCTTGTGCGCCATCATCTTCTTCAGATTGAGCTTCGGCGTCACCTCGACGCCGAGCGTGTCGAAGGAATGGCTTGCCTCGGCGAACATCTCGGAAGCATGCAGCAGCGCCTTGGACGGGATGCAGCCTATGTTGAGGCATGTGCCGCCGAAGGTCGCATTCTTCTCGACCACTGCCGTCTTCAGCCCGAGCTGTGCTGCCTTGATGGCGCAGACATAGCCGCCCGGCCCCGATCCGATGATAACGACGTCATAAGCCATGATGATGTCCTTCTTGCCTAGAGCATGATGCCGAAAAGTGTGACGCGGTTTTCGGAGAACATCATGCTCGATCCCTTTGATTTATGGCTCAGCGGCCGCCGCTCACATTCAAGATAGCGCCCGTCGTATAGGACGCCTGGTCGGATAGAAGATAGAGGACCGCATGCGCAACTTCATCCGCCGTGCCGGCCCGTTTCATCGGCAGCACATCCCGCATCCGCGCCACACGGTCCGGCTGGCCGCCTGAAGCATGGATCTCGGTGTCGGTGATACCGGGGCTGACCGCATTGACGCGCACGCCTTCGGTCGCCACCTCGCGCGCCAGCCCGATGGTCATGGTGTCGATCGCGCCCTTGGACGCGGCATAGTCGACATATTCGCCCGCCGCGCCATGAATTGCAGCAACCGAGGAGAGGTTGACGATGGCGCCGCCCTTGCCGCCATGGCGGGTCGACATGCGTTTCACCGCCTCGCGGGCGCAGAGAAAGGGGCCGATGACGTTGATGCGCATCATTCGCTCCAACCGTGCCGCACTCATCTCATCGATGCGCGCCTTGACGTCGACGATGCCGGCATTGTTGACGAGCGCGTCGAGCCGGCCGAAGGCGCGGTCCACCGCTTCGAACATGGCGACGATATCGGCCTCGACGCCGACATCGCCCTTGACGGCAAAAGCCTCGCCGCATGCGGCCTTTATTTCAGCGACCAGCGCGTCGGCGGCGGCCTGGTTCGACGCATAGTTGACCGCGACGCGGTAGCCGGCCGCGGCCCCGAGCCGGCAGATGGCCGCGCCGATGCCGCGGCTGCCGCCGGTGACCAGCAGCACTTTTTTCGCCGCGCTCATTCCTGGCAACCCTTCAGCAGAAAAACATCCCACGGCACTTTCGAAAATCCGTTCTCGCCATAGGCCGCCGACATCTGCAGCGACGCTCCGAGGTCTGGAAAGATCAGGCTCCTCGGCGCATCCACTTTTTCGGCCGGCAGCAAGGCGATGTTGCCCTTGTCATCGGCGCTGTAGACGACGCCCTCCCACACCGTGCAGGCGGCAAGCTCGTCGCCGGTGACGTCGCCGGTCGGGCATTTGTACATCAGCGAGCCATGCGGCCGCGCCACGCCATCCGTCCACATGACGATGCCGTCGAGGACGACATCCTTGTCGAGCATCATCTTGAAGCTGTTGGTGACGGTTGCCGAATCCGTCGTCGGCCGGAAATCAATACCGGCCTCGCTCTCGGCATCGCCATAGACGGCGAGCGCCAGCGGGCAGGCGGCATGGGCATTCGCCGCGACCAGCGCCATGCCGACCGCGACCGATGCGATCGACAAACTTCTGAACAGGCGAAAGGAACGGGTCGTCATGCGGCGGCGCAGTCCTTCTTCGGCTCAGCCCGGGCAGCGCATTACAGATCGAGCACCAGCCGTTCCGGATCCTCCAGGCTTTCCTTGACCCGCACCAGGAAGGTCACGGCTTCCTTGCCGTCGACGATGCGGTGGTCGTAGCTCAGCGCCAGGTACATCATCGGCCGGATCACGATCTGGCCGCCAACCACCACCGGCCGGTCCTGGATCTTGTGCATGCCGAGAATGCCCGACTGCGGCGCGTTGAGGATCGGCGTCGACATC
Source organism: Mesorhizobium sp. P2_H9 (assembly GCF_056403215.1). Lineage (NCBI taxonomy): Bacteria > Pseudomonadati > Pseudomonadota > Alphaproteobacteria > Hyphomicrobiales > Phyllobacteriaceae > Mesorhizobium > Mesorhizobium sp. P2_H9. The sequence continues at coordinate 113,629 of NZ_JBFUFX010000006.1, read as the reverse complement.
AGCGACCCGTAAACGCCACCGTTGGAAATCGTAAACGTGCCGCCTTGCATATCCGCCACCGACAGTTTGCCGTCGCGCGCGGCGATGCCCAGCCGGCCGATATCCTTCTCGATCTCGGCGATCGACATCTGGTCGGCATTGCGCACCACCGGCACGACGAGGCCCTTTTCGGTGCCGACGGCGACGCCGACGTGGGCATAGTTCTTGTAGATGATGTCGGTGCCGTCGATCTCGGCATTGACGGCCGGGATTTCCTTCAGCGCGTGCGTCACCGCCTTGGTGAAGAAGCCCATGAAGCCAAGCTTCACGCCGTGCTTTTTCTCGAACACATCCTTGTACTTGGTCCGCAGCGCCATCACCGCTGACATGTCGACATCGTTGAAGGTGGTCAGCATGGCGGCGGTCGACTGCGCTTCCTTGAGCCGGCGCGCGATGGTCTGGCGCAATTTGGTCATCCGCACGCGCTCTTCGCGCGAGGCATCGTCGGCAGAGGTCGGCGCACGGGCAACGACCGGCGCTGGTGCGGGCGCCGCCTTCGGCGTCTCCGCCGGTTGCGACGGCGCGCCCTTGGAAATCGCGTCCAGCACATCGCCCTTCAGCACCTGGCCGCGCTTGCCGGAGCCGGAGAGCTGGTCGACCGACAGATTGTTCTCGGCGATCAGTTTCGCCGCCGCCGGCGCCGGCGGCATGGAGCGCGCCTCGATGGCGCCGGCATCGCCGGCGATCTTGGCGGTTTCGGCCGCCGCCTGCTTGACCGTGGAGGCGGCGTTCGGTGACGAGGCCTGCGATACGGCTTGCGGCTTGGTCGCCGGGGCAGCGGCGTCGCCGCCAGCCGCGATCATGCCCAACAGCGCGCCGACGCCAACCGTGTCGCCTTCCTTGGCGGCGATCTCGCTCAGCATTCCCGCGGCGGCGGCCGGCACTTCCACCGTCACCTTGTCGGTTTCGAGCTCGACCAGCGGCTCGTCGGCGGCAATGGCGTCACCCACCTTCTTGAACCATTTGCCGATGGTCGCCTCGGTGACGGATTCGCCGAGAGTGGGAACGCGGATTTCGGTAGCCATTGTGCCTGTCCGTTTCTTTCGGTTCTGTTTTATTCGCCCAATTCTGTTCTATTCGCCGAGCGCGTCTTCGAGCAAGGCGGCGAGCTGGGCGAGATGCTTCGACATCAATCCGGTCGCCGGCGACGCCGCCGCCGGCCGGCCGGTGTAGCGCACCCGCTGATGCTTGGCGTCGATATGCGCCAGCACCCATTCGAGATACGGATCGATGAACGACCAGGCGCCCATGTTCTTGGGCTCCTCCTGGCACCACACCATCTCCGCGTTGCGGAAGCGTGACAGTTCGGTGATCAGCGCCTTGGCCGGGAACGGATAGAGCTGTTCGACGCGCAGCAAATAGATGTCGTTGATGCCGCGCTTCTCGCGCTCCTCGTAGAGGTCGTAATAGACCTTGCCCGAACACAGCACGACACGGCGGATCTTCGAATCCTTGACCAGCTTGATCGCCTGGCCGGACAGTAGTTGGGCGTCGTCCCACAGCAGCCGGTGGAAGGCGCTTTCGCCCGAAATTTCCGGCAGCGTCGACACCGCCCGCTTGTGGCGCAGCAGTGATTTTGGCGTCATCAGGATCAGCGGCTTGCGGAAGTCGCGCTTCAACTGCCGGCGCAAGATGTGGAAGTAGTTAGCCGGCGTGGTGACATTGGCCACCTGCATGTTGTCTTCGGCGCAAAGCTGCAGGAAGCGCTCGAGACGGGCCGACGAATGCTCCGGACCCTGGCCTTCATAGCCATGCGGCAACAGGCAGACGAGACCCGACATTCTGAGCCACTTGCGCTCGCCGGACGAGATGAACTGGTCGAACACCACCTGGGCGCCATTGGCGAAGTCGCCGAACTGCGCTTCCCACAACGTCAGCGCCTTCGGCTCGGCCAGGCTGTAGCCATATTCGAAGCCGAGCACCGCCTCTTCCGAAAGCATCGAGTTGATGACTTCGTAGCCGGCCTGCGCCGCCGACAGATTGTTGAGCGGGATATAGCGGGTCTCGTCGCGCTGGTCGTAGAGCACGGAATGGCGCTGCGAAAACGTGCCGCGCTCGGAATCCTGGCCGGACAGCCGGATCGGATTGCCGTCGAGCAGGATGGCGCCGAAGGCCAGCGCCTCGGCCGTCGACCAGTCGATGCCTTCGCCCGAATCGATCGCCTGGCGGCGGTTCTCGAGGAAGCGGATGATCGTCTTGTGCGCCTCGAACTCCTTCGGCACTTCGGTCAGCTTCTTGCCGATTTCCTTCAGCGTCTTGACCGGCACCGCGGTCTTGCCGCGCCTTTGTTCGTCCTGGTTGTCGGCCGTACGCAGGCCCGACCAGGCGCCGTCCAGCCAGTCGGCTTTGTTCGGCTTGTAGTGCTGGCCGACTTCCCATTCCTGCTCGAGATGCAGGCGCCAGTCGGCCTTGAGCTTGTCGAACTCGGCCTGGGTCAGGTGTCCCTCGGCGATCAGCCGCTCGGCATAGATCTGCACCGTCGTCTTGTGGCTACGGATGTTGCGATACATGATCGGCTGGGTGAAGGCCGGCTCGTCGCCCTCATTGTGGCCGAAGCGGCGGTAGCAGAACATGTCGACCACAACAGGCTTGTGGAACTTCATGCGGAATTCGATCGCCACCTTGGTGGCGTGGACCACGGCTTCCGGATCGTCGCCATTGACGTGGAAGATCGGCGCCTCGATCATCTTGGCGACGTCGGACGGATAGGGCGACGAGCGCGAGAAGCGCGGATTGGTGGTGAAGCCGATCTGGTTGTTGATGATGACATGCAGCGTGCCGGCAACGCGATGACCGCGCAGGCCCGACAGGCCGAGGATCTCGGCAATCACGCCCTGGCCGGCAAAGGCGGCGTCGCCGTGCAGCAGCAGCGGCAGCACCTTGGCGCGCTCCTCCAGCGGCACGATTTCCTCGCGGCTGCGGCCGAACAGATAGTCCTGCTTGGCGCGCGCCTTGCCCATCACCACCGGATCGACGATTTCCAGATGCGAGGGATTGGCGGTCAGCGACAGGTGCACCTTGTTGCCGTCGAACTCGCGGTCCGACGAGGCGCCTAGATGGTACTTGACGTCGCCCGAACCTTCGACCTCGTCGGGAGCTGCCGAGCCACCCTTGAACTCGTGGAAGATGGCGCGGTGCGGCTTGGCCATCACCTGGGAGAGCACGTTCAGCCGGCCGCGATGCGCCATGCCGAGCACGATCTCCTTCATGCCGAGTTGGCCGCCACGCTTGATGATCTGCTCGAGCGCCGGGATCAGCGCCTCACTGCCATCGAGGCCGAAGCGCTTGGTGCCCTTGTACTTAACGTCGATGAACTGCTCGAACCCTTCGGCCTCGACCAGCTTCTGCAGGATCGCCTTCTTGCCGGTGGCGGTGAAGGAGATCTCCTTGTCGACACCCTCGATGCGGCCCTGGATCCAGGCCTTCTCGACCGGATCGGAAATGTGCATGAACTCGACGCCCAGCGTCGAGCAATAGGTGCGGGTCAGGATGTCGAGCATCTGCCGGATGGTGCCGAATTCGAGCCCGAGCACATTGTCGAGGAAGATCGGCCGGTCGTAGTCGGCTGATGTAAAGCCGTAATTCTCCGGCGACAGCTCGTTGTAGTCCTCGAGCTTGGCGATGCCGAGTGGATCGAGATTGGCGTGCAGATGGCCGCGCATGCGGTAGGCGCGGATCATCATGATGGCGCGCACCGAATCGCGCGTCGCCTGGTGCACGTCGGCGTCGGAAAGCACGATGCCGTTGGTGACCGCCTTGTCCTTGACCTTCTTTTCCAGGTGCTTCTCGACGACGCCCCAATTGCCGTCGAGCGCCGACACCAGTTCGCCATTGGCCTGCAGCGGCCAGGAGGGCCTGGCCCATGAGGCGCCCTTGGCGTTCTTGCGCACATCGCCGGCGTCGTCCTTCAGCGCCGCGAAGAAGTCCTGCCATTCGGGATTGACCGATTCCGGATCGTCCTCATAGGCCGCGTGCAGTGCCTCGATATAGTCGGCATTGCCGCCATAGAGGAAAGAGGTGAGCGAAAACTGGTCGTTGGCCTGATCTTGTCTTGCCATGTCACTTAGCGGAGCCGCGCTCCGTCTCCTTAGTTGGAGGGAGTAAGGGAGTAGGTCAGTAGGGGAGTAGGGCTTCTTGGCCGCTAATCTCTTTCCCTACTCCCCTACTCCCTTACTCCCTTACTCCCCTATTCCCTTAACCCTTGATCGCCTCGACCAACGTCGTGCCCAACCGCGCTGGCGAGGGCGAAACTTTTATCCCGGCCGATTCCATCGCCGCGATCTTGTCCTCGGCGCCGCCCTTGCCGCCGGAGATGACCGCGCCGGCATGGCCCATCGTGCGTCCCGCCGGCGCCGTGCGTCCGGCGATGAAGCCGGCCATCGGCTTCTTGCGGCCGCGCTTGGCCTCGTCCTTGAGGAACTGCGCCGCGTCTTCCTCGGCCGAGCCGCCGATCTCTCCGATCATGATGATCGACTTGGTCTCGTCATCGGCGAGGAACATCTCAAGCATGTCGATGAACTCCGTGCCCTTGACCGGGTCGCCGCCAATGCCGACGGCGGTGGTCTGGCCGAGGCCGACATTGGTGGTCTGGAAGACTGCCTCATAGGTAAGCGTTCCCGAGCGCGAAACAACGCCGACCGAACCCTTGCGGAAGATGTTGCCGGGCATGATGCCGATCTTGCATTCGTTGGGGGTCAAGACGCCGGGGCAGTTGGGGCCGATCAGCCGCGAGGTCGAGCGATCGAGCCGTGCCTTGACCTTGATCATGTCCATCACCGGAATGCCTTCGGTGATGCAGATGATCAGCGGGATCTCGGCCTCGATGGCTTCCAGGATGGCTTCGGCAGCACCCGCCGGCGGCACATAGACGACCGAGGCATTGGCGCCGGTCTTTTCCTTGCCTTCGGCCACGGTGGCGAAGATCGGCAGGCTTTCGCCCTTCGAGCCGGTCCAGGTCTCGCCGCCCTTTTTGGGATGGATGCCGCCGACCATTTTGGTGCCGTGATATGCCAGCGCCTGCTCGGTGTGAAACGTGCCGGTCTTGCCGGTCAGGCCTTGCACCAGCACCTTGGTGTTCTTGTCGATGAGAATGGACATGATGGCCCTTTTTACAAACCGTTGATCGAGGAAGGCGAAACGCGTCGGTAAACGCCGCTCACCATGTCTTGCCAGGCATTGCTACCGGCCGGCTGGAACTCCAGCCGCATGCGGTAGCTGTCGTCTGTATCGAAAACATAAGTCACCCGGGCCGATCCGCGCGGCGACGAGCGGACCAGCACCAGTTCGCTGCCATTCCATACGCCTGTGGCCGGCGACGCCGGGACAAAGCCCATCGAATCGAACTGATGCATGGTGACGACGCCGTTTTGCTGGTCGAAGCCAAACACATTGTGCGACCCGAACGAGATCGTGCCGTCGCGGCGCTGGCGATAGCGCTGCACCACGAACAGGCCGCCGAACTGTGCCTCTGCCAGCACTTCTGAGGTCGCCGTGCCGGCATCGGTCCATTGTGTGGCCGCCACCTCTTCTTCGCCATGCCACGCGCCGACCAGCGCCTGCAGGCGCTGCTGATCGGCCGAGAGCGAGGAGAAGGAGGCCGCGTTCATGGTCAGAGCCGCTTCAAATCGGCGACGGTAAGGTCGCTCTTGGCATTGCCGGTGTTGAGCGTCGTCGCCGGCTCGAACATCAGCACCACCGGCTCCGCCGTGAGTGAGCGCGGACGATGCTCGACGCCACGCGGCACGACGATGAAGTCGCCCTCGCCGAGTTCGACCGGACCGTCGCGGAAATCGATGGCGATGCGCCCGCGCAGCACGAGGAAGGCTTCATCCTCTTGCTCATGCGCGTGCCAGTCGAAGATCTCGCCGAACTTGGCGACCTTCGCCTGGCTGTCATTCACGTCACCGGCGATATGCGGATCGAAGACCTTCTTGATCTTCGCGTCCGCCGCCTCGACGAGGTTTATCTTGCGCGGAGGCACAGGTTCAGCCCTTCACCGCCGCCACGATCTTCTTGGCTGCGTCGTCGAGGTCGTCGGCCGAAACGACGTTCAGGCCGCTGTCGTTGATGATCTTCTTGCCGAGCTCGGCATTGGTGCCTTCCAGGCGCACCACCAGCGGCACCTGCAGCCCGACTTCCTTGACCGCGGCAATGACGCCCTCGGCGATGATGTCGCACTTCATGATGCCGCCAAAAATGTTGATCAATATGCCTTTGACCGCCGGGTCCTTGGTGATGATCTTGAACGCCGCCGTCACTTTTTCCTTGGACGCGCCGCCGCCGACATCGAGGAAGTTGGCGGGTTCGGCGCCGTAGAGCTTGATGATGTCCATCGTCGCCATGGCAAGGCCTGCGCCATTGACCATGCAGCCGATATTGCCGTCGAGCGCGACATAGGCGAGGTCGTATTTCGACGCCTCGATCTCCTTCTCGTCCTCTTCGGTGGTGTCGCGCAGTTCGAGCACGTCGGGGTGGCGGAACAGCGCGTTGTTGTCGAACGACACCTTGGCGTCGAGCACGCGCAGCCGCCCGTCCTTCATGACGATTAGCGGGTTGACCTCGAGCAGGCTCATGTCCTTCTCGACGAAGGCCTTGTAGAGGATCGGGAACAGCGTATCGCCGTCCTTGGCAGCACTGCCGTCGAGCTTCAGCGCGCCGTTGAGCGCCTTCAGGTCGGACGCCGTGACGCCCTTTTCCGGGTCGATGGCGACGGTGATGATCTTTTCCGGCGTATCATGGGCGACGCCCTCGATGTCCATGCCGCCTTCGGTCGAGACGACGAAGGCGATGCGGCCGACCGTGCGGTCGACCAGGATCGACAGATAAAGCTCACGCGCAATGTCGGCGCCGTCCTCGATGTAGAGGCGGTTGACCTGCTTGCCGGCCGGGCCGGTCTGCTTGGTGACCAGCGTGTTGCCGAGCATCTCCTTGGCGTTGGCGGCCACTTCGGCCACCGACTTGGCCAGCCGCACGCCACCCTTGGCATCGGGCGAAAGCTCCTTGAACTTGCCCTTGCCGCGGCCGCCGGCATGGATCTGGCTCTTCACCACATAGAGCGGGCCGGGCAGCGCCTTGGCCGCGGCTTCCGCCTCGCTCGCCTTGAACACCGGCACGCCTTCGGCAACCGGTGCGCCAAAGCTCTTCAGCAGCGCCTTGCCCTGATACTCATGGATGTTCATCGAGAATGTCTCCGGATCTTGGCAGCTAGGATGTCACTTGGCGGGATGACGGCGAGACGTCACTTGTTGGCGAGATGCGGAGCGATCTTGACGCAGGCCTCGGTCAGGCCCTGCACCGTCGCCACCGACGCATCGAACATCTTCTGCTCCGCCTTGTTGAGGTCGATCTCGATGATGCGCTCGACGCCGCCGGCGCCGATCACAACGGGAACGCCGACATAGGTGCCTTTGACGCCGTACTGGCCGGAGAGGTGCGCCGCACAGGGCAGCACGCGCTTCTTGTCCTTGAGGTAGGCTTCGGCCATCGAAATCGCCGAGGCGGCCGGCGCATAGAAGGCCGAGCCGGTCTTGAGCAGGCCGACGATCTCGGCGCCGCCGTCGCGGGTGCGCTGCACGATCTGGTCGAGCTTTTCCTTCGAGGTCCAGCCCATCTTGATCAGGTCGGGCAGCGGAATGCCTGATACCGTCGAATAGCGGATCATCGGCACCATGGAATCGCCGTGGCCGCCGAGCACGAAGGCGGTGACATCCTCGACCGAGACCTTGAACTCCTCGGCCAGGAAATAGCGGAAGCGCGAACTATCGAGCACGCCGGCCATGCCGACGACATGGCTCTTCGGCAGGCCCGAGAACTTCTGCAGCGCCCAGACCATGGCGTCGAGCGGGTTGGTGATGCAGATAACGAAGGCCTTTGGCGCATACTTCTTGAGGCCTGCGCCGACCTGCTCCATGACCTTCAGATTGATGCCGAGCAGATCGTCGCGGCTCATGCCCGGCTTGCGCGGCACGCCGGCGGTGACGATGCAGACATCCGCACCCTCGATGCCGGCATAGTCGTTGACGCCGGTCAGCCGGGAGTCGAAACCATCAACCGGCGACGACTGCGCGATATCGAGACCCTTGCCTTGCGGGACGCCCTCGGCGATATCGAACAGCACCACGTCGCCGAGATCCTTGAGGCCGATCATGTGTGCGAGGGTGCCGCCGATCATGCCAGAGCCGATGAGCGCTATCTTGTTGCGTGCCATGTGAGGATGTTTTCCCTTTGTCGGTGACGGCGCCGAACGGCGTCGAAGAAGAGCCGGAATGCTGCGGGGAACCGCGAATTTTCGCCGCACCCAATAGCCTTGGTGGAGAAAATATTCAAACGATTATTTTCGAGTGAATAATTTCAATCGGTTAGAAACATTGGGATTTACGTAAACGTCAAAGTTTGTAAGCTGACTTGGGAGATTTTGCACATGACTGTGGAAATCAGAAGGCTGTTTCCGGGCGATGACGTCGTTTTGATGCAAGTCGCCGAAGATGTGTTCGACGAACCGGTGCAGGCTGACAGGCTGGCCGCCTATCTCGCCATGCCGGGTCACTTCATGATCGTGGCCATGGCCGAAAGTGTCGTCGTCGGCCAATGCGCCGCCGTCATCCACCGCCACCCGGACAAGGTCAGCGAACTCTACATAGACGAGGTCGGCGTCTCGCCCACCTTGCAGCGCCAGGGCATCGCCCGAAAAATGCTCGACGCCATGTTCGCACTCGGCCGCGAGCATGGCTGTGGGGAAGCATGGGTTGGCACCGAGCCCGATAATGTTGCGGCGCGGGCGCTCTATGATACGCGCAAGGAGCCGCATGGGCCGGCGGAGGAGTTTGTGATGTATGTGTATGAACTTTTATGAACTTTAGAGACTGGCCGAAAGCTTCCCCAACTCCGCCCTAGGATGACGAATGCGTGGTGGGCTAGGCCTGCGCCTGCTGCACTTCGGCCGTCGCCTTCGCCTTGTGCCGCTCCGCCCAGTCTTCCAGCCAGTCGCGGCTCCGCATCTCGATCAATCTCGACGCAGTCCGCTCGAATTCGAACACCTCGACGCCGCGCTTGGCGGTGTAGAGCAGCTGTGGCTGTGCCGCGGCACTCACCACCAGCCGCACGTGATGGTCGTAGAGCGTGTCGATTAACAGGATGAAGCGTTTGGCCTCGTTGCGCCGGCCTTCGCCGAGCACCGGCACATGGTCGATGAAGATGGTCGAGAAGCGGTTGGCAATGGCCAGAAAATCGCGGGCGCCGAGCGGCTTTTCGCACAGATCGGCGAAGGAAAACCGCGCCGCCGCGCCGGCCGCGCGTGGCACCACAACGTGCCGGCCCTTCACCGTCAGCGTCGTCTCGACCGTCGGCGCGCCATGCGTCATCGCTTCCCAGGCGTCGTCGAGCGTCCGCTCGGCGGCGGCATCGTCGGGAGTGACATAGACCGGCGTACGCGCCAGTTTTTCCAGGCGGTAATCCTTGTCGGCATCCAGCGACAGCACATGCGTCTGCCGTTCGAGAATGCCGATGAAGGGCAAGAACAGCTGGCGGTTCAGCCCGTCGCGATAGAGATCCTGCGGCGCGACATTGGAGGTGGCGACCAGCACCACGCCATTGGCAAACAACGCCGAGAACAGCCTGGACAGGATCATCGCATCGGCGATGTCGGTGACCGAAAACTCGTCGAAGCACAGCACCCAGGCCTGCTCGGCCAGGGCGCGCGCCACCGGCGGGATCGGATCGTCCTCCTTGACGTCGCCGTTCTTGCGCGCCGCCCGGTGCTTCTGGATGCGGTCCTGCACGTCGGCCATGAAGTCGTTGAAATGCACCCGGCGCTTGCGCCGCACCGGCAGCAGCTCGAAGAACATGTCCATCAACATGGTCTTGCCGCGGCCGACGCCGCCATGGATGTAGAGGCCCTTGACCGGCTCATGCGTTTCGCGCTTGCGGGCGAACAGCCAGCCCAGCGCACTCGATTTGTGCGCCAGCCGCTTGGCCGAAATCTCGTCGGTCAGCCGGTCGAGCGCGGCGGCGATCCGCATCTGCGCCGGGTCGCGTTCGATCGCGCCGGTCTCGATCAGATGATCGTAGCGCTGCCTGACGGTCGCATGGGTCTGGAGGCCGTCACGCAGATGCATCGGTCACGTCATTAAAGAGGCGGGTCGGTCTACCTTGTAAGCGAAATCGGCAAGCCGTTGGAAGTCTGGCCGTCGAATTTCGAGCCGCCCGAGGAATAGAGCCGCGCCAGCGCGCCGCCATTCTCGTCATAGAGCGTCAGCTGCTTGCCGGCGACGTTCCACGACTTGATGCCGTCGATGGGTGCTGGGCAATGCAGCGGCCCGGCACGGAAGCCGGCGCCAAATTTGGTCTGCGGCGTCGCCACCTTGCAGTTCTGTCCGGAGACACTGGCGTTCCAGACGCCGGCGACGCTGGCCGCGGTCAGGTCGGTGGCGCCGGCCGGCGCCGATCCATCCGGCGGCAGCGAGGCGACCTGCGTGTTTGCCGGCGCGGTCGGGAATTGCGACGGGTCGGTGGCGCCGGGCGTCGCCGGCGGCGGCAGCTGGTTGCCGGTGACCTGGCCGGCGGGCGCAGGCTGCAGCGGCGCCGGCTGCTGATCGTCCATTGATGAAAAGCGCGAGGTCGAACAGCCGCTCGCAATGAGAGCGGCCAGCGATACGGCCAGCAGGCCGGTCTTCGAAAAATTCATGTCAACCTCCGTCGGATCCGGCTGGGGCTGCCGTCCGCACAATCTCACCCCCACCAAGACGGAGAAGGTGGCGAAATTTCAACCTGATATGGTTAAAATACGGTTTGCGGCAACATTTGTTGCAAATTTAACGCAATCATCCGGCCAAGGCGCGCCCGTCTGTCATCGGAACGTGACCCAAAGGTGCCCTAACGCGGCTCGAACCGGTACAGCGGCAGCGAAACCGGCATTGGCGGCCGCAGCAGGTCGGCGCATCGGCGGTCCAGCCTAAGCGCCAGCTGATGAGAGCGCCGCACTGCCGTCTTCCAATCGCCGGCCGTTTTCAGCAAGGCCAACGCATCCGCGGGACGGTCGGCTGCGATCATGAGATCGGCAGCAACGATGCGATCTTCCGGCGCGATGGGTTCGCCGGTCTTCAGCTTGCCGGCCAATCCAACCCACTGTTCCCAGGGGAAGGTCGCTGCGAGCAGACCCGGGCGAGGTGGCGGTTCGGCCCCATTGTCGAGCATGAAGGAGGCCAACATCACCCGGGCTAACGCCCTGTCTATGAATTCCCCCGCCGTTTCGCCCTGTATTTCGGAGATCAGAGCGTCGCTCAAATTGTGCTCACGGTCGCGGCGGCCAAGAACGTAGTCGATCCCGTCGAGCATGGCTGCCGTGACCGTATCGGGATAGTTGACCGGGTCGAGATGTTTTGCGGCAATCTGCGCGTTGATCGCCCCAGCCACCGCTGTGCCGAGGCTCAAATTGCCGGTCTGGTTCACGAGGGGCAGCAAGATCGCAGTTTGAGGAACATGGGCAATCAGCTGCCCGATCGAGCGGATGGCTGAGCCCAGATCGTTTTGACCGTCGAGCGCCCGCACCTCCGCTGGCTGTCTGGACATATCGAAGGAAGGGCGAAGATTGGCTAGGTTCAGGGCTTTGCGGATAAACCCTGTGCGGCCACTCTTGTCGGGACGTACCGCAGGTGGAAGCCTGTCGAGGTAAGCGACGTAGTCCGAGAGGTCGTCTTTGACTGCCCGCATCTCCAGAGCCATGGGCCAGATGCCCGCATCTTYCGCTCTTTTGGCAAGGCGCGATTTGGCCTCATCGTCAAGGTCCGCCAGCACCTGGGCAAGCCCCACGGAAATCCTCGATGCGTCGAACTGGTCGGCGTCGGCAGCGCGCCAGCGCGCCAGTTCGCCCAGCAGCCAGTCGCCGCCGTCCTCGGTGACGAGCGCACGCAAGGCGGATTGGCCAAGCTGAGGCACAACCGACTTCGCGTTGCGCAGCGGCTGCAGGCCGGCAATCATCGCCGCCCGCTCAGGCGTTGTTGCATAGGCAAGTCTGAGTTCGCCAATCCGCAGCGGCGGATGGCTGCGTTTTTCCAGACCGGCCAGCAGCGCGGCACCCTCGGCATAGGCGAGGCCGCCATAGCGGATTTTCAGATACGCCGCGTCATCGCCAAAAGGGTCGCGCCAGAAATTCGGAAATACCGCTGGTTCAACAAGCAGGAAATCGCTCGCGTCCAGGATGGTTGGCGCATGGATACAGGCACCGTCGGGCTGCGTCTGCGCAACAGCCATCGACGGCGCGGACGCTATCCCGATGACCGCAAGAAAAGCCAGCCAGCGCATGGTGTGAACCCTCCGCCACGACAACATCGTACAAAATCCCCACAGACACCAGCAAGCTGGGCATTCGGTAGTGGGTCAGTTTGAAATTTCGAGGCTGATTCCGGCTGCGAGCCGTTCTGCGACAAGAGCCTGGAGTCGCCACAGGGATCGGTCGTGAATGCCCAGTTCCTCCAGCCGAAACCGTCTCTCTTAGATACTCTGCGCAAGAGCCCCAATGCCCTGCTGCCGTCGCAAGAACATCGGCTGCCGCATCAAGGGACACCTTGCCAGAATAATGTGGACTCTGTCGGTTTACGACGAAACCGAGCGCCCGGATCGGACCGTCGACAGTCTCAGCCGTCATCCAACGGGGCACATTTACCGATGGTTTGATCATCAATTCACGCCGAAACAAGGTGTCCAAGCTTGCCGCGACCTGTTCGGCAGGAAGCCTGAAAATCATACCCTTGCAGCTGCCGCCCCGATCAAGAGCAAGCATCAATCCGGGCTGGTCTCGCGTCCCTCGAAACCGCGCCACCCGAAAGCAGAACGCCCGGTGCCACCCTTGAACGGTGGCTATCCGACTTTCGACGAACTCACAGGCAGGTTTCCAGAGCAGGGAGCCATATCCAAAGAGCCAAATGTCACCCTCTGGCGTGTTCGTCAGGACGTTGTGTATTGCGATGACATAATCGTCATCGGTCATGTAGACCGCGCCTGGAGTCGGCCCCGCATCCTCAACCACGCGAGCGGCCCGAGCCACAAGCTCCGCTGTGAGCGCCATCTGCTGAACGACTCTAGGCACAACTGACCGCCCCGAAAGGTTCTCTGAGCGGAGATGCGTTTCTCTTGGCACTCGCGCTTTGCCGGGTTGGATCGCGCCGACGCTTGGGGTGTTTCGTCATGCCGGGAGTATGCCACTCTTGCCGAGCACCTCCAACGCCCCTCAAGAGCGGGAAATTTCAAAACTGACCCACTACCGGGCATACCGGCTTGCTGGTGTCTGGCCGCTGCCCGGTATTGCGCCAAAGGCCCGCGTCCCTATGTTTGCTGAGACTGAAACCTGCGGGAGCGGAAAATTGGCAGTCAGAAAGAAAGCCGCCAACCGCTATTACAGCGGTCCGCCCAGCGATCATTTCGACGGCACTCTGTTCTTCAACCCCGACGGCAAGCCGCCCGGCCGTTTTTCCGATCTGTTGAAATGGCAATTGAGCGGCGAGCGCTCGAAATGGCCAGCGGCCAATCCGAGCCCGTTTGAACAGGCAAGACCGGCGGAGCGGATCGCCGGTTCACGGTTGCGGCTCACCATGGTCGGTCATTCCACGCTGCTCATCCAGACCGCCGGCCTGAACATCCTCACCGATCCGGTCTGGTCGCCACGCGTCTCGCCACTGTCCTTTGCCGGACCCAAACGCGTCAATCCGCCGGGCATCGCCTTTTCCCAACTGCCGCCGATCGACCTCGTCCTGGTCAGCCACAACCATTACGACCATCTCGACCTCGCCACGCTGAAGCGGCTGCAGGCCAAACACGACCCGCTGCTGCTGACGCCGCTCGGCAACGACGCCATCATCGCCAACGCAGTATCAGGCATGCGGCTGTCGGCACATGACTGGGGCGACCGCGTCGAGATCGGCGATGGCGTCACCATCCATGTCGAGCCGGTGCACCACTGGTCGGCGCGCGGGGCGCGTGACCGGCGCATGGCGCTGTGGGCGGGATTTGTGATCGAAACCCCTGAGGGAAAGGTCTATTTCGCCGGCGACACCGGCTTTCATGCCGGCACCAACTACCGGCTGATGGCCGAAAAACATGGCGGCTTCCGCCTCGCCATTCTGCCGATCGGCGCCTATGAGCCACGCTGGTTCATGGCGCCGCAGCACCAGAATCCGGAAGAAGCGGTGCAAGGCATGAAATTGTGCAACGCGGCTCACGCCGCCGGCTGCCACTGGGGCACGTTCCATCTGACCGACGAACCGATCGACGAGCCGGTGAGGAAACTGGTCGAGGCGCTCGACGATCAAGGGATTTCTCAAGAGCGCTTTCGCGCCTTGCGCCCGGGCGAGATCTGGGACGTGCCGGAGACCTAGGCCAATCGACATTGTCGATGTCGATTGGTCCTGACACGGCTGAGGTCTGCATTTGGCCGTTTACGGCACTGCCGTTTTCGTTGATGGTCCCCCCTCAACCGGCGTAGGGGAATCACATGAAATCAATCCTGGCAGTTCTGATGGCGCTGGTGATTTCGGCACCGGCTGCTTTCGCAGGCGAAATCAGCGATCGCGCAACAGAGGCCGAAAAGGCGCTTCAGTCGGGTGACGGCGCCGGCGCGCTGGAAAAATTCCGCAGCGCCGAGGACGCTCTGTGGCAAGCGATGCCGCTTGGCGTGCAGAATGTCAGGCAGATCGACACGGCGAGCGGCTTTGGCATCTACAGCGAGCGCGCCAACCACATCTACAAGCCTGGCGAGAAGATCATCCTGTACATGGAGCCTGTTGGCTATGGTTACGGCTCGGACGGCCTCGGCAACAGCTTGATCGCGCTTTCCGTCGACATCACCGTCGTTTCCGAGGCGGGCGAGACTCTCGGCACGATGGAGAAGGTCGGTCGCATTCAGGTCGCTTCGCGCTCGCACAACCGCGAACTGTTCTTCAAACTCGACCTCTCCCTCGATGGCCTACCGCCCGGCAAATACCGGTGCGATTTCGTCATGCACGATGAGAATTCGAGCAAGACGGCGCCCTTCACCACCGATATCGAGATCGCCGGCTAGACAAGAGCCAAGGGAACCGCCGGCCTCGCAACCGCGTTTATCGACAGTTTCAAACTGGGCTGTGAGGCATTTCCCATGATCAAATGGATCATCATTCTGCTGATTGTCGCGGCTGCGGCGAGCCTGCTCGGCATGCCGGCCCTGGCCGGAGCCGCCGCAACCGGCGCCCGGGTGCTGATCGGCATCGTTCTGATCGTCTTCCTGCTGATCGTGCTCGGGGTCTTTGCGATAACCTAAGAGCAGCGCGGACTGGTAATTTCGGCCGGTATCCGCCATATAGGCGCCAAACCGGCAAGAGACCTTTCGACCCATGGCAAGTGCTGCCCCTTTCGCCAAGATGAACGGCATCGGCAACGAGATCATCGTTGCCGACATGCGCGGCCGTGCCGATCGCGTGACGGCGCCGGCTGCCGTGGCGCTGAATGCCGACGCAGCGACCAAGTTCGATCAGATCATGGCGATCCATGACGCCAGGACGGCGGGCACCGCTTATTACATCGACATATTGAATTCCGACGGCTCCGGGGCGCAGGCCTGCGGCAACGGCATGCGCTGCGTCGTCCAGGCGCTCGCCGCCGAGACAGGCCAGAAGACTTTCACCTTCGAGACCCGTGCCGGCATCCTCAACGCCATAGAGCATGCCGATGGCACGATCTCGGTCGACATGGGCATGCCACGCTTCGGGTGGCAGGATATCCCGCTGGCGGAGGAATTCCGCGACACCCGCATGATCGAGCTGCAGATCGGCCCTATCGACGCGCCGGTGCTGCATTCGCCCTCGGTGGTATCGATGGGCAACCCGCACGCCATCTTCTGGGTCGACCAGGACGTCTGGTCCTATGAGCTCGACCGTTTCGGCCCGCTGCTCGAGAACCACCCGATGTTCCCCGAGCGCGCCAACATTACGCTGGCGCAGGTGACCTCGCCCGACACGATGATCATCCGCACCTGGGAACGCGGCGCCGGCCTGACCAAGGCCTGCGGCTCGGCCGCTTGCGCCTCGGTGGTTGCCGCGGCCCGCACCAGGCGCACCGGCCGCAGCGTCACATTGATGACCCCCGGCGGCGGCTCGCTGCATGTCGAATGGCGCGACGACGATCATGTCATCCTCACCGGTGCCGCCGAATGGGAATTTTCCGGCAGTTTCGACCCGTCGACCGGCCTATGGGCCCGCGACACCGAAAGCGCCGCCTGATGGCACCCCTCTCCATGGGTCCCAAGGGTATTGATGTCGTTACCTTCGGCTGCCGGCTGAACACCTATGAATCCGAAGTGATGCGGCGCGAAGCGGAAAACGCCGGCCTCGGCGCACTCGAAGGGGGCGCCATCATCTTCAACACCTGCGCCGTCACCTCGGAGGCGGTGCGCCAGGCCAAGCAGTCGATCCGCAAAGCCCGCCGCGAAAACCCTGGGGCGCGCATCATCGTCACCGGCTGCGCCGCGCAGACCGAGCCTGACAATTTCGTCGCCATGGACGAGGTCGATCTCGTGCTTGGCAATGAGGAGAAGCTGAAGGCGCATTCCTATCGCGCGCTGCCGGATTTCGGCGTCAACGACACCGAAAAGGCCCGCGTCAACGACATCTTTTCCGTGCGTGAGACCGCTGGCCACATGGTTGACGCCATCGAGGGCAGGGCACGCGCCTTCGTCCAGGTGCAGAATGGCTGCGATCACCGCTGCACCTTCTGCATCATTCCCTATGGCCGCGGCAATTCGCGCTCGGTGCCGATGGGCGCCGTTGTCGAGCAGGTCAAGCGTTTGAGCGGCAATGGCTATGCCGAGATCGTGCTGACCGGCGTCGACATGACAAGTTTTGGCGCTGACCTGCCGGGTGCGCCAAAACTCGGCAGGCTGGTGAAAACCATTTTGAAGCAGGTGCCGGACGTGAAGCGCCTGCGGCTCTCCTCCATCGATTCGATCGAGGCCGACGACGATCTGCTCGACGCTATCGCCACCGAGAAGCGGCTGATGCCGCATCTGCATCTGTCGCTGCAGTCTGGCGACGACATGATCCTGAAGCGCATGAAGCGCCGGCATCTGCGCGATCAGTCGATCCGCTTCTGCGAGGATGTGCGCAAATTGCGCCCTGCAATCGTCTTTGGCGCCGACATCATCGCCGGCTTCCCGACCGAAACCGACGCCATGTTCGAAAACTCGGAAAAGATCGTCGAGGAATGCGGTCTGACGCATCTCCACGTCTTCCCGTTCAGCCCCCGCGAAGGCACGCCCGCAGCGCGCATGCCGCAGCTGCGGCGCGAGGTGGTCAAGCAGCGCGCCGCTAGGCTGCGCGCCGCCGGAGAGGCCGCCTATCGCCGCCATCTCACTTCGCTTGCCGGGACCCGCCAGTCGATCCTGGTCGAGCGCGACGGCCTCGGCCGCACCGAAGGCTTCACATTGGCCGCTGTCCCCACGGGCTCGCCGGGCGACATCGTCGAGGCCTATATTTCCGGCCATGACGGCGCCCGCCTGATCGCCGCGCCGCTTAGCGCCCGCGCCGCCTGAGAAACGCAAAGCATGGCTGGTTTTTTCAAGAAGATATTTTCGTTCGGCAAGAAGGAAGTGGTCGAGGAGCGGGTCGACGAGACCGCGCCGCTGCCGCCGATCAAATGGGAAGCGCTTGACGCGCTGAAGCCGGCGGCTGAACAGGCGCTGCCGGAATTTTTGAAGCGCGACGAGGCTGAGGCGGAGGTCGCGCTGGCGCCCCAGCCGGAGCACGAGGAGCCGAGGCCAGAGCCGACCATCCCGCCTGCGCCGGAGCCGACCGTTCCGTCCGGGCCAGAACCTCTGCCGGAGCCTGAGCCTGTAGAGGAGCCGGCTCCCGAGTCGCCGACACCCGAAATTCCTGCACCGCCTGCCGTTCCGGAGCCCTCGCCCGAACCGACCCCGTCCATTCCATTGGAGCCGGAGATCCAGCCGGAGCCTGCTCCGGTCGAGGAACCGCAGCCGCCGGAAGCACCTGCTGAGGAGCCGGCTCCGGTGGAAATCCCGGTCGCGCCTGTGGTGCCGGAGCCTGAACCCGAACCGCAGGAAATTCCGCAGCCCGAGCCGAAGCAGCCGGAAATCGTTCCGCCGCAGCCGGAGAAACCGCCGGAGCCAGCACCTGTCGAAGTGCCAACACCTGCCGAGGTGCCGGCCGAAGCGCCAGCGCCGATCGAGGTGCCACAACCGGCCTCGCCTTCCACGCAGCCAACGGCGGTGGCCGCGCCAGCGCCCCACCCTCCCCTCGATGGGGAGGGTCAACGCGAAGCGGCGGGGTGGGGTGACAGCGCCGGCGCCATTGCGCCGTCCGTCGGCAAGGTGACCGTCACCAAGAAGGTCGAGCAGAAGGCCGAACCGCAGAAGGCACCGGAACCGGCACCGAGACGCTCATGGTTCCAGCGCATGAAGGACGGGCTTGCCCGTTCTTCCAAGGAGCTGACCGGCAACATTGCCGGCGTCTTCACCAAGCGCAAGCTGGATGAAGAGACGCTGCAGGATCTGGAAGACGTGCTGATCCGCGCCGACCTCGGCATGGAAACCGCCCTGCGCGTCACCGATGCGCTGGCTGCCAGCCGCTACGGCAAGGACGTCTCCGACGCCGAAGTCCGCGCCATCATGGCGACCGAGGTAGAGAAGGTGCTCACCCACGTCGCCATGCCGCTGGAGCTCGACCTCAGCCACAAGCCGCATGTCATTCTGGTTGTCGGCGTCAACGGCACCGGAAAAACCACCACCATCGGCAAGCTGGCAGCCAAGCTAACCGATGGCGGCCTGTCGGTGATGCTTGCCGCCGGCGACACGTTTCGCGCCGCCGCCATCGAACAGCTGAAGATCTGGGGCGAGCGCACGAAATCGCCGGTCATCGCCTCCAAGATCGGCGCCGATGCCGCGGGCCTTGCCTATGACGCCTTCGAGCGGGCCAAGGAGGCCGGCTCCGACGTGCTGATCATCGACACTGCCGGCCGGCTGCAAAACAAGACCGAATTGATGGCGGAACTCGAAAAGATCGTCCGCGTGCTGGGCAAGCTCGATCCGGAAGCGCCGCACACGGTGCTGCAGACGGTCGACGCCACCACCGGCCAGAATGCGCTCAACCAGGTCGAGATCTTCCGCAACATTGCCGGCGTCAACGGCCTGGTGATGACCAAGCTGGACGGCACGGCACGTGGCGGTATTCTGGTGGCGATCGCGGCAAAGCACAAATTGCCGGTCTATTTCATCGGCGTCGGCGAACAGGTCGACGACCTCGAACCCTTTTCAGCCAGCGAATTCGCCAGGGCGATCGCGGGCGTAGCATAGCAGGCACGATCTCCAGGAGCTGCAGGCTTTTTGGACAAGATCATGCGTCAGAAGGAAATCATGAACCCGCCCATCCTCGAACGCGACCCGTCCGACCCGCAGAAGAAGAAGGAGAGCGTCAACCCGCTGCTCAAGCTGGTGCTGGAACTCGGCCCGTTGATGGTGTTCTTCTTCGCCAATGCGCGCGGCGCCTGGCTGGTGCAGAAATTCCCTGTTTTGGCCGAACTCGGCGGACCGATCTTCGTCGCCACCGGCCTGTTCATGGCCGCCACCGCGATCGCCTTGATCGCCTCCTGGCTGCTGTTGCGCACCTTGCCTATCATGCCGATGGTGTCGGGCGTCGTCGTCCTCATCTTCGGTGCGCTGACGCTCTATCTGCAGGACGACATCTTCATCAAGATGAAGCCGACCATCGTCAACACGCTGTTCGGCGGCGCGCTGCTCGGCGGCCTGTTCTTCGGCAAGTCGCTGCTCGGCTACGTCTTCGATTCCGCCTTCAGCCTCGATGCCGAAGGCTGGCGCAAACTCACCTTCCGCTGGGGGCTGTTCTTCCTGTTCCTGGCACTCGTCAACGAAGTGGTCTGGCGGAATTTTTCCACCGACGCCTGGGTTACCTTCAAGGTCTGGGGCATCATGCCGATCACGCTTCTGTTCACCTTCAGCCAGATGCCGCTGATCCTGCGCCATTCGCTGGAGGACAAGACCGGAGAGGCCGGCAAGTAGGGAGATGCGGCTATGGAGTTTGTCACTTCGCGCGACCAGCTGAGGACGATCTACAAGACGCCGCGGCCGACCGACGGCTCCATCCGCAAGGAACTGAAGGCGCTCGACGGCCACTGCCGTTCCTTCATCGGCAAGAGCCCGTTCGTGCTGATCGGCTCGTCCGACGGCGCCGGCAATGCCGACGTGACGCCCAAGGGCGACAGGCCCGGTTTCGCCGCGGTGCTCGACGACAACACCATCGCCATCCCCGACCGCCCAGGAAACAACCGGCTCGACACGCTGGAGAACATCCTTCTCAACCCTTCGGTCGGGCTGCTCTTTCTCATCCCGGGTATGAACGAGACGCTGCGCGTCAACGGCGACGCCCGCATCACCGTCGATGCCGGTTTGCGCGAGCGGCTGGCGGTCGACGGGAAGGAGCCGCAGAGCATCGTCGTGGTGACGGTCAAAGCTGCCTACATGCATTGCGCCAAGGCTTTTATGCGCTCGGATCTGTGGAAGCCGGAGACTTGGCATGACCGCGCGACGCTGCCGACGCTAGGCCAGATCCTGCGCGACCAGCTGGCGGTTGCCGATTCGGCAGAGGCGACCGACCGCCGGCTCGACGAGGAATACAAGCAGACGATGTGGTAGGTTTTGCGGACACGATTCGCTCGCATACGGCTCGCCTCCCTTGATCGAAATCTTCGCCCTCTCCGGCAGCCTGCGCGCCGCCTCCACCAATTCGGCGCTGGTCGCAGCGCTGGCGCAAAACGCACCGTCCGGCTGCCGCGTCAGCGTCTATGACGGGCTTGGCCGCTTGCCGATCTTCAACCCCGACGACGAAGGTGAGCGGACGCCGCCTGAGGCTTCCCGGCTGATTGATGCCGTTACCAACGCCGACGGCGTCATCGTCTCTTGCCCGGAATATGCCCATGGCGTGCCGGGCGGCCTGAAGAACGCGCTCGACTGGCTGGTGTCGCGCGACGCCGCCGTCGAGAAGCCCGCCATGCTCGTGCACGCCTCGCCGCGCTCGCTGTTTGCCCGCACGGCGCTCGCCGAGATCATGCGGACGATGTCCTTTTCGCTTTATGAGGAAGCGGTGCTGGAGATCGCCCTGCTCGGCAAGAAGCCGCCGGAGGTGGAAGCGATCCTGGCGGAGCCAGAGAGCCGGCTGGCGATGCGCGACGCCGTCGCGGCCTTCGCTGAGTTCATCCGGACGCGTTGAGGACGACGACCCACCACGCCTTCGTCATCCTAGGGCGAAGCAGTCGCGAAGCGGCGTCGCGGAGACCCTAGGATGACGAAGGAAGGGCTCGCCACTCCTTCGAGCTACCCCTTCCGCAGCGTCTCGACATCAGTCTTGCCGACATACCAGTCCCGCGCGTTGACCTCCTCGAAGACCACCCAGACGTCGTCATTGCCCAGTCCGGTGGCGTCCATGATGGCCGCCGTGACTTTTTTGGCGATATCGGCCTTCTTGCCGGCCGGGTCGGCGGCAATCACCTCCTTGACGATACGGATGTTGACGAATGGCATGATGTCCTCCCCCTCAATGTTGTTGACGGTCGCTCAGAAAGTCTTGGCGCCGTTGACCATCAACCGCACCATATAGAGTGAGGTGGTGCCGGCGATGTACAGGCAGTTCAGCTTGTTGCCGCCGAACACGCAGTTGGCGACGACTTCCGGCACCTTGACCTTGCCGATCAGCGTCCCGTCGGGGTCGTAGCAATGGATGCCGTCGGCCGCACTGGTCCAGATGCGCCCGTCCGCATCGAGGCGAAAGCCGTCGAACAGGCCGGCGGTGCAGTCGGCAAAGACCTTGTCGCCCGACACTTTCTTGCCGCCCTTGCCGACATTGAACACCCGCATATGGGCCGGGTTCTTGGCGCCATGCGTGCGGCCTGTGTCGACGACATAGAGCTTGCTCTCGTCGAGCGAGAAGGCGAGCCCGTTGGGCCTGACCATGTCGGTGATGACGGCTTCTACCTCGCCGCTGTCGGGGTCGACGCGGTAGACATGGCAGGCGCCGATCTCGCTCTCGGCCTTGTCGCCCTCGTAGTCGGTGTCGATGCCGTAGCTCGGATCGGTGAACCAGATCGAGCCGTCGGATTTCACCACCGCGTCGTTCGGCGAGTTCAGCCTTTTGCCCTTCCATTTCGTGGCGATTGTGGTGACCGAGCCATCAAACTCGGTGCGGCTGACGCGGCGGCCCGAATGCTCGCAGGAGACCAGCCGGCCCTGCCGGTCGACGGTGTTGCCGTTGGAATTGCCGGACGGCTGACGAAAGACGCTGACATTGCCGTCGGTCTCGTCGTAGCGCAGCATGCGATTGTTGGGGATGTCGGACCAGACGACATAGCGCCCGGCGGCGAACCACGCCGGCCCTTCCGCCCACTGGCATCCCGTGAACAGCTTTTCCACTTGCGCGTTGGAATTGAACAGCCGCGCGAAACGCGGATCGAGAATTTCGTAATAGTCTGCGGCCGCCATGCTTTCCTCCGGGCACTACACAACGCGAGGGATCAAGCCAGCCCGTGAAACAGAAGGCAATGTGCGTCCGCACAGTGTCATGCAAAAAGGGCGGCCAGGACAGATGGCTTGCCGGCCTATTGCCTGCGCTTGGACGTTAGCGCCGCATTAACCGGCTATGCGCCCAGTGCAATGGTGCATTGCAACATCTTCTTTTTGCAACGCAGCGTAACTATGTCATGGTTCGTATCGATCAAGGGAGGAATAACTGCCGCAGCAATGCGGCGCTGAAAAGGAACCTTGCTATGATCATCGACAGCCTTATGACCCGCGCTCGTGCCAGCATTGCCAAGCGCAAGCACTACAACCGTCTCGTTGCGGAAATCGACAGCTTCTCCAGCCGCGACCTCGCCGACATGCGCGCCGACCGCTCGGAAATGCTCTATCAGGTCCACAAGCAGATCTACGGCTGAACTTTCAGTCGACCGATCACGTTCGTCATCCTTGGGCGTAGCGACGCGAAGCGGAGCGAAGACCCAAGGATCCATGCCGTGACTTTCGAGCACCGCAGCGGTACAGGACACTGGTCCTGCGATAGCCCCTGATTTCGCGCGTTGAAGGCGCCTATTCTAGGCGGTCGCATCCTTCGGCAAATGTCACGGCATGGATCCTAGGGTCTGCGCCGCGTCGCTTCGCTCCTTGCTTCGCCCTAGGATGACGAAGGCGAGTGAGCCCCGTCAGTTCGGCACCGCCAGCGCCTTTTCTATCTGTGGCAGCAAGAGGTCCCTGGCCGATTCCGGCGTCAACGGGCCGACATGCTTGTAGGCAATCTTGCCGTCCTTGCCGATGACGAAGGTTTCCGGCACGCCGTAGACGCCCCAGTCGATCGCCGTACGACCCGCTACATCGACACCGATCGCCTGGTACGGATTGCCGACTTCACCGAGGAACCGGCGCGCGTTTTCCGGCTGGTCCTTGTAGTTCAGCGCCGCCATGACAAAGCGCTTGTCCTGCGACAGCGCCAGCAGCACCGGATGTTCTTCCCGGCACGGCGCACACCACGACGCGAAGACGTTGACCAGCGTCACCTTGCCGGCGAATGATTTCGACTCCAGCCCCGGCAGATTGATGCCTTCCAGCGCCGGCAGGTTGGTCTGCGGCGCCGGCAGGCCGATCAGCGCCGACGGCACTTCCGAAACGTCACGCCCGGACAGGAGCTGCGACAGGAACAGCCCGGCCAGCCCGAGGAAA
The DNA here is from genome assembly GCF_056403215.1 of Mesorhizobium sp. P2_H9. Taxonomy (NCBI): domain Bacteria; kingdom Pseudomonadati; phylum Pseudomonadota; class Alphaproteobacteria; order Hyphomicrobiales; family Phyllobacteriaceae; genus Mesorhizobium; species Mesorhizobium sp. P2_H9. Next base: position 89,838 of record NZ_JBFUFX010000006.1, on the reverse strand, counting down.
ATCAGCAGCGGCAACAGCACGATCAGGCGGCGACGTGCCGGCGTTTCGTTGTCCATGCTCATGGCTTGGCGGCCTTGTCGGAGCGTCGCCGCACGCCGGCGGCTTCCAGTTCGGCAAGATCGCGCTTGCGCCCGCGCTGGTCGATGAGGATCCAGCCGATCAGCCCGGCCAGAACCACGGCCGTGATGGCATAGGCGGCCGTCACATACAGCGCATGCGCGCTCATGCGGCTCGCTCCGCCAGCGCGCAGCCTTCCAATCCGACCGTTTCGCCTTTTTCGATCATGCTTTTCCTTAGCCTCGCGCCAGCGGCTTCGCAATCAGCCGCCGCGCCGCAGCCTTCAATCTGTCCCGTGCCGCAACGCCAGCGCCGCCGCCACCGGTCCCAGCACGGCAAGAAACAAGGTCAGCGCGGCAAGAATGAGGAAGGGCTGCAGGAACGGGTCGGGATCCGCCACCGCGCCATAGCTGGCAGCGACGCCAAAGATCAGCACCGGAATGGTCAGCGGCAGCACCAGCACCGAGATCAGCAGCCCGCCGCGCGGCAACGCGACGGCCACCGCCGCACCGGCGGCACCAATGAAAGTGATGGCCGGTGTGCCGACGAGAAGCGTGAGCGCCGTGGCGCCGATGCTGACCGGCTCCATGTTCATGAACAGGCCCAGCAAGGGCGCGGCGATGACCAGCGGCAACACGCTGCCCGCCCAATGCGCCAGGCATTTCGTCAACACGGTCAGCGCCAGCATGTGGCGGTCGTTGCCGAGCACCAAGAGATCGAGCGAGCCGTCTTCGCGGTCGGCCTGGAACAAGCGATCGAGGCCGAGCAGGCAGGAGAGCAGCGCGCCGATCCACAGGATCGCCGGACCGATGCGAGCGAGCAGCTTCAGGTCCGGCCCAACGCCGAAAGGGATCGTCGCGATCACGGCGAGGAAGAAAATAACGCCAGTCAGCGCCCCGCCACCGGCGCGGATGTTGAGGCGGATCTCGCGCAGGAAGAGGGCTAGCACTTCACCCTCCCCCTTGTGGGGAGGGTCGGCGCGTAGCGCCGGGGTGGGGGAGCGGCGGTAATCATAAGAGACCCCCACCCCGCTCCGCTTCGCGGATCGACCCTCCCCACAAGGGGGAGGGTAAGCCCATCACCAACTCTTTCGCCCCCTCGATCCCCAGCGGCAGATGCGTTGCCGCGACAATCATCCCGCCCTCTTCACAATGCTTCGTCATCAGCGCGGCAAACCGCGCCTCCGAAGCCTTGTCCAGCCCCGCCGTCGGCTCGTCGAGCAGCCACAGCGGCCGATGACTGACCAGCAATTTCGCGATTGCCGCCCGCCGCCGTTGCCCGGTCGAGAGATAGCCGAACGGCAGATGGCCGATGCCGCCAAGCCCGACGGTTTCCAGCGCCTCTTCGACGCTCGCCACACCCGCACCCGAAAAATCCCGCCAGAAGCGCAGGTTTTCCGTCACGCTCAGCGCCGTCTTCATCGCGTTGAGGTGGCCGAGATAATGGCAGACCGCCGCGACCGTCGGAAAGTCCTCACCACCGCCCTCGATCGACACGCGGCCTTCCGCCACCGGCAGCAGCCCGGCGACGACCCGCAGCAGCGTCGATTTGCCAGAACCGTTCGGCCCGGTGACGATCAGCGCCTGACCTTGAGCAAGTGCGAAGTGGATGCCGGAAAACACCGTCTCGCCGCCGCGTTCACCGCCCAGATTTTCGGCAAGCAGCCGCATTCGTTCCCCTTCGGCTAAAGTCTAGGAGCGGCTTCGGTGCGCCGCAGCAAAAATGGCCAATCCGTGTCTAGAACTATTCCAGAAAATTCTCTATATCCGGGTCATCCGTGCCAGCGGTCGGCACGGGAACAGGAATTTGCGCCGAACCAGCGCACGCGCCGCCTTTAACGGCTCGGGTTGGCTGGGAACGGACAGCGGAAATGGCCGTACCCGCACCTTTGCGCGTGATTGCATGCCATCGGCGTCCGTTCCCTTTCAGGCTGAACAGACAAGGACGGACCGCACGTGTCAAAATCCCTCGATAGTTTCAACTGCCGCCGCACGCTGACCGCGAGCGGTACAGACTATATCTATTACGACCTGATCGAAGCCGAGAAGAACGGCCTCACCGGCATCGCCCAGCTGCCCTATTCGATGAAGGTGCTGCTGGAGAACCTGCTGCGCAACGAGGACGGCCGTTCCGTCACCAAGGAATCGATCCAGGCGGTTGCCGGCTGGTTGACCGACAAGGGCACCGCCGGCGTCGAGATCGCCTATCGGCCAGCGCGCGTGCTGATGCAGGATTTCACCGGCGTTCCGGCCGTGGTTGACCTCGCCGCCATGCGCGATGCCATGGCCTCGCTCGGCGGCGACCCGCAAAAGATCAATCCGCTGGTGCCGGTCGATCTGGTCATCGACCACTCCGTCATCGTCGACGAGTTCGGCACGCCGATGGCCTTCGCCCGCAATGTCGAGCTCGAATATGAGCGCAACGAGGAGCGCTACAAGTTCCTTAAATGGGGCCAGCAGGCGTTCCGCAATTTCCGCGTCGTGCCGCCCGGCACCGGCATCTGCCACCAGGTCAATCTCGAATATTTGGGACAGGTGGTGTGGACCAACACCGAGGACGGCGAAACCACCGCCTATCCCGACACCTGCGTCGGCACCGATTCGCACACCACCATGATCAACGGCCTTGGCGTGCTCGGCTGGGGCGTCGGCGGCATCGAGGCCGAGGCCGCCATGCTAGGCCAGCCGGTTTCCATGCTGTTGCCCGAAGTCATCGGCTTCCGCCTCACCGGCAAGCTCAAGGAAGGCGTCACCGCCACCGACCTGGTGCTCACCGTCACCCAGATGCTGCGCAAGAAGGGTGTCGTCGGCAAGTTCGTCGAGTTCTTCGGCCCCGGCCTCTCCAACATGACGCTGGCCGACCGCGCCACCATCGGCAACATGGCGCCCGAATATGGGGCCACTTGCGGCTTCTTCCCGGTCGATGGCGAGACCATCCGCTACCTCACAATGTCGGGTCGCGAGGAAAGCCGCATCGCTTTGGTCGAGGCTTACGCCAAGGCGCAAGGCCTGTGGCGTGACACCGGCTCGGCCGATCCTGTGTTCACCGACCTGCTCGAGCTCGAGCTCGGCAGCGTCGTGCCGTCGATGGCCGGCCCCAAGCGCCCCGAAGGCCGCGTGGCGCTTGAAGGCATTCCGGAAGGCTTCGCCAAGGCGATGGAGACCGAATACAAGAAGGCCGCCGAAATCCACAAGCGCTACGCCGTCGAAGGCACAGACCATGATCTCGGCCATGGCGATGTCGTCATCGCCGCCATCACGTCGTGCACCAACACCTCCAACCCGAGCGTGCTGATCGGCGCCGGTCTGCTGGCGCGCAACGCCAACCGGCTCGGCCTCAAGCAGAAGCCGTGGGTGAAAACCTCGCTGGCGCCAGGCAGCCAGGTGGTCGCCGAATATCTGGAGAAATCCGGCCTGCAGAAGGAGCTCGACCAGATCGGCTTCAACCTGGTCGGCTTCGGCTGCACCACCTGCATCGGCAATTCCGGCCCGCTGCCGGCGCCGATCTCGAAAACCATCAACGACAAGGGTCTGATCGCCGCCGCGGTGCTCTCCGGCAACCGCAATTTCGAAGGCCGCGTCTCGCCCGACGTGCAGGCGAACTATCTCGCCTCGCCGCCGTTGGTCGTCGCCCACGCGCTGGCCGGCACCGTGACAAAAGACCTGACCACCGAGCCGCTCGGCGAGGACAGGAATGGCAACCCGGTCTACTTGAGGGATATCTGGCCGAGCTCGGCCGAGATCCAGGAGTTTATCGAGAAGAACGTCACCCGCGAGCTGTTCGCCCGCAAATATGCCGACGTCTTCAAGGGCGACGAATATTGGCAGAACGTCAAGGCGCCGGAAGGCCAGACCTATGCCTGGGACGACAACTCGACCTATGTGCAGAACCCGCCCTATTTCGCCGGCATGACCGCCGGCTTCGGCAAGATCGGCGACATCAAGGGCGCGCGCGTGCTTGGCCTGTTCGGCGACAAGATCACCACCGACCACATCTCGCCGGCGGGTTCGATCAAGGCGGCCTCGCCGGCCGGCAAATACCTCACCGACCATGGCGTCGGCGTTGCCGACTTCAACCAGTACGGCACGCGCCGCGGCAACCATGAGGTGATGATGCGCGGCACCTTCGCCAACATCCGCATCCGCAACCACATGCTGGGCGAGAACGGCCGCGAGGGCGGCTACACCATCCACTACCCCAGCAAGGAAGAGACATCGATCTACGACGCCGCCATGGAGTACAAGAAGGAAGGCGTGCCGCTGGTCATCTTTGCCGGTGTCGAATACGGCAACGGCTCGTCGCGCGACTGGGCGGCCAAGGGCACCAATCTCCTCGGCGTCCGCGCTGTCATCGCCCAGTCCTTCGAGCGCATCCACCGCTCCAACCTGGTCGGCATGGGCGTCATCCCCTTCGTCTTCGACGAAGGGACGTCATGGGCCACGCTCAACCTCAAGGGCGACGAAATCGTCGAGATCGATGGCTTGAGCACTATCAAGCCTCGGCAGACGATGACCGCCAAGGTGACCTATGGCGATGGCACGGTGAAAAACGTGCCCATCATCTGCCGCATCGATACGCTGGACGAGCTCGACTACTTCAAGAACGGCGGCATTTTGCAATATGTGCTGCGTGACTTGGCGGCTTAAGCCGAACAGACGATCGAGCTGAACCAGAAAACCGCCGGAGCCAAGGCTCCGGCGGTTTTTTCTTGTCTGTATTTGGCCCTCATGCCGTGTGCCGGTCACCTGCAACGGCAAAATTTCACCGCAACGTGACTTCCCGTTGACTGTGGCTTCTGCCACATATTTCAGCAACCAGAACAAGGCCGGCAGCACCGGCGGGAAATCGGAACGACCATGGCCTTCAACAGACCATTGCGGCTTGCGGCTTTAGCGCTGGCCCTTTCGGCGCTCGCCGGCACCGGGCTTGCCGCCGAAACCGGCAAATCCCAGATCGACAGGCCCTTGGGCGTGGTCGAGCTTTTCACCAGCCAGGGCTGCAGTTCCTGCCCGCCGGCCGACGCGTTCTTCGCCGAGCTTGCCGCCAAGGAAGACATCGTCGCGCTCGCCTATCACGTCAACTATTGGGATTATCTTGGCTGGCAGGACACGCTGAGCCGCAAGGAGAACACCGAGCGCCAATATGACTATATGCGCGCCTTCGGCAACCGTTCGGTCTACACGCCGCAAGCCGTCATCAATGGCCGCAGCCACGTCAACGGCGCCAGCCGCAAGGAAGTCGATGGCGCGCTGGCCCGCATGGAACGAGCCGGCGAAGGCATGCGGGTCGGCATCAAGGTCAGCCAGACCAGCGACCGCGTCATGATCGACGCCGGCGACGCCGGCAGCGGTCCCCGCGACGCCCATGTCGTCATCGTCTATTTCGACCCGCCGCAGACGATCGACATCGGCAAGGGCGAAAACAGCGGTCGCAGCATGACCTACTGGAACGCCGTCTCCGGCATCCAGACCGCCGGCATGTGGCACGGCAAGGCGCAGCGCTACGAATTGCCGATGAGCGAGATCTCCAAGAAGGCCGGCTGCGCGGTGTTGCTGCAGTCGGTCGGCAAGGACGGCATGCCTGGGCCGATCCTGGGCGCTGCGTTTATTCACAAGCCGTAAGATAGCGCGCCGAAGCGACCCGGGCCTTCGTCATCCTGGGGCGAAGCAGGAGCGAAGCTCCGTCGCGGAGACCCCAGGATCCATGCCGTGACATCGGCTGCGCACGAAAGCGGTCCAGAAATACGGGAGCGACCTGCTTAAGCTATCCTGACGCACCAGCTGACTAGCCTGATAGGGAGCGTGCCTCGACAAACGTCACGGCAGGGATCCTCGGGTCTGCGCGTCCGCTTCGCTTCCGCTCCGCCCGTGGATGACGACGTCGCGGTAGCGTGAAGTCGTTTCAGCAATAAAAAACCGACGTCAGCTTGCTTCTGACGTCGGTCATTTAGTTTTGGGATCGTCGCACCCGATTTTCCCTTGGGAAAACCGAGGTTGGTTCGATCCGACGCAGACCCGTGGGCGGGGGGCTTGGGGTTTACGAGCCGGTGCCGGACCGAACCGTCTCAGGCAACGCCGGTAAACTCGTCGGACATTGGGGCATGAGCGCGGATAAAAAAAGGCAGAAATGTGGCGAAGGATCACCAATTCCATCAACGCGTTTCACAAAAGTGACTGGACGTGACGAAAACAGCGCGGTTGCGGGATGCTTAGCCGGGTCTTGCAATTCGGCGACGAACACGCCAACTTTGGCTGGCAAGATTCATTTTGAAGGATCGACGCATGACCGATCGCGGCAGTGGGGCGGAGGATGGGGACGCATCCGCAATATTGATCCCGTTGCATGAGGCAAGACGCGAACGCCTCGACCAGCCGGTTCGCTTCGACCGGCGCGAGCTGGACCAGATACTCAGACTTTACGGACGCATGGTCGCCGCCAATGAATGGCGCGACTACGCCATCGACCAGCTTGCCGACCGCGCCGTTTTTTCGGTGTTCCGCCGCACCAGCGAGGTGCCGTTATTCCAGATCGTCAAGGACCCGCAGCTGGCGCGCCGGCAAGGCGCCTTCGCCGTCATCGCCGCCGGCGGCCGCATCCTCAAGCGCGGCCAGGAGCTTGGCCGTGTGCTTGGCGTCTTCGACCGCACGCTGAAGCTGGTCGAAGCCTAAACCCTTATTTCTGCTGACGAAACTCCCGCTCTGGCAGCGATTCGGGATCGGGCGGCACCTGCGCCCCGCCATTCAACGACAGCTGCATGAACACGGTGTCCAGCCAGCGCTCGTGCTTGTAGCCGGAGCCTTCCAGGCGCCCCGAATGGCGAAAGCCGAGCTTTTCGTGCAGCCGCACCGAGGCACTGTCCGCGTGGCCGTCGCCGATGACGGCGACGATCTGGCGAAAGCCCGCCGCTCGGGCTGCCTCTATCAGCGCTTGCATCAGCTTGAGCCCGACGCCCTGTCCCTTGGCATCGGGCGCGACATAGACGGAATCCTCGACGATGAAGCGATAAGCCGGGCGCGGCCGGAAGGCGCCGGCATAGGCGTAGCCGAGCACCGTGCCGTCCTTCTCCGCCACCAGATAGGGAAAGCCGCCCCCCATCAGACTGTCGAATCGCGTGCCCATTTCGGCACGGCTCGGTGGCTCCAGCTCGTAGCTCGCCGTGCCATGAGTCACCGCGTCGGCATAGATTTCCGTGATCCGGTCAAGGTCGGCGGCAATTGCGGCGCGTATCGTGATGCTGCTCATAATTTATGCAAGTGATCCATCTGCCCGCTATTACAGCAAAGGCCGGCGCAAAAGAAAAGGGCGGCCGTTGGGCCGCCCTTCTTGAACTCGATGGTCCAGCGCTGCTGATTAGCGGCGGTCGCCCATGAACTGCAGCAGGAACATGAACAGGTTGATGAAGTCGAGGTAGAGCCTCAGAGCGCCCATGATCGCCTTGCGGCCGGCGACATCCGTGGCGTCACCATCGTAATACATTTCCTTGATGCTCTGCGTGTCATAGGCGGTGAGGCCTGCGAAGATCAGCACACCGAGCGCCGAGACGGCAAAGCCGAGCGCCGACGACTGCAGGAAGATGTTGATCACCATCGCGATCATCAGTCCGACCACGCCCATGATCAGGAACGAGCCGAAGGCGGTCAGGTCGCGCCTGGTCGTGTAGCCGTAGAGCGACAGCGCGCCGAAGGCGGCCGCCGTGGCGAAGAAGGTCTGGGTGATGCTGGCGCCGGTGTAGACCAGGAAGATGGTCGACAGCGACAGGCCAACCAGGGCCGAATAGACCCAGAAGGTCGTCTGCGCCGCGGCAACGCTCATCGACTGGATTCTGAACGACAGGAAGAACACGGCAGCCAGCGGGGCCAGAATGACGACCCAGCGGAAAGCGCTTGTGTAGATGAGCGCGCCGAAAGCGGTAAGCTGGCCATCACCCGTGACGGCGAGCTGGAAAGCGCCCCAGGCAGCAAGGCCGGTGATGAGGAGGCCAAGCCCCATCAGATTGTAGACCTTGATCATGTAGGCGCGCAGGCCCTGGTCGATGCCTGCGTCAACGCGGGCGCCGGGCACGGCGCGCGTCTGGTAGTTGCGAAGGGGTTCAGCCATGAGAGTCCTCTATTGCTTCTGCCCCGTCCGGTGTCAGGCCCATTTGGACCCAGGCGCCGCTGGCGGGGCTCCAGCATGCCTATGGCGAAATATGATGGTTCTTTGCCTCAAGAACAAGGCCGTAACCGGATGTAATGCTTTGTGAAACATTGCAGACCCGGTTTGGCGGCTTTCAGACCCGCAACATTAACAAAATTTAACCAAAAGCGGGTCGCCCAGACTAGAGATTCCGCAGCACCGGGGCCGCCTTGTGCCCCAGCACCCGCCATGTGCCGGCAAGGCCGATGCCGACCGTGATCACCAGCGCAAAGACGATTGTGGCGACTGCCACTTCGGGCATGAAATGCGACGGCAGCGTCATGATGCGCGCGACGACGAACCACGCCGCAACCCCGCCCGCAACCAGCGCGAAGATGGCGGTGGCAAGCCCGATCAGCATGTATTCCAGCGAGAAGGCCGCAATCAGCGTTTTCCGTGTCGCGCCCAGCGTCTTCAGCACCACCGCGTCATGGATGCGGGCCCGATTGCCGGCGGCAAGCGCGCCGGCCAGCACCAGCACCGAGGCAAACAGCGCCACGCCGGCCGCCGCCCGGATCGCCGTGCCGAGTTGCGCCACCAGCCGGTTGACGATGTCGAGCGCGTCCTTGACCCGGACCGTCGTCACCGCAGGGAAGGCGCGGGTGACGGCGTTGAGCAGGCGGGCATCGTCGGCCGTAGAAGTGTTCTTCTCGGTCAGCGTCGCCAGCCAGCCATGCGGTGCCCCGGCAAAAGTGTTGGGCGAGAACACCATGACGAAGTTGATGCCCATCGTCTCCCACTCGACCTGACGGAAGTTGGCGATCCTGGCCGTCACATTGCGGCCCAGCACATTGACGGTGATGGTGTCGCCGAGCTTCAGCCCGATCTCTCTGCCCTCTTCGGCCGAGAACGAAACCAGCGGCTCGCCGGCATAATTGTCCGGCCACCACGTGCCTTCGGTGAGTGTCGCGTTAGCGGGCTGTTTCGCCTCATAGGTCAGGCCGCGATCGCCGCGCAGCACCCAGGCGCCTTCCGACGGAACGTTGACCTTGCCGACATCGACGCCGTTCAGCGCCATCACCCGGCCGCGCAGCATCGGCACCTTGAGCAGCGTGCCTTGTGGCGCTTGGCTGCCGATCAGCGTCGAGAACGCATCGACATCATTGCTCTGGATGTCGACGAAGAAAAAGTTCGGCGCACGTTCCGGCAGGCTGCCGGAAATCTGCCGCCGCAGATTGCCGTCGATCAGCGCCAGCGTCACCAGCAGCGTCAGCCCGAGCCCCAGCGACAGCACCACCGATGGGGTCAGCGCGCCCGGCCGATGGATGTTGCCGATCGCCAGCCGGAGCGCCACGGAGCGGACGCGCGGGCTCTTTTTCGCCGCCCATTGCACCAGCCCACCAACCAGGCGCAGCACAAGAAAAGCAAAAATAGTGGCGCCGACGAAGATCGAGGCGATACGGCGGTCGCCGGAAAACAGAATGGCCAGCGCCGCCAGCAGCAGCGCAATGCCGATTGCCGCGCCGACATAGGGCGGGCGCGGAAAGCCGCGACCCTCAAACCCCATTTCGCGAAACAGTGCAGTTGCCGGCACGTCGCGGGCGCGGCCGAGCGGCAGAAGCGCAAAGGCCAGCGTCACCAAGAGGCCGAACAGCGCCGCCATGGCGAGCGCGCCGGGATAGAAGCCGCCCTCGGCCGGCACCGGAATGACCGACTGCAGGGCAGCACTGGCCGCAAACGGCATCAGCGCGCCAAGCACGAGGCCGAGCACGACGCCGAGCCCGGCGATCATCAGGATCTGGACGAGATAGACGGTAAAGACGAAGCCGCCGGAGGCTCCCAGGCTCTTGAAGGTGGCGATGACGGCTCGCTTGCCGTCGAGATAGGCGCGCACCGCGTTGGCGACGCCGACCCCGCCGACGACCAGCGCCGTCAGCCCGACCAGCGTCAGGAACTGCGAGAAGCGCTCGATATTCGAAGACAGCGCCGGTGCCGCATTGGAGCGCGAGCGGATCGACCAGCCGGCTTCTGGAAAGTCCTTTGCCGCCTGCTCCTGAATGCCTTTGATATCGGCCTCGCTGGCCCCGGCGGGCAGGCGGATCTTGTAGGCATTCTCGACCAGGCTACCAGGCTGGATCAGCCCGGAGGCGGCCAGCCCCTCAGTCGACACCATCAGCCGCGGCGCAAAGCCGAAACCGTCGGATACGGCGTCCGGCTCGCTGACCAGCCTGGCGCGCAGCTCGAATGTGGCGCTGCCGAGCTTCAGCCGGTCGCCGATCTTCACATTGAGCCGATCGAATAGAAGGTCCGGTGCGGCGGCGCCGAACACGCCGGATTTCTCACCAAACAGATCCTGTTTCGACAGCGCCGGCGCGGTCACCAACGCGCCATAGAGCGGGTAAGCCTCGTCAACCGCCTTGGCCTCGACCAGCGACTGGTCGGAACCGTCTTCGAGCCTCGCCATTGAGCGCATGTTGGCGCTGCGCGAAACCGTGCCCAGCCTATCGAGGAAGCTGCGCTCGGCCTGGCTTGTATCGCGCTGGTTGATCTGGAAACGCAGATCGCCGCCGAGCAGGGTCTGGCCCTGGTTGGCGACGCCTGATGTAATCGCCTGCGCCACCGAATTGACGCCGCCGATCGCTGCGACGCCAAGCGCGATGCAGGCAAGGAAGATCATGAAGCCGGACAGCCCGCCGCGCATCTCGCGCAGCGAGAAGCGGAAAGCCAGTTTCAGCGTGCGCGACAGCGGCATCAGGCCGGCACCTTGACCGGTGCTGGCGCCTCGATCCGTCCCGAGCGCATCGAAACCTGGCGCGAGCAGCGCGCCGCCAGCGACGGATCATGGGTGACCAGCACCAGGGTCATGCCGCGCTCGGCCGCCTTGGCGAACAGAAGATCGGCAACCTGCCGCCCCGTGGCCTGGTCAAGATTGCCGGTCGGCTCATCGGCAATCAAAAGGCGCGGCGAGGGCGCCAGCGCCCGGGCAATGGCCACGCGCTGCTGTTCGCCGCCGGACAATTCGCCCGGATAATGGGTGACGCGATCGCTGAGGCCTACGGCTCCCAACTCCCGCGCCGCCACCCCGAACGGATCGGCATGGCCGGCCAGTTCCAGCGGCACCGCGACATTTTCGAGCGCCGTCATGTTGGGGATGAGGTGGAAGGACTGGAAGACGATACCAATGTTTCGCCCCCGAAACGAAGCAATCTGGTCCTCGCTTTTGCCGTTCAACAGCTCGCCGGCGATCCGTACCGTACCCGAATCGACCCTTTCCAGCCCGGCCAGGACCATCAGCAACGTCGACTTGCCGGACCCCGAGGGACCGACGATGCCGGTCGCCTCACCCTCGGCGACATCGAGGCTGACGCTCTTCAGCACATGGACGGAAGACGCGCCTTCGCCGAGTGTCAGCGATACGTCTTTCAGCGCGATGACGGCTTCTGTCAAAATGAAAGCGTCCTATATGGGAGGATGAAGGCTCTGCTTGTCGGGCCGGAAGAATCCTTGGTCATATGGGGCCTGCCGCATGTCTTTCAAACGCATCTTTGCCGCAGGCTTCATGCTTTTTCTTGGCCTCAGCAGTGCCGTCTCATTGGCGCACGCCGAGACGTTCAAGATCGTCGGCTTCGGCGACAGCCTGATGGCGGGCTTCAGCCTCGGCCCCGGCGAAGGGTTTACCGACAAATTGCAGGCAGCCCTTCGCGCCAGAGGTCTTGATGTGAGCGTCGCCAATGCCGGGGTTTCCGGCGATACGTCGAGCGGTGGCCTGGCTCGGCTCGACTGGTCGGTGCCGGACGGCGCAAATCTTGTCATCCTCGAGCTTGGCGCCAACGATATGCTGCGCGGCGTTTCACCCGACATTCCCGAAAAGAACCTGGACGAGATGCTGGCCAAGCTGAAACAGCGTAAGATTGCCGTGCTGCTGGCCGGCATGCGTGCTGCCCCCAATCTCGGTGCCGATTACCAGAACGCTTTCGACACAATCTATCCAAAACTGGCTGCGAAATACGACGTGCCGCTCTATCCGTTCTTTCTCGACGGCGTTGCCGGCAAAGCCGCTTTGCAGCTCGAAGACGGACTGCACCCAAACGCCCGGGGTGTCGACCAGATGGTCGAACGCATCCTGCCGACCGTGGAAAAGGCAATTGCCGCGGTGCAAGGCAATCCCTGAAGTGAGTTATTCCCGCGGCATGCCGTTGGGGAAGCTTGTCCGACGAGCCTGCGACCAACAAACCACTTGCCGAGTTTCAATATCGATGATTCGCTAGGGGCATAGTTCGATTCGAGGAAGGGAGGCTCTCCATGCCGCGTCTTTTCACCGCCCTCGAAATACCGCGTGACGCCGCTCTTTCGCTGTCCCTGCTCCGGGGCGGCCTGCCCGGAGCCCGCTGGATCGACGTTGAGAACTACCACATGACGCTGCGCTTCATCGGCGATGTCGAGGGCCATGTCGCCGACGAGATCGCCAATGCGCTCGACCGAATCCACCGCCCCTCCTTCTCGCTGACATTGTCGGGTGTCGGCGCTTTCGGCCAGAAGAAGCCGCATGCGGTGTGGGCCGGCGTTTCAGCTTCGCCCGATCTTTCCGCCCTGCAGGGCGAGATCGACCGCATCTGCCAGCGGCTCGGCCTCCCCGCCGACCCGCGCAAATTCACCCCGCATGTGACGCTGGCGCGCCTGCGCAATTCGAGCCCGCTCGACGTTGCCCAGTACCTGTCGGCACGCGGCAATTTTTCGACACTGGCGTTCCGTGTCGGCCGCTTCGTCCTGATGTCGTCGCGCGATTCGGTCGGCGGCGGACCCTACATCGTCGAGGAGGCCTGGCCGCTGTCGGGCACCGATGCCCGTGTCGCGAGCCGCGTCGACAGCATCTCCGACGCGTCGCGGATCATGCGGTAGACCAAAGCGAACGCGTCGGCGCCGTCATAATAGGGATCCGGCACGTCGCCCGCCTTTCCCTCGGCGAACTCCAGGAACAGATGCACCCGGTCGCGCAGGGCGGCCGGCGCCAGCGCTTTCAGGTCCCGGACGTTCGACCGGTCCATGCCCAAAATCAGGTCGAAACGGGAAAAGTCGTCCGGCGTCACCTTGCGCGCTCTCTGACTGGAAATGTCGATGCCGTGCCGCGCGGCGATCGAGATCGAGCGCGGATCCGGAGCAGAGCCAACCTCCCAGCCGCTGGTTGCGGCTGAATCGAGCAGGATATCCTGATGTTGCCCGCGCTCGGCCAGCACCGCGCGAAAGGTGCCTTCGGCCAATGGCGAACGGCAGATGTTGCCGAGGCAGACGAAGAGAATGGATTTTATGGGCTTCGCGCTCATCGATCCGGCATTTTGTCTTGCTGCATGTCGTTATCCCAAAACCGCGACACACTTTTGGGCGACATGCATTATGGTGAAGGTCATTTTTCGAGATAGCACAGGAAGCTGATATGACGAGAGAGAAACTGGGCAAGGAAGCCATCACTGCGGCGCTGGCCGAACTCGGTGGCTGGACGTTGGCCGCGGATGGCGCCTCGATCAAGCGCACCTTCACCTTCAAGAATTTTTCCGAGGCCTTCGCCTTCATGACCCGCGTCGCTTTGGCGGCGGAGAAGATGGATCATCACCCCGACTGGTCGAACGTCTACAAGACCGTGGACGTGACGCTGAACACCCACGACGCCGGCGGCGTCACCGCGCTCGACATCGAACTGGCGAAGAAGATGAACAGATATGTCGGCTGAGGGCAGGAGCGCAAGTAGCCTCGCTTCGTCATCCTAGGGCGAAGCAGGAGCGAAGCTCCGTCGCGAAGACCCTAGGATCCATGCCGCGACCTTGGGCAAAGGGTGCAACGGTGCTGAATTCTGTACCGTCGCGGAGCTCGAAAGCAACGGCATGGATCCTCGGGTCTGCGCCGCGTCGCTTCGCTCCTTGCTTCGCCCGTGGATGACGAAGGGAGGGGCGTTTCGGCCAATCTCCAAAGAGAGCTGCCGCCAAGGAGTTACCCCCGGCATCATCTGCACCGTCCGGTTCCGGCAACGTTCCGTTCGATTTTGGGATCAGGGATCGACTAGACTCTTGTAGCGGACCTTGGCTTTCACCACATTTTCCCTCGCAGGCGCCAACGCAACGATGCGCTTGAGCCCGCAAGGAGAGACTGATGGCGCAACAACCCGGTTTTGATTTCTTCGGCTTTGGCGGCAGCGATGAAGGCGAAGTGCGCGAGAAATTCTGGCGCACGGCCAAGAAGGCGGCCCGCCAGATCCCGTTCATGGAAGAGGTGGTTGCCGCCTACTACTGCGCCATGGACAAGAAGACGCCGGTGCGCGCCAAGGGCATTTTGCTGGCGGCGCTCGGCTATTTCGTGCTGCCGGTCGATGTCATCCCCGACTTCGTCTTCGGGCTTGGTTTCACCGACGATATCGCTGTGCTGACCGCCGCGATCACCGCCGTCAGCGCCCACATCACGCCGGCGCACCGCCTCGCCGCCAAGCGGGCGATTGCCGACAAGAGCTGAGCCGGCAGTCCAGTTGAAAAGTCAAACTCTTGCCGCTTTCGTGGCCTCCAAGTCGCGCCAGGGACATTCTGACGGTCGCTTTTCGGCAGGCGGCGGGGAAATGGCGGTGGTTTCCCGGGGTGAATGTCCTTTTCGCGAGGGAAATTCACCGTTTGGTAACCCAGATTAAATCAAAATGAAGCGACGGGCAGGACGCCAGACCGGCCTGCCGCCGCACCAGTTGGAATACGGGAAAAACGATGCGCGGATTGATTGCTACAGTTTCGAGCCTGGTCCTGGTGGCCTTGACAGCGCCGGCGCTGGCGCAGACCGCGACCAAGACCGGCCAGCACAATGCCTGGGGCACCTACAGCTACCAGGCTTCCGGCGGCAAGGTCTGCTACGTGCTGACCGTGCCGACCGACAAGCAGCCGCCGACGCTCGACCATGGCGACATGTTCTTCTTCGTCAGCCAGCGACCGGGACAGCAGGTGTCCTACGAGCCGCAATTCATTGCCGGCTACAAATTCCAGGAGGGCTCCAAGGCCACCGTCACCATCGACAAGAAGTCCTTCTCGATGTTCACGCGCGGCAAGTCGGCTTGGGTGGAGAATGCCGCCGAGGAGCCGGTGCTGATCGCCGCGATGAAGACCGGCACCGACATGAAGGTGTCGGCCAAGTCCGGTCGCGGCAACCCCACCTCCTACGTCTTCTCGTTGAAAGGCATTTCAGCGGCGCTGACGTCGATCGCCAAGTGCAAGTAGGCAAGGCTTGTAACTAGGCAACTTCGTTTTGCAATGACAGGCCGGGCCGCAAAGCCCGGCCTTTTTGCTTTTTCAGGCCGGCGTGCGTGCCGGCGGTTCAGTCTTACATGGCCATTTTTTCACATTCGGCCTGGGCTTTCTTGGTCGACGTATCGATCATGAAGGCTTTGCCCTTGGCGTCGGTCATCATCATCATGCAGTGCTTGATCGGCTTTGCCATCTTCATCATCTCGGCGCCCATCTTTGCATCCGGCATCATGGTGCCCATATGCCCGTCCGGCATGATCGCCATCACTTCTCCACCCTTCATCATGGTCATCGTGCCCATCGCGTCTTCGGCAAATGCCGGCGAGGCGGAAAGGCCGACGAGGCCGGCAATGACGGCGAGCTTGATAGAGTTCATTCTGCATACTCCCATTTTGTAGGGGCATAGTTGCCCCCTTCGGACTTCGAAGGCGCGATGGGAATCGTTACGCAAACACACGACTATGTGATCGGTCCATTTGCAGCGCGAGGACTGGGCAGGGTGCCAGATGGCCGTAGCGAGCTATCAGCCGCTGCATTCCCCGCGCATGACTCTGCCCCCAACCTGTGCTATGCGCCGCGCTTCAATTCCGGCACGATGCTGAAATCGGCCGCAAACCGCTTATATCAAGTGCCACCATGACCCTTTCATTCGATCTCACCATTGAGGGCGCTCGTGACGCGTTGCGCGCCCGCGCCGCGCCCGAGAAGCCGTCGCTGATCGGCCTGACCCGGGCCGAGCTTGGCGAGGCCCTCGTTGCATCAGGCATCGTGCCGGAGCGCCAGGCCAAGATGCGCGCCCAGCAGCTGTGGCACTGGATGTATGTGCGCGGCGTTTCCGACTTTGCCGGCATGTTCAACATCTCCAAGGATCTTCGCGCCGAGCTGGACAAGCATTTTACCGTCGCCAGGCCGGAAATCGTCGAGGAGCAGATTTCCGCCGACGGCACCCGCAAATGGCTGTTCCGCTTTCCGCCACGCGGCGCCGGCCGTCCGGTCGAGATCGAGACCGTCTATATTCCCGAGGAAGGCCGCGGCACGCTCTGCATCTCATCGCAGGTCGGCTGCACGCTGACCTGCTCGTTCTGCCACACCGGCACGCAGAAGCTGGTGCGCAATCTGACGGCGGAGGAAATCCTCGCCCAGCTTCTGACCGCCCGCGACCGGCTCGGCGATTTCCCCGACCGCGACACGCCCGACGGCGCCATCGTGCCGGCCGAGGGCCGCAAGGTGTCCAACATCGTCATGATGGGCATGGGCGAGCCGCTCTACAATTTTGAAGCCGTCAAGAAGGCGCTGCTGATCGCTTCCGACGGCGACGGCCTGTCACTGTCCAAGCGCCGCATCACCCTGTCGACCTCCGGCGTCGTGCCCGAAATCTTCCGCACCGGCGAGGAGATCGGCGTCATGCTGGCGATTTCGCTGCATGCAACCAATGACGATCTGCGCGACCTCCTGGTGCCGATCAACAAGAAGTATCCGCTGAAGGAGCTGATCGCGGCCTGCCGCGMCTATCCCGGCCTGTCSAACGCCMRSCGCATCACCTTCGAATATGTSATGCTSAAGGRCGTSAACGATTCCATCGAGGACGCCAAGGGGCTGATCAAATTGCTCAAGGGCATTCCGGCCAAGATCAAYCTGATCCCGTTCAAYCCSTGGCCMGGCACCWWCTACSARTGCTCGGACTGGGAGACGATCGAGAAGTTTGCCGACTACATCAACAATGCCGGCTACGCCTCGCCGATCCGCACCCCGCGCGGCCGCGATATTTTGGCCGCCTGCGGCCAGCTCAAGTCGGACTCCGAGCGCATGCGGAAAGTGGACCGGCTGGCGCTGGAAGCCATGATGATCGCGGGGCACGGCGAGGCGTGAACCGTCTCGTCGCCTATCTCATCCGCTTTGCCGTCATCCTGATCGGCTATGTCGTCGCCTCGCTGGCGGCCAGCGCCTTTCTCAACATCATGGTGCTGGCGTCGCTTGGCTACGCGCCGGAGCATGCCCACCCGACGGCGACCGCATCGCTGTATTTTTCAATTCCCTTCGTGGCGCTGTTCGTCGCCTATTTCGCTTTCATGCCGGCGGCGATCGTCATCATTGTCTCGGAAATCCTCAGCCGTCGCGACTGGCTGTTCTATGCGCTCGCTGGCGCGGTGGTGGCGGCGGTCTTCCTCGGCTTCGTCCACCGGACCGCCGATGCCAATTTCGACGTCACCGACACCAGCGCCGTGTTGGCGGTGGTCGGCTGCGGCATGGTCGGGGGCATTTTCTACTGGCTGAGCGCCGGGCGCTGGGCCGGAAGCTGGCGGCAAGCCACCTGAAGGTTCGCTGTAGCGCCTATTTCGTCTACGCCGTCGGCGTCTGGTCCAGTGGCTGCGGCGACCGAAGGCCCGTTCGTCCCTTGCGTTAGCCGGAAACGCCGTGATACCTCGCCCGCCGAGAACTCGTGATCGCGGAACCGCCAAATGCAAAAAGCAAAAGACGTCAAGAAGGTCGTGCTCGCCTATTCCGGCGGCCTCGACACCTCCATCATCCTGAAATGGCTGCAGACCGAACTCGGCGCCGAAGTCGTCACCTTCACCGCCGACCTCGGCCAGGGTGGCGAACTGGAGCCGGCGCGCCGCAAGGCCGAGATGATGGGCATCAAGGACATCCGCGTCGTCGACGTGCGCGAGGAATTCGTCTCCGACTTCGTCTTTCCGATGTTTCGCGCCAATGCCGTCTATGAAGGCACCTATCTGCTCGGCACCTCGATCGCCCGGCCGCTGATCTCCAAGCACCTGGTCGAGATCGCCAAGGAGACCGGCGCCGATGCGATTGCGCACGGCGCGACCGGCAAAGGCAACGACCAGGTCCGTTTCGAGCTGTCGGCCTATGCGCTGAACCCCGACATCAAGGTCATCGCGCCCTGGCGCGACTGGTCGTTCAAGTCGCGCACCGATCTGATCAACTTTGCCGAGCAGCACCAGATCCCGGTGCCGAAGGACAAGAAGGGCGACGCGCCGTTCTCGGTCGACGCCAACCTTCTGCATTCCTCCTCCGAGGGCAAGGTGCTGGAGGATCCATGGGTGGAGCCGCCGGAGTTCGTCCACCAGCGCACCGTCTCGCCGATGGACGCCCCGGACAAGGTCACCGAAATCGAGATCGAATTCCTCAAGGGCGATCCGATTGCGCTCAACGGCAAGAAACTGTCGCCGGCAACGATGCTGGCCGCGCTCAACGACCTCGGCCGCGACAACGGCATCGGCCGGCTCGACCTAGTCGAGAACCGTTTCGTCGGCATGAAGTCGCGCGGCGTCTACGAGACCCCCGGCGGCACCATCCTGATCGCCGCACACCGGGCCATCGAATCGATCACGCTCGATCGCGGTGCCGCGCATCTCAAGGACGAGTTGATGCCGCGCTATGCCGAGCTGATCTACAACGGCTTCTGGTTCGCGCCCGAGCGGCTGATGCTGCAGGCGATGATCGACAAGAGCCAGGAAGACGTCGAAGGGACGGTGCGGCTGAAGCTCTACAAGGGCAACGTCATGGTCAACGGCCGCAAGTCGAAAAAGACGCTCTATTCCGACGCGCTGGTCACCTTCGAGGACGATCGTGGCGCCTACGACCAGAAGGACGCTGCCGGCTTCATCCGCCTCAACGCGCTGAGGCTGAGGACGCTTGCCGCGCGCAACCGCAAGGCTTGATATCCGAACAGCAGCGCGGGGCCGACCTCATCAACGCTGAAACGGCTCAGGAAACCCGGCGGAGACGCCGGGTTTTTGTTTGCTAATATAATGGAAGTCAATACCCGCCAGGATCACTTCGCCGACGCAGATCTGAATGTCGCGATATGGTCGCTCTGGAACTATGTCATGGGCGCCACCGTCACCCGGGCGAGCTTCGACCTCTCGGAAGACGACAGGGCCGCCGCGCGGCAGCGCCTTCTCACCGAACGCTACCCGACGATCGAACGCTCCCACCTGCTGTTGGATGACGATTGGGATGGTGCTTTCCGCAAAGGCCTCGGCTTCCTGCTCGACGGCCTCACTCCAGGATAATGAATCGGCCGGAGTGACTGGGGTTTTTGCCCCTGGACCATCAACAAAAAGCCCGGCACATGGCCGGGCTTCTTTTGTCGAATGGAGATTTCTATCCGTCAGTCGCCGTCGATCGCCGTGGCGATCTGGGCGATGGCCTGCTGGTAGACGCTCGCGGAATTCCAGCCGGCAATGGCGCCCATATTCGCACTTGCGCTGGCACCCGCCCGCCAGCCATGCGCCTTGAGGAAGTTGGCGGTGGAAGCCAGCGCCGTCGCCTTGTCGCGCAGATTTCCGTTGCCGACGCCATACTTCAAGACATTTCCGGGCAGGAACTGCGTATGGCCGATCTCGCCATGCGCGGCGCCGGTCGACGAGGCGCTCAGCGCGCCGCGATCGACCAGCTTCAGCGCCGCAATGGCATGCGGGTAGAAGAACCCCGGGCGGCGGCAGTCATAGGCAAGCGTCAGAATGGCCGAGACCGTATTCTGGTTGCCCATGGCGGAACCGAAGCCGGTCTCCATGCCCCAGATGGCCAGCAACACGCCCGGCGAGACGCCGTAATTGCTCTCGATCCTTTCGAAAAGTGCTGCGTTCTGCTTCTTCAGCGAACGGCCTTTGGAAATGATCGAGGCCCCGCCACGGCGCTTCATGAAAGCGTCCACCGAACCGCTGAACGCCTTGTGGATGGCGCGGTCGACGGAGATCGTCTTTGTTGCGTAGCTGGCGCCAGCCAGAGCGGCCAGACCCTTGGCGCCGACACCTTCGGACTTGGCCTCCGCGGCGAACTCCGGCTTCCAGGCGTCGAAGCCGGCGCCGGTTTTGCCACAGCTGGCCGCCGCTTGCGCGCCCGTCGCCAGCGCAAGCACCGCCACCGCCGCGGCCACAAAAATCCTACCCTTGGCAAAAAATGCCATGCTGTTCTCCTGATTTGCCTGAATCACGTCCCGGTTGCGAATTTGCCAGCGAAACGTGCACTTGTCACTGTCTGCCGGCGCTGCGCTGGCCAATGCAGGGGAATTTGCCTACGATCAAGGGATTACTGTGGCGAGAATGCAAGTTGAAGCCCGATTGGTCCATCTGCCGCATCGCTGATCGGGCTTTTCGGCAGGGAATGCCGGCCGATGGCAGGCGTTTGGGGCGGCCGCGCACTATATCCCTGCCCTGACCATTTGAGGCCGAGATGAAACTCTTCGACTGCCCCCATTGCGGCCACCGCCTCTATTTCGAGAACGCCCAGTGCCTGAACTGCGCCAGCCCGGTGCTGTATGATCCCGAGCATGCGCGCTTTGCGCTGTCGGGTGTCGACGGCATCTTCCAATGCACCAACGCCGACGAATGCGCCTGCAACTGGATGGCCGAGCCGGGCCACGCCTTTTGCCGCGCCTGCGTGTTGAACCAGCTGATCCCCAATCTTTCCGTCGACGGCAACCGCAGTCGCTGGATCCGCGTCGAAGCGGCCAAGAAGCGCGCCATCTATTCGCTGCTCGCCTTTGGATTGCCGGTGGCGCCCAAGCAGGGCGCTGCCGACGAAATTGGCCTTGCCTTCGACTTGCTTGCCGATCCGATCGGCGGCGGTCCCGGCGGCGAGCGCATCCTGACCGGTCACGACAACGGTCTGATCACGCTCAACGTCGCCGAGGCTGATTCAGCCGAGCGCGAAAAGCGGCGGGTCGAGATGGGCGAGAACTACCGCACGCTGCTCGGTCATTTCCGCCACGAGCTCGGCCACTATTACTGGGACCGCTTGATCCGCGACGATCCGCAGCGGCTCGCGGCCTTCCGCGCCCTGTTCGGCGATGACCGCGCCGATTACGAGCAGGCGCTGAAGACCTATTATGCCAATGGTGCTGCGTCGGACTGGCAACAGGGCCACATCTCGGCCTATGCGACGTCCCACCCGTGGGAGGACTGGGCCGAGACCTGGGCGCACCATCTGCACATCACCGATACGCTGGAGATGGTGCATGCGCTGAACTTTCCGCTTGGCCGGCTGGAAACCGTGGAAACCAACACTCTGCCGCAAGGCGACACCGGCGGCAGGCCGCAGGCCGCACCCGCCGAACCTGCCGCCACGCCAGAACGCTTTGAAGATGTTCTCGCCCGCTGGCTGGTGCTGTCGGAGGCCTCCAACTCGATCAATCGCTGCATGGGCCTGCCCGACCTCTACCCGTTCGTCATCTCGGACGTGACCGCGCAAAAACTGGCTTTCGTTCATGAACTGCTGACCGGTTTGCCGAAAGAAAGGGGAATAATTCGTGAGCCGGCCCAGGCATTTTAGCCGGAACGCATAAGGCTGTGCTTCGTTTCCGTTTCGCGAGGGACTACGAAAACGGAGAGAATGCCATGAAACGGATACTGTTTCCTGCCGTCGCCGGGGCGCTCGTCGCCATGTCCGGCGCGGCTTTGGCCGATACCGCGGTATCTGCTGTCACCGATCTCAACGTGCGCGCCGGCCCTGGCCCGCAATATCCGGTCATCGGCGTGCTGGCCGCCGGCCAGTCGGCAACGCTCAATGGCTGCATCGAAAACAGCAAATGGTGCACCATCGCCGAGGCCAATGGCCAAGGCTGGGTCTATTCCGACTATGTGACGGCCGATTTCGGCGGCAACGCAGTCGTGCTGACACGGCGTCCGGCCGACGCCGGCATAGCGGTCGTCGAGGCGCCGGCCGACGACAGTGACTATCCCGACAGCTATACCGGTGCCATCATCTCGGCCGAACCGGTCGATCCGATCGCCAGGCCGCCGGCTGAAGTGGGCACGTATATCAGCACCCACCGGCTCGACCCAGTCTATCTCGATGGCGAGGTGGTGACGGGCGCGACCTTGCCTGACACCGTCGAACTGCGCGAAATCCCCGACTACAACTACCGCTATGTCTATGTGAACGGTCAGCCGGCCCTGGTTGACCCGCAGACACGCCGCATCATGTACGTCGTGCGCTGACGCGGAACCGCTCAAACGGGCGGCCGCCGGCGCAGGCGGCCCCCGCCCCATTTTGGCCCGCGCGCATGAGACCTACGAGGATGATTGCGCGCGAGGCCCCGATCCCATAGATCATGCGACCCGAAAGCGTTCGGCAAGGGGACCCGCGTGATCATCGACAATGCCGCCTTCGAGCGCTACCGGCGTTCGCCGAACGACAAGACGACCTTGCCGCGCCTGCTGCTCGGAACGGTGATCGTCGTCGTCTTCTGGTTGGCAGTCACCGTGGTCGTGGTGTTTGGCGGCACCTATGCCTTTGTTGTCTGGATGGCCTCGACCGGCGGCTCGGTCGGCATCCAGCCGGTGCAGAATTTTCTGGCATCGCCCCCCGGCATTCTCGTTGCGCTGAGCTCGTTCGCCGGCATCTGGCTCGGCCTGTGGGTGGCCATGCGCTGGGTCCATGGCGAGGCACTGGCGGCGCTGATCGGTGCCAGCCGCCGAGTTTCGCGCAACGGCTTCCTGAAAGGCCTGGCCGCGGTGCTGATCACCTCGCTGTTTTCCGAAATCCTGCTCTATTGGTTGCAGCCCGGGATCGCACGCGGCGCAATCAGCCTGTCGTCCTGGCTGCTGTACCTGATCCCGATCGTTGCGCTCACCTTGCTGCAGACATCGTCCGAGGAGGCGCTTTTCCGCGGCTATCTGCTCAGAGGCCTGGCCAGCCGTTTCGAGAACCCGTTCATCTGGGCGCTGCTGCCGGCGCTGCTGTTCACCGCATTGCACTGGAGCACGAGTTCGACCGCCGCCATCAACGGCAGCGTGCTGGCCTCGATCGCCGCCTTCGCGTTGCTCTTGACGCTTCTGGTCTATATCACCGGCAACCTCGGCGCCGGCTTCGGCGCCCATCTTGGCAACAACCTGACCGGGTTCCTGCTGATTTCGCATCAGGAAAGCTACAATTCCTTCGCTTTGTTCAACGCCAAGCCGCTCGAAGGCGCCGACTGGACGACGACGAATGCAGTTCTCATCGCGACGATCGGCATCGTCAGCAGCCTGTTGACGATCCTGCTGCTGCTGCACCCGCGCTCGCCGCTGAAGGTCGAACCCGGCTTTTCGCGCACCGGCGGACCAGGCTGATGCGCATCACCCTGGTCGCTTCGGGTGTGCTCCCTGCGAGGGGCTATGGCGGCACTGAGCGCCAGGTCGATTGGCTGACGACCGAGCTGGTGCGCGCCGGCCACCATGTCGTGTTGATTGCCGGCGCCGGCTCAAGCCATCCGCTTTGCGAGGTGCGCGGCGTATCGTCGGAAGCGCAATGCCGGGCGGCCATTCCGGTGGATACCGACATCGTCCATTTCAACGGCTGGTACGTCGAGGTTCCGTTTCCGACCCTCAACACCGAGCACGGCTATTTGCCGGGCGAACCCAGGCGGCAGAAAAACTGGAATTTCGTCAGCGCCAGCCATGCGCGCAATCACGGCCGGAAGACCTTCGTCTACAACGGCTTTCCCGCCGATTCCTATCGGCTGGCCAGCTCGAAGAATGACCGCCTGCTGTTTCTGGCCGGCATCGCGCGCGCCGGCAAGAACCTCAATCGTGCCGTCGACCTTGCCAGGAGACACCATTTCCGCCTCGACATCGCCGGCGGCGCGCGCTGGACACTGCTGACGCGCAGCCAGGTCCGGCGCGACGGTGTGTTCTTCAAGAGCCTGGGGTCACGCTATCGTTTCCACGGCACCGTCGATGGCGACGAAAAGCTGCGTCTGCTGGGTGAGGCAAAAGCCTTCCTCAACCCGATCGCCTGGGAAGAGCCGTTCGGCATGGCGCCGGTCGAGGCCATGCTGTGCGGGACGCCGGTGCTGAGCACGCCGCGCGGCGCCTTGCCCGAGATCGTCGATGGCGACACGGGGCTGCTGTTCGACACCGACGCGGACTTCGCCGTCGCCCTCGATGCGGTTGCTGGGCTTTCCCCGCAACGCTGCCGCGACTCCGCCGCCGACCGGTTTCCGATCGCCAAAACCGCGAAGGGCTATCTCGATCTTTACGCCCGCATCCTCGACGGCGAAGTGCTGCCATGAGCCGCATCCCGCCCAGACCTTGACTCTTCGCCGGATTTCCTGTCTACAGCCCGCGAAATCCGCGACGAGTATCCCTCCGAGCAAGCCGACCAGGACGCCGAAACCTCTTTGAGGTGAAGTGCTGTAAATCGATCCTGGAGGCCAACACCCGGCAGCGCTGAGCGCCCCCGGGTGCTTTTTGGCTTTGCGCTTGCCCGGGCTTTGTTTGGACAAGCTCTTTTGTTTGGACACTTGGCGCGAACGCATTACCTCTCGGGCACCATCCGGGTGCCAGGGAAAAGGAAAAAGAATGTTTGAATCGCTACAGGAACGTCTTGGTTCGATCCTGAACGGCCTGACCGGCCGCGGCGCGCTGTCGGAGGCCGATGTCTCGGCGGCGCTGCGCGAGGTGCGCCGTGCGTTGCTCGAGGCCGACGTGGCGCTGGAAGTGGTGCGTTCCTTCACCGACAAGGTGCGCGAAAAGGCCGTCGGCGCCGCCGTGGTCAAGTCGATCAAGCCGGGACAGATGGTCGTCAAGATCGTCCATGACGAGCTGGTCGACATGCTCGGCTCCGAAGGCGTCGCCATCGACCTCAACGCGCCGGCCCCGGTCGTCATCATGATGGTCGGCCTGCAGGGCTCGGGCAAGACGACGACATCGGCCAAGATCGCCAAGCGCCTTTCCGAGCGTCAGAACAAGAAGGTTCTGATGGCCTCGCTCGACACCCGGCGTCCGGCCGCGCAAGAGCAGCTTCGCCAGCTCGGCGAACAGATCAAGGTCGCGACGCTGCCGATCATTGCCGGTCAGAACCCGGTCGACATCGCCAAGCGCGCCGTGCAGGCAGCCAAGCTCGGCGGCCATGACATCGTCATCCTCGACACTGCCGGCCGCACCCATATCGACGAGCCGCTGATGGTCGAGATGGCCGACATCAAGAAGGTGTCGAGCCCGCACGAAATCCTGCTGGTCGCCGATTCGCTGACCGGCCAGGACGCCGTCAACCTGGCGAAAAGCTTTGACGAGCGCGTCGGCATCACCGGCCTGGTGCTGACCCGCATGGACGGCGACGGCCGCGGCGGTGCAGCCCTTTCGATGCGCGCCGTCACCGGCAAGCCGATCAAGCTCATCGGTACCGGCGAAAAGATGGACGGGCTGGAGGAATTCCACCCCAAGCGCATCGCCGACCGCATTCTCGGCATGGGCGACATCGTCTCGCTGGTCGAAAAGGCCGCCGAAAACATCGACGCCGAACAAGCGGCGGCGATGGCCAAGAAAATGCAGTCGGGCAAGTTCGATTTGAACGACCTCGCCGGCCAGCTTCAGCAGATGTCGAAAATGGGCGGCATGGGCGGCATCATGGGCATGATGCCCGGCATGGGCAAGATGAAGGACCAGATGGCCGCCGCCGGCCTCGACGACAAGATGTTCGGCCGCCAGCTCGCCATCATCTCGTCGATGACCAAGGCCGAGCGCGCCAACCCGGACCTGCTGAAACATTCGCGCAAGAAGCGCATCGCCGCCGGCTCCGGCACCGATGCGGCCGAAATCAACAAGCTTCTGAAAATGCATCGCGGCATGGCCGACATGATGAAGGCGATGGGCGGCAAGGGCAAAGGCGGCGGCCTCATGCGCGGCATGATGGGCGGCCTCGCCTCCAAGATGGGTCTTGGCGGCATGATGCCCGGCGGCATGGGTGGTATGGGCGGCGGCATGCCCGATTTGTCGAAGATGGACCCCAAGCAGCTCGAAGCCTTGCAGAAGCAGGTGCCCGGCCTCGGTGGCATGAAGGGCTTGCCTGGCGGCCTTCCCGGCGGTGGCTTGCCCGGTCTGCCCGGTGGCATGAAGCTTCCGGGTCTTCCCGGCCTCGGCGGCGGCGGTCTGCCCGGTCTCGGCAAGAAGAAGTGAGGGCGTCATGAACGAAGAAAAGGACATGGCCGACGCACGCACCATCCTGGCCGACTACCGCGCCTCGATCGACAACATCGACGCGGCACTCATCCATATGCTGGCCGAGCGCTTCCGCTGCACCAAGGCCGTCGGCGTGCTGAAGGCGACACATGGTCTGCCGCCGGCCGACCCGG
This sequence comes from Mesorhizobium sp. P2_H9, assembly GCF_056403215.1. NCBI lineage: Bacteria > Pseudomonadati > Pseudomonadota > Alphaproteobacteria > Hyphomicrobiales > Phyllobacteriaceae > Mesorhizobium > Mesorhizobium sp. P2_H9. The sequence goes on along the minus strand of NZ_JBFUFX010000006.1, from coordinate 63,318 downwards.
CGCGCGAGCAGCAGCAGATAGCCCGCCTTCGCCAGCTGGCGAAGGATGCCCACCTCGACCCGGATTTCGCGGAAAAATTCCTCAACTTCGTCGTCCGCGAAGTGATCCGACATCACGAACAGATCGCCGCTTCCAACGGCGTGACGAAAGCCGGCTAATAAACCAGCCACAACCAACCAACGAAATCAGAATTGTTAGGAGAAACAGAAATGCCGTTGAAAATCAGACTGGCCCGCGCGGGCTCGAAGAAGCGTCCCTACTACCACGTCGTCGTCGCCGACGCCCGTTCGCCGCGCGACGGCCGGTTCATCGAGTCGCTCGGCTCGTGGAACCCGCTGCTGCCCAAGGACGGCGAGCGCGTCAAGGTTGACGCCGACCGCGTCAAGCATTGGCTGTCGCACGGCGCCCAGCCGACCGACCGCGTGCTGCGCTTCCTCGACGAAGCCGGCATTGCCAAGCGCGACGCCCGCTCCAACCCGAAGAAGGCCGAGCCGGGCAAGAAGGCGCAGGAGCGCTCTGCCCTGCTGAAGAAGGCGCAGGAAGATGCCGCCGCCGCTGTTGCTGCCGCGGCAGCCGCACCGGCCGAGGCGGCAGCCGCCACAGCCGAGTAATTCACGATCCATCATTCACGAAAACGGCGGGCCTGTGCCCGCCGTTTTTGTTGTGTCGTCCGGTCAATAGCCGTCGGGACAGCGGGCGATATAGGTACGTCCGTAGCGGTCGCGGTAGCGGCAGCGGTCCGGTTCGTTGGCCCGGCCGATGAGCGCGCCGGCGACGGCCCCGACAGCACCACCAACGACAGCGCCTTCCACCGGATCATTTGCCACCGCGGCGCCTATGGCCGCACCGCCCAGGCCACCAACCGCCGCGCCTTTTTCCGTTTGCGAGCAGGCGCCGAGCGGTAGCAGCAACACCATCAAAAGCATGATCTTTTTCATCGTCGTTCCTCTCCCAAGGGGCAAACTTTTCACCCGCCGTGGATCGACAACGCACGAAAACGTGATTTGATCCCTTAGGAGAGCGACAAAGCGATTGCCTTACTTTTCCGCAGCTCTTTTCAAACTGGCGAGACCGGCCTCGAAGTCCTTGCCGACCAGCCTGTCGAAGTTCATGAACACGCCGATCAGCTTGGCCATGAACGGGTAGCGGCCGCGCATGGCCCAGGTGACGGTGGTTGCGTTGCCGGCCGGCTTCAAGGTGAACTCGACCGTGTTGTTGGCCTTGAACGGCTTCTCGAAGTCGAGCTTCAGCGCAATCAGCGAAGACGGCACCGAACCGGTGATTTCCATGCGACCTATGCCGGCCTTGCCGCCGCTGTGCCAGGCATAGGCGGCGCCCTTGCCGCTGTCGGCGCCGGAGAAAGTGCGCTTCATCGCCGGGTCGAGTTTCTCGTAAGGCGACCAAACGCTCCAGCGCCTGAAATCGTTGATCTCAGGAAAGATCGCCTCGGGCAACGCATTGATGCTGGCCGAGCGGCTGACGATGAAATCATCCGGCCGTGTCGCGGCATAGATGAGCACGGCGGCGATCAGCACAACCAGGATGACGATGATGGTGGTGAGCATTCTTTTCTTCTTGTGTGCGCTTATCGGGTGAACGGAACGAGGGCACGCAGCCGGGGGTCCCTGAGATACAGGCCGCCCCACAGGATGATGCCAAGATAGACGCCGAACAGCGTGTGCGAAAACAGCGGGTTGTCGACGCGCACATTGGTGGCGATGGCGCCGCCCATATAGGCGGTGAGCAGGATGGCGCCGAGCACTGCGGTGCGTGGCAGCGCATAGAGCGCCGTCGAGACCAGGCCGATGATGCCGAGCAGGCGCGCAACATTGGGATCGGCCGGCCAGCCGAGCGGCACCATGGACTGGGTGACGATGTCGAGCGGCGGCAATTTGATGACGCCGTCGAAGATCATGAACAGCACGATGATGGCGCTGAGCACCCGGCCGGTCCACAGGGCGCCGGATGAGACGGGCGCGGTTTGGGAAATGGTCATTGGTGTTCCTCCGTTTGGTTCGGGCACTGGCGGTTTTGCCAGGGTTGAACCAAGGACGGGGCACGGGGCGATGATCCGACAGGGTCGGGATTCTTTTTCGGCGGTGGGTCCTCCACAGCAGGGTCAAAGTAGGCCGCTGGCCGCCGCGCCTTCGTCATCCTCGGGCTTGACCCGAGGATCCATGCCGCGACATCAGGCGAAGAATGCGGCGGTCAAGAAGGAAGCGTCCATTCGCTGCGAAGAAGAGTGCTCGCTTGTGGTCCGTCTTCGCGTACCACAGGCATCACGGCATGGATCCTAGGGTCTCCGCGACGTCGCTGCGCTCCTGCTTCGCCCTAGGATGACGAAGGGAGGGATGTTCCAGCTATTCTCGAAGGTTTGCTGACCACCGAAGCATCAACGTTCACTGCCTATCGGCCTCGCGAAGACCTACGAAAAATAAAACTTCTCCGCCGCAATCATCTTCGGCGGCGTCTCGCCCAACGCCTCGAACACCGAGATTTCGCAGACGCGGCAGAGACCGTCGAGCGCCAGATCGTTGGCCTCGGTGCCGAACGGATCCTCGAGTTCTTCCGACAGCGCGTCGAGACCGAAGAAAGTGTAGGCGATCAGCGCCGTGAACAGCGGCGTCGCCCAGCCGGCGGCCGAGGCCAGCCCGAATGGCAAAAGCAGGCAGAAGATGTAGGCGGTCCGCTGCAGGAGCAGCGTGTAGGCAAAGGGCAGCGGCGTCCCGGCGATGCGCTCGCAGCCGGCCTGCGCAGCGGCGATTTCCGACAGCCGCTCATCGAGGATGCGGTAGCCGATCGTATCGATGGCACCTGCCTTGCGAAGTGCCGCGATGCGTCCGCCCATCCGCCGCACCATGGCGTCCGGTGCGTTGGCGGCCTTGGCGGCGCCTTCAACGTCGTTGCCGATGAAGGTGCGGGCTTCCGCCGTGGCGTCGACGCGCCTGAGCAGGCCGCGCAGGAAGTGACAGAAGGCGGTTGCTTCCATCAGCAGGCCGCGCAGTTCGGTGCGGTCCTCGATCAGGCCGCTCGACGCGCGCGCGAGATTGCGGATGTCGAAGACCAGTTGGCCCCACAGCTTGCGCGCTTCCCACCAGCGGTCATAGGCGGCGTTGTTGCGAAAGCCCAGATAGATTGACAGTGCGACGCCGAGCAATGCGAAGGGTGCCGTGCCGGCATTGCCGAAGTCGAGCTTCAATGCCCTGACGATGACCACCACCATCGCGCCATAGGCGGCAAAGCCGAAGATTTGCGGCAGGATGCGCGGCACCACGGAGCCGCGCATGATAAAGAACAGATGCAGGAATCCCGGACGCGGGCGAACGATCATCGAAACCCCTTTCACGGACCGGCGCCGGTCCTGAGCCCGTCTAGTGTGCAATGCACCGGCAAGGCAAGCTCGGCCGCCAGCGACATCGCCATGTCGCCCAAGTGGGGGACTACCGGCGCGATGCCGGCCGGTCCAAGGACGAAGCGGGACAGTTCCCGCAGCTTGGGAACGCCCAAGGAGGCACCATGACCGGCGAGACCGATCTGAAAAAGCTGCTGGCGTCGATGACGCCCGAACTGCTTCCGGCCATCCATGTCTTCGTCACGCTCGCACCTGGCGCTGCGCAGCCGCAAGGCGTCGACCCGGTGATGGTCTTTCGCGAACGAGAGGGTCTGACATTGATCGTGACCGAGGGCGCGGCAAGAGCAGCCGGCCTAGCCGCTTCGTTCCGCTGCCGCATGATCACGCTAAACATCCATTCGTCGCTGGACGCGGTCGGCTTCCTCGCCGCCATCACGACGCGGCTCGCCGCTGCCGGCATGGGCGTCAATCCGGTCTCGGCTTTCTATCACGACCATCTGTTCGTGCCGGCCGACCGGTCCGAAGAAGCGATGGAACTGCTGCGCCAGTTGGCCAAGGACAGCGCCGGCTGAGCTTCACAAGCGGCGGACGTAGAGAATATCCGGCAGGCCTTCCTCATTGGTGGTGCCGTCGCCGAACGACTCGGCGCGAAAACCGTGTCGCTCATAGAAACGCCGGGCGCCGGTGTTGGCCTGGAAGCAATGCAGTTTCACGATCCGTAGCGCGGCGGTCGCTTGCACCAGCAACCGGCTCCCGATGCCTTGTCCCGTCCAGGCCGGGTCGAGATAGAGCTGCTCCACCCAATCGCCGCTGACGGCAATGAAGCCGACGATATTCTCGGCGACCTCGGCGACCGTCACCTGCTGCCGGGGCAGCACGATGTCGCGGATGAAGGCAAGATCCTCGTCCGGCGTGTGGATGACCGGCATCCAGTCGAACGAGCCAAGCGCTGCCCGCATGAGCCTGGCGATGGCAGTGGTGTCGGAGCTGGTGGCCGGGCGAAGCGTGACTTTGGCCGAATCGTTCAAAAAGCATCTCTCTACAGAGGCCCGTGCCGCCCCTCATCCCCCTGCCGGGACCTTCTCCCCGTGAACGGGGAGAAGGAGGCTAACGGCCGAAGGCCGAGCCCGCGACTGCGGGCCGCCGGCTTTCCGGCGCCCCCGCGGAGGGCCCGCCGCGGCAGCGGCGATACGGCCCGTGAGCGAAAAACTATGCCGCCTTCTTCTTCGGCTGGATCAGACCGCGCTCGACCAGAAGCTCGGCGATCTGCACCGCGTTGAGCGCGGCACCCTTGCGCAGATTGTCGGAGACGATCCACATCGACAGGCCGTTGTCGATGGTCGAATCCTCGCGGATGCGCGAGATGAAGGTGGCGTCCTCGCCGGCCGATTCGAGCGGCGTGATGTAGCCGCCGTCCTCGCGCTTGTCCAAGACCTGGCAGCCGGGAGCCTCGCGCAGGATGTCGCGCGCCTCGTCGGCGGTGATCGGCTTTTCGAACTCGATGTTGACCGCTTCCGAATGGCCGATGAACACCGGCACCCGCACGCAGGTTGCCGTCAGCTTGATCTTGGGGTCGAGCATCTTCTTGGTCTCGGCGACCATCTTCCACTCTTCCTTGGTAAAGCCGTCGTCGAGGAAGACGTCGATATGCGGAATGACGTTGAAGGCGATGCGCTTGGTGAACTTCTTGACGTCGACCTGGTCGGCGACGAAGACCGCGCGGGTCTGGGTAAAGAGCTCGTCCATGCCTTCCTTGCCGGCGCCCGAGACCGACTGGTAGGTGGCGACGACGACACGCTTGATGGTGGCGAAGTCGTGCAGTGGCTTCAGCGCGACAACCAGCTGCGCCGTCGAGCAGTTCGGATTGGCGATGATGTTCTTGCGGGTGAACAGCGAGATCGCGTCCGGGTTCACCTCAGGCACGATCAGCGGCACGTCCTGGTCGTAGCGGAAGGCCGACGAATTATCGATGACGACGCAGCCCTGCTTGCCGATCTTCGGCGACCATTCCTTGGAAACAGCGCCGCCGGCCGACATGATGCAGATGTCGGTGTCGGAAAAATCATACTGGTCGAGCGTCCTGACCTTCAGCGTGCGGTCGCCGAACGACACTTCGGTGCCCTGGCTGCGCCGCGAGGCCAGCGCCACTACTTCGCTCACCGGAAAGCCGCGCTCTTCCAGTATGTTGAGCATTTCCCGGCCCACATTGCCCGTGGCACCGACGATCGCAACCTTGAAACTCATAGTGATCTCCTGTCCCTCTCCGCTCGGTTTTTGGAGAAAACCCGCCGGCCAATGCGGGTTTCGTCCCCCGGGCCGAACCCGGGAGAGGGTGGTTAGGCCAAGGGAATCACACCGTTTTGGTGGTGGTTTTGGCCATGGTTTTGCTGGAACGAGGAGACGCGCCGACGCGCCCGGCCCAATGATTTGCATTGTGGCCAGGGAAATCGAATGCAAGAAACGCCATCAAAAGGCCGCGCATCGAAAACTGTCCTGTTCGGTGCCGGCTTTTACGCGGTTTGCGTCAAGAGTCAATTGGTGGTCCTTCCTTCTCCCCTTGTGGGAGAAGGTGGATCGGCGCGCAGCGCCGAGACGGTTGAGGGGTGTTGGACGGAGCGCGGTGGGTGCCAAGCTGGAGCACCCCTCATCCGACCGAGCTTCGCTCGGCCACCTTCTCCCACAGGGGGAGAAGGGAAGCACGCCACGGCTTGCCCTGTACAAGAGAGGCGGCAGGAAGTACGAACGGCCAAGATTGTTTGGTTGGCGCTGCGCCAGCCCCGGCTCGCGCTCCCTGACGAGCGCAGACCCCGAATTCCGAAAGAGTGAGATGTCCAACTTCGAAGCTATTGTCCCGGCGCTGGCAAAGGCGCTGGAAAAACGCGGCTATTCCGAGCTGACGGCGGTGCAGAAGGCGGTGCTGGAGCTCGGCCAGGCCGATGCGCTGGTTTCCGCCCAGACCGGCTCCGGCAAGACCGTCGCCTTCGGCCTGGCGCTGGCGCCGACGCTGCTTGGCGATGCCGAGCGCTTTGTCCATGCCTCGGCACCGCTGGCGCTGGCGGTGGCGCCGACGCGCGAACTGGCGCTGCAGGTCACCCGCGAGCTGGAATGGCTTTACGAACTGACCGGCGCCACGGTGGCCTCCTGCGTCGGCGGCATGGACATGCGCACCGAAAAGCGGGCGCTGGAGCGCGGCGCCCATATCGTCGTCGGCACCCCCGGCCGGCTGCGCGACCACATCACCCGGCACTCGCTCGACATGTCGGCGCTGAAGGCCGTGGTGCTCGACGAGGCCGACGAGATGCTCGATCTCGGCTTTCGCGAGGATCTGGAATTCATTCTCGACGCGGCACCAGCCGCCCGCCGCACGCTGATGTTCTCGGCCACCGTGCCGCGCTCCATCGCCACGCTGGCCAAGGGCTACCAGCGCGACGCGGTGCGCATCTCGGCCGCGGGTGAGGAAAAGCAGCATCTCGACATAGAATACCGGGCGCTGAGCGTCGCCCAGGCCGACCGCGAGAACGCCATCATCAACGTGCTGCGCTATTACGAGGCCAAGAACGCGCTGGTGTTCTGCAACACCCGCGCCGCGGTGAACCACCTCACCGCGCGTTTCAACAACCGCAATTTTTCCGTCGTGGCGCTTTCCGGCGAGCTCAGCCAGAACGAGCGCAGCCATGCGCTGCAGGCGATGCGCGACGGCCGTGCCAAAGTCTGCATCGCAACTGACGTGGCGGCGCGCGGCATCGACCTGCCCAACCTCGAACTGGTGATCCACGCCGATTTGCCGACCAACCCGGAAACGCTGCTGCACCGCAGTGGGCGCACCGGACGCGCCGGGCGCAAGGGCGTCAGCGCGCTGATCGTGCCCAACAATGCCCGCAAGCGCACCGAACGGCTGCTCCAGAATGCCGGGCTCAAGGCGACATGGGCGAGCCCGCCCTCGGCCGACGACGTGATCCGCCGCGACGATGAACGCATTCTCGCCGATCCAGCTTTCGACGAGCCGGTAAAGGATGACGAGCGCGGCTTCATCGACGCGCTGCTCGCCCGGCACGGCGCCGAACAGGTGGCGGCCGCCTTCGTGCGCCAGTGCCGCGCCAGCCGTTCGGCGCCCGAGGATCTCATGGAAATCGCGCCGTTCACGCCTTCGCGTGAAAGACCGGCGGGCGAAACCTTCGCGCGCCGCGACGAGGCCCCCAGCCGCCGCGACGATTTCGGCGACAGCGTCTGGTTCTCGGTTTCGGTGGGGCGGCGGCAGAATGCCGAGCCGCGCTGGCTGATCCCGATGCTGTGCCGCACCGGCGGCATCACCAAGCGCGAGATCGGCGCCATCAAGATGCAGCCGGAGGAAACCTTCGTGCAGATTTCGGCCGACTGGGCCGACCGCTTTCTCGCCGCCATCGGCCCCGACCGCAAATTGCAGAACAACATCGCGGTGAAGCGGCTGGACGGCACACCCGATCTGTCGCGCGCCGGCTATCAGCCGCCAAATCCGGACAAGAAGCCACACCGCGGCAAGGGGACGTTCGACCCGAACGCGCCGAAGCGCAAATTCGAGAAGCGGCCGCCGGCAGCGGGCGATCAGCGCCCGGCATTCGAGGCAAAGCCGTGGGCTCCGAAAGCGGGCAAGCCGAAATTCGACAAGGCCGGACCGCCGAAACACAAGAAGTCGAAGAACCGGCCGGCCTGATTTCCGCCGCTGGCGTATGCCCCCTTGCGATATGCCAGAACTTTGAACAGTCTGGAGCGCGAACACGGGGGTGAGCGGATGCGCGGCGAAGTTCTTCACTATGACGAGGCGCAAGGCTTCGGTTTCATCACCGGCGCCGACGGCAACCGCTACACCTTCACGCGGGAGAGCCTGCGCCGCGAGGTGTCGATGGCCAAGGGCACCGCCGTCGAGTTCCAGCCCGGCGGCGGCCAGGCGCGCGACATTTTCTCGATCGGCGCCCAGAATCCGACCGACAGCGCTGCTGCCGCAGCGAGTGCCCCACCGCGCCAGGCAGGCAGCGCGCCCGCGGGGCCACAGCATTTCGGCCGTGCCGCCGAAAACGTGCCCGGCGAACCCACCGATCTGTGGGGCTATTTCTGGCACGCCCTGACGCAGAACTACTTCAATTTCGGAGGCCGGGCCCACCGCAAGGAATATTGGAGCTATTTCCTGTTCTGGGTGGTTTCTCTGCTCATCGTCGGTGGCCTTGGACTGTTCCTCGACGCCAAAATGGGCAATTTCGACAGCGACATGTCGGCAGCGGCAACCGTTGGCCTTTGCGGCACCTTCCTGCTGGCGACATTCCTGCCCAGCCTCGGGATGGCCGTTCGCCGCCTGCACGACATCGGCCTGCCGGGATGGCTCTGTCTGCTGGTCTTGATCCCGACCATCGGCAGCCTGATCATCATGGTCTTCGCGCTGATCCCGACGCAGGCCAAGGAAAACCAGTGGGGACCGGTGCCTGCTGGAGTCAGGGTTTAGAACCGCCGCATCCCCGGCCGTCGCCCAGCGGACGTCGACCGCAATGGGATCAGCCCAGGAACTTGGCGATGATTGCATCGCCCATTGCAACGGTGCCGACCTCGGTCATGCCCTCGGACAAGATATCCTTTGTCCGCAAGCCGTCTTCGAGCACGGCGGCGATTGCCGCTTCGAGCTTGTCGGCCTCATCAACCATGCCGAACGAATAGCGCATGCACATGGCAAAAGACGCGATCATGGCGATCGGGTTGGCGATGCCCTTGCCGGCGATGTCGGGCGCCGAGCCGTGCACCGGCTCATAGAGCGCCTTGCGCTTCTTGGTCTTCACATCCGGCGCGCCGAGCGAGGCCGACGGCAGCATGCCGATCGATCCGGTCAGCATGGCGGCGATGTCGGACAACATGTCGCCGAACAGATTGTCGGTGACGATGACGTCGAACTGCTTTGGCCAGCGCACCAGCTGCATGCCGCCGGCATCGGCCAGCATGTGGTCGAGCTTGACGTCTGAATAGCGCGCCTTGTGGGTCTGGGTGACGACCTCGTTCCACAGCACGCCGGATTTCATCACATTGCGCTTTTCCATCGACGTGACGTGGTTCTTGCGCGTCCGCGCCAGCTCGAAAGCGACGCCCGAAATGCGCTCGATCTCGAACGTGTCGTAGACCTGCGTGTCGATGCCGCGCTTCTGGCCATTGCCGAGATCGATGATCTGCTTCGGTTCGCCGAAATAAACGCCACCGGTGAGCTCGCGCACGATCAATATGTCGAGACCCTCGACCACTTCCTGCTTGAGCGAGGAAGACGCCGCCAGCGCCGGATAGCAGATGGCCGGACGCAGGTTGGCGAACAGTTCCATGTCCTTGCGCAGCCGCAGCAGGCCGGCTTCGGGGCGCACCTCGTAAGGCACCGCATCCCATTTCGGCCCGCCGACGGCGCCGAACAGCACCGCATCGGCCGCCATCGCCTTTGCCATGTCGGCATCGGAGATCGCCGCGCCATGCGCATCGTAGGCGCAGCCGCCGACCAGACCCTCGTCGGTGGCAAAATCGCTGCCGAGCTTGGCGTTCATGGCCGATATCAGCTTCTTCACCTCGGCCATCGCCTCGGGGCCGATGCCGTCGCCGGCGAGCAGGAGAAGATTTTTCGAAGCCATCAGAACCGTCCCAACATCGTTTGGAGAAACCGCGGCCTTGCTAAACGCCAAGCGGTTACAGTGCAAGGGGAGGAATTTCCTCGCCCCCGCCAAGGGCGGGGGAGAGGAACTGGAGTCTGTCATCACCGATGCGAGAGGATATTCACCAATCTGCCATAGGGATCGCGCACATAGAAGCGGCGCACGCCCCAGGGTTCGTCGGCGGGTCCGTATTCGATGGCGAAACCAGCCGTCTTCATCCCATCAAGCGCCGCCTCGACATCGTCGACCTCGATCGACAGATCGGGCACTGGCGTGCCGGAGCCGCCTTCGGCCATGAAGCTGACCTGCACGGTCATTGTCTCTTGCGAGCCGTAGGTGGCGATCCAGCCAAGGTCCATCTTGAGATCAAGGCCGAGCACATCCTGGTAGAAGCGCTTTGCCGCCGCGACGTCCTGCGTGCCTATGTTTGCAACGATGCGCCGGACGTTCATGATCCGCGCCGCAACGCGGTGACTTCGATCTCGATCTTCATTTCCGGCTTGTTGAGCTGGCACACGATCATCGTCGCCGCCGGCCCGATCTCGCCAAAGGTTTCGCCGAGGATCGGAAAGACGATGTCCACGAAGGCCTGGTCGGTGATGTAGTAGTGCGCCCGCACCACGTCGGCCATGGCGAAGCCGCCGTCCTGCAGCGCCTTGGCGATGGTGGCCAGGCAATTGCGCGTCTGCGCCTCGACCGTCTCCGGCATGGTCATGGTCGCGTAATCGTAGCCGGTCGTTCCGGACACGAAACACCAGTCGCCCTGCACCACGGCGCGCGAATAGCCGGCGGTCTTTTCGAAGGGTGAACCGGTGGAGATGAGTTTTCGCATGGTGTCCTCGCGGATTGTTGGCTCGCATCTAGCAGGAGACGCGCTGCTCGGTCGTGGGCCAAGCCGAGGGGATTATTATCACGAAGGCAAAGCGCAACATCGGAGATTGACCGAGACATCCCTCCCGTCGTCATCCCAGGGCGAAGCAAGGAGCGAAGCGACGCGCGCAGACCCTGGGATCCATGCCGTGACCTCGAGGCGTTGCGGCGTTTCAGAATTCTGCACCGTTGAATTCTACGGCAACGGGTGACGGCATGGATCCTCGGGTCTGCGCTCCGCTTCGCGTCGCTCCGCCCGTGGATGACGAAGCCGCGATGGTGTGCCGAGCCCTAGTTCGCCGACCCCAGCGCCTTGTCCAGCGCTTCCTTCACATCCGCCGGCCAGTCCTTCAGCGGCGGCCACGCATTCGGCTCGCCATTGTCGCCGCGCCTGGAGAAGTAGAGCGCGTGCTTGGCCGGGTCGACCGCCATGAAGCCGTCATTGCCGCCGCAATCATGCGGGACGCAGCCGGTGGCGTAGAAGGCGCCGGATGCGGTCTTTTCGGTGCCGCCACCGACCAGCAGGCTGGTCGCCATGTCGGGCATGGTGTCGCCGAGCAGCGTCTTGGCCGCCTTGTAGACGGCCTCGTTGTGGAAGGCGTCGATGATGTTCTGGTATTTGGAGGGGTCGATGTCCTTCCAGTCGGTGCCCGGCTCGGGCGCGTAAGTCAGATCGCCTGAAATCGTCAGCCCTTCGGTTGGCGACCATTGCAGCGCTTGCTGCGAAGCGCCCGGCAGCAGATAGGGCACGAAATAGATGGCGTTGTCGGCGACCGCCGCCGGCGGCGCGCCGCACTCGTCCTGTTCGACTGTGAGGCTCTGGATCTCGCCGCCTTCCGGCTTCCAGACGATCACCGTGGCCGGCCCGCACTGGTTGCCGCCATCGCCGACATTGACCAACGCGACGTTGACGCCGCCAACCTTGACCACCTTGTCGAAGAACACCTCATAATTGCTGGCGAGCTGCTTGCCGTCATAGGCCAGCACCTTCTCGCCATCCTGCTCAGGCTGGGTGATGGTCAGCTGCCCACCCTCGAACGGGATCGGTCCCTGGCTGTCATCGTCGGCCAGAGCCGCATTGCTCGATGCGCCCGGGTTCGCCCCGCCGGACGGATCTTCAGCCGGCACCAGCACCTTGTCCGTCTGTGCATGCGCACCAGCCACCGACATCAACATCCACGCCAGCGCGCAGACGCCGGCAAGAAGCGAACGTGTCATGACCTGTCCCTCCCGTTCAGCCGCCACGAACCCGGCCAGTCGCGGCCGGGTCATCGCACCGCTCAGGCCCAGGGGCGCTCGGCGGCGTTCTTCTTCTCGAACGAGGCAATGGCGCCGGCCTTCTCCATGGTCAGGCCGATATCGTCGAGGCCGTTGAGCAGGCAGTGGCGCTTGAAGTCGTCGAGGTCGAAATGCACCACGCCGCCATCCGGGCCGCGGATTTCCTTGGCCTCGAGGTCGACCGAAACCGTTGCGTTGGAGCCGCGCGAGGCGTCGTCCATCAGCTTCTCCAGATCTTCCGGGCTGACGGTGATCGGCAGGATGCCGTTCTTGAAGCAGTTGTTGTAGAAAATGTCGGCGAACGAGGTCGAGATGACGCAGCGTATGCCGAAGTCGAGCAGCGCCCACGGCGCATGCTCGCGGCTCGAGCCGCAGCCGAAATTGTCGCCGGCGACCAGGATCTGCGCCTTGCGATAGGCCGGCTTGTTGAGCACGAAATCAGGATTTTCCGAGCCGTCATCATTGTAGCGCATTTCGGCGAACAGGCCGGTGCCGAGCCCGGTGCGCTTGATCGTCTTGAGATAATCCTTGGGGATGATCATGTCGGTGTCGACATTGACGATCGGCATCGGCGCGGCGACGCCGGTGAGCTTGGTGAATTTTTCCATGGCTTTTGCCCGTATTTTCGTTGCGGGAGGATTTGCTGACGCCGGTTTACACAAAGGCGCAGGCAATTAAAAGGCGGCTGTTTGAGCCTGGTCTTGGTCCTCGATCAAAAGATCGAGCGCAGCGTCTTCAAAAGCGGCGGCCGCTGGTGCACCTTGGCCGGCATGACATCTCCTTCAAAAATCCTCTATGCCAGCGAGTCGGAACTCGAGACCGCCGAGTTTCGTCGCGTGCTGGTCGAATCCGGCCTCGGCGACACACGCCCCGTCAATGACGACGCCCGGCTGAAAACAATGCTTGCCAATGCCGACCTGGTGCTGACCGCGCGCCTCGACATCGAAGGCAAGCCGCTGATCGGCGTTCTCAGGGCCATGACCGACTTTTCCTGGGTCTGCTACATCTCCGAACTCGCCGTTTCCCAATCGGCGCAAGGACTCGGCATCGGCAAGGGCCTGATGAATGAGGCGCGCCGGCAGCTCGGACCCTCCGTCGCGATCAGCCTCATTTCGATGCCCGACGCCATCGGCTTCTACGAACGCATCGGCATGAAGCGCATGGCGGATGCGTTTTGGTTTGGGCGGAAAGCCTGACGCCTCTTCCTTCTCCCCTTGTGGGAGAAGGTGGATCGGCGCGACAGCGCCGAGACGGATGAGGGGTGCTCCAGCGGAGTGAGACGTTGGTGTTTCCTGGAGCACCCCTCACCCGTCGCCTTCGGTGACACCTTCTCCCACAAGGGGAGAAGGGAAGGTTGCACCTGTCCCGCTCAAATCACATTCAATTCCCGAAACGCCCGCCCCTCGGCGACGCGCTCATAGCCAAACGCCGAGCAATCCACCGTGCGGTAGCCGCCATGCACCAGAAGCTCGGCCAGCGCCTTGCCGACCGCCGGTGCCTGCTGCAGGCCGTGACCCGAGAATCCGTTGGCGAACAGGAAATTCGTCACCTCGGGATGCGGGCCGATCACCGCGTTCTGGTCGAGCGTGTTGTAGTCGTAATGGCCGACCCAGGCGCGGGTCGGTTTGATCGCCTCGAAGGCCGGAATGCGGGTGGCCAGCACCGGCCAGATCACCTCTTCGAACAATGGCCATTCGACATCGAAATCCTGAGGGTCGGCGGGGCCATCGCCGTCTTCCGGCTCGGCGCCGCCGGTGATGTAGACCGAGCCTTCCGGCCTGACATAGATGCCCGAGGGATCGACCAGCAGCGGCATGTCGGCATATCTTTCGCGCGCCTCGAAGACGAAGACGTTGCGCTTGCGCGGCTCCACCGGCAGCGCCAGCCCGGCCATCGCTGAAACCTTGCCGGCATTCGGCCCGGCGGCGTTGATGATTGTGCCGGCCTCCAGCTTGTCGCCATTGTCGAGGCTGACGCTGGTGACGCGGTCGCCCTGTCGTTCGATGCCGGTGACGTCAGCGGTGATGAAATCGATCTTTTTCGCGCGCAGCGCCTTGCGAAACAGCATCAGCATGGCATGCGCGTCGAACCAGCCCTCGCCGCTGCGGCCATAGGCGCCGGCGGTGATGCCCTCGGCCGACAGCCACGAAAACCGCCGCACCAGCGCGTCGGCATCCTCCAGCACGATGTCGGCGCCTTCGGCCATCTGCGCCTCGTGGTTGGCTTTGAGGATCGGCAGCCCGTTCTCGCCGGCCAGGATCAGATAGCCGCCTTCGCGAAAGCCGATATCAGCGTCGGCGCCGAAGGTTTCCGTCAGCCGCCGGAACAGTTTCAGCGTGAACTGCGACAGGCGAATGTTTTCCGGAATGGAGAATTGCTGGCGGATGGAGGCGCAGGAGAGTGTCGTTGCCGCATGCGCAAATTGCGGGTCGCGCTCAACCAGCGCGATCGAGCCGGAAAAGCCTTCCTCGCGCAGATAGTAGGCGATCGAGGACCCGACGATGGCCCCGCCGATGATGACGATGTCGTAGCGCATTTTTTCTCCGCTTCGCCGCCTGCATCCCTACGCAACCGGCACGATAATCTCGAAGCGCGTGCCGCGCCCGGAGTCAACCAGGCGGATCGTACCATCATGCGCTTTCAGGAGGGCCAGCACGATGCCGAGGCCCATGCCGGTGCCGCCACTGTCGCGACGCGTGGTGAAAAACGGCTCGAAAATCCTGTTGCGATTGCTCGGCGAAATGCCGGCGCCGTCATCGCTGACCAGCACCATCGCCTTGCCGCCCGTGCTCGCCGCCGTGACCGAAACCTGCGTCGCGCCATGCCGCGCCGAATTGTCGATGAGATTGGCCAGCACGATCGCGGCGTTTTCCGCCGATATGCGCAGACCGATATCGCCGCCCGCCTCGATGCGAACCGCCACCCTCTCCTCGGCTGGCAGCAGCGCCAGTGCGGCGCCGAGCGATGTGCTTTCACCGCTCGGCGCCAGATTTTCGGCGCGGGCCAAATCGAGCAGGCGCCGCACCAGGAGATTGAGCCGTCCGGCATCGGTGACGATGTTGTTGGAAAACCGCTGCCGCTCGGCCTCGTCCATGGTGCCACCGGAATCGCGCAACAGTTCGGCTGCGCCCTGGATCGCCGTCAGCGGCGATTTGAGTTCATGCGAGACATAGGTGGCAAAGGTCTGGATGCTGTCCGATCGCGCCTGCAGCTTTTCCGCCATGTCGAGAAAGGCGGCGGAAAGCTCGGCCATTTCGCGCGTGCCGTGATGGTCGAGCGGCCGGATCGCCGCGCGGTCGCCTGCGGCGATACGCTCTGTGCGCTCGATCAGCGCGTAGATCGGCCGGCTGACGGTGCGCAGGAAGACGAGGCCGATGAGCAACGTGCCGCCGAGTATGGCGATGGCCGCCAACGTCACCTTGCCGCGCTCGCCATAGAGATGTTTGATGATGTTGTTCGGCGTTCGCGACAGATAGACGACGCCGGCGACCTGTCCCGCGACGGCAACCGGCATGGCGACGAAGACACGCACCTTGGTGCCGCGGCTGACCGAATAGAGCGGCGGCGTTGGCTGGTCGGGGATGCGCAGCCTGAGCGCGCTGGCATAGTGACCGGCAAGTGCTGCGCGCACCTCTTCGACATCGCCGAGCGACAGGCCGATCTCCTCGCGCCCGGCGATGACGATGCCTGAGGGGTCGAGCACCCGAAAGCCGGCCAGCGTGGTTTTCTGCGTGGCGTCAAGAATGCCGGACAGGCGGACGCCGATCGCCGCATAGGCCGGATCAATGGTCGCGGCCTTCGCCACTGGCCGCGTCGGCAGGACATAATCGGAAGCGAGGTCGAGGCGCGGCTCGATCGGATTGTAAGGATAGTTCCGATCGCTGACACCGGCCGCCGGCATCGCCGCGCCGAGCTTCTCCACCGGAATGCCGGCGTCACGCACATCCTGCGCATAGATGGCGGCGAGCACGGCCCCTTGCGCGATCAGCTCGGCCTCGGTCTGGCGGATCAGCTGGTTCTCATAGAGCCGGAAGAAGAACAGCCCGACCAGCGGCAGCGCCATCACCATGATCAGGATGGCGACGACGACAGTGGCCAGGCGCGGCCGCCATTTGCTGCCAATCCATTTGCGGGCGCTCACGCGCTGCATCGGCCGAGCCGGAAGCCGACGCCATGCACGGTCTCTATGCCGTCCATGCAACCCGCCGCCGCCAGCTTGGCGCGGATGTTGCGGATATGGCTGTCGACGGTGCGGTCGGCGACATGGATGTTGGCGGCATAGGCGCTGGCCATCACCGCGTCGCGGTCGAGCACATGCGCCGGCCGCGCCAGAAATCCTCTGAGGATCGAGAATTCTATCCCCGTCAGCGCCAGCGGCTTGCCGTCGAAACTGGCGCTGTGGCTGGCCGGCGCCAGGCTGAGCTTGCCATGCGCGAAATGCCGGTCGTCGGCCGTTTCCGGCGCCGGGCGGGCGCGCCGCAGGATGACGTTGACGCGGGCGACCAGTTCGCGCGGGCTGAACGGTTTGGTGACATAGTCGTCGCCGCCCATTTCCAGCCCGAGGATACGGTCGATCTCCTCGTCGCGCGCGGACAGGAACAGCACCGGCACGTCGGAGCGCTGCCTGAGCCGCCGGCAGACTTCGAGCCCGTCCATTTCCGGCATGCCGATGTCGAGCACGACGAGATCGGGCGCCCGGCGCTCGATGGCCATCAGAGCGGCGGCGCCGTCGGCCACCGCTTGCGTCTTCATGCCGGCCTTTTCCAGCGCAAAGCAGATCACTTCGCGGATATGCGGGTCATCGTCGGCGACGAGGATGTGATGCGGCATGAATCTAGCGGTCCGGCATGGAAGGCTGGGAAGGTTGCGAAGGTGGAGGAAGCACGAGCGGGCCTCTGTTGTCGAGAACCCTGGTCAGCCGCCAGCCGCGAAAGCTCCAGGCGCGCCACTTCTTTTGCTCGGCGATATAGTCGTCGGCCATCTGCAGGTCGACCACCCAGGTGGTCAGATGTCCGGTCTGATGCATGTAGTAGCGATCCAGTGCCGGCAGGGCGACGGCGCCGAATGAGCGCAGATACTCGGCATCGAGCGGCGTGCCGGAGCCGGACATTTCAAGGGAGTGGTCGACATTGTAGTTGGCGATCAGCGCCGCGAAGTTGATGAAGCAGCAGGCATAAAGCGTCGCCGATAACGTCAGAAGATTGGCGGAGGACAGCCATTCATTGGATTTTCCAAGCGCAATGCGGGCGACAATGAGGGCAAGACCTACCGCCACCAGTCCCATCCAGACGAAGGCGGCGATGCGCCAGGAGGTCAGCGCATAGATGCCGACATAGAGATCGAGCCGCAGGATCGACGAGATGACCAGCATGATGTTCTGCGCCACCCAGGCATAGACCAGCCGGCGGATGAGCGGATCGCCTGAGGTTTCGCTGCCGGGCCTGAGCGCCGCCAGCACGAAACCGGCGGCAAGCAGGGCCGTGACGATCAGCGGATAGGCGCCGCGATGCGCATAGGAAGCGTAGCTCAGACCGTCGGGCAGCGCGACCCCGCCCCACAGATAGGTGGCGTCGAGCCCGGTCTGCAGCGCAAACAAGATGTTGAAGACGATCAGCGCGCGCAGAATGGCGGACTTGCCGAAGATGATGTCCTCGATGATCGGTCCGGCCTTTGTCGCGGAGGGCGGGGGCTTGGATAGCGGGCTGACTGGCGCAGGCTTTGCCACACGCGGGATGCGGCGCAGAAAGCGTGGCAGGCGCGGCCGCAGGAAAGCCCAGACGACGACAAGCATCATCAGCCAGAAGGCCAGCCGCATCAGCTGGATCAGGTCGAGCAGCGCCATCAGGTCGATCAGCGAGAACCAGTAGTCGATGACCGGGTTGGCGGCGCCGAACAGCGCGAGAAACACCACGCCGAGGACCAGCGGCATGATCCAGACGGCCAGCGCTGCAAGGCGGATGCGCCGCCGGCCGTACCGACGCGCCGCCTGGCGCCAGCGCAAGAAGTCGCCAGCGAAGCGGAAGGGGCCGGCGAGCAGGAAGAGTGCTGCCTGGCCGGCCATGCGGGCAGGGCTGTATCGCAACCGCTTGGTCAGCGAAAGCGCGAAGATGACCATCGCCACAAGCGCGATCGAGACGGACAGCACGCTGACATTTTCGGCCAGCGGCAGCAGCGCAACGAACAGGGCAGCAGGCTTGAGCCACACCCTGCCGTCGCTGAAGGCAGCAGGATGGACGGCGACGACCGCGCCGGCAATCAAGATGGCGAACAGGAAAACCGTGATGCCGACCGGTTGGCCATAGAAGAAGAAATCCGCCAGCGCGACCAGCAGCACGGCGATGCCGAAGCGGCTGCAATAGCTCGGCGCGCCGATAAGGAACGATGTCATGAGCGGACTTTCCTGGTGATACAACCGACATGTCTGGGTGTGCGGACGAAAGGGAGGAGCGTGGCCTCGCCCCGGGGCGGATCGACGAGCCACCAGCTTTCGTTACGGAGCCGGTACGGCAGGGACCAACGGGGGGTGTTTCGCTGTTGCATGCCGCCCTTGTCGCCTACAGGCATGCGCGCAACTGGGCGGAGCCGAGGAGATTTTCCGCAACCGCGTGCAGTTTTTGTGCAGCAATCGCTTGAGGCCTGCCGCTCATTCTTGCGGGATTAGCGCTGCCCCTCATCGCCCTGCCGGGCACTTCTCCCCGTATAGTGACGGGGAGAAGTGGCTGGCCGCAGCCTCGGCGCCTTCCTTGCAACGCTCGTGATTGGCGAAGCCGTCGATGCGAGCGTCCCTCTCCCCGTCGCTATACGGGGCGAGGATGCCTGCAGGCAGGTGAGGGGCAGCGCCATCTTTGGCGATTGGCTCGTCTCCAACACAGATCAAGCCATGAGTGTCCGAAGCGATTGCCTTGTGTGCTTGCCTCCCCCGCCCTCAGCCGGCATAGATCGCGCTATGACAAGCGAACCCTACCGCCCGCGCCGCTCGGTGCTCTACATCCCGGCCTCGAACGACAAGGCGCTGGCCAAGATCGCGCAGCTTGCCTGCGACGCCATCATCATCGACCTGGAAGATGCCGTAACCCCGGCCGACAAGAGTGCCGCGCGCGAAAAACTGAAGGGCATTTTCGCCAACCGCCCGGTTGCCAACGGCCGGCGCTGCGAGATGGTGGTGCGCGTCAACGGGCTCGCCAGCGTATGGGGCACCGACGATCTGCTGGCCGTTGCCAGCTGCGAGCCCGACGGCATCCTTTTGCCCAAGGTCGCCACGCCGCGCGACATTCTCGAAGTCGGCGATGTTCTGGACGACAATTTTGCCCCCGACGCGGTGAAATTATGGGCGATGATCGAGACGCCAAAGGCCATGCTCAACATCGGCGCCATTGCCGAGCTTGGCCGCGATCCGGCCTCGCGCCTCACTTGTTTCGTTGCCGGAACGAACGATCTGGTCAAGGAGACCGGCGTATCGGCCACCCCTGACCGGCGCTATCTCGTGCCATGGCTGATGCAGATGCTGCTGGCCGCGCGCGCCGGCGGTCTCGACATGCTCGACGGCGTCTTCAACGATTTTCGCGATGCCGACGGCTTTGCCCGCGAATGCGCGGAAGCAGCCGCCATGGGGTTCGACGGCAAGTCGCTTATCCACCCGGCCCAGATCGAGGCCGCCAACCGCGCCTTTGCGCCGTCGCCCGAAGCCTTGGCCGAGGCGCGCGCGATAAAAGAGGCCTTCGCGCTCGCTGAAAATGCCGGCAAGGGCGTGATTGCGCTGGATGGCAAAATGGTCGAACGGCTGCATCTGGCACAGGCCGAAAAACTGCTGGCGAAGGCAGCCGCCATCGGGGCATGATGGCCCTCGATGCTCGCGGGCTACAGGTTATTTACGACAGGAACTGAACCATGAAACTCTACCGCTTTCTGTCCGCTCCGGACGACGCCACCTTCTGCCACAAGGTGACGGCGGCGCTGAACAAGGGCTGGCACCTGTTCGGCTCGCCGACCTATGCCTACGACAAGAAGGCAAAAACCATGCGCTGCGGCCAGGCCGTGGTGAAGGACATCGAAGGTCAGGAATACGGGCCGGACACCAAGCTTAGCGATTGGTAGGCGTTCACCCGCTGCGCAGCTCTTTCGACGCAGGCRGGACAGCGCCCCCCTCTGTCCTGCCGGACATCTCCCCCACGAGGGGGGGGAGATCGGATGTCGCGACGGCTTTCGCCAGTTTTCAACGTTGAAAAGAAGGCGCCTGAGCCGAAACTGCCAATCTCCCCCCGTGTGGGGGAGATGTCCGGCAGGACAGAGGGGGGCGCGAAGGAACGGGACGTCCGTGCTGGAGACGTGACGCAGCCAAGCAGGCTGCCTACTCCGCCGCCTCTTCAATCTTCTCCATATCATCATCCGACAGCCCGAAATGGTGGCCGATCTCGTGGATCAGCACATGGGTGACGATGTCGCCCAGCGTCTCCTCGTTCTCGGACCAGTAGTCGAGGATGGCGCGGCGGTAGAGCGTAATGCGGTTCGGGCCCTCGCCGGTCTGCGGGTTCCAGCGTTCGGCGATGCCGCGTCCCTCGAACAGGCCGAGCAGGTCGAACGGCGTCTCCAGCGACAGATCGTCCATGATCTCGTCGGTCGGAAACTCGGCGATCTGGATAACGATCTCGCCGGTCAGCTTGCGAAAATCGTCCGGCAGATGCGCGTACGCCTCCAGCGCCAGGAACTCCATTTCCTCCATCGAGGGCGAAAGTTCGTCGTGCCAGGTGCGGGTCTTGTAGATGCGGGCCATGCTTTATCCTTTGAACCCGGCATATAGGCTTTCCCTCAGGAATCGGCAAATGACGCGGCGGCGGCCCCAACGCAACGGCTTCAAACGATCAGTGGTCGATGTCGGCCCCGCCCCTCATTGCCCTGCCGGGCATTTCTCCCCGTGAACGGGGAGAAAGAAGCCGGCCGCAATGCTGGCGCCCGTCTGCAACGTTGGTGATTGGCGAAATGGTCGACGGCAGCGTCCTTCTCCCCGTTCACGGGGAGAAGATGGCGGCAGCCAGATGAGGGGCAGCGCCAACGACCGGAAAGGATGACGGGGCGATTCAAAGCAACCTGCTTGGCTGGGCTCGCGTCGACAGGAATAAATTCCCCATGACTCCGCTTGACTCTTCCGGCCCCCTCTGGAATCTATAGGAACATAACAGGAACAATTGTGAGTGGAAGCTGACCGTCATGGCGATGACCGCCGTGGCGCGGGAGACTGTTTTTGCCCTGCGCCGCCAGATCGCGAAGATCGAGGGAACGCTGCCCGAGCGCCTGGAGGCGCCGGCTGGCCCGTCGCTTGACGCCCCCAATGTCACCTCCAACACCGATGTGACGATTGTCCGCCGCGGCATCGCCGTGGCCTCGCCGGAGGCATTTCTGCGCACCGGCGCCGAGCGTCTCGACCGCGCTTTGAGCGGCGGCCTGCCGAAAGCGGCACTGAGCGAAATCCATGGCACCGAGACCCGCGACGCGGGTTCCGTCGCCGGCTTTGCGCTGTCGCTGATCAGCCTGATCCTCAGGCAAGGGCCGCGCCTGCCGGTGCTTTGGATCGGCACCACGGAGATTTTTCGCGAGGCCGGCTTTCCCTATGCCAGGGGGCTGCATGGCTTTTTCGGCATCGCGCCGGAGCAGTTGCTGTTTTCGCAGGCGCCAAGACTTGTCGACGCGCTGTGGATTGCCGAGGAGGCCGCGAAGATGACGGCGCTGGCCGCCGTCATTCTCGAGATACGCGGCAGCCCGCAGCGGCTCGATCTCACCGCGACGCGGCGGCTGCACGCGCGGGCGCAGAGCGCCGGCCGGCCGGTGTTCCTGCTGCGGCAGGCCGGCGAGGCCGAACCGACGGCCGCACCCGTGCGCCTCATTGTGTCGTCGGCGCCGTCGGCACCGCGCAGCACCATCGCCGGGCCGCTGGCCGGTTCGATCGGCCGCCCCGCCTTCACAATCAGCATCGGCAAGAGCCGCACGGCTCTGCCTGGACAATTCACACTGGAGTGGAACCCCGATGAACACGCTTTTGAGGAAAGACGGCCCCGGGGAGAACGGGCAACGGATACTGTCGCTGTGGTTTCCGCATCTGGCCGCCGAGAGGATATTGCGGCAGCGTCTGGGTCGGTCCTGGCGTTCCCGGCCGTCGGATCATCTGCCACTGGTGATCAGCCATCGCGACCGCAACGCCCAGCGCATCTCAGCCCTCGACGAGCGGGCTGAGGCGCTGCATCTGAAGCGCGGCATGGGCATAGCCGATGCGCGCGCCATGCATCCGTCGATCGACATCGTCGAAGCCGATCTGGACGCCGACCGCCGCCTGCTCGAAGGCCTCGCCGACTGGTGCGACCGCTACACCCCGCTGGTGGCGCTGGACGGTGCCGACGGCCTGTTTCTCGACGTCACCGGCTGCACCCATCTGTTCGGCGGCGAACGCGCCATGCTCGACGACATCCTGTCGCGCTTCTTCCATCAGGGCTTTGATGTCCGCGCCGGCCTTGCCGCCACGCCGGGCGCCGCCTGGGCGGCGGCGCGGTTTTCCGGTGACCTTATCGTCGCGTCAGGCGAGGAGGACGCACTGCTCGCCCCACTGCCATTGGCGGCGTTGCGCATCGACCCCGACATCCGCGCCAGCCTGGAAAGCGTCGGCCTGCGCACCGCCGGCGCCGTCATGGCCGCACCGCGCGCCCCACTTGCCCGCCGCTTCGGCGCTTCGCTGCTGTTGCGCCTCGACCAGGCGCTCGGCCGTCTCGACGAGGCCGTGTCGCCGCGCCTGCCGGTCGCCCCGCTTTCGGTCGAGCGCCACCTCGCCGAGCCCGTCATGCTGACCGACGAGATCGAGCGGCTGGTGCGGCTGCTGGCGACGACCTTGAAAAGCGACCTCGAGCGCCGCGGCGAGGGCGCGAGAACACTGGCGCTGCTTTTGTTTCGCGTCGATGGCGCCGTCAGCCGGATCAGCGTCGGCACCTCGCGCCCCTTGCGCGAACCGCTGCTGATCCAGAGGCTGTTCCACGAGCGGCTGGCCGCGCTCGAACAGGATATCGATGCCGGCTATGGCTTCGATCTCGTGCGCCTCTCGGTGCTGTCGGCGGCTGCCTTCGACATGCAGCAGGCCGACCTCACCGGCGAGGCCGAGGACGACGGCGCCGACATCGCGCTGTTTGCCGACCGCATCCGCGCCCGGCTCGGCGACGGTGCGGTATTGCAACCCGTCGCCGTCGACAGCCATCTGCCGGAGCGCGCCGTCGCCACGCTTCCCTTCACCGAGGCGCCGCAACGGACCACGCCGCCGAAAAAGCCGGAGCGGATGAAGGCGCCGGCGACAATCTTCCGGCCGGAGCGGCCAATTCGGCTGTTCCGATCACCCGAGCCGATCGAAGTGCCGGCCACCGAACTGCCCGAGGGACCGCCGATGAATTTCCGCTGGCGCCGCGCTCTCTACCGGGTCGCCCGCGCCGAGGGACCCGAACGCATCGCACCGGAATGGTGGCGCCAGCAGCAGGGCCAGGGAGACGCGCCGACCCGCGATTATTTCCGCATCGAGGACAGCGACGGCCGCCGCTACTGGCTCTACCGCCAGGGTCTTTACGGCACCGGGCAGCCTTCGCCACGCTGGTTCATGCACGGGGTGTTCGCATGAACGCGCTGACCGTCATTCCCTATGCCGAATTCGGCATCCAGTCGAATTTCTCCTTCCTGCGCGGCGCCTCCAAGCCCGAGGAACTGGTGGTCGCGGCCAAGCTTCTGGGGTTTTCGGCGATCGGCCTTGCCGACCGCAACACGGTGGCCGGCGTCGTGCACGCCTGGCAGCAGGCCAAGGTCGAGCACCTTGCCTATCACCCCGGCTGCCGGCTGGTTTTCGGCGACGGCACGCCGGACATTCTCGCCTATCCCCAGGATCGCAAGGGCTGGGGGCATCTCTGCCGCATGCTCACGCAAGCCAATCTGCGCGACGAAAATGAAAAGGGCGCAACCCTTCTTACCCGCGACGACCTGCTCGAATGGGGCGATCAGATGTCGCTGGCCATATTGCCGGATCTGACGGCGGCCGCGGAAGACGGGCTCGCCCTGCTGCACCAGCTCAGGCACCGCTTCGGCAACAATGTGCGGCTTGCCGTTGCGCCGGATTATCGCGGCAACGACCGGTTCCGCATCGAGCAGGCGGCAGGCCTGTCGGAAGCGACAGGCATGGCGCTGATGGCAACCAATGACGTTCTCTACCACACGGCCGAGCGCCGCTCGCTGCAGGACGTGTTGACGGCAATCCGCCTCAACGTGCCTGTCGCCGAAGCCGGGCTGGAGCTGACCGCCAATGCCGAGCGCCACCTGAAGCCGCCGCTGGAGATGGCCCGCCTGTTCCGCCGCCACCCGCAGGCGCTGATGGAGACGCAGATTTTTGCCGAAGAGCTGACCTTCTCGCTCAGTGATCTCCAGTACAATTATCCTGATGAGCCGACGGAATCGGGACTCGGGCCACAGGCCGAGCTCGAACGATTGGCCAGAGAGGGGGCCGCCACGCGCTATCCGGCGGGCGTCCCTGCTTCCGTATTCCAGCGCATTGGGGAAGAGCTCGCTCTGATCGAGCGCCTGAACTACGCGCGTTACTTCCTGACCGTTTATGACATCGTCAAATATGCCCGCAGCCAGGACATTCTTTGCCAGGGGCGCGGCTCCGCCGCCAATTCGATCGTCTGTTTCTGCATCGGCATCACCGAGGTCGGGCCCGACCGGATCGACACGCTGTTTGAGCGCTTCATTTCCGAGGAGCGCAACGAGCCGCCTGACATCGACGTCGATTTCGAGCACGAAAAGCGCGAGATCGTCATGCAGTACATCTACAACAAATACAGCGCCAAGCGCACCGCGCTGGCCGCCGCCGTCGTCAGCTATCGCGGCCGCTCGGCGCTGCGCGAAGTGGCCAAGGCGATGGGCCTGTCCGACGATGTCCGAGGCGCGCTGTCCGGCTCGATCTGGGGCTGGTCGACCTCGGAACTCGGCGAAAAGGAAGCAAAGGCCGGCGGTATCGACCGGGCCGACCCGTCGACGCGGCATGTGCTCGCTCACGCCAACGAGATCATGGGCTTTCCCCGCCATCTCTCCCAGCATGTCGGCGGCTTCGTCATCACCAGGGACCGGCTCGACGAGATCGTTCCCATCGTCAAGACGGCGATGGACGAGCGCAAGATGGTCGAATGGGACAAGGACGATCTCGACGCGGTAAAAATCCTCAAGGTGGATATTCTGGCGCTCGGCATGCTGACCTGCCTGCAGCGTGCCTTCGCCTTGCTGAGGGATCATTACCCGGACGCGCGAGACCCACATGGCCGACCCTATGTGCTGGCCACATTGCCGGCGGAGGACAAGCGTGTCTACGACATGATCTGCCGTGCCGACACGCTCGGCGTTTTCCAGATCGAATCGCGCGCCCAGATGTCGATGCTGCCGCGCCTGCGGCCGCAGAATTTTTACGACCTCGTCATCGAGGTGGCGATCGTGCGGCCCGGCCCGATCCAAGGCGACATGGTCCACCCCTATCTGCGCCGCCGGCAAGGCAAGGAAGAGGCGGAGTATCCCAAGCCGGAGTTGAAAGAGATCCTCGGCAAAACGCTGGGCGTGCCGCTGTTCCAGGAACAGGCGATGAAGATCGCCATCGTCGCCGGCGGCTTCAGGCCGGGCGAGGCCGATGAATTGCGCCGCGCCATGGCCACTTTCAAGCGCACCGGCACCATCGGCAATTACCGCCAGCGCATGGTCGATGGCATGATGAAAAGGGGATACGAGAAAGACTTCGCCGAGCGCTGCTTCAAGCAGATCGAAGGTTTTGGCGAATATGGCTTTCCCGAAAGCCATGCCGCGTCCTTCGCCCTGCTGGTCTATGCCTCCTGCTGGTTCAAGACCTTCTATCCCGACGTGTTCTGCGTCGCGATCCTGAATTCACAGCCGATGGGTTTTTACCAGCCGGCCCAGCTGGTTCGCGACGCACGCGACCATGGCGTCGACATCCGCGAGGTCGACGTCAATCATTCCGCCTGGGATTGCGCCCTGGAGGAATCGGCCTTCAATCCGGCGCGGGTCCTCGAACGCCATGGCGAGATGCGCGGCGTCATTCGGACCAACCATGCCGTCCGGCTTGGCTTCCGCCAGATCAAGGGACTTTCCAAGGAGCGCATGGACCTGTTCGTCGCCAGGCGCGGTTCCGGCTACACAACCGTCAGGGATGTCTGGTTGCGCTCCGGCCTCGACGTCGGCGAAATCGAAAGACTGGCGCAGGCCGACGCTTTCCGCTCGCTCGGCCTCGACCGCCGTGAAGCGCTGTGGGCGGTGCGCGCTCTCGACGGCAAGAGTGCCGCCGAAAAGTTGCCTTTGTTCGACCAGCCCGAAATCCGCCTGCGCGAGCTGGAGCCGCAGACAAAGCTGCCGACAATGCCGCTCGGCGAACATGTCATCCACGACTACCGTTCGCTCGGCCTTTCGCTGAAGGCGCACCCGGTCGCCTTCCTGCGCGAACGACTGGATCGTGCCGGCGTCACGCCCAATGCCCGGTTGGGCTCCGTGCGCGACGGCAGGCGGGTCTCCGTCGCCGGCCTCGTGCTGGTGCGGCAACGGCCCGGCAAGGGTAATGCCATTTTCCTGACGCTCGAAGACGACAAGGCGGTCGCCAACATCATTTTCTGGCAAAGAACCTTTGAACGCTTTCGGCCCATCGTCATGGGCGCGCGCTTCGTCCGCGTCACCGGCAAATTGCAGTCGGAATCGGGTGTGGTCCACATCGTCGCCGAAAAGGTCGAGGATCTGACGCCCTGGCTGACGGTGCTGCTGGAGAAGGTCAGCGCGGCCAGCCCGCCAGTCGCCGATCAAAGCCTGCCGACTATACGGAGCGCGCCGATCAGACAGGATATCGCGACGCTGTCGGGAGAAGCGGAGCGGGTCATGCCCAAGGGGCGTAACTTTCAGTAGGTACTTCGGCTTCTGCGCGAACGTCAGCGGGACAGCGCCCCCCTCTGCCCTACCGGGCATCTCCCCCACACGGGGAGATCGGCAGCTTCGCCGCCAGCTCTCTCATATTAAACGTTGGAGATTGGCGAAAGCTGAGGCGACATCCAATCTCCCCCCGTGTGGGGGAGATGTCCGGCAGGACAGAGGGGGGCGCGAAGGAATGCCGACACTCGTTCTCCTCGCTGTAGTCGTTCAAGCAGGCCCGCTCGCACGCGGCTGCGCCAGCACGTCCTCGGCCGAAAGCGCCCGCGCCTCCGAGGGCAGCATGATCGGGATGCCGTCGCGCACCGGATAGGCAAGCTTTGCCACCCTTGAGACCAATTCGCCGCGCTCCGGGTCCCAGGCCAGCGGGCCCTTGGTCAGCGGGCAGGCCAGAAGTTCCAGCAGCTTGGGATCGACCTTGTTCCCGCCATCCGCCGCCATCGGCTCTCTCCTTCTTCGCCAAACGCCAACCCAACGTGTGTTGAGATTCAGGTCAGGCCGAGTTTTGCAGGCCGGCATCACCTGAATACCGGCACACCTTACTGCAGGCTCGAGCCAAAATCCTCATTCTCGCGCGCCAGCGCCATTTCGGTGATGGCGATCAGCGTTTCGGCGCGCGTCTTCAGATCCGCCGCTTCGAGCAGCGCCTGTTTCTCGGCCGGCCCATAGGGAGCCATCATCGACAGCGCGTTGACCAGCATGGCGTTTTCGGCGCGGCTGACGCTTTCCCAGTCGGCTTCCAGATCATTGGCCTGCAGATACGCGCGAAATGCCCTCAGCAACGCTGGCCGATCGATCTCGTTCGCCGCCTGATCTTCATGGAGATCGGCGAGAAAGGGCGCGATCTTGCCCTGGCGAAACGGAGTTTTGACCGGGAGTTCATGTGCGATGCGAAACCGGCAGACGCCCTGCAGCGAAATCAGATAGCGGCCGTCGCCGCTTTCGGCCAGCGAGATGATGCGCCCGGCGCAGCCGACATTGCAGAGTTCCGGCTCGCCGTCGGCGCGCAAGGCGCCGTCGAGGCTGGGCTGGATGATGCCGATCAGCCGCGATCCGGCCATCGCCTCATCGACCATCTGCAGATAGCGCGGCTCGAAAATGTTGAGCGGCATGCGGCCGCCCGGCAACAGCAGCGCGCCTTCGAGCGGAAAGATCGCGATCGTCGACGGCAAATCCTTGGCCTGCCGGTAGTGCGCGTTTCCCGCCTGCACCTCATCCTCCGATCGCTTCGTCAAGAAGCGCGTCAATCCGGAATTTCGCCCGTCGCAATCCAACAGGCGCAAGCCATGCCCGAAGCAAGCGGATCGGTCCGGCCCGATCTCTTGCCGTCTAACATGGCGCAGCCACCGTGACCCGCAAGGCCATCCGCCAAAAACAGCCTAAAACCGGCTCTACGAAAACAGCAGCGACGACAGTTTGCGCCGTGCCGCCAGCGTCGCTTCGTCGGTCATGCCCCAGGCCTCGAAGAACTGCAGCAATTGCGTCTTGGCGCCATCGTCGTTCCAGGCGCGGTCGGCCTTGATGATGGCCAGCAGATTGTCGGCGGCCTGCGTGCGTTCGCCCTTGGCGTTCTGGATCATGGCCAGATCGAAGCGCGCCTGATGATCGCCGGGATTGGCGGCCAGGCGCTGCTCGAACTCGGCCGGATTGCCAAGGGCCGCGGCTTGCGCGGCGAGTGCGATCTTGGCGCGCACGGCGGCAAGCACCGGCGCGTCCTTCTTGGCTTCCGGCGCCTTGGCCAGAACCTCTTCGGCGCCCGCTGTGTCGCCGGCCTCGAACAGCAGCTCGCCCAGCCCGGCAATCGCCTCGATCGTCTCCGGCGCCTGCTCCAGGATGGCGTCATAAATGTCGGCCGCGGTTTGCATGTCGCCGGCGGCGCGCGCTTCCGCTGCCGCGGCCAGCGCCTCGGCCACCGGCGGCGCGCCGTTGCCCTTGCCGCCAACCTTGGTGATGAATTCGGCGATCTGGCTCTCCGGGATAGCGCCCATGAAGCCGTCGACCGGCTGGCCGTCCTTGAAGGCGATGACCGCCGGGATCGACTGGATGCCGAGCTGGCCGGCGATCGACGGATGATCGTCGATGTTCATCTTGACCAGCTTGACCTTGCCGCCGGCGGCGCGCACCGCCTTTTCCAGGAGCGGCGTCAATTGCTTGCACGGGCCGCACCACGGCGCCCAGAAATCGACCAGCACCGGTTGGCGGCGCGATTCCTGGACGACGTCGGCGGCAAAGGCCGCGGTGGTGGTGTCCTTGATGACATCGGCGGTGGGCGCCTCGCCAAGCGCAACCTTCGGCCGGGCAGGCTCGGTTCCACCATACTGCACTGTGGTGGAATATTGGCCACTGGCGCCGCCAAACGGATTGTTGTCACTCATCTCGTCACCCTTTCGGTCGCGCCGCTGTCCCACGGACGGGCGCAACGCCCTTTTTCACAAAGCCGGTTTCAGCCACCATGTGGCGATCACGCCGAGACTTTCAAGATAACAGCATCATGCCCGGTTGCCTCGACGAATTTGATCAGGTCGGCGGCGGCGATCGATGTCGTGGCTTCATTGGTCAGCGGATGGGCGTTGATCACCGCATGCGCCATCAGTTCCTGGTCGAGAACCACCTTGACCCGGCGCGAAGTATCGTTGATCAGCCCGAACACCGTGACCGCGCCCGGAACCACGCCGAGCAGCTCCATCAGCAGCTCCGGTCTGCCGAAGGAAACACGGCCTGTGGCGCCGATGAGATGGTGGATCTGCTTGAGATCGACCTCCGCCTCCTCGCCGACGCTGACCAGGAAGACATTGTCCTTCTTGTCCTTGAGGAACAGGTTCTTGGTGTGCCCGCCGGCAATTTCCCCGCGCAGCGCCTGCGAATCGGCAACCGTGAACAGCGGCGGATGGCGCCGCGTCTCGACGGCGATGCCGAGTTCGGCGAGAAAGGCGAAAAGCTCGGCTTCGGTCTTCGGCATCGGTATTTTTCTCTGTCGCGGTTCAAGCCTGCCGTTTACGGCCAATGATGCCGTCGAGACAAGACCGTCGTGCAACAAGGCAATAGGCGGCTTATCGCCGCGCATGCATCCGGCAAGGCTAGTCCGCGCCATCAGGTGCGGCCAAAAGGCCTGCGATTTCCCTGTTGCAATCGCCGCGCTCTTCGGCCATATAGGCGCGGCTTGCGGCCCAAAAGCCGTGCGAGCGGGTGTAGCTCAGGGGTAGAGCACAACCTTGCCAAGGTTGGGGTCGAGCGTTCGAATCGCTTCACCCGCTCCAATTTCCTCCTAGGGAAATCAAGCATCGAAAAGCCGCGGTTTTCCGCGGCTTTTTCGTTTCTGGGGTGATTCGCGAGGCCTCTTGCGCTCGCTCTTCGGTGCCGGCCGCCTATGACTTGCCTCTTCCACCCGGTCCGGGCCAGGGAGCACAGCTTTCTCTCTCGACGAGGACAGGCAGGAGGATTTCACGGCGCGACTGGGCCGCAGGGTCGCCGAGGCGATCCAGCAGCAGGCTCACAGCCCACGTTCCTATCTTCTCGACCGGTTGGGCGACCGTCGTCAGCGGCGGCCAGGTGGTGACGGCATAGGGTATGTCGTCGAAGCCGATCATCGACATGTCCTCGGGAACCTGCAATCCGCGCGAGCGCAGCGCCGTCAGCGCGCCCATGGCCATCAGGTCGTTGCAGGCGAAGACCGCCGTGATCTCGGGCGCCTGCGCCATCAGGCGCTCCATCGCCAGGCGCCCGCCGGCGAATTGATAGTCGGAATCCACCACCCTCGCCGCAGGCAAGTCCAGCCCGGCTTCGCGCAGCGCCCTGATGAAGCCGAGCAGGCGGGCGGGGCTCGAACTGGAATCCCGCGGGCCGCCGATGACGCCAAACGTGCGGTGGCCGAGCTTGATCAGATATTGACCGGCGAGGTAGCCACCGTGATCGTGGTCCACCAGCACCGAGTCCATATTGAGTGACTGGATCTCGCGATCGAGCAGCACCGCCGGCACGTTGGTCTTGGAGAGGCGCGAGAACACCCGCGCGCGGTCCGACGAGCCGGCAAAGATCAGGCCGTCGATCTGTTTTGCTATCAGCACGGACAGATAGCGCTCCTCCTTTTCGGCGCTGCCGTCCGAATTGCACAGGATCACCGTGTAGCCCGCCAGGAAACCCGCATCCTCGATCTGGCGCGCGACGCTGGCGAAGAACGGGTTGGAATTGTCGGGCAGAAGCAGGCCGATGGTCTTGGTCTCGCCGCGCCGCAGGCTGCGGGCCAGCGAATTCGGGCTGTAGCGCAAGGCCGCGATCGCCGCGTGCACCCGCTCGGCCGTCTCCGGTCCGACATGGCGTGTCTGGTTCATGACGTGCGACACGGTGGCGACGGACACCCCGGCATGTCGCGCGACATCGGCAATCGTCGTCATGGTCCCCTTTCCCGCATTTTTCTAGCGAATTACCCTGAGCAGCCTTTCCCGGTAGGCGTCAAGGATGACGGCCAGCACGATGACAAGGCCGATCACGATCGGCTTGAAACTATCACCGACGCCGAGCAGCTGCAGCCCGGTGCCCAGCACCTGAAGAATGCAGGCGCCCACCAGCGTGCCGATGATGGAGCCCTTGCCTCCGTTCAGGCTGGTTCCGCCGATGATGACCGCGGCAATGGCGTTGAGCTCGTAACCGACGCCGGCGATCGGGCTGCCGATGTTCAGGCGCAGCAGATAGACCATGGCCGCGATGCCGGCCGTCGCGCCGCTGATCGTGAAGGCGGCGATCTTGTAGACGTCCGGATTGTGGCCCGAGAGGCGCACCGCTTCGTCATTGGTGCCGACGGCGAAGATCATGCGGCCGAAAACGGTGAAGCGCAGCACGAACCAGCCGACGGCGATCACCAGCACCGCGATGAGGAAGATCGAAGGCAGGAAGCCGCCGATGATGAGGTTGCCGAAATCGATGAAGCTTTGCGGCAGGCCGGTGATCGTCGAATTGTCGCTCACCACGCGCGCCGCTCCCGCGGCCATGTTGAGCATGCCGAGCGTAACGATGAAGGATGGGATCTTCCAGCGTGTGGAGATCAGGCCGTTGAGGGCGCCGCAGACGGCACCGGTCGCCATGCAGGCAAGCAGCGCCAGTGTGATCGCCATCGCCGGCGACAAGCTCTCGTTGATCATGACGGTTGCGCCGACGACCGTGCAGAGCGCAAGCACCGAGCCGACGGAGAGGTCGATGCCGCCGGTGAGGATGACGAAGGTCATGCCCGCCGCCAGAACCGTGTTGATGGCGATCTGCACGAAGATCTTCAGCGCGTTCTCCGGCGTGGCGAAATAGGGGGCCGTGAAGGAGAAGAACAGCGTGATCAGCACCAGTGCCACCAGCACGCCGGCGTCGCGGACGAGAAAGCGCAGGAGCTTCGGCCTGGCAGAGGAGGCAGGTGCCGACGCTGCGGTTTCGGACATGTCGCTCATGGTCGCACATACTCCTGATAGGCGAGCGACAAGATGCGCTCCTGGTCGAATTCGGATCGCGGCACTTCGCCGACGATCCTGTTCTTCGAAAAGACGATGATGCGGTGGCACATGCCCATGAGTTCGGGCAGGTCGGACGATACCATGACGATGCCCTTCTGCGCCGCCGCCAGCATCCACAGCAACTGATAGATCTCGCGCCGCGCGCCGATGTCGACGCCGCGCGTCGGCTCGTCGAGGATCAGCGTCGAGGTGCCGCGAAACAGCCACTTCGCCAGAACCACCTTTTGCTGGTTGCCACCCGAAAGGTCGCGCACGGCCTGGGCGATCGAGCTGGTCTTGACCCGCAACTGGCCGACCAGATCGGTCGCCGCGGCGGCCTCCGCGTCACGATCGAGCAGACCGTACCGCGAGACCCTGCTGAGGTCGGTGATGGTCATGTTCTGGTCGACCGGCAGGTCGAGCAGCAGGCCCTGGCCCTTGCGATCTTCGGTGAGCAGGCTCAGCCCATGCCGCACGGCGTCCTTCGGCGCGAAAATCGCGGCCCGCACGCCGTCGACTTCGATGACGCCGCCGATCTTTGCATCGGCGCCGAACAGCGCCCGCATCGCCTCTGTCCGGCCGCTGCCGACGAGGCCGGCCACCCCCAGTATCTCGCCATGTCGAACGTCGAAGGATATTGCGGGTGTCGTGGTGTCGCGCTTCAGATCCTTGACGCTGAGCGCAACCTTGCCCGGCACGATGGAGGTGTCGAAGCCGTATTCGTCGGCGATGTCGCGTCCGATCATCATGCGCACGAGGTCGGGCACGGTGAGACCCTGCAGGTCGCGGGTGCTCACCAGCTGGCCGTTGCGCAGCACCGTCACCCGATCGCCGATTTCGAACACCTCATGCAGGCGGTGCGAGATGTAGATGATGGTGACGCCCTTCGCCTTCAGCCGCTTGATGATGGCGAACAGGCGTTCGATTTCCGGTGGCGTCAACGTCGCGGTCGGCTCGTCCAGGACAAGAAGCTTGCTGTCGTAGCAAAGCGCTTTTGCGATCTCGACGAGTTGCATCTGCGCGACGCCGAGTTCCTCGACGCGCGTCTTCGGGTCGACGTCCAGGCCGACCTCCTTGAGGAGTGAAACGGCGCGCCGGTTGAGCACCTTGCCATCGACCACGCCGAAGCGGCGGGGCAGGCTCTCCAGCATCAGGTTCTCGGCGATGCTCAGATACGGGAGCTGATTGAGTTCCTGGTGGACGATGCGAATGCCGCCTGCCTGCGCGTCGTGAGGCGTCTTCGGGTGGTAAGGCACGCCGTTGAAGGCAATCTCACCGCTGTCAGGCCGGTAGATGCCCGCCAAGAGCTTGATCAGAGTCGACTTGCCGGCGCCGTTTTCGCCCAGAATGATGTGGGTTTCGCCGCGTTCGATGGCGAGCGAGACGCCGCTGAGCGCGATGGCGCCCGGAAACACCTTGCCGACCCCTTCCAGGGTTAAGATTGCATCGTTCGCCGTCATGGCAACAAATCCTGAACTTCGCTCGCGCGCCTGGACGAGGGGCATCAACTCCACGGCGGGCGCCGTCATCGCCGCCAGGGCTTGGCTAGCGGCCATGACGGCGTATGCGAGGCCGGAGCATCTGCGCCCGGCCGTGGCGATGCAAGGGTCCGCTCGGAGGCCTTAGCCGGTGACGAGCTTGATGTCGGTCTTGACCCAGCCGGAGAATTTCTCGCCAGCCAATTCGCGCAGGCCGTAGTCGATGCCCAGCGCTGCCATCTTGGCGCCATACTGCTCGATCGTGGCAAGCATCTTGCCGCTCTTCAGCAGCGGTCCGACAGCCGGAATGTTGTCGAAGCCTACCACCTTGATCTGGTCCGACTTGCCGGCCGCGTCGATGGCCTTGACGACGCCGAGCGCCATCGAATCATTCGCCGCCATCACGCCCTGAATGTCGGGGTGCTGGGTCATGAAGTTGGTCATCAGCGTGTTGGCTTCCTCGGTTTCCCAGTGTGCCGTCTTGCTGTCGAGCAGATCCAGCCCGTGTTCCTTCACCGCGTCGTCGAAGCCCAGCTTGCGCTCCTTGGCATTGTCGGCTTCCGGGTTGCCTTCGAGAATGACGACCTTGCCACCCTTGCCAAGCGCCTTGCCGAGCGCGTCGCCGGCCAGCTTGGCGCCGGCGCGGTTGTCAGGCCCGAAGAAGGCGAGATCGATGCCGGCTTTCTTCTTGGCTTCTTCGTCAAGCGCGACGTCGATGTTGATCACCTTGATGCCGGCCTTCAGCGCCTTAGCGATCGGGGTGACCATGGCCTTCGAATCGGCCGGGGCAACGACGATGATATTGAATTTCTGGGTGATGAAATTCTCGATCGCGTCGACCTGCGCGGCAAAGTCACGCTCGTCCTTCATGCCGACGGCGGCGAAATCGAACTTGTCCTTGTTCTTGGCCGCGTAGTCTTCGGCGCCGGCCTGCATCTGCTTGAAGAATTCGTTCGCCAGCGACTTCATGACCAGGCCGACCTTCGGTTTGTCGGCCGCGATGGCCGGTCCGAGCGGCATGGCCAGCGCACCCGCCGCCAGCACGCTGGTCTTGAGGAATTGGCGGCGAGAAAATGGGCTTGAATCGAGACCGGGGACGGCGTGCGTATTCGGGTTCTTGCTCATGCGTTCCTCCACTTGATTGAACCGTAATCGATTGCGTAACCGATTACGCCGCCAGTAAGTGCCACTATTTGCCCGCTGTCAACATCCATTGCCGGAACGATCGAGCGTTCGAATCGCTTCGCCCGCAGCTACGCCATTGTCCGACGGGGTATCCAGCAGGCTCCCTGGAGCCGCCGATCGTACGCCGCCAAGAGCGGGTTTTCCGGCCTGGCGCCAACGTCTTGAACCGACCCATCGCGGAAGTTCGGCATCAACCGCGAGCAATCGGCCTTCATGTTCTCCATTGTATGGCTTAGACTCGCCGCATGGGACTGTTGACCTTCGGCATCAACGTCACCCTGGACGGCTGCGTCGACCACCAGGAGGGAATTGC
This sequence comes from Mesorhizobium sp. P2_H9, assembly GCF_056403215.1. Taxonomy (NCBI): domain Bacteria; kingdom Pseudomonadati; phylum Pseudomonadota; class Alphaproteobacteria; order Hyphomicrobiales; family Phyllobacteriaceae; genus Mesorhizobium; species Mesorhizobium sp. P2_H9. Next base: position 27,745 of record NZ_JBFUFX010000006.1, on the reverse strand, counting down.
CGACGACGAGACGCACGCCTTCTTCACCCGCCTTATGGATGAGGGCGGAGCAATGCTGTGGGGTCGCGTCACCTACGAGATGATGGAGAGCTACTGGCCGGCAGTCGCCCGCGGCGACGAGGAGGCGCCGCCGGCGATACGCGAGTGGGCGGTCAAGCTGGAGGCCAAGCCGAAATACGTAGTGTCATCGACGCGAAAGGCCTTCCCGTGGACCAACAGCCACCACATCGGCGGCGACCTGCGCACGGGCGTGCAGAGGCTCAAGGACGCGACCCCGGCCGGCGTGCTCCTCGGTAGCGGCAAGCTCGCGACCGAGCTGGACCGGCTGGATCTGATCGACGAGTACAAGCTCCTCGTGCACCCCAGGATCGCGAGCCACGGCCCGACCCTCTACCAGAGCGGGCTGCCCAGCACGCGACGGCTCGAGCTGATCTCGGCCAAGCCGCTCCGCAACGGCGCGGTCGCCATGCATTACCGGCGCGCGCGCTGACCGAGAGCCACCTCTTCGCGCGTCCGCCTCAGCACCAGAGCGGAAATCGTACCTTAGAGGGCGATAGCGTAGGCGTAGTGATCGGGCCTCGATTCTGCGCTCCAATTTCCTCATAGGGGAATCAGGCATCGAAAAGCCGCGGTCCGCCGCGGCTTTTTCGTTTGGGCGCACTGGAAGCAAAATTCGCGCTAGGGCATTCTCGCAAGCTACTCGGGATGCCTCATGCACAGTCTCACCCCCATCCTGTCGACCGTCACCGCCGCTTTCCTCGCTTCCTTCGTAGAGGTCGTCGAGGCCTTCACCATCGTGCTGGCGGTCGGGGTGACGCGCGGCTGGCGGCCGGCGCTCACCGGCGCTGCCCTGGCGCTGGCGCTGCTGGCGGCGCTGGTACTGGCGTTCGGACCGCTGCTGGCGCTGGTTCCGATCACCGTTCTGCAATTCGTCGTCGGCGTGCTGCTGATCCTGTTTGGCCTGCGCTGGCTGCGCAAGGCCATTCTGCGCGCCGTCGGCATCATCGCCCTGCACGACGAGGAGCTCGCCTTTTCAAAGGAGACAGCCAGTCTGCAGCAGCAGGCCAATGACCGCCGCGCCGACTATTTGGCAGGGCTGGCGGCATTCAAGGCGGTGCTGCTCGAAGGCGTCGAGGTGGTGTTCATCGTCATTGCGGTCGGCGCCGCGCATGGGCAGACCCTTTACGCCGGCCTTGGCGCGCTGGCGGCGTTCGTCCTGGTGATGTTGATCGGGCTCGCGGTGCACCGGCCGCTGGCGCGCGTGCCGGAAAATGCGCTCAAATTCGTCGTCGGGCTGATGTTGACCAGTTTTGGCATTTTCTGGACCGGCGAAGGCATCGGCGCCGACTGGCCGGGCGCCGACCTCGCTCTGCTGGCCATCTTCGCTGTCGTTTCGGTGGCGTCCCTTGCCATCGTCCGCTGGCTGCGCGGCGCCTATCCCAAGGAAGGGTTTGCCCGATGAATGTTGTCCGTCTTGCCCTCAAGGAGCTTGTCGGCATGTTCGTCGACGACGGCAATCTGGCCCTGCTGGCGCTGATCCTGATTGCGACGGTCACAGCGGCGGTGAAGTTTCTGGCGCTGCCGCGATTGCTTGGCGGCGTGTTGCTGCTGGTGGGTTGCCTTGCGATTCTGGTGCAGAGCGTCCGCCGCGCCGCGCGCACGCGATAGCGGTCCATTGCCTGCTGACGACCAGTGCGCTGAAAGCAAGCAAGAAAGACCGCCAACTACGCATAGAGACGACGAGGCCATGCAGCAGGGTCGCCGCAGTGTGCGTATCCTTGCGGTGCGTCGATTTCGTTCAGCGGATGTAAATGGCGACGCAATCGCAAACCACAGCCGATACGTCATAGTTAATGGACAGTGCTTTGTTTAAGTGCTCAACTAGATTTGTCATCAGCCATTGAACGGGCGCTGGTGCTTGAGAGCGCATATCATTCTCCCGCCCCAGCGGGAGCTGTGCAGTGACAATCAACCCAACCTTTGTATTTTCCGGAATTCCCATTGAAAGCACCGACGGCACGATTTCGGTGCTGCGGACACTTCCCGAAATGGCCGACGCCCTGGCGAATGACTGGCCCTCCGATGGGCCGATGTTCATGGCTGCGCTGGCTGCCCTGGTGCAGGAAAGGGTCGGCTCTTGCAGCACGAGAGACGTCCACAGGGCCTTCATTGCGGCGGCTGTCGAAGCCGATTGCCTTCCCGACAGCTACCTGAAGGATTGAGGAGATGCCTTTCACGCTCCGCACGACACTCTGTGAGACGAGGGATGCGCTGCACGTGCTGCGAAGGGCCCTGTTTGTCCGCGGTCATATGGAAGCGATGGAGAGCATCGATACGCATATTGGCTTCGCGGAAGACGAAGCCGTCCAGGCGATAAGCGCGATTGACCGCGCGGAATTTCGACCACCCATCCTGGTCTCGGTGGCAAACCCGGTGGTATCAGCCGCTATTGTCGCCCCGACCGCGCTGCCGACAAAACTCGGCGAGCTCAGGGACCTTGGACTGGGCCTGAGCGCCTATTGCGGCAATCCGCGTTGCGGTCATTTGCGCTCGCTCGATCTTGACGCTCTGATCGAGACTTACGGCACCCACTACGATTTCATCTCCGAACGGCGGCTGGCCTCGAAGCTAATATGCAAGCGCTGCCAGCATGTCGGCGGCAGGTTGGTCGTGGTTTCCGACAAAAGGCCCCGCTATTGACGGCCGGGCAGGATCAGGCGTGGATCAATAGAGGGTGAACAATGTCGGCAGGAAGCCGCCATTCCTGAAATGCTCGCCTCGTGATCCCGATGCCCGGCGTCCGCCGCGCGGCTGGTGGCGCCAATCAATACAATCAATACAATCAATAGACGGTGAAAAGCGTCGGCAGGAGGCCGCTATTCCTGAAATGCTCGACCGTTTCGATCAGCGGGAAAAGGGCAAGGAAATAGAGCCCGTCATAAAAGGTCCGCTTCAGAGCACCCGTTGAAAACTGCCGCTCGGCCTGGTCGGCAAACAGCAGCGGATTCGGCCAGAAGCGCGGTGTCCGCTCGGCATACGCCGCATAGGCGGGGCCGAACTTTCCTAGCAGGAATTCGGCTTCCTTGCGCGCCGTCACCCGGAAAACGATGAAACTGGCGAGGCCCAATGCCAGGGCCACCACCACGGATCCGTATATCAACCCTATGCCCACCGCGCCGATCGTGGAGAAGAAATAGAGCGGGTTCTGCGTCATCGAGAATGGCCCCGCGGAAATCAGCTCTTCGTTCTTCTTGCCGCCGACATAGAGGATGCTCCAGAGGCGACCGCCGACACAGGCAAGCACCAGGATGACGCCGAGGAGTTCCATGAGCTCGTGACCGTCCGACCCTTCGCTCAGGAACGGCTTGGCAAACAACAGCAGCACCATGGCCAGCACGACCGCGACCTGGACAACGATCAGGCGCTTGTGCTGGTCGAAAGCCTGCGGCGAGGGCTTGGAAGAAGCGTAGGTCATGGTGTTCTCGCGACTCCGGCAAGCCTGTGGAACCTGGGCAACGAAAGTGCGCCCTGCATTAGCCACTACTCTTTCTGCCCGCTGCTGGCGAGATGTCGGTGGCGATTTTGTCGCTTCCGAAGGGCTCACCGCCCTCGCTCAGCGGTCGATGCGCGTCGACAGGATGATCGAGGATGACGTCCGCTCGACCCCTTCCATGGCGCCGATCTGATCGAGCAGCGTGTCGAGATCGCGGATCGACGGTGCGTCGACGATGACGATCATGTCGAAATTGCCGCTGACCGAATGCAGCGTCCTGACCGGCGCCAGCGCCTGCAGGCTGCGCACCACCTTGTCGGCAAGCTTGGGCGTGACTGTGAGCAGCACATGCGCCCGCACCAGCCCCCGCTCATAGTCCGGCGCCAGCCTGACCCCATAGCCGGTGATGATGCCGCGCTGTTCCAGCCGCTCGATCCGGCTCTGCACCGTGGTGCGCGACACGCCGAGCTGCCGCGCCAGCTCAGCGGTCGAGGCGCGCGCATTGCCGCGCAGCAGGGAAAGCAGGGCCTGTTCGGCGTCACTGAGCATTTCGACGAACCTTATCGGCAGATTGACCAAAGAGAGGCTTCGTTTCGAACAATTCCACGCTTCCTTTCGACAGGCAAGCTGCGATTCTGCCCCAAACTAATCAACTTTCGGGCGAGGGAACCGGTCATGAAGAAAATTACTGTCGTCGGTGCGGGCAAAATCGGCTCGACCATTGCCGAGATGCTCGCGGCAACCGGTGATTATCACGTCACCCTGGTCGACCGCTCGGCGGCACAGCTCGCGGCGGCTGAACTGCCGGCCGCAGTGGCAACGCTGGAGCTCGACATCGAAGCATCAGGCGCGCTCGAGGCGGCGCTCGCCGGCACATTCGCGGTGCTCAGCGCCGCGCCCTTCCATCTCACCACGCGCATTGCCGAGGCGGCAGCCAGCGCCGCCGTGCATTATCTCGATTTGACCGAGGATGTCGTCTCGACCCGCCGGGTCAAGGAACTGGCGCGTTCGGGCAAGAGCGCCTTCATCCCGCAATGCGGCCTGGCGCCCGGCTTCATCTCGATCGTCGCCAACAATCTCGCCAGCCGCTTCGACTCGCTGGAAAGCGTGCGCATGCGCGTCGGCGCGCTGCCGCAATACCCGTCGAACGCGCTGAACTACAACCTGACCTGGAGCACCGACGGCGTCATCAACGAATATTGCGAGCCGTGCGAGGCGATCGTCGAAGGCGAGCTGGTCGAGGTGCCGCCGCTGGAAGAGCGCGAGGAATTCTCGCTCGACGGCGTCACCTACGAGGCGTTCAACACCTCGGGCGGCCTGGGCACGCTGGCCGAAACGCTGAAGGGCAGGGTGCGCACGCTGAACTACCGCACCATCCGCTACCCCGGCCACGCCGCGATCATGAAGGCGCTGCTCAACGACCTCGGCCTGCGCCACCGCCGCGACGTGCTGAAGGACATTTTTGAAAGTGCTTTGCCGGCAACGCTTCAGGACGTGGTCATCGTCTTCGTCACCGTCTCCGGCCGCAAGAACGGCCGACTGCTGCAGGAAACCTACGCCAACAAGATCTACTCGAAGCGTGTCGGCAATGTGGTGCGCAGCGCCATCCAGATCACCACCGCGTCCGGCATCTGCGCCGTGCTCGACATGCTGGCCGACGGCAGCCTGCCGGCGACCGGCTTCGTCAAGCAGGAAGACATCGCACTCGACGCCTTCCTCGCCAACCGCTTCGGCCGCGCCTACGCCCAGCACGAAATGGTAAGCCGGCTGGCGAGCTGAGCTGCCTCTACCCTTCTCCCCCTGTGGGAGAAGGTGGATCGGCGCGTAGCGCCGAGACGGTTGAGGGGTGTTCCAGCGGAGTGCGGCGTTGGCGTTCCCTGGAACACCCCTCATCCGTCGCCTTCGGCGACACCTTCTCCCACAGGGGGAGAAGGGAAGACCTACCGCCTATTTGCGCAGGCGCATGGGTCGCCCAAGCACGAACCGGACAAGATTGTCCATGGTCCGCGGCGCCACACCCAGGCCAGTCTGCAGCGGCTTCTTGTCATTCCGCTCGGGTCTCGGGGGTTTGCGTTCAGCGCCCGGCCGTCCCACGGTGAAGGACGGCTTGGCAATCGGCTTGCCCCTGAGCACGTTCGCGACATTGTTGTCGTGGACGACGATGCACCACTGGGCATCCTTTGACTCCGCCACCACGGTGTTGAAGCGGCCCGCCATTTTTGCATGGGAGTCGCTGTAAATGCCGTTCATCGACGACGATCGCCGCTCCAGCATCGTACCGAAAGCCGATGTGACATAGTCGTGATGCGTGTAGCGGCCGGTGGCCCGGTCAAAATTCTGGCCATGCGGAACGGCGATGTAGAGTGGCTGCTGGTCTGCCGTCCCCTTGGCGATCTCCCTGCGGGCGTAATAGTCGATCCGCGCCATGAAGCTCGGCGCCAGCGCATCGTCGCTGTCGAGACGCGTGAGGGTGACGAATTCGGCGTCCGTATCGTTCTCGACGAATGCATTGAGACAAGCGTTGTAGCTCTCATCCGCAGCGACCAGGACCGGCCTGATATCGATGTCTCGCGCACAAGCGCAGACGGCCTGGATGGTATCCGCGTTCGTCTCCCTGTCGAACGCCACCAGCACCGTAAAATCCTTGGCTGACTGGCTTTCGAGGGAAAAGGCACAATAGCTGTCGAACAGCTCCAGCCTCTCGGCCAGCCACGCCGGATCGAGATTGGCGGCTCCTTCCCCGTTCCATTGGCTGGGCCTGAAGTCCAAGGCCGTGTTGTAGCGTATGGCTATGTATTTCTTCAGTTCGGTATCCATGACTGGACACTTAATACATTCTGCCGATTTGCGACAATCGGCGGCTGGCCGGGTTCGCGCCTTCCTCCCCCCTCCGGAGGGAGAGGAAAGGGGGCCCGCTAAGTGCTCAAATATGCAACGCATGCCCCAGCGCCTTCAGCGCCGCTTCCTGAAAACCTTCGCCTTGCGTCGGGTGGGCATGGATGGTGCCGGCAATGTCCTCCAGCCGTGCGCCCATTTCCAGGGCCAGGCCGAAGGCGGCCGCCAGTTCCGACACGCCATGGCCGACCGCCTGGATACCGAGCACCAGATGGTTGTCCGCGCGGGCGACGACGCGGACAAAGCCCTCCTCGCCGAGCTTGGTCATCGCCCTTCCATTGGCGGCAAAGGGAAACAGGCCGATCTTGATCTCGCCCTGGGCCTTTGCCTCTTCCGGCGACAGGCCTGCGGTGACCAGCTCCGGATCGGTGAAGCAGACGGCGGGGATCGATCGCTTGTCCCAGCTGCGTTTGTGGCCGGCGACGATCTCGGCGACCATCTCGCCTTGCGCCATCGCCCGGTGCGCCAGCATCGGCTCGCCGGTGACGTCGCCAATGGCAAAGATGCCGCGCATCGAGGTGCGGCACTGGTCGTCGATGCGAATGAATTTGCCGGCCCGGTCGAGATCGATCTGCTCGAGCCCCCATCCCTCGGTCACCGGCTTGCGCCCGACCGTGACCAATATCTTGTCAGCGGCGATTTTCGTGCTCTTGCCGTCGGAAGCCTCGACCAGCAGCGCGTCGCCCTTGGTGGAAATCCCCTTGGCCTTGGCGTTGACCAGCACTTCGATGCCGAGCTCGGCCAGCCGCTTGACCACCGGCCGCGTCAGTTCGGCATCATATTGCGCCAGCAGCCGCGGTAGCGCTTCGACCACGGTCACCTTGGCGCCCATCTTGGCGAAGGCAATGCCGAGTTCCAGCCCGATATAGCCGCCACCGACAACCGCAAGTTTCTTCGGCACGTCGCCGAGTGCGAGCGCCTCGGTGGAGGAAATCACCGGCCCGCCAAACGGCAGGAACGGCAATTCGACCGGCGCCGAGCCGGTTGCGATCACCACCGTCTCGGCACGGATCACCTGCACGCCGATCTCGGTCTCGACCTCGACGGTCTTGCCATCGCGGAACGTCGCCCAGCCATACACGGTCTTGACCTTGGCTTTTTTGAGCAGGCCGGCGACACCGCTGGTCAGCCGGCTAACAATACCGTCTTTCCAGGCGATTGTTGCTGCGAGATCGAGCGCTGGCTTCGACAGCGAAATGCCGAGCGGGCTCTTGCCGCCGGCCATATGCGAAACCTTTTCGAACTCTTCCGCCGCATGGATCAGCGCCTTGGAGGGAATGCAGCCGACATTGAGGCAGGTGCCGCCAGGCTTGCCGGCCTCGACGATCACCGTGTCGATGCCGAGCTGGCCGGCACGGATGGCGCAGACATAGCCGCCCGGACCAGCGCCAATGACGAGCAGCTTGCAGGAGATTTCTTTCATGACGGCACCTTGGTTCGTTGCAGCACTAGACCTGCAGATCGTCGACCGTGGAGATTGGCCGCAACGCTTTTGCCTTCGTCATCCTGGGGCGAAGCAGGAGCGAAGCGACGTCGCGAAGACCCCAGGATCCATGCCGTGAGATCAGAGCGCCGCATCGGTGCAGAATTCTGTTCCGCAGCAGCACCTTTCGGCATCGGTCGCGGCATGGATCCTCGGGTCAAGCCCGAGGATGACGAAGGCGTGGAGGCCTGCGGCCAATCGCAGACGTTGTAGGCTTGCGGCCGGGAGCCGGCCGGCAGTGACCACGCGCTGCGTTCAGCCAAGGAACCAACTCCTCCAGCCATCCCACTAATCCACGAAAATCAGCGCCGGCGTCTCCAGCAGCGTCTTGATCCGCTGGACAAACACCGCCGCATCCCACCCGTCGATGACGCGATGGTCGAAGCTCGACGACAGGTTCATCATCTTGCGCGGGATGAACTGGGTGCCGTCCCACACCGGCCGCACCATCATCTTGTTGACGCCGATGATCGCCACTTCCGGGTGGTTGATGACCGGTGTCGTCGCCACGCCGCCCATGGCGCCAAGCGATGTGATGGTGATGGTCGAGCCCGAGAGCTCGTCGCGCGTCGCCGTGCCGGATTTGGCCGCCTCAGCCAGCCTGTTCACCTCGGCGCCGCAATCCCAGATGTCGCGCGCCTCGGCATGCTTGACCACCGGCACCACCAGACCCGACGGCGTCTGCGCGGCAATGCCGATATGGACGCCGCCATGCTGGTGGACGATGCCGGCCTCGTCATCGAACAGCGCGTTGAGATTGGGCTGGGCGGCAATCGCCTTGACCATCGCCCGCATCAGGAACGGCAGCAGCGTCAGCTTAGTCCGGTCTGCGCGCTTCTCCTTGTTGAGCGCGGCGCGCAGATCCTCAAGCGCGGTGACGTCGATCTCCTCGACATAGGTGATGTGCGGAATGCGCGACTTGGACAGCGTCATCTTCTCGGCGATCTTGCGCCGCAGCCCGATGATCTTGATGTCCTCGACGGCATCGTTGCGGGCAAGGCCGGACGCCTTCGCCACCTGCGGACCGCGCTTCAGGAAAGCCTCGATGTCCTCATGGCTTATGCGGCCGGCCGGACCGCTGCCTGCAACCTGTCTGAGATCGATACCCGCTTCTTTTGCCCGGAGGCGAACAGCCGGCGACGCCAGCGGCTTTTCGCCTTCCGGCCGCGGCGCACCGGAAGGTTGCGTCGTGCTTTTCGGCGCAGCCGAAGACTGCGAGGGTTTCGCCGGCGCCTCGGCCGCCTTTGGCGATGGCTTGGCAGTCGCCGAAGCCGCTTCGGGCTTGGGACTGCTGAGCTTCACCGGCGCTTCAGCTTCGACAGGCTTTTCCACCTTGCCGCCATCCGCCGCGCCGCTCTGCGGCTTGACATTGCCCTCGCCAGCCACCTTCAGCCGCACGATCGGCGAGCCGATCGCCACCGTGTCGCCGATCTCGGCGCCCAGCCACAGGATCTCGCCGTCGACCGGCGAGGGAATTTCGACCGTCGCCTTGTCGGTCATGACGGCGGCCAGCACCGTGTCCTCGCGCACCAGGTCGCCGACCTTCACATGCCACTCGACCAGCTCGGCCTCGGCCACACCTTCGCCGACATCCGGCAGCTTGATGATATGTTCGCCCATGGTCAGGCCTCTCCTCAAGCTTCCAATGTTTCGCGCAGGGCACGGCCGACCCGGGCCGGACCAGGGAAATACTCCCACTCCTGCGCATGCGGATAGGGCGTGTCCCAGCCGGCGACGCGAGCCACTGGCGCTTCCAGATGGTAGAAGCAATTCTCCTGCACCAGCGCCGAAAGCTCGGCGCCGAAACCGGAGGTCAGCGTCGCCTCGTGCACGACCACACAGCGCCCGGTCTTCTTCACCGAGGCGACGATGGCGTCGAGATCAAGCGGCAACAGGGTCCTTAGATCGATGATCTCGGCGTCGATGCCGGTTTCCTCGGCTGCGGCCTGCGCGACATAGACCATCGTGCCGTACGCGAGCACGGTGACGGCCGAGCCGACCCTGCGGATCGCCGCCTTGCCGAGCGGCACGGTGTAATGGCCGTCGGCGACCTCGCCGAGCTCATGCTTCGACCATGGCGTCACCGGCCGGTCGTGATGGCCGTCGAACGGGCCGTTGTAGAGCCGTTTGGGCTCGAGGAAGATCACCGGGTCCGGATCCTCGATCGCCGCGATCAACAGCCCCTTGGCGTCATGCGGGTTGGATGGCACCACCGTCTTCAGGCCGGAGACATGGGTGAACAGCGCTTCCGGGCTCTGGCTGTGGGTCTGGCCGCCGAAGATGCCGCCGCCGGTCGGCATCCGCACGACGATCGGGCAGGTGAAATCGCCATTCGAGCGATAGCGCAGCCGCGATGCTTCTTGCGTCAGCTGGTCGTAGGCCGGGTACATGTAGTCGGCGAACTGAATTTCCACGCATGGCTTCAACCCGTAGGCGGCCATGCCGATCGCCGAGCCGACGATGCCGGATTCGTTGATCGGCGCGTCGAAGCAGCGGCTCTTGCCGTATTTGGCCTGCAGGCCTTGCGTGCAGCGGAACACGCCGCCGAAAAAGCCGACGTCCTCGCCGAAGACGATGACGCGTTCGTCGCGCGCCATCGACACGTCCATGGCGTCGCGAATGGCCTCGATCATGGTCCGTCTTGGCATGATCAGACCCCCGCCTGCTGGCGCTGGCGCCGAAGATGCGGCGGCATCTCGGCATAAAGGCCTTCGAACATGTCGCGCGTCGACGGCTTGCCGCCGGCATGCAGCGTGCCGTGGCTTTCGGCTTCCTTCTGTGCCGCAATCACCATGTCGAGGATCTCCGCCTCGGCCTGGGCGTGGCGCTCGTCCGACCAGACCTTGCGCGCGATGAGATGGTTCTTCAGCCGGATCACCGGGTCGCCCAATGGCCAGGCGTCGGACTCGGTCTTCGGCCGGTAGGCCGAAGGGTCGTCGGAGCTCGAATGGGCGCCGGCGCGGTAGGTGACATACTCGATCAGCGTCGGCCCGAGGTTCTTGCGCGCGCGCTCGGTGGCCCATTTGGCCACTGCGTGGACGGCGAGGTAGTCGTTGCCGTCGACGCGCAACGCCGGGATGCCGAAGCCAAGGCCGCGCGCCGCAAACGTGCCGGAGCCGCCACGCGCAATGCCCTGGAAGGTCGAGATCGCCCACTGGTTGTTGACGACATTGAGCACGACCGGCGCCTTGTAGGTGGAGGCGAAGACCAGTGCCGAGTGAAAGTCGGACTCGGCGGTCGAGCCGTCGCCGATCCACGCCGCGGCAATGCGGGAATCGTTGCTGATCGCCGAAGCCATCGCCCAGCCGACCGCCTGGATGTACTGCGTCGCCAGATTGCCGGAGATCGAGAAGAAGCCATGCTCCTTCGACGAATACATGACCGGCAATTGCCGGCCCTTCAGCGGATCGGCCTCGTTGGAATAGATCTGGTTCATCATGGTGACCATCGGATAGCCGTCGGCGATGAGCAGGCCGGCCTGGCGATAAGTCGGAAAGTTCATGTCGCCCGGCGCCAGCGCCTTGCGGAAGGCGCAGGCCACCGCCTCTTCGCCCAGATGCTGCATGTAGAACGAGGTCTTGCCCTGGCGCTGCGCCATCTGCATGCGCGCATCGAAAGTGCGCAGCGTCATCATGTGGCGCAGGCCGGCCAGCAGCTCCTCATCGGAAAGAAGCCCGGCCCAGGGTCCGACGGCCTCGCCGTTGCGGTTCAAGACGCGGATGATCGAGAACGCCATGTCGCGAATGGTGCGCGGATCGACATCGATCTCCGGCCGCGGCACAGAGCCAGCCTCCGGAATGGGCACGTTGGAGAAGTCAGGCGTCCCGCCCGGCCGCACCTCCGGTTCGGGCACGTGGAAGCGCAACATTCCAGCATCGGCCATGACCTTGGTCCTCCAATGTTGCCTGGCCAGGATATTTGCACATCTGTGCCGCCAGACCAGTGTCAATTCGTGGGGCCAGATAAAGCCCGTCCTCCCGGTCATCAGCCTTTTCGGGCCGATGCGGCGTGCGGTCGACAAGATGCAGATATGCCGCCGAAATTTCTTGTCGATCTTTTCCGCCTGCGCGCAATTTGGCGAATGGGAACGACGGGTCTGGCGCAACAGGAGCTAATTTCTGCCGATGTCTGCGCTGCCCCTCATTGCCCTGCCGGGCATTTCTCCCCGTATAGTGACGGGGAGAAAGGGCTGACCGCACCCTCATCGCCCATCTTGCAACGCTGGCGATTGGCGAAGCCAGCGATGAGAGCGACCCCTCTCCCCGTCACTATACGGGGAGAGGATGCCGGCAGGCAGGTGAGGGGCAGCGCTGTCGCCTGGATATGAGGCACCCATCGCTGCAGCCGCATAGAAGCGGTCCGCACTGGCTCTGGTTCACCCACCCTGACCCATGCTAACCACCCACCATGGCGCAGAAAAAAGGATATGAGGTCGATTCGTGGCTCGCGAAGCCGGACGCGCGTATTTCGATCGTCCTGCTCTACGGCCCCGACCGCGGCCTCGTCGCCGAACGCGCCAAGGCCTTTGCCGGCAAAACCGGACTGCCGCTCGACGATCCGTTCTCGGTGGTCCGGCTGGAAGGTTCGGAGGTCGACCGCGACGAAGGCCGCCTGCTCGACGAGGCCCGCACCGTGCCGATGTTTTCGGAGCGCCGCCTGCTCTGGGTGCGCAATGCCAGCGGCCAGAAGGCGCTGGCCGACGACGTCAAGGCGCTGACGGCGGAACCGCCTCGCGATGCCATCATTCTTATCGAAGCCGGCGATCTCAAGAAGGGCACCGGGCTGCGAGCCATCGTCGAAGCGGCCGACAACGCCATGGCTCTGCCCTGCTATGCCGATGAAGCCAGGGACATCGACGGTGTCATCGATGACGAATTGCGCAAGGCCAACATGACCATGGCGCTCGATGCCCGGCAGGCGCTACGCCGCAACCTTGGCGGCGACCGGCTGGCCTCCCGCGGCGAGATCGAAAAGCTGGTGCTCTACAGCAACGGCCAAAAGGAAATCGGCCTCGACGACGTCAAGGCAATGTCCGGCGACGTCTCCGGCGCCTCCTTCGACGATGCCGTCGACGCGCTGCTCGAGGGGAAAATCAGCGATTTCGACACCGCCTTCACCCGCCATTGCCAGTCCGGCCAGCCCTTTCTGGTGCTGTCGTCGGCGATGCGGCAGCTGCAGGCGATCCAGGCCATGCGCGGCCAGATGGACTCCGGCGGCCGCAACGCCGCCTCGGTCGTCGCCGCGGCGCGCCCGCCAGTCTTCTTCTCGCGGCGCAAGCTGGTGGAAAGGGCGCTGGAGCGCTGGAGCGGCGAGGCGCTTGGCCGGGCGCTGACCCGGCTGCAGGCCGCAGTGCTGCAGACCCGGCGAAGGCCGGATCTATCCGTCGCGCTGGCGCGGCAGGCGCTGCTTGGCATTGCGGTGGAAAGCAGCCGGCTGGCGCAGCGCGGCTGATCTCCCCCCTCGAGGGGGAGATGTCGCCGAAGGCGACAGAGGGGGTCCCAGCGCGTAAAGCGCCGACCTTTCTTCACACCGTGCCGGCGCCTGATGTGAGACGACCCCTTCTGGCCTGCCGGCCATCTCCCCCTGACGGGGGGAGATCAGCGGCTCCACCGCTTTCGCCAAATACAAACGCCGCAACCGAGAAAGGCCTTTTCAATTCATTGTCATGGCGCCCATCGGCTGGAAGGTTGGCAGCGCCTGTGGAAAGACCAGCACCGCCGCGCCATAAAGCAGCAGGGCGACACCCGAGACCTTTGCGATCCCCTCTCCTGACGGGAGGGTCTTTTCCGCAAAGATCAGCAAGGTGACCACGGCCATTGCGGCGACGTTCATGATCCCGAGAGGAAACAGCGCGAGAAACAAAAGCCAGCAGCAGCCCAGGCAAAAAAGTCCGTGCTCCAGGCCCATGCGAATCGCGCCCCAGTAACCATCGCGCCATGAGGTGAGGATGAAGCCAATCGGCGTGCGGCATTTGGCCAGACACAGATCTTTCAGCGGGGACAGTTGATAGGCGCCGCCAAGCATCAGCAGCGCGCCGCCGATACGCGCGGCCGTCGCCGTCGACAATCCCACATGCCCGGCAAGCATCTCCGCACCCGCCGCGCCGGCAAAGGCGACAACGCCCATCACGCCCCAGACCAGCATGTACCCGGCCACGAACACCCAGCTCGAGACAAAGGTCTCGCCCCGGCCCCGTTTGCCGGCCTGGACCTGGTGAAACGTCAGGATCATGGGCGCGGCCGTTGGAAACATCATGGCAATCATCATGATCATCCAGACGGCAAGAAACAGCGGCGCCTCCATGCCCATGGTGGGTGAGTACATTTCCATGCGCATGTCCGCGTCCATGCCCATCTGCTGCCAGACAAGCAGGGTCCACGCCGCCGCAGCGATAGCGATCAGCAGCGCGAGAATGATGTTTCGCTGCAGCGTCAGCGGATCCGCCTCGACCATGCGGCCAACGCTACTGCTGGCCGGACCAATTGATCGGGGCGTAGTGTCCGTTTCGACGGGAATTGTCCCAACTCATGCCATGGTCACTGAAAGTACTGCCTTCCGCCCCCATCGCCAGGGCGAGCCAGTCGGGATTGATGGGATGGCCGGTGGCCGCCCACATCTGCCCGTCCTCGCGCATTGTCGGCAGCGGCTCGACCGCCATCTGCATGACGCCCGCAATCTCCGCCGACCGCTTCTTGCCGTCTATCCGATAGTCTATCGGCACCTTCTTGGCGCCGAGATTCGTGCCGATCATGGGCGCCAACACCGCCATAGGGCCGCCCGCGGCGCCAGTGAAGATGGCACCCAGCGCCTCTGTTTGCTTGTCATCGGCGCGTTCGTCGATATAGGCGGCGGCGGTCCAATTGCCGTTTGCCATCGGACCCGGCGTGTGCGCAACCATCGCGACACTGAGCCCATCCAATCGAACGTCCCCGTAATTGCCCTTGTCGATGTGAAAGACCAGACCGACGTCGCAAACGCCCTTCGTCGGCTTCGATGTCAGCTGTGCATTGGTGGACAGCAGGCAAGGACATACGACATCGCAGCTACAATTTTCGAAGTAACTTCCGGACAATTGCCAACGGACTGCCATTTGCACCTCCCACTTGCGTCAGGCGCGTCGGCATATCGTTTTGGCGAGGCGGTGCCATTTCACGGCTATTGTAGGAATGGCAAATACCCTCGCCGCGACTGATCGGCAC
This sequence comes from Mesorhizobium sp. P2_H9, assembly GCF_056403215.1. Classification (NCBI taxonomy): domain Bacteria; kingdom Pseudomonadati; phylum Pseudomonadota; class Alphaproteobacteria; order Hyphomicrobiales; family Phyllobacteriaceae; genus Mesorhizobium; species Mesorhizobium sp. P2_H9. The sequence continues at coordinate 12,675 of NZ_JBFUFX010000006.1, read as the reverse complement.
GCCAGGGCAGATAATTTAAGCCATATCTAATTTAGGTTACGCCGTTGCCCGGCACTGTCAAGCCGTGAGCGCCAGGCGCTGCTTGGCATTGCGGTTGAGAGCAGTCGACTGGCGCAGCGCGGCTGATCTCCCCCCTTGAGGGGGAGATGTCGCCGAAGGCGACAGAGGGGGTCCCAGCGCGTAAAGCGCCGACCCTTCTTCGCTCCGCGCCAGCGCTCGATGTGAGACGACCCCCTCTGGCCTGCTGGCCATCTCCCCCTCGAGGGGGGGATACGCAGCCTCGCCGATTTCGCCAATTGCCAGCGACGCAAAGGAAAGGGCCGGCAATCGCCAGCCCTTTCCGCATGCACCAAATCAATCTTCAGCTGGAGTTATTCGCCGGCTAACTACCGCTCCTGCTTCAATCTTCGGCACAACTCATCGAGCTGCTCCAGCGTCCGGTAGTTCACCCGCAGCACGCCGCCCTTGCCCTTGTGCTCGATCGCCACGATCATGCCGATCGTGTCGGTCATCAGCTTTTCCAGCGCCAGCGTGTCGGTGTCCTTGTCCGCCGGCTTGGCCGCTGGGCGCGCTCCATTCGAGCTGCTGCCTGCCGGCATCTGCGCCAGCGCTTCCGTCTGGCGGACCGACAGCCCCTCCTCGACAATGCGTTTGGCCAGGCCGGCCGGATCCTCGGCGGTCACCAGCGTGCGGGCATGGCCGGCCGACAGCGCGCCGTCGACCAGCATGTCGCGGATCACGTCGGGCAATTTCAGCAGCCGCAGCGTGTTGGCGACATGGCTGCGGCTCTTGCCGATCACCTGGCCGAGATCGGCCTGGGTATAGCCGTGATCGTCGATCAGCTGCTGGTAGCCGAGCGCCTCCTCGACCGGGTTGAGGTCGGTACGCTGGACGTTTTCGATGATGGCGAGCTCGAGCGCGGTGCGATCGTTGACGTCGCGCACGATGATCGGGATCTCGGTCAGCCCGGCGCGCTGCGCCGCGCGCCAGCGCCGTTCGCCGGCGATGATCTCGTAGCGTCCCGCTTGTGTCGGCGAGGGCCGCGCCACCACCGGCTGCACGACGCCATGCTCGCGGATCGACTGCGCCAGATCAGTGAGCTCGGCATCGCCAAAATGCCGGCGCGGGTTTTTCGGATTGGGGGTCAGGAACTCGATCGGCACCTTGCCGTCGGCGTTCAGGCCCTGTTTTTCCGGTGCGGCCGGGCGATCTATCTCGCCGATCAGCGCCGCCAGTCCCCGCCCCAGTCTTTTTCGTGAAAGGTCTTCGCTCATTCTCTGTCCAGATCGTTTCGGTGTCGAATCGGCTTGTTCGCTAATTAAGCAGCGCGTAATTTACGCTCGCGGCGGATAACCTCTGAGGCAAGCTGCAGATAGGCCTGGCTGCCTGAGCATTTGAGATCGTAGAGGATCGCCGGCTTGCCGTAGGACGGCGCCTCGGAAACCCGCACATTCCTAGGGATGATGGTCTCGTAGACCTTGTCGCCCATATGCGCCCTGACATCCTGCACCACTTGGTTGGCGAGGTTGTTGCGGCCGTCATACATGGTCAGCACGATGCCCTGGATGGTCAGATCCGGATTGATCGAGCGGCGCACCTGCTCGACCGTCTCCAGCAATTGGCTGAGACCTTCCAGCGCAAAGAACTCGCATTGCAGCGGCACAAGAACAGAATCCGCTGCCGCCATTGAATTCAAAGTCAAAAGATTGAGCGACGGCGGGCAGTCGATCAACACATAGCCGAAAGGCGCCCCGCGCTCGGTCGCGGCACGCAGCGCATTGCGCAGCTTCAGCACCCGGTCCGGCGCCGAGGCAATCTCCATCTCGATGCCGAGCAGATCAAGCGTCGACGGCACGATCGACAGGCCGGGAACCGCGGTCGGAATGGCTGCGGCTTCGAGGTCCAGCTCGCCGGTCAAAACGTCGTAGGAGGAGACGGTGCGGTCCTTGCGGTCGATGCCGAGACCGGTCGAGGCGTTGCCCTGCGGGTCGAGATCGACGATCAGCACTTTTTCACCGATCGCCGCCAGCGCCGTGGCCAGATTGATGGCGGTCGTCGTCTTGCCGACACCGCCCTTCTGGTTGGCTACGGTGATGATTCGAGGGCCATTCTTCATCATGGGTTTATGCCAGAAGTTCATTTTTAACCGGGCGCAAAGCAGACAATTCGAGGATGACCCCATGCGGGTCGGTGACACTCGAATGTTCTACCAGATCGAAGCACCATCGGTGAGCGCTTTCTTCCACTTCGGTGCGGTAATCCCGGCCTTTGTGGAACAGGCCGCGCGCACCTTTTGTCAGCCACGGCGCCGCCAGATCGAGCAAAGCGGGCAGCGCGGCAAGCGCTCGGGCCGTGACGATTTGCGGTTCAGAAACAAGCGCATAGCTGTCGTCGATGCGCCGCGCGATGATGCGCGCGGGCAGATTGAATTGCCCGACGACGGCTTGCAGGAACGACGCCTTCTTGCGGTTGCTCTCAACCAGGTCGATCGAGGCGCCGGCGCGCTCGGCGAGCAGAAACGCCATGACCAGGCCAGGGAAGCCGCCACCCGAGCCGATATCGACCCAGCGCGTTGCCACCGGCTCGAGTCGCGCCAGTTGCACGCTGTCCAATATATGGCGGCGCCAGACATCGTCTTGCGTCGATTGCGCGGCCAGGTTTATGCGGCTGTTCCACTTCTGGAAGACCCGTTCGAATTCGACCAAACGATCGAATGTTTCACGTGAAACCGGGCCTGCGGCCTCTTGCAGGCTTTTCCATGTGGCAGCGCTCACGCAACGTCCCTTTGCACGGACGCCTCGGCGTTGCGGACATGTGCGACGATGATCGCCAGAGCCGCAGGCGTCATGCCTTCCATGCGCTGCGCATCGGCAATGGAGCGCGGCTGGCGCGCCAGCATCTTCTGCTTCAGTTCATTAGAAAGTCCTGGAACACTCGCAAAATCGACTGCAACAGGGATCAAGCGGCTCTCCTCATGCCGGATCTGAGTGACGTCGGCTTGCTGGCGGTCAAGGTAAACGGAATATTTCGCCTCCGTTTCGAGTCGCTCTGCCGTTTTGGCGTCGATTTCGCCGAACGCAGGCGAAATTCGAGCCAGCCAGGCGACATCGACGCCGGGATAGGCCAGCAATTCATAGGCTGAGCGGCGGACACCGTCCTTGTTGATCTGCAGCCCGTGACCCGACGCCTCGTTTGGGGTCATGGTCGTGCTGGTTGCGAGCTGCCGTGCCTTGTTGAGATCGTCCACGACATCGTTGAACCGCTGCGTCCGCTTCTGTGAGGCAATACCAAGCTTCACGGCCAATGGCGTCAGCCGCTCATCGGCATTGTCGGCGCGCAGCGACAGCCGGAACTCGGCCCGCGAGGTGAACATGCGGTAGGGCTCGCTGATGCCGCGGCTGGTCAAATCGTCGACCATCACGCCGATATAGGCTTCGGTGCGGCTGAGCACGATTGGCTCGCTCGCCGAGGCTTTGCGCGCCGCGTTGAGGCCGGCGAGCAATCCTTGTGCGCCCGCCTCTTCATAGCCGGTGGTGCCGTTGATCTGCCCCGCCAGGAAAAGGCCGCCAATCCGCTTCGTTTCCAACGTCGCCAGCAATTCGCGCGGGTCGACATGGTCGTACTCGATGGCATAACCGGGCTGCAGCATGGTCGCCCGCTCCAGCCCCGGTATGGTTTTCAGAATGTCGAGCTGGACGTCCTCGGGCAGCGAGGTCGAAATGCCGTTCGGGTAAACTGTGTCGTCGTCCAGGCCTTCCGGCTCCAGGAAAATCTGGTGACCCTCGCGGTCACCGAACTTGACGATCTTGTCCTCGATCGACGGGCAATAGCGCGGCCCCACACCTTCTATCGAGCCGGAATACATGGCCGAACGGCCAAGATTGGCGCGGATCAGCTCGTGCGTCGCCGGTGTCGTGCGGGTAATGCCGCAATGGATCTGCGGGTTTTCGATGCGATCGGTCAACAGCGAGAAAGGTGAGGGATGTTCATCCGCCGCCTGGCTTTCCAGCGATGCCCAATCGATCGTCCTACCGTCTAGGCGCGGCGGCGTGCCGGTCTTCAGCCGCCCGAGCTTGAAGCCCGCACGGCTCATCGTCGCCGACAGTCCAAGGCTGGCCTGCTCGTTCATACGGCCGGCAACGATCTTCTTCTCGCCGATATGGATCAGTCCGCGCAGAAAAGTGCCTGTGGTCAACACCACGGCGCCGCAGGCGAGTCTGCGGCCATTTGCCAAATTCACAGCCGACAGGCGCCCGTCCTCGATCTCCAAATCGAGAACCTCGCCTTCGATCACATCGAGATCGGCCTGTTCACGGATCGCCGCTTGCATTGCCAGCCGATAGAGCTTGCGGTCCGCTTGCGTGCGCGGTCCACGCACTGCCGGGCCTTTGCGCCGGTTGAGCAGACGAAACTGGATACCGGCGGCATCGGCGACGCGGCCCATCAGCCCGTCCATGGCGTCGATCTCGCGCACAAGATGGCCCTTGCCGAGGCCGCCGATCGCCGGATTGCACGACATGACGCCGATCGTGTCGAAGCGCAGCGTCACCAGCGCCGTTCTGGCGCCAGCGCGCGCGGCAGCACTGGCCGCCTCGCACCCTGCATGGCCGCCGCCCACCACAACCACATCGTAGTGATCGTTCATTCCTAGAATCCCGAATTTCAGTTCGCCCGACACATGTGCCCGCATGCGCGTGCTGTCAAGAATGCAAGGCCCATCGTTTCACGTGAAACAACATCGCCGGCATCCCAGTCGCCCTGTTTCACGTGAGTCACGACAGTTCGGACGGGCGCAGTGTTTCACGTGAGTCACCTGCCAGCCGCCAGGTCGTGTTTCACGTGAGTCATTTGCCGATGCAGAACTGCGAAAAGATGACATCCAGCAGATCCTCGACGTCAACAGCACCAACGATGCGGCCAAGCCGGTCCGCCGCCAGGCGCAGATCCTCGGCGCGCAACTCCTGCCCACGCCCATCTCCCGTCACCGCCGACAGCAGGAAGCGTTTCGTCTCATTAAGCAGCTCAACGTGGCGAAGCCGCGACGGCAGGATATCACCGACCTGGCCGGCCTGCGCCGCGGCGCGGCTTCCGATATCCGCCAACAGCTCCGTCAGCCCCGTTCCATCCTTGGTCGAAATGACCGCGTCGTACTGCGTCGCCGGCGTCTGCGGCACCAGATCTACTTTTGTGCCAATCCTCAGCGTCGGAACGTCGGCCGGCATTGCACCAACTTCTGCCGGGTTCAGCATATCCTCCAGCAGCAGCAAAAGGTCGGCACCGCGTGCCTTCGTTCGGGCTTTCTCTATGCCGATCGCCTCGACCTTGCCCGGCGCCTCGCGCAAGCCCGCCGTGTCGGTCACCCTGACCCGCATTCCCTCGAGATCCAGCACCACCTCAAGCAGGTCCCGCGTCGTGCCGGGCTCATCCGTTACAATAGCCGCATCGCGCCGCGCCAGGGCGTTGAACAGACTCGACTTCCCGGCATTCGGTGCGCCCAGGATGACGACCTCAAAGCCGTCGCGAATGATCTCGGCGGCGCGAAACCCGGCGACGTGGCGATCGATCTCGTCGATCATCTTTCGCACGTCCAACCAGACCGTATCCGAAACGGAACCAGGGACATCGTCCTCATCGGCGAAGTCGATCTCGGCCTCGATCATCGCCCGCGCATGGATAAGCCGGCGGCGCCAGCCGAGATAAAGTTCGCTTTGCACGCCTTGGGCGTTCTGCACCGCAAAGCGCCGCTGCGCTTCGGTTTCGGCGTTGATGAGGTCGGCCAGCGCCTCGGTCTCGACCAGGTCGAGCTTGCCGTTGAGAAAGGCGTGGCGGGTGAATTCGCCCGGCTCCGCATGCCTGACACCGTCAAAACCGGCGATGGTCTCCAGCATTTTGGTCACCACGGCCCGGCCGCCATGGACATGGAATTCGGCGACATCCTCGCCGGTAAAGCTGTCGGGGCCAGGAAAAAAGACGACGAGCCCGCTGTCGAGCACGGTTTTGTCTGGCGCCCGTAGCTTGCGCAAGGTCGCGACACGGTCCTTAACCTTGCCGGCAATCGTTTCGACTACGAATCGACTCTTCGGGCCGGAAATACGGATGACGGCGATGCCGGCGGGCAGGCGGCCGCTCGAAAGCGCAACGATGGACTCAGCTGAAATCATTTGCCCGCTCTGTCGAACCGCCCTAGCTTCGCCCGCTTAATCCTGATCCCGTTCAGCGAGTTGCCCATTTTGACATTGCCCGCGCAAAACCTGCTTGCCGAAGAGGCCAGCCCCTACCTGCAGCAGCACAGCGGCAACCCGGTGCACTGGCGGGCCTGGTCGCCTGCCTCTTTGGCGGAAGCCAAGGCGCTCGAGCGACCCATCCTGCTTTCGGTCGGCTACGCCGCTTGCCACTGGTGCCATGTCATGGCGCATGAAAGCTTTGAGAGCGACGCTGTCGCCGCCGTCATGAACCGGCTGTTCGTCAATATCAAGGTCGATCGCGAGGAACGGCCTGATATCGACCAGATCTACATGGCAGCACTTTCGGCTATGGGCGAGCAGGGCGGCTGGCCGCTGACCATGTTCCTGACCCCGGACGGCAAGCCGTTCTGGGGCGGCACCTATTTTCCGCGCGAGGCGCGCTATGGCCGTCCCGGGTTTATCCAGGTGATGGAAGCCGTCGACAAGGCCTGGCGCGAAAAGCAACAGAGCCTGCATCAGAGCGCGGATGGCTTGACCAACCATGTCGAGGCGCGGCTGGCGGGCACTCATGCCAAGGCCACGCTCGACCTTGATACGCTGAGACAGCTCGCCAACGGCATCGACGGCATGATCGACAGGGATCTGGGCGGCCTGCGCGGCGCGCCAAAGTTTCCCAACGCGCCGTTCATGCAGACGCTGTGGCTGTCGTGGTTGCGCGACGGCAGCACCTCGCATCGCGACGCCGTCCTGCTCAGCCTCGAAAAGATGCTGGCCGGCGGCATTTACGACCATATCGGCGGCGGGCTCAGCCGCTACTCGACCGACGCCGAATGGCTGGTGCCACATTTCGAAAAAATGCTCTACGACAATGCCCAGCTGATCCGCCTGTGCAACTGGGCCTATGCGGCCAGTGGCAATGATTTGTTCCGGATACGAATCGAAGAGACGATCGACTGGCTGCTGCGTGAGATGCGCGTCGAAGGTGGCGCCTTAGCCGCCAGCCTCGATGCCGACAGCGACGGCGAGGAGGGGCTGTTCTACACTTGGAGCAAGAACGAGATCGAAGCCGTGCTCGGTGACGAATCGGCCTTGTTTTTCAAACACTTCACGCTTTCCGGGCCGCATGGCTGGGAAGGCAAGCCGATTGTCCATCAGAGCGAAGCCCAGCAGACGCAAAGCGTGGCCGATCGCGATCAGCTCAATCCACTGAAGGCGAAGCTTCTCGCAGCCAGAGAGCATCGCGTCAGGCCTGGACGCGACGGCAAGGCACTCACCGACTGGAACGGCCTGATGATCGCAGCACTTGCCGAAGCAGGGCGATCGCTCGGCCGGACCGACTGGATCGAAGCGGCTGAAAAGGCCTTCGCCCATATTGCCGAAGCCAGCCAGGACGGACGCCTGCCGCATTCGATACTTGGCGCCAAAAAGCTGTTTCCGGCGCTGTCGAGCGACTATGCCGCGATGACCAACGCCGCGATCGCGCTGTTCGAGGCAACCGGCGATTGGAGCTATGTCGAGCGAGCCCGCCGGTTCATCGAACAACTCGACCATTGGCATCAGGACAGCGACAAGACCGGCTACTATCTGACTGCGTCGGACAGCACCGACGTGCCGATCCGCATCAGGGGCGATGTCGACGAGGCGATCACCTCGGCCTCCGGCCAGATCATCGAAGCCCTGGTCCGTCTGGCTTCCGTTACCGGCGATCTCGACCTGCAGGAAAAGACCTGGAAAGTCGCCGAGCATGCCGCCGGCCGCGCTGCACACCAGGCCTATGGCCAGGCCGGCATCGTCAACGCCTGTGCCCTCGCGATCGAGCCATTGAAGCTGGTGCTAATAGACAACCTCGCCGATCCAGGACTCGTTCCGGTTGCGAATCGATCCCCGGATCCGAGACGAGTCGATATTGTATTGGCGATCGGTTCGGAAGCGAATCGACCGACTTTGCCGGGCGGTGTCCTACCGCCTACCGACAGAGCTGGCGCCTGGCTTTGCACGGGGCAGGTGTGTTTGCCGGTGGTGACGGATGCTGAAGAGCTCGAGCGGCTCTTGCGACGGTGATTTGACCCAAATGAAGAAGCCCATCCCGATCTCTCGGAATGGGCTCCCAAATAGCTTTGCTTGGAACGAACCGCGGATCCGCAGCTCGACCCCTACGTGTTCATCGAATCGAAGAAGTCCGCATTGGTCTTGGTCTGCTTGAGCTTGTCGATCAGGAACTCGATCGCATCGGTCGTGCCCATCGGCGCCAGGATGCGGCGCAGCACGAAGATCTTCTGCAAATCCTGCTTGGCGACCAGCAAATCTTCCTTGCGGGTGCCGGACTTGAGGATGTCCATCGCCGGATAGATACGCTTGTCCGCGACCTTGCGGTCGAGCACGATTTCCGAATTGCCGGTGCCCTTGAACTCTTCGAAGATGACTTCGTCCATACGGCTGCCGGTATCGATCAGCGCGGTGGCGATGATGGTCAGTGAACCGCCTTCCTCGATGTTACGGGCGGCACCGAAGAAGCGCTTCGGCCGCTGCAGCGCGTTGGCGTCGACACCGCCGGTCAGCACCTTGCCGGATGACGGCACCACGGTGTTGTAGGCGCGGCCGAGGCGGGTGATCGAATCGAGCAGGATGACGACATCGCGGCCATGTTCGACCAGGCGTTTTGCTTTCTCGATCACCATTTCGGCGACCTGGACGTGGCGCACCGCCGGTTCGTCAAAGGTCGAGGACACGACCTCGCCCTTCACCGAACGCTGCATGTCGGTGACTTCTTCCGGCCGCTCGTCGATCAAAAGCACGATCAGATAGCATTCCGGATGATTGGTGGTGATCGAGTGGGCGATGTTCTGCAGCAGCACCGTCTTACCGGTACGCGGCTGCGCCACGATCAAGGCGCGCTGGCCTTTGCCGAGCGGCGCCACCAGGTCGATGACACGGGCTGAAATGTCCTTGGAGGTCGGAACCTCCATTTCCATCTTCAGCCGCGACGTCGGATAGAGCGGCGTCAGATTGTCGAAATGGATCTTGTGGCGGATCTTTTCCGGGTCGTCGAAATTGATCGTGTTGACCTTGAGCAGCGCGAAATAGCGCTCGCCCTCTTTCGGGCTGCGGATCGGCCCTTCGACCGTATCGCCGGTCTTCAGCGAAAAGCGCCGGATCTGCGACGGGGAAATATAGATGTCGTCGGGACCGGGAAGGTAGTTGGCGTTGGCGGAGCGCAGGAAGCCAAAACCATCCTGCAGCACTTCGACCACGCCGTCGCCGATGATCTCGACGTCCTGCGCGGCCAGTTTCTTCAGGATGGCAAACATCAGCTCCTGCTTGCGCATGACGCTGGCGTTTTCCACCTCGAGCGATTCGGCATAGGCGATCAGCTCTGGTGGCTTCTTGTTCTTGAACTCTGCGAGTTTCATTTCTTGCATAGACGGACTCTGAATCTGCTTTGGGGAAAATATATCGGCGGGATGCGACAAATGCCGGGCGCGGCCGAAAGCGATGAAGGGCGGCGCATGACGGGAAGGAAGACCCGTCTTTTATCGTCGGTCGGGTGAAAGAGCAAGCTGCGTTTTACGGGACCGATATGGTCTAGAACGGCTTGACGACAACCAGGATCACGATGGCGATCATCAACAATGTGGGGATCTCGTTGACGATCCGCCAGTGCTTCGCGGATTTTTCGTTGCGATCCATGGCGAACTTGCGCACCGCGCCGGCGAGATAGCCATGCACGGCGGACAGCAAGAGCACCAAGGCGATCTTGCCGTGCAGCCAGCCACCCTGGAACGCAAAACCTTTCCAGGCCAGCCACAGCCCGAACACCCAGGTAACGACCATCGCCGGATTGATGATGCCGCGCAGCAGGCGGCGCTCCATCACCTTGAAGGTCTCCGACTGCACCGAGCCTTTCTCGGCATCGGCGTGGTAGACCAGCAATCGCGGCAGATAGAGCATGCCAGCCATCCACGCGATGACGGCAAGGACATGGATCGCCTTTGCCCACGGATAGAAGCCGTCGGGCGCGACGAAATACAAAAGCGCCGTTAGAACAACCAGCGCGGCGACACCAACGGCCATGCGTATCATTGCCTGGCTGGTGCTGTTCGTGTTGTCCATCTGAGTCATCGGCGTGTCGCGCTCCGTACCTGTTTCACCATCGCCTCGACATGAGCGATCGGCGTCTCCGGCGTGATGCCATGGCCGAGATTGAAGATCAGCGGCCCATCTCCCAGCGCTTTCAGGATCGCGCCGACACCATCGGATAGCGCCTTGCCGCCAGCCACGAGCCGCAAGGGATCGAGATTACCCTGAACCGCACCCGAGCGCTGCAATTCCTTCGCTGCCGTCAGGGGCACCGTCCAGTCGATCCCCAGGGCCGTTACACCGGTCTTCTCGCGATAGGTCTGGTAGCGGGCGCCAGCGCCCTTGGGAAAGCCGATGATCGGAACCTTGGGATGAACGGCGCGAATTTGGCGGACGATCTCCGCCACCGGCTGCACGCAGAACAAGTCGAAAGAGGCATCGTCGAGCACGCCGGACCAGGAATCGAAAATCTGCACCACGTCGGCGCCGGCCTCGATCTGACGGATGAGATATTGCGCCGAGTGATCGGCAAGCACCTTCAGCAGCTGCAGAAACGCCGCCGGCTCGCGATAGGCAAACAGCCGCGCCGGCGCCTGGTCGGGCGTGCCATGGCCGGCAATCATGTAGGTCGCCACCGTCCACGGCGCGCCGCAGAAACCGATCAGCGTCGTTTCGTCAGGCAGTTTCGCCCGCAAGCGGCGCACCGTCTCGTAGACCGGTTCGAGATTCACGTGAAACGTTTCGCCGCTGAGAGCCGCAATCTCGGCCGCGGCGATCGGCGTCAGCAGCGGACCACGGCCTTCCTCGAAGCGCACGTCACGGCCAAGCGCATGCGGCACCACAAGGATGTCGGAGAACAGGATCGAGGCATCGAAGCCGAACCGTTCGATCGGCTGCATCGTCACTTCGACAGCCAGATCGGGATCATAGCAGAGATCGAGGAACGAACCGGCGCGACGGCGCGTCTCGCGATATTCGGGCAGATAACGGCCGGCCTGACGCATCATCCAGAGCGGCGGTGGAAACACCGCTTGCCCCTTCAGCACGTCCAGCATGGTCCTGACTTCGGGCATTGAACGCTCGCTTCCTAAGCCTTCTCTATAATTAAAGAGTCTATTTCTAGAATCTTCTGATTCTAAGAGTCTGTTGGTATCGGTGGTTGTCACCTGTCCCGCTTTGGCCCGATAAAGGCCAGCCAGCATATTGTCGCGCGCTTCTCCAAAAGGATTGCAGAACTTTGTGGAAGGTCGGGAATTTACGACTGGAGTCAATGGTTTGTCGTCGAGCCAAGGAAATTGCCGCTGTGGATGACGCCTGGCTGAAAAAAAGCGTCCCCGGACTTGTCCCCAGCCGCCCGACGAAGCCGACAGCACATCGAATTGTGGACAAACTGCCATCTGATACAGTCGCTTCCAGCCGGCCGATTTTTCGGCCCGGTTTATCCACATTCGCCCACAGCCTGGAATGGACCCTGTGAACAAACCCCAGAGCTTCTTTCATCTGCATCTGATCTCCGACGCCACCGGCGAAACGCTCCTCGCCGCCGGCCGCGCCGCTTCGGCGCAGTACAAGGATGCGCGCGCCATCGAGCATATCTATCCGCTCATCCGCACCGAAAAGCAGGTGGCCAAAGTGTTCGAGGACATCGAGGAGGAACCAGGCATCATCCTCTACACCGTCGTCGACCAGAAGCTGGCGCGCGGCATCGACGAGCGCTGCGCAACCATGGGCCTGCCTTGCGTCTCGGTGCTGGAACCGGTGCTCACCGTGTTCCAGTCCTATCTCGGCACGCCGGCCGGCCGCCGCGTCGGTGCCCAGCATGTTCTCGACGCCGAATATTTCCGTCGCATCGACGCGCTCAACTTCACCATGGAGCATGATGACGGCCAGCTGCCGGCCAATATGGATGACGCCGACATCGTGCTGATCGGCATCTCGCGGACGTCGAAGACGCCGACCAGCATTTATCTCGCCAATCGCGGCATCAAGACCGCCAACATTCCGATCGTGCTCGGCGTGCCGATCCCGGAAAGCCTGATCAGCGCCAAGACGCCATTGATCGTCGGGCTGATCGCCACCGCCGAGCGCATCTCGCATGTCCGCCAGAACCGCGTGCTGGGCAACTCAAGCGACTACGAGGCTGGCGACTATGTCGACCGCGCCGCCATCACCGAGGAACTCGCCTATGCCCGCCAGATCTGCACCCGCCACGGCTGGCCGATGATCGATGTCAGCCGCCGTTCGATAGAGGAGACGGCGGCGGCGATCGTTGCCCTGAGGGGGAAGAGCAGATAATTGGAGCCGTGCGCCGCGTTGTTAACACCCACCGTCGCGAAGCTCAAAGGTCACGGCATGGATCCTAGGGTCTGCGCCGCGTCGCTTCGCTCCTTGCTTCGCCCTAGGATGACGAAGG